>NZ_OZ245832.1:3150000-3821865 GCF_965228705.1 Croceimicrobium sp.
TACGGGATCTGCGTCGTAAACCGCACGTTTAGCCTGATCGATATACCAATCGGTGTTCAACAGAGAAAGGTTGATGATGCGCACATCCGTACGATAGCCTTCAATTTCCTGAGCATACCAAAGTGGGAAGGTGTCATTATCTCCATTGGTAAAGAGGATACTGTTGGGCTTGCAGGAATCGAGGTAGGCAAAGGCAATATCACGTGCTACATAGCGATTGCTTCGATCGTGGTCATCCCAGTTTTGAGCGGCCATTAAACCAGGCACTGCTACCAAGCACACCACACTTACCGCAGCGGCGACCCCAGTGCTTTGCTTTTTTAGCAATTCATAAACGGCCATAACACCCAAGCCAATCCAAATGGAGAAGGCATAGAAGGAGCCCACATAGGCGTAATCACGTTCCCGCGGTTCAAAAGGTTTATGGTTAAGATATACGGCAATGGCCAATCCGGTTAAGAGGAAGAATAGGGTGACTACCCAAGCATCTTTACCCGCTTTTTGATAGTGGACCACGGCACCTACTAATCCCAAAATTAAGGGGAGCATAAAGTAAACATTGCGTGCCGGGTTATTCTTGGCGTGATAAGGCAAATTGCTTTGTGGCCCTAAGCGAATTTCATCCAGGGGTTTGATTCCCGAAATCCAGTTTCCTTTGGTATGTTCAAAACGATGTTGCTCATCGTTTTGCCTTCCGGCGAAGTTCCACATAAAATAGCGCCACCACATGTGGCCTACCTGATAATTGAAGAACCACTTAATGTTTTTACTGAGGGGTATCGGTTCTTTATCATTGGTGATTCCCGCATACTTTTTATAGTTGGGGACCGAAGCCGGATCATCGTTCCACATCCGAGGGAAGAGTCCAACATATTCAGGGTCAAAAACCCGTTCTGATGCTTTGCGATCGTCGCTGATTACGTATTCCCCTTTTTCGTCATCGCGACGGTATACCGGATTTCCATCTTTAAAGTCTACTACCGGAGCATTAAAAGACTGACCGTAAAATACAGGGAAGTCGCCATATTGCTCACGTTTGTAATAGGCCAAAAGCGACATCGCATCTTCAGGATTATTCTCATCAATCGGGGTATTGGCATTAGAGCGCACCGCCAGAGTTACGAAAGTTGAGTAACCGAGAATAATGAAAAGAACCGAAAGAATTAAGGTGTTCCAGATAGGGGAATCTTTTTTACGGGTATAGCGTAAGCCGTAGGCGGCACCACCACCAATAAGAATAAGGGTGAAAATGGTTCCACTATTAAAAGGCATGCCCAGACTGTTCACCATAAAGATTTCCAGTTTGCCAAAAGTCCAAAGCACGAAAGGAATAATGGCGGCAAAGATGATTCCAAGGATGAGGATACCAATTACATTATAGAGGATGAATTTGGTATTGTTGATTTTGGTGTCGGTCTTGTAGAAGTACACCATTACAATCGCAGGAATGGTTAGGAATACCAGGATGTGAACCCCGATTGAAAGACCAATCATATAGGCGATGAAAATGAGCCAACGGTGGGCACGACTGCTATGGTCGATTTCATTTTCCCATTTTAAGATAGCCCAAAAGGCGATGGCAGTAAAGAGGGATGACATGGCATATACCTCACCTTCTACGGCCGAGAACCAAGCACTATCGCTAAAGGTATAAGCCAAGGCTCCAACAATGGCACCACCCATAAGGGCTACGATACGGCCATCAGTAAGCTCACCAAATTTGAGTAAGAATTTACGTCCGAGCGCGGTAATGGTCCAGAAGAGGAACAATACCGTAAAGGAGCTGGCGGCTGCTGATAGCAAGTTTACCATTTTGGCTTGCTCGGTTACATCTCCAAAAGCGAATTGAGAAGCGAAGTTCCCCATTAGCTGGAAGAGAGGTGCACCGGGAGGGTGACCCACCTGGAGTTTTACCGAAGTAGCAATGTACTCACCGCAGTCCCAGAAGCTTACGGTTGGCTCGATAGTGATAAAGTAGGTTACTGTTGCGATGGCGAAAACCAGCCATCCCAACAAGTTGTTCAGTTTCTTGTAATTGGAAAGCATCCTCTTGAATTTGTTGCTGCGGGCGAATTTATGAAAATAAGCAAGTTGGGCGGTGTCAATATCTTGTTAAAGAAGGAAGCAGAAAAATTAAAGAAGATGATTTAACATGAATTTTTATTTGCGCGATTCAAATACACATCTTACTTTTGCCCTCCCAAAATAAACGATGCCCCATCGTCTAATTGGCAGGACAGCTGGTTTTGGTCCAGTCAGTCGAGGTTCGAGTCCTCGTGGGGCAACAAGGAGAAAAGTCCGGACATTGTGTTCGGACTTTTTTTTATGCCTGTATTTTTTTGAATAGGTGAATTGCAAATTCCCCTTAGGTTTGATCAATCTGTAAAGAAAGATACAGGTCCGGTTTCTTCTTGCTTAGTGGATTGGCTAAGTAGCTAAAATTGAATATAGAGTTACATTCGCATCTAATCTCGACTATTTCTGTTCCTATTTAGACGATTAAAAATTGTATCACGGTATTCAATTATTGACCTGTTCAGGTCAAAGTGGAACCGAGCATGAGTCCAGAAAGGAATGGTTTTAAATATTTTGCATGAAAGGAAGAATACTATTGTTATTACTTATTGTCTCTGGCTATTCCTTTTCACAAGCCATTCTGGAAGATGAACGCTATGTACCAGAAACGGACTCCTTAGTCTTACATAAATTAGAGCAATGGCAAGAACTCAAATTTGGATTGCTTATGCATTGGGGGCCCTATAGCCAATGGAGCATTGTAGAGTCCTGGTCGATATGTCCTGAAGATTATGGTTGGTGTGAGCGTAAAGAAGGACCTAATCCCAACAATTATTATGAATATGTCCAGGCATATGAAGACTTAAAAAAGACCTTTAATCCCGTCAAATTTGATCCGCGAAATTGGGCGCAGGCAGCTAAGAGTGCCGGAATGCGCTATATGATCTTTACCACGAAGCATCATGATGGATTTTCCATGTTCGATTCTAAATACACGGATTATAAGATCACAGATCCAGAATGTGCTTTTAGCTCAAATCCAAGGGCAAATATTACCGAGGAATTGTTTGATGCCTTTAGAGCAAAAAATATGTGGGTGGGTGCTTACTTCTCTAAACCCGATTGGCATCATGATAGCTATTGGGATCCGTATTGGCCAGCCTTTGATCGGAATGTCAATTACGATCCGGCTTTGTATCCGGAAAAGTGGGAAACCTTTGTTCAATTTACTCACAATCAGCTTTTGGAGTTGACAACAGATTATGGAGATATTGATATTGTTTGGTTAGATGGGGGCTGGGTGAAAAAGAGGGACCAACAAAATCTGGATGAAAACTATGCAGAGAAATTCGCGGAAAACAAGGCGGCTAATGGCTTTATAAAGCACAGAATGGTGTCTCAAGACATTAGAATGGATGAACTTGTGGCCAAACTTCGCGAAAAACAACCCGGGCTAATAGTCGTGGACCGAGCGGTACACGGTAAGAATCAGAATTACTTAACGCCCGAAAATAGGGTGCCCGAAAAAGAATTGCCCTATCCCTGGGAATCTTGCATTATTTCCGGTGGAGGATGGGCATATACGCACGATGCGGTTTATATGTCGGGTTATGAAGGAATACAAATGCTCGTAGATATCGTGGCAAAAGGAGGGAACTTATTATTAAACATCGCTCCTACGCCAGAGGGTGAATGGCAAGAAGGCGCATATCGTCTATTGAAAGACTATGAAAATTGGATGGCTGTAAATAGCGAAGGAATTTACCATAGCACAACTCTAGCACCTTTTAAGGAAAACAATATCTGCATGACCCAGCAGGAAAATGGAAATACCTATTTCTTTTATATGGCGCAAGAGGATGAAACCCTTATGCCTGCTAATATTTCGATAAATGCTCATCAACCCATCGAAGGAGCCACTGTGACGCTTTTGGGATATGATCAAAAATTAGATTGGACCGCAAATGCCCAAGGTTTTACGGTGAACATTCCTGAGGAACTTCGCAATAATCCTCCTTGTCAATATGTATGGACTTTAAAGGTTTCAAAATTAAAGTAGCTTGATAAAGATTACCGCTCGCCTTATTCCAGTTATTTCGGTGGTAGCCCTAGCGCTAATAACTTCCTGCGAAAGCAAGGATGTCCCCGTTTATAAAGATTCCAATGCTTCAATTGAAGCAAGGGTAGATGATTTGTTGGGAAGAATGACAGTGGAAGAGAAGTTCTGGCAGCTGTTTATGATTCCCGGTGACATATCTGAAGCGAAGGAAAAGTACAAACACGGAATCTTTGGAATTCAAGTTGCTACCAAAAGCTCTACCGGTAATGAAGTAGAGCAAATTTTAGAATACTCCAGTGGTGGGCAAGCTAAAGAAACCGCCATGCGGATTAATGAAATGCAGAAGTATTTTCTGGAGGAAACACGTCTGGGTATTCCAATTATTCCTTTTGATGAAGCCCTACATGGTTTAATTCGAGAAGGGGCAACGGCTTTTCCGCAAGCAATTGGATTAGCGGCATCATTCAATACCAAACTGATGGATACAGTAGCTGCAGCTATTGCTACTGAATTAAAAGCCAGGGGAATTCAACAGAACTTATCCCCGGTGATTAACATTGCTCGCGATGTGCGCTGGGGCCGTGTAGAAGAAACTTATGGGGAAGACCCTTACCTAAGCTCACGAATGGCAGTTTCGTACATCAAGGCTTTTGAAGAGCGCAAGATTATTACTACCCCCAAGCACTTCGTGGCGAATGTGGGAGATGGTGGTCGGGATTCATACCCCATTCATTATAATGATCGCATCCTGGAAGAGGTCTACTACCCTGCATTTAAAGCCAGTGTAAAGGAAGCTAAAGCCTGGTCGATCATGACCGCTTATAATTCTGTTGATGGCCTGCAAGCAACAGCTAATTCGCCTTTACTGAGGGGAAAGCTGAAAGAAGAGTGGGGCTTTGAGGGCTTTGTTATTTCGGATGCCGGTGCTGTGGGCGGTGCTAATGTACTTCACTTTACGGCGAAAGATTATGCAGATGCTACCAAACAGGCAATAGAAGGTGGTTTGGATGTGATCTTCCAAACATCCTATAATCACTATCCTTTATTCTATGAAGCTTTTGAAAAAGGGATAATAGATGAAAAGGCCATAAACGAAGCTGTTAAAAGGGTGCTGTACGCCAAGTTTAAGTTGGGCTTATTCGAGGACCCCTATGTGAATGTGGATGATTTGGAGAATGAAAATTCCACCACCAAAAACAAGGGACTGGCAAAATTAGCCGCCTTGGAATCCCTGGTATTACTTAAGAATGAAGCAGCGGTACTTCCTCTTAAAAAAACACTCAAATCGATTGCGGTAATTGGACCTGATGCAGCTGAAGCACGATTAGGCGGTTACTCTGGTCCGGGGAATAATCCGGTTAGCATTTTGGAAGGGATAAAAAACAAAGTAGGTGACACCTTAAAAGTAGATTATCTGAAAGGTGTGGAAAGAGTAACAGAGGATTTTGTGGCAATTCCCGAAGACCAGTTTTTTCATGTCCTGGATGGAAAGAAGAGCTTAGGTCTTCAGGCCGATTACTTTAACAATATTAAGCTTGAAGGTGAACCTGCCCTATCGAGAATTGATCCCAAGATTGATTTTAGGTGGACGCTCTTTTCGCCTGATCCTGAAAGGATTAATTATGATTTCTTCTCAGCTCGATGGCAAGGTAAATTGAAAGCGCCGATGTCGGGGAAAATAGATATTGGCATTAAAGGAGATGATGGGTATCGCTTATACATAAACGGTGAACTATTCATTGACAATTGGAGGAAACAAACAGTTCAACAAATCACAAAACCGTATCAATTTGAAAAGGACCAGACTTATGATATCAAAGTAGAGTTTTTCGAAACAAGAGGTAATGTTTGGTTTAAGCTTATTTGGAATGCTAATATTCCAAATAACTGGCAAACCAAGCTGGCCGATGCTGTTTCCCTAGCCAAGAAATCGGATGTAGCCATAGTATGTGTGGGGATTGAGGAAGGTGAATTTAAAGATCGAGCTTTTTTATCTCTGCCGGGTCATCAAGAAAAAATGATCAAAGCAATTGCCGAAACCGGAACACCTACCGTAGTTGTATTAACGGGGGGCAGCGCCATAACGATGCAAAATTGGGTAGATGAAGTGCCCGCAATTATTGATGCCTGGTATTCTGGAGATGAAGGGGGTAATGCTATAGCAGATGCACTTTTTGGAGATTATAATCCAGCGGGAAGATTGCCAATTACATTTCCCATCCACGAATCTCAATTGCCTTTATATTATAATCACAAACCCACTGGAAGGGGCGATGATTATAGTAATTTATCGGGAAAGCCCTTGTTTCCATTTGGCTTTGGTTTGAGTTATACCCAATTCGAATACAGTGATTTGCAGCTCGATAAAAGCTCAATAAGGTCAACTGATAGCCTGCACTTAAAATTCCGTCTCTCGAATACTGGGGAGTATGACGGTGATGAAGTTGTTCAATTGTACATTAAAGATGAATACGCCTCCGTGGCCAGGCCGGTTATAGAGTTAAAAGCTTTTCAGCGAATTCACCTCAAAAAAGGCGAAACTAAAACGGTGCAATTCGAAATCACTCCCGCTATGCTCACCTTATTGAATCAAGAAATGGTTCCAGTAGTGGAGCCAGGTGATTTTAGAATAATGATCGGCTCTTCATCTAATGATATCAGACTAAGGGAGATTCTATGCGTCGAATAAAGGAGTCGAAATGCAGTCTTCTTTTAAAAAGATATGGGCCTGAATTTGCAATTCGCGCAAGATTTAAATTCCTAAAAATACAGCCCCCAGGCAACCTTTTGCCCACTTTTCCCCGTCTATACAATAGCACCTGCATTTTGAATAGATGAAAAAACTATTTCTCTCGCTGGCAATCCTACTCCTAATCGCCAGCTGTACAAACTCTAAATTAAGTGGCAGTACTGAAGTAGAATCTCAGGCTCCCTCGGATACTGTGGTATTAACGGCAGCCGATAGTGCTGCCATCAAAAAAGGAATTGAACATGCCCTGGATGAAAAATTACTTCCAGCGGTTAAAGCGCAAATTGACTCAGTAAACAGCTCTAAAAAATGAAGAAAGTACTATGCACCCTGGCCTTCGTTTCGGCCCTCCTAAATTTTAATAGCCAAGCTCAAAGTCTTGATCAGTCTCTTTCCGGATCGATTTCTTCTCAACAAGATGAAGGGGAAGCTCACATTGCGATGGATCCGAATGATTCTACCCACCTGGTAGTGGGTTATATGGAATTGGGGACAAGTTTAAGTTTCCGCATTTACCACTCCGAAGATCAAGGTAATACCTGGCGGCTTTCGCAATTCGATCCTTCCTCAGAAATAGCCAATGATTTTCCCGGATTTATAGCTGCAGGTGGAGGCGATATCCTTTTCGCCTATGACAATAACCACAATTTGTATTGCTCTTGGATTTATCTTCTTTTTAATCCCAGCGCACCTAATCCTACCGATACCCTCGTTTTTGTGGGCTATTGGGGCAAGTCGACTGATAATGGGCATAGCTTTAGCCTTGAAGCAGGTGAGGATCATTACTTCGGCATTGGTAAATTAAATGCCAGTCAGACCATCTACAATTATAAAGATGGGATTTGCGATCGCCAATGGATGGCAGTAGATTTATCCAATGGCCCCGGTCAAAATGATCTTTATATCGGATACATCAATTTCCCGGCAGATTTAAACCAAACGGGCCTAAAGGTGAAAGTGAAGAAAGCCAATCAAAGTAGTTTTTCGGCCGCCACTACTGCTTATTCAGGAAATGGGCAATTCACCAATTTAGCTATGGATAGTAATGGCAAGCTGCATTATTCCTTCGCGGATTTCATGAACAATGAGATTCTCTATACCTCTTCTACCGACGGAGCTCAGACATTTTCTACTCCTGTTACTATTCAACAAGCGACCACTGTTTTCCCTTCCGGAACGGGCGTAATTAATGAAAGAGAAAATGCCGCACCTTCCTTAGCAGTAGACGGTCAGAATAATTTGCATTTGGTTTGGGCTGATTTTATCTCCAATCAAAATTTTGAATCCTATTATTCCCGTTCCACGGATAATGGCGCTACCTGGTCTACCCCGCTTGACTTAACTACTATTTTCGGATCCAAGGTATTTATGCCAGTAGTTTCGGCGCATGGCGATAAGGTGAGTATTGGTGGAAATGTTTTGGATAGCACCAATAAGTCCAATTACCATATCAGCAACTCGCAAGACAATGGGGCCAATTTCGGACCGATCAAAAAAGTAAGTTCTGGGACTACCAATTTTGCACAGGTTTCTAAAAGTCGCTTTGTGGGCGATTACTCTTCCAGTGTGCGTACCCATTGTAATATCTATAGCCTGTGGACCGACTGTCGTGCAAATGGCTGCAAACAGTATATCGCCAAATACGATGAGTGTGCCTCTTTAGGAATTGAATATACTCCCATTGAAGCGCCTTTCAGCTTAAGTACTTTGTATCCAAATCCGGTGAGTACAGTTCTTAATCTGGATATGAAATCGGATGCAGCGATGAGCTTAAACCTAGAGATTTTCGACCTGCAAGGAAGAGTAGTTTATTCCAGTGATCAAAATCTATTGGAAGGCAAGAACAAACTGGAATTGGATTTAAGCAGCTTAAAGGCGGGTCAGTATCTATTGAGTATCAGTGATGCCAATGGCACTTTTATTAGCCGCAATATTCTGAAGAACTAAATACCTTCAAATTTAGATAGCAAGAACCGCCTCTGATTAGGGGCGGTTTTTTTTTGATCGAATTGGAAATTTGATCCAGGTTTGGAACCGAATTGCAAATTCGGCCCAATAATGTGTGTAAAGTAAACCTAGGTCGAATTACAAATTCGACCTATCTTTTCAAAAAGCTTTGCAAATCCTTATTGGCACCATAAAGCACCAATACATCACTCTCCTTGAGCTTTTGATCGGGGCTGGCTATTCCTTGACTTTTAAGTTCGGTATGATTGCGGCCTAACATGCTTTTTACTTCGGTCTCGCTCATTATCGTGAGCACCAGTAAATTGTATTTACCACGGAACTCCACTTCACGAATGGTTTTTCCTACATGGTCTTCCGGCACCTTGGCTTCGATAATGCTAAAGGTATCGCCCAGTTCAAAGGAGTCCACAACATTATTGAGGCAGAGTTTTTTGGCCCAGCGTTCGGCGGTTTCTTCTTCAGGATGCACAATTTCATCCACACCAATGGCCTCCAATACCTTTTGATGTAAAGGGTTAATGGCTCGACTGATCAATCGCTTAACCCCCAAATTTTTAAATACGGCCGAGGTCATAATATTGGCCCCTTGATCTTCACCCACCGCTACAATCACCAGATCAGTATCATCCAGAGGTAAGCCCGCTACCGTAAATTCATCGGTAGCATCCATTTGTATGGTATGGGTAATTTGCTCCTTATACATATCCACCTTATCCATGCGGATGTCGATACCAATTACCTCGTGGCCCTGGGCGGTAAGTTTTTGTGAAAGGGAGGCTCCAAAATTTCCGAGTCCGGCAATAATGTATTTCATGGTTCAATCTAGTTAATCGTTATTTCCTCGGTGGGATAACGATAATTCTTTTGTTTCACCTTCTTAAAGAAGGCAATGATTATGGTGAGCATGCTAACCCGACCCACAAACATGATGGCAATCAAAATGAATTTGCTGGCTTGAGAAAGCTCTGCCGTAATTCCTAAGCTGAGTCCAACTGTGCTATAGGCCGAAAAGCACTCGAAAGCGATATCCATCAGACTTTGATTTGAGTCGAAGGCGGAAATCATCATCACGCCAAAGCCTATTACAATCAGCGAAAGCGAAATAATGGCAAAAGCTCGTTTTACGGTAACATCCGCAATTTCGCGACGGAAAACCTCAATGCGCGATTTACCCTTGGCCAAGCTTAGGATGTTTAAAGTCGCTACGGCAAAAGTGCTGGTTTTGATACCCCCACCCGTAGAGGCGGGCGAGGCACCAATCCACATCAATAGGAAAACCATCATGGTGGTAGGGAAGAGCATGGCCGAAGTGTCGATGGAATTAAAACCGGCGGTCCGAGGGGTAGTGGCACCAAAAAGGGCGGTAACAATTTTACCGAGGCCATCATGTTCGGCTAAAGTATTGTTGTATTCGAGGATATAGAAGAGCACAAAGGCCACCGCTGTGATCGTAAGGGTGGTGATGAGGGTGATGCGACTATTCAGGTTTAAAACCCAGGGTTTATAGGCGATTTGCCGACGACCGAAAGAGATCAATTTTCGCAAGCGATAGCTGAAATATTTAAAGATATTGGACACAATCGGGAAGCCTAGTCCCCCCAAAACGAAGGTGAGGACAATCCAAAATTGCAGCAGATAATTGAATTTAAATCCATCCTCATAAATGCTATTGGAGAGGGTAGAAAATCCTGCATTGCAGAAGGCTGAAATGGAATGAAAAACCGCAAAGAAAATCTGCTCGTATTTGCTCTGGAAGAAGGAGCTTTCCAAACTACTGTAGATAAGGATGCCTGAGATTAGCTCGATACTCAAGGTAATGAGGATAATGTATTTGAGGGTAGAAAAGACCTCTCCCAGCATTTTAGAATTGGTGATATCGCGTAGGGCTAATTGATTCTCGTAAGTAGCACCACCTTTAAAGAAATAGCTGAAATAACTAGCGAAAGTTAAAATGCCCAAACCCCCAATCTGAATGAGGATGAGAATGATGATCTGACCGAATTCCGTGAAATAAGTACCGGTATCCACCACGATTAATCCCGTAACACAAACTGCGGAGGTGGAAGTGAAAAAGGCATCTACAAAAGAGAGGCCATCATAAGTGGCATTGGGAAGCATCAGCAGAAAACTGCCCAAAAAAATAATGATTAGAAAGCTGGCAACAAACAACTGAGCCGGATTGAGTAAGGTGCGCTTGTAGTTCATCTTCACTTCTGAAAATTCGCGTACAAAACTGAGGAAGACGGCCAGGCGCAGCCAGATGGGATTCTCTAGTAATAAGTCGGTTTTAAAGGGCTCCCCTACAAAAAGGTAGAGGTAAAAAACCCAGAGGGTGAAACCAATGGAAAGCAAGTCAAAAACAAAGACCTTCCTTTTGATCAGGAATCGGTTTTGGAAATAGCGAGCGAAAGTGGCGACTACACCGATCGCTAAGACCAAAAAATAAAAGCTGTCCAGCAGATTTTGAGAGAGCTTATTTTGTGAAAAACCGAAATCTGAGATTAAGGCCAGAAGCCCCAAGATGCTTGTGATAAGCGCAATTTTGAAGAAGGTCTTCAATTTCATAATTCAAAGTACTCAAATCTCTTTGGCTCGAAATTGTTCACAAGCAAGAAATTATGAACTGAGTATTTAGCATGGATCGAATTGCAAATTAGATCCAGTAATGTTCATCTAATTTGCAATTCGATGCGGATAGATGCCTCTAAATTAATTACTACCTTCATAGCCAACTAATTAAATGGCCCTATGCGGAACTTCATTACTGCTCTGCTGGCCTTAACCTGCTTTAGTGGTTTTGCACAGATCACCGCCGACTCCGCTATCGCGGTTAATGCAGTCGGGGTGCAGGATGTTAATTTTTTCCCCTCAACTAGTACCCAGTCGGCTTGTGCCCAAACGATTACGGTAAATCTTCCAGCGGGTGATTGGATTTATGGAGTGGACCTTTATTATACCATCAATACTGTTGGGGGCATAACCGGTATGCCTCCTGCAGGTATCTATGCTTATCTGGAATGCACCACTACCGGGACGAATGAAGGTCAGATTTATACGGGTTCGGTTTTTACACCGGGGGCCTCAGAAAATGTAGTTCGCAGCAATCTGAGTTTCCTGAATGGCAACTACCCCGGCACCAGCCTCGACTTTAAATTACATGCATTCGATGTTGCTTTTTTCAGTTCGGGTTGCGATACAGCCGATGCCAAGATCCAAGCAGGTTCCTTTAAAGTGGTTGTGCATCACGGTCCCATGCCCACTTGTTGGAAGCCCTCTAATTTGGGTATGGATTGGGCGATGCACGATCGGGCGGCATTAAGCTGGACCAGTGGAGGGGCCTCCAATTGGCAGATCAATTATGGCAGTCCGGGTTTTAGTGCGGGTTCCGGGACCTGGGTAAATGCCAATTCTAATCCATTTGTTTTAAGGGGACTAAATCCCAATACCCTCTATGAATATTATGTCCGGGATAGTTGCGGCTCTGGCGATGTAAGTTTATGGGAAGGTCCCTTCCAATTTCGAACCATTTGTATTCCCACTGTAATTAGTGGTACTTATACTGAAGGATTTGAGTCAGCCACCTGGCTACAAGGTACCGGTGGTCAAAACGCCAATAATGTCATTGATTTCTGCTGGAAGCGGGATCCGGAAGCCCCCACTGGAGGCCTTGGCGGAGGTAGATTTGCCTGGGGAACTAGGCTTGGAGCTACCCCAACCGCAAATACCGGCCCGGGTGGAGCCTGGCTAGGCAGTAAATACATTTACGTGGAAGCTACCGGGGGACAGAATCAAGATGTAGCTACCATTACTTCACCCTTGATCGATGTAAGTGCATTAACTACACCCACTTTAGAGTTTTATTTCCACCGATATGGTTCTTCAGTCGGTAACCTGGAAGCCCAGGCTTGGAGTCAATCTACTGGATGGCTAACAGTTTGGTCTAAGTCGGGTGCCCAGGATCAAAGCAGCAATATCGATCCCTGGATAAAGGAAAGTATTACCCTCAATGCCTTTGCTAACGATACCATCAAGATTCGTTTTCGGGCGGTGCGTTCCCTTCAGCCGGAAGGCGATATGGCCATTGATGAGGTAGTGATTAAGGAAGCCGCCAATTGTCCGGATCCTTCGGCTTTAAGTCTGAATGGTCGCACGAACAGCAGCGTGACCTTGGCCTGGAACTCCGCCAATGCCAGCAATTGGCAAATTGAGTACGGTCCGAATGGCTTTAGTCAGGGTGCAGGAACCTTGCAAGTAGTTAATAGTAATCCAGTAATCATTAGTGGCCTGAACTCAGGCACGGTCTACGATTTTTACATCCGATCATTATGCGGGGGAGGCGATACCTCAGGCTGGATCGGGCCTATTTCGGCCATGCCGTATTGTAATGCTTTGACGGCACCCTATTCTGAAAATTTTGATGGCGGAGGCTGGACCCCTGGCACCGGAACCTATAATGGTGGAGACGCCCTGGGACCTTGCTGGTGGCGTTATCCCAATCCGGGTACCATGGCTAGTGACCCTTTGTTTTGGGGACTGCGCGCAACAGCGGGCTCTACTCCTAATACCGGACCTACTCAGGATCATACCGGGTCCAATTTTATGTACGTGGAATCTTCGGCTGGTTTCTTGGGGCAGGTAGCCTCTTTGGAATCACCCTTAATTGATATCAGTCCTTTAGTGAATCCTGAACTGCGATTTTTCTATCATATGTTTGGGAATAGCATGGGAACTTTGCGCATCGAGGTTTTCCGGGCCAGCACTGGACAGTGGACTAATGGTGTTTGGTCGATTTCCGGTCAACAGCAGAGTAATGCGGTAGATCCCTATTTAGAGGCCATAGTTGATTTAAGTGCCTTTGCGGGAGATTCCGTAATCATTCGTTTTTCCGGCCTCAAGGGTAATGAGCGGCGCAGCGATATGGCCATTGATCTGGTGACCATAGACGAAGCACCACCCTGCCCGCAACCGAGTGGACTAACAAGTTCTAATTTAGGGCCTAATTCGGTGGATCTTTCCTGGACCAGCGGTGGGGCCAGTCAATGGCAAATCATTTATGGGCCCAATGGATTTAGTCCAAGCAGTGGCCTGGGAACGATTGTTAATGCCGGTAGTAATCCCTTTACCTTGCTACTCACCAATAGTCAGGTATATGATATTTATGTCCGCGACAGCTGTGGTGCCGGAAATGTAAGTGCCTGGGTAGGGCCAATTACGGTTACCATGCCTTGTGGACTGGCGGTAATTCCCTGGTTCGAGAATTTTGATGGCGGTGATTGGACAACCGGTCTACCTGGTTCCAATAATGGTAATGCAATTAGTTCTTGCTGGTCGCGCCCCTCTGTTAGTAATCCCAATTTTGGTCCTTGGTCCGGAGGCACAGCATCTTCCAATACGGGTCCAAATGCGGATGTTTCGGGCACAGGAAAATACCTTTATACCGAAGCCAGTGGTGCCAACGGTTCGGGTTCCATCACCAGTCCGCAAATTTATTTGAGCCCGGTAATTGCCAACCCCACCTTGAAATTCCACTATCACCTCTATGGCAGCGCTATTGACTCCCTCTATGTTGAAGTAAATAATGGCGGTGCTTGGACCTGGTTATGGGGTGTTCAAGGACAGCAGCAAAGTTCCAATGGTTCGCCCTGGACAGAGATTCAATATGGCTTGCAGAATTATTCGGGTGATACCGTGCAAATACGATTTACGGGAGTAAACAGTGGCTATACAGCCGATATGGCCATTGATGAGGTCTCGATTGAAGATGTGGCCTGTCCGCAGTCCAGTAATTTTGCCATCCAAGCGGTAGGAAGCAATTCGGTGGATTTATCTTGGTCCAGTGCCGGTTCTCCGGGCTTTATTATTGAATATGGTCCGGCCGGATTTAATTTGGGTTCAGGCACACAGGTTTTTACGACGGCTTCTCCTTTTACCTTAACCGGTTTGAGCCCGGCCACGGCCTATGATTTTTACCTCCGCGATAGTTGTGGTGCTACCAGTTATTCAGCTTGGCTGGGGCCGATTTCTGCCGCTACTTTATGCTTGGCTTATATGGCTCCTTATCTCGAAAATTTTGATGGGAGTTCCTGGGTTGTAGGAGTGCCCACCGCCAATAATCAAGGCAATCAAATTGATGTTTGCTGGACGCGGCCATCCGACAATAATCCCAATTTTGGTACTAATTCCGGGCCTACCGCTTCGGCCAATACCGGTCCGCTTGCGGATGTGAGTGGCAGTGGTAAATATTTGTACACCGAATTCTCCGGCCTAAGTGGTTATGGCGAAATCAGCTCGCCGGAAATCTTTATTCCAACAAGCATTGCCAATCCGGTTTTGCATTTCGACTACCACCTCTACGGATCCAATATTGATAGCCTGGTGGTATTTCTTGCAAAAGATGGCAGTATGCAGTGGATTGGCGGCATAGTAGGCGCTCAACAAAGCAATTCGGCCGATGCCTGGAAAACCCATGGAATTGAATTAGATGCCTGGTCGGGCGATACCGTACGCATCATCTTCCGCGGTTATAGTCAAGGTTATATGGGGGACATTTCCATAGATGAGTTTAAGCTTTATGATGATCCCTGCCCTATGCCAGATAATTTTTCGGTAGGCACCATCACTAAAAATAGCATCAGCCTAAGCTGGACTAGTGGAGGGGCGAGTAATTGGCAAATTGAATACGGCCCAGCCGGATTTAGTCCCGGTACCGGTACCTTGATTTCCGTAAGTTCCAACCCCTACACCATTTCGGGTTTAAATGCCAGTAGCTACTATGAGTTTTACCTGCGTGACAGTTGCAATGCCAATGATCAGAGTCTTTGGCTGGGACCACTTTTAGGTTCTACCTTATGTGATACTTTAATAGCTCCTTATTACGAAAGTTTCGACCTAGGCTTTGATCGCGGAAGCGGAGCTCAAAATACCGGAGCCAGCATTTCACCCTGTTGGAATCGCAATCGTGATACCCTTTTCTTTTGGGGTGGTGGCCAGGGCAATACGCCTTCCACCGGCACCGGGCCCACTGGCGACAAAACCAGTGGCAGCGGTAATTATGTATATACCGAGGCCAGTGCAGGAAGCGGAGGTGATACCGCTATTTTGGAAACCGGTTATATAGACCTCAGTGCTTTGACGCAACCGGAGTTGCGTTTCTGGTACCATATGTTCAGTCAGAACAGCCAAAACCTCTGGTTTCAATGGGAAATCTATAGCGGAGGAAGCTGGATTATTCTGGGTAGCCTGGCGGGTGATCAAGGGAATTTGTGGCAGGAGCAGCGCTATGATTTATCGAGCTATCTCAACCAAACGGTACGTTTTCGATTTGTGGTATTAAAAGCCACAGGCGGCAGCATTTATCAATCGGATGTGGCTTTGGATGAATTGGTGGTGGATGAGAAAATGGCCTGTAATCCTTACAGCATGCCTTTCCTCGAAAACTTTGATGGAGCAGCCTGGCAGGAGGGAACGGGTGGTTTAAACGATAATGATTTGATCGACCCTTGTTGGAATCGATTAGCGACAAGTCAAATGCGTTGGGGAACCGGAATGGGAACAACAACTTCTGCTAATACCGGCCCCAGTTCAGATTTAAGTGGCAGCGGAAATTACATCTATACCGAAGCATCTCGGGGGGCAACCAGTGCCATGATTAGCAGCCCACCCATTATTGTGGATAGCCTAATAGCCGCTCCGCATATCTTTTACCATTACCATATGTATGGGGCCACCATAGTGAATATGAAGGTGGCCATTGAAAGGTCTTCTGGAACCACGATTTTGCAAACCTATACCGGTCAACAGCAAAATAGTAGTACCGCAGCTTGGATTGCGGATTCTATTGATATCACTGCTTATAAGGGCGATACGATTACCCTGCAATTCATCGCCGAGGCTACCAGCTTTACAGGTGATATAGCCTTGGATGGCATTGAGGTACGCGATGCTATTTTACCTTGTCCGGATCCAACTTCTTTAAGCATTTCGGCCATTAACCAAACAGACTTTAGTCTTAGTTGGAGCTCTAGCAATGCGCCCAATAGTGGCATCTTAACTTATTATGATATCGCATCCGGACCTTCTACCATGCAGGTGATTACCGGTATCAATAGTCCTTATACCCTCACGGGGCTAAGCGCTAACCATAGCTATGCAATTAGTATTTACGACTCCTGTTCCGTAGGGCAGTTCAGCGGAAGCTTATATGATACGGTAAGTACTTTGCCTTGCGATACAGTTACTGCCCTTTTTAGTGCTAATGCTTCGTATTTAGGTTTGTCTCTGGATGGCAGTAGTTCCCTTAATGCAGATACCTTGATTTGGGATTTTGGTGATGGTAATGGATCGGGTACAAACCCGGTGAACCACCATTATGCCAATGCTGGAATTTACAATGTGCAGCTAATTGCTTTGAACCATTGTGGGACCGGTGATACCTTGGTTCAATCGATTCGAATTTGCGATACGCTTAATCCGCAGATGACATTCACGGTTTATTCGGATAGTGTACTTTTTAATGCCAGCGGATCTATGGCTACTTCCTTCCATTGGGATTTTGGTGATGGGAGTACTGATACCAACCGACATAGCAATCATGTTTATGCTCAAAGTGGCACCTATACGGTACAATTAACCGTTTCCAATCTTTGTGGCGATTCGGTAAGTATAAGTCAAAATGTACAAGTTTGTGGTGCTCCTAAGGCGGATTGGACTTATACGGTGATGTCACCAATAGGTAGTGGCTTGCGGATTCAATTTGATGCTTCGGCTTCGCGAAATGCCAGTAGCTATGATTGGGATTTTGGGGATGGTAATACGGGTACAGGTGTTAATCCCATTCATATTTACCAAACACCAGGACTTTTCTATATCGTAAAATTGAAGGTGACTAATGCCTGTGGAAATAGTCATGAATGGGCTTGGGCTCTATTTGCAATTGGAATGGAGGAACAGGATATAGAAAAGGCCCTGAAAGTATATCCTAATCCAGTGGAGGATGTTCTTAAGCTTGAGTGGGATGGAGAACTAATAGAGCTTCAGGCGCTCTATCTGCGGGATGCCAGCGGGCGAAACCTAAAGGAAATCCGACCGAAACAAAGTCCCATGGAATGGGATTTAAGCAATTTGCCAGCCGGAACCTATTATTTACAAATTCAGCATCGGGGAGGTGTTCACAGCCTACCCATAATTGTTAAGCCTTAAAAGCAAAAGCCCCTTCCGAAATCCGGAAGGGGCTTTTAGCATTAATCAACGGGAAGAGTCTTAAACAAAGCTCCAGAAGATTTTTTCAATCTTCCAGCCATTGCCAACTTTAACTAGGGTAATCATTTCTTTCCAGCGCTGGCCTTCCGGTCCGGTTACCAGCTCTACAGTTGCATATTTTTCGTTTACCTCGGTAACGGTAATTACATTATTCTGACTATCAGGGGCAATTACTTCCTGGCCACTCATTAAGGTGCGGAGGTCGTCGATAGTTTGTACTTCGGTTAAAGAACCGTCACGATTTAAACCCTGATTGGTAAAATTGTCGCTGAGCACTTTGCGCATTTCTTCAAAATCGCGCTCGTTGAAGTTCTCGATATAGGTTTGCACCGCAAATTGAGGACTGTTTTTGGGCTCCCCTTCTTCGGGTAGCTCAATTATGTAAATAGGTAATTGGATTTGTTGTTCGGTTGGATTACCGCCCACATTGGCTGAAGCAGGCATAATAGTCCCTGCCATCAGCAAAGCACAAAATAGTGATTTCATGATGTTTATGTTTTAGTTTCGTGCTACGAATGTAGAGGCTTAGCCTTTTAGGCTCTGTTAAGGAATTCCTAAAGACCTGCGAATGGAGGGAGAGGGTAGACGAATGGGGGAAATAGGACTTTGGAAGAATTTAATCTTCGATCTTGCAGGAATCTGCGGGGCAGGCTTTTTTGGCAAAGCCTCTGGAAGTAAAATAGATAGCTGGTATCAGCAACCACCATTGCTCATCATACCAGGCACTTCCTAAAAGAGAAATTCCGAGCCCTAAGTTTAGGACTCGGATTAAAATTCGATAGAAATTAGGACTAAGCTTCACGTAAACTCATAAAGTAGTTCACATTCAACCAGCTGCCACCATTCAGGCAGTCGATGCCATTACCACGCAGGAAACTTTCGGCCATACCACTGCGGTTACCACTGGCGCAAACCAAAATTAAAGGAGCTTCCAGCGCACGTAATTCATCTAATTTACTGTTGATCTGATCCAGAGGTATGTTAAGGGATCCCGCAACATGACCGCCCGAAAATTCAAGGTGGCTGCGTACATCCACCACGCTACCCTTGCCTTGGGCAATTAATTCTTGTGCATTCATTTTTTCAACTTTTTAAGGTGATCATCGATCATGCTTAATAAAAGGCCACCCATTAATGCACCGTATAAACTCGAGTTGGTAGGATCACCCGTAATGGTACAACCATCTTGGCAACCTACCTGATCATAATAAATATAACCAGCGGCTAATCCGAGCACTGCTCCCAGTAGAGTAAAGCGGAAGCGAAGAGTGAGACTTTTCAGCTTTTTCATGACGGGGCAAAATTGCACATTTCCAGTGGAATGGATGTGTGACATAGGTTCTCTAGAAAATCTTAGAATGTCTAAATCCAAGTGCAGGGCTTTGACGTATATCTCTTTTACCTGACAACATGAAACATGAACTACTCACTCAAACCTTTGCGGATAAATCTGCAATGGAGGGCTATTCTTGGCTTTTTGCTTGTAAAAAGTTTACTAATTACCGGGCTGGCTATTTTCTATCAATTCAGTCAAAAGAAGAATCTTTATCAGAATTTAGTCCATGACCTGGAAATCGGTCAACAGAAGTTTAGTGATCATCGAAAACTTTTATCCTATCTGGCACAAAATTCAAATCGTGCAGCTTTAATAAGCTGGGCGGAACCCCTTTTATCGCCTCCGGATATTCAGCTGCCAAATCCTCTGGGGGAGCTCCAGGAACCGATTCGAAAAGTAAAAGCGAATATTCATACCTATCAGGAAGCTTTTGCGAAGGAAATAAGCCCTACGCAGGAAATACAAGCTTTAAATCAAAAGGCCATCTCTCTAGAGGCTGATTTAGCAAATTTACATGCCGAGCTTAAGCAGGCGCAAATGAGCTTTGAAAAAACCAATGGACTCTGGGTTTGGATATTGTTAGGCTTGCTTTTTACAGCGGCAGTGGTATCCAGTCTGATGTTGAGTTTCTTTTTTAGTGCTGGTATTCGCAAAGTATCGAAAAACCTAAGAGCTTATGTGGCTTCAGGCTTTAAGCCAGATGCGATCCAATATGAAAAGTCTTCCATACCGGAATTACAAAGTTTAAACCGGGATGTTTGGCGCATGCAGCGCACCCTCGAAGAAAAGTTAAATGAGGAGTTTCAATCAAAACAAAAGGCTCTGGATTTAGCGCAGCAAAAAGCGCGCACCTTGTCGGGACTAAGCCATGAAATTCGGACTCCTTTGAATGGGATTAATGGTATGATCCACCTGATGCGCTCAACGCCATTGAATGCAGATCAGGAGGAAATGCTTGATATCGCCGAACATTCTTCGGATCATCTTCTGGATCTGATTAATATGATTTTAGATTATTCCAAGTTGGAGGCCGGAAAGATCAAGTTAAACAGGAGCTCTTATCATTTACACGATGAATTAAACAAGCTCCTGGAAATGTTTCGTTTTCGGGTAAGGGAAAAAAGCATCCGCATGAAATTTGATTTTCCGGAAGAGTATCAGGATAAATGGATTCTTTGTGATGGCCTTCGATTGCAACAGGTCTTGATTAACCTTTTGGGCAATGCCGTAAAGTTTACCGATGAGGGCTATATCAAATTAAAAGTGGAGTTTCTCAACCTTAAGGGTCCCGATCCTTTGATCTATTTTGAAGTTCGAGATACGGGTATCGGAATGAATCATGAACAATTGGATCGACTTTTTCAGGATTTTGAGCAGGTACATAGTGAGTCGGTCCAAAAGTCGGGCGGAACAGGCTTGGGCTTAGTGATATCCAAATCTCTGGTGGATCTTATGGGAGGCGAATTGCATGTGGAGAGCAAAGAAGATTTGGGTTCTCGCTTTTACTTTAGTTTTCCCCTGAAGGAAACCATGGCGGTAGAGCGGGAAAAACCGCAGTGGAATCAGGTTAAACTGGAGGAGGAAGGCATTTGGATACTTCTGGCAGAGGATAATCAGATTAATCAGCGAGTAGCGGAAACCATGCTTCAGAAAATGGGCTATCAAGTGATTACCGTGAACAATGGAGTCGAAGCCCTGGAAGCCTATCAAAATACGGATGTGGAATTGATCTTTATGGATATTGAGATGCCCGAGATGAATGGTTTTGAAGCGGCAGAAATGATTATGCAGACAGAGAAGTTCCAGCGTCGTCCGGTTCCCATTGTGGCATTAACAGCCAATATGCGAGATGAGATTCAAAATCAAATGGAAGGAACGGCAATCCAGGACGTAATTACCAAGCCATTTAGACCATCAGAAATTAAAACAAAATTGGAGCTCTTGCTTAAGGACTTGTAACTTGCGAGCCAAAATTACAGCGATGCGAGTTGCCCCGAAATTACTTTTCCTTTTCGTTCTTTTTCAGGCCTGTTCATCGGGTTCAGATTCTGGAGAATCTGCGGATAGCTCAATCCGTCAAGCTGGGATAGTAGTGCCCGAAGGTTTTAAAGCAGAGGTCTATGCAGATGACCTGGGTAAAGGTCGACATATGGCCAGTCGCCTAAATGGTGATTTGTACTTGCGCCTTTCCTATCCCGAAAGAGGTGCTTCTATTGTGGCCCTCAGAGATTCGAATCAGGATGGATTGGTAGATCGCAAAGTATATTTTGAAGATCTGGAGGGAGGAACAGGGATCAAGCTCCACAATGGTTACCTCTATTTTAGCACAAATACCCAGGTTTTCCGTCGGCAGTTTAAAGGGAATGAGTTAGTGCCTTCTGGCGAACGTGAGTTAATCCTCAGCCTGGCAGATCAAAATCAACATGCCGCAAAACCCTTGGCCTTTGATGAAGAAGGGAATATGTATGTAACCATCGGGGCACCCTCTAATGCATGTCAGGATCCCAGTCGTACCAAAGGCGTGGCCGGTCAGGATCCATGCCCACTGCTGGAAACCAGTGGGGGTATTTGGAAATTCAGCGCCAGTATGCCGAATCAAACTTTTGAGGATGGAGAAAACTTCGCTACCGGCATACGTCATGCAGTGGGGATCACCTGGAATCCTAATCATGCAAAACTCTATGCTATGCAACATGGTCGGGATCAATTGCATGAGTTTTGGCCCGAAATCTACAGCGCTAAGCAAAGTGCCGAATTGCCAGGAGAGGAGTTTTTGAGAATTGAAGAAGGCAGTGACTTTGGCTGGCCTTATTGTTATTACGATTGGCAAAAACGCGTGAAACTATTGAACCCCGAATATGGTGGTACAGGCGATAGTATTGGGCGTTGTGGAAATGTAGACCTTCCCCTTATGGCCTTTCCCGGGCACTGGGCACCCAATGCCATTGAGTTTTACAATCAAGACCAATTTCCGGTTAATTATAAGGGTGGGGCATTTATTGCTTTTCATGGTAGTTGGAACCGTGCACCTTTCCCTCAAGAAGGTTATCGGGTAGTTTTTGTGCCCTTTAGTGGAAATGATCCGATTAGTGGCTACCAATCTTTTGCTACCGGTTTTTCGGGAAGGAATGATCAGCCGGAATCACCCGCCTCAGCAGAATACCGGCCTTGCGGATTAGCCGTGGGGGGAAGAGGTAGTCTCTTTATCAGTGATAGTCAGAAAGGCCGTATTTGGCGAATCAGCTACGAAGGAAATTAAAAGATTAGCGCATACAGATAGACCAGGCTAAAGCCGCTAAGGAAAACGAGTCCCAGGCGTGAAAGCCAGCGCATTGCAAGTCCCGGCCGGTCTTCAGGTCTTAAACCCATGACCAGTTTAAAATTGGCGAAAGCAATGATGGGTGCAACTAAAAAGCTAATTGCTGTGGCTAAATCTACCAGGCTGCGCAGGGAATTTCCAAATTGATTAATAACGAGTAAGGCCCCCAAGCCTACTACGATTAGCACAATTTGGAAAGTGCTGTTCCCCGAGCTTTCTTCGCCTTTGGAGTTTTGCGGTCTTACTAATTGCCATACTCTTTGAGCACTTCTTGCGTAGCCATCAAAAACCGCAATGCAGGTGCCGAACATGATACTGAAAGCGGCCGCAGAAATGACCCATCTACTCCAATCGCCAATGCTCTCGGTATAGAGGTTTATGATATCTCCGGCAAAGGCGGCTGAACCCTGGGCTAAGACTTTATCCGTGCCAAAGACGAGGTAAGCTCCCAATAGCATAAAGCAGGGGGCCAATAAGGCGGAGATCCAATAACCGATATTGAATTCACGCAGTACTTCTTTTAAGCTGGATTGATAACCGGATTCTTTACGCCGGGCTAAGGTCCAGAGGCTATTCCAGGCGGAGAGGTCCACTGCGGTAGGCATCCATCCCATCAAGGCGATTAAGAAAGGAAAGGAAGGATTACTGATCTCTAAAATGGAGGCATCAAACCATTGAAAGGGATCGGCGGCTGGACCACGACCCAAGGTGCTGAAAAAGGCCAGGAGCGTAGAAGTAAGTAAAATACTACCTACAATTTTGATTAAGCGATCCAGCGCTTTATAATGCCCGATTAAAAGGATAAGCATGCAGGTGGCAAAGAGTAAAAAGGTAGTGACTTTTATACTAATGATACCCTGCAGGCCAAATAGCTGATGCAGAAATCCAGCCGTTACTGCACCCACGGCGGCGGTTACAAAGAACATGGTGCCGAGGGTAATCAGACCATAAAGTAGGAGCATACCTTTACCTAAATCGCGATAGCCATCAATAAGCGATTGTTGCGCCGAGGCCGCATAACGAGAGCCGTATTCAAAGAAGGGGAATTTGAGCACATTGGCCAGAATTACGGCCCAAAGGAGGGCAAAGCCATAATCGGCACCAGCGCGGGTACTCTGTACTAAGTGACTGACACCGATAGCGGTACTGGCAAAGAGTAAACCCGGTCCCAGGGTCTTTAAAAAAATCCGGAGCGATTGTGCTTTCATTGCGCTTGGAATCAAATATAGGGGACTAAAAGCGATTATATTTGCCACTCTCAAAAAAGCAGTTTAATGACCGACAAAATTTTAGTTTTAGGTTCTTCCGGTCAAATTGGAACAGACCTCGTAGATAGCCTCCGCGAAGCTTATGGCAATGACAATGTAATTGCTTCAGACCTCAAAGCTCCCTCTGCCGAAAGGCTGGCCCAGGGACCTTTTGAGCAATTGGATGCCTTGGACGATAAAAAGGTTTTTGAGGTAATTAAGAAACACGGTATCAATCAGGTATATCACCTGGTAGCCATGCTTTCGGCCACTGCAGAGAGAATGCCGTTAAGAGGCTGGGACCTGAATATGCGCAGCTTATTCAACTTTTTGGAATTAGCGCGTGAAGGTCATATTTCTAAAATGTACTGGCCTAGTTCTATTGCTGCCTTTGGACCTAATACTCCGGTTGAAGCTACCCCGCAATACACGGTAATGGACCCGGGAACGGTTTATGGAATTAGTAAACTGGCTGGCGAACTATGGTGCGATTATTACCATAAAAAGTACGGTTGTGATTTGCGTGGTTTACGTTATCCTGGATTGATTTCCTGGAAAACGGAGCCCGGTGGTGGAACTACCGATTATGCAGTAGATATTTTTCATAAAGCAGCAAAGGGAGAGGACTATCATTGTTTCCTTTCGGAGAATCGTCGCCTACCGATGATGTACATGCCCGATGCCATTAAAGCGACTATTGGTATAATGGAAGCTCCGGCCGAGCAGGTTAAGATCCGTACCTCCTACAATGTGGGGGCCTTTAGCTTTACTCCGCATGAATTGAGCGCTTTGATCGAAAAAGAAGTGCCCGGTTTCCAAACCTTTTACGATGCGGTAGATTCTCGTGATGCTATTGCCGCAGGCTGGCCACAGAGCATCGATGATCAGAGAGCAAAGTTGGATTGGGGCTGGCAGCCCGACTTTAGCCTGGAGGCTATGGTAAAGGATATGCTTGCAAATCTAAAGGCCTGATTTAGACCTTTTTTCAGGACTCATTTAGTAAACCAGGGCAATCGTTCTGGAGGATATTACTGTCTTAAACGGTTAATATTCATGGGTTTAAAAGTTAATTTAAAATTAATCTAAATAAACTTTGTTAAGACTTCTTCGGTTTTTAGTTTTGCCGGCTCAGAACTTATAATCAGTCTAAATAAAAATAAAATGAAGAAGTTTTACGCTGCTCTGCTTACAGCTTGTACTTCGCTGGGAATTCTTTCAGCGCAAGCTCCGGAAGAAGAAAAAGGCTACATCAAAGAGATGTGTGGCTGCTATGAAGTTGAATTCAAGTATGCCGAAACCTTTTCGGATGCCACGGATTACCAATTGCATGATCCCTATTCTTCCAAAGGATTGGAATGGATTTTTGTAGATGAAGAAGATTCTACGCATTTGGTATTACAGCATCTGCTGATCGTAGCGGGTGGTGAGCGCGTAATTAAGCACTGGCGCCAGGATTGGTTTTACGAAAACCTGGTTATGCTTCAGTACCAAAAGAATTTGGAGTGGAAGAAAACCGAGATTTCGGCTAAAGAAGCGAAAGGTACCTGGACCCAAAAGGTATATCAGGTAGATGATAGTCCTCGCTACGAAGGTTATGCCACCTGGATTGACGTGGATGGTAAATTATACTGGGAATCTCAGGTTGCGGCTCCCTTACCTCGCCGTGAATTCACCAAGCGCGATGACTACAATGTTATGCTGCGCAATAACAAGCATAAAATCACCAAAACCGGCCACGTACATGAATTGGACAATGCCAAGGTAATCCGCACTGCTGAAGGTGATAGCATTCTGGTTTGGGAAAAGGGTATGAACTCTTACTTCAAAGTAGAAGATAGTCGTTGTGAAGCTGCTCAAATCTGGTGGGAGGCTAACAAAACGTACTGGCGCGATGTACGCATGGTATGGGACAATATCCTTAGCGAGCAAGATTATATCAACCTGGAGTATATGGTAGATGATCAGAAATTATGGCAACGTCTTTTTGACCTTGGCGATGAAATGATGGCCAAGAAAAAGTACCGCTCCGAGAAAGCTCAAAAAGAGGTGCGTGCAATCATCGAAAGCTACCTAAGCGCGAATCCTACACCTTGGGTGAGTGCTGAAAATGAGTCCGAGAAAGCTTATTAATTTATTCCAGAAAAACACCATCATGACTAAATATATAACTACACTCTTCTTAGGCTTGGGCTCTCTTATTTTAGGAGCGCAAAGCTTCGATACCACGGGGATGTCCCAGTGGTCTCAACGCTACAATTCCTATGAAACCTGGATGCAAGGTGCATTTGATGCTTACCGCGATACCAGCGATATGACCGACTTTGGTTGGGGGAATTACAGTATTACCAGCCACTTGATTGAGGGCGATAGTATCTACATCCTTAAAACTGTGAGCGGTCAATACAAAGCGATTTCGATCGATAATCTGGCTTCTGGGGTTTACTCTATTACCTACAGTGATCTGGATGGAAGCAATCAGGTATATAAATCATTGGATCGCGATCCTTATGAAGATCGCAATTTCTTCTACTATTCCATCGACCATGATCAAATCAAGGATTTGGAACCCAATACCGCAGATTGGGATATCATCTTTACCAAGTACCCAATTATGTTCCCAGGCTTTGGGGCTTATCCGGTAGCTGGAGTACTGCATAATCGTGGAGTACAAACCGCTCGTATTGAAAGTCAAGCTGCCGGAACAGCGCAATTGTCAGATACCACAAGCTTTCCATTTTCCGCTTCTATCGCCAGCATTGGCTACGATTGGAAAGATGCTTTTGCCGGGGTGGTTTTCGATACCCTTACCTATTTCGTGAAAGATCAGAATGGTCAGATCAATGAGCTCGAATTTGTAAGCTACGGGGGTAGCGCCAATGGAAATATGAGCTTCACAGTAAACGGAGTTTTAGATAGCATTAGCCTCGGTGCAGGTAATGATGGACAGGTGTATTACAGCTTGAACAATCGTGCTGAAGTAGCTCAAAACACTGACCTCGACTGGGATATCGCTTTATTCGCTCAGAGTAGCTTTGCCGCGGTTCCGGTACGCATTAACGATATTGGTGGCGCGGAGCTTTATGTATATCCTCATAAAGATATCATGCACTGGACCAGTATTGGTATGGAAGAGAATCCCATGCAATTGCTATCTGTATGGCCAAATCCAGCCAAGGATCATTTAAACCTGGCTTTGAGTACCGACGCCAGTCAAAACATTAGCCTGCGTGTATTCTCAATGGAAGGTTGCTTGGTAAAGCAAGAGAACTTAAGTGTACAGCCTGGGATTAGCGAGCAGCGCATTGATTTAAGTGCGGTTCCTGCCGGCATGTACCAAGTTCAAATTGAAGGCGAAAACTACGGAGCACAAAGCCGTATTCTGATTCAACCCTAGATCAATAGATAAATAAATTTGGAGCCCTTGGCTGTTGCTAAGGGCTCCTTTTTCAGCATATGAAAAAGCGCATTTGGCTTTGGCTTTTTGGTTTCTTGGGCTTTACTGTACAGGCTCAGGAAGTTTCTTTTTTAAGGCTTTTGGATGCCCATACGGCTCAAGCGGTGGAAGGCGCACATGTAAGCTTGATTTGGGAAGGTGATAGCCTCTATACTGTTTCAGATGCTCAAGGTCGCGTTGAACTTATAGATCAAGATTTGCTTTGGATTAAGGTGAGCCACCTTTCTTATGAGCCCTACCAAAAGGCACATCCAAAAGCAGGGAGCTTACATTTTTTAGTGCCCGAAAAAGGCCAATTGGAAGAAGTGGTGGTAACCGGTCAAAATGCGCCCACTTTAAGTCGTAATGCCGTGCGGCAAGTACGCATTATTGATGCCCAAAGAATTCAAAACCAGGCGGCTGTCAATTTAAAAGATCTGCTCAGTCAGGATCTCAATTTTAGGATTAGTGAAGATGGGGTTTTAGGGAGCCAAATTAGCCTGCAAGGAATGAGCGGAGCCAAGGTGAAAATTTTAATTGATGGCGTACCGGTAATTGGTCGAATGGATGGCAATATCGACCTCAGTCAGATAAACCTCAATGCCATCGAAAGAGTGGAAATTGTAGAAGGTCCCATGGCAGTTACTTATGGCACCGATGCCGTGGCCGGAACGATTAATCTGATCACCAAGCAATCGCAAAGACGAAGGTGGCAAAGCAATGCCAATGCTTATGTGGAGTCTGTAGGTCGTTATAATACAGATGCTTCCTTGCAGTGGGCCCTCAATGCTCAAAATCAATTGAGTATAGACTTAGGGCGTAATTATTTTCAAGGCTATGACCCTGATGGGCAGGCCCGGGATTTACAATGGAATCCTAAAGAACAATACTTTGGCAGTTTGCAGTTTAAGCATCGTCAGGGTAATTCGCTTTGGCGCTATCGCTTGGATGCCTTTCAGGAAACGGTAAAAAACAAAGGGGCTATTGGTTCTTTTGATTCGCTTCTAGTACCGGTAGATACCGGCGCCTGGAAATACCCTCGGGCTCTGGATGATGAATATCTTACCACCCGCCTCAATCATTCCCTGTATTACCATAATTACCCGGAGCAAGGCGGGCGCTGGAAAGGCTTTTTGGCCTATAATTATTTCCGGCGTCAAAAATTTAGTCGTATTCGGAACTTACATCTGGGAACCGAACAGCTATTTCCGGATGCTGATGCTCAGGATACCAGCATTTTTAAATTAATCAGCTCTCGCCTGATGTACCATCGAAAATGGGCCGAGAAGTTCGATTATCAATTAGGTTATGATTTTAGTTGGGAGTTTAATTCCGGTAAGCGCATAGAGGGAGAAGTACAGGATATTTTGGATGCGGCTCTCTTCGCAACGGCAGAGTATAAGCCCTGGGAAGTTCTAAGCCTAAAACCCGGTTTGCGATATGCCTATAATAGTCGTTTCGAGGCTCCACTTATTGCCTCTTTGGCTTTGCGTTGGGAGATGCGCCCGTCCTGGATTCTGCGCGCATCCTATGGCAAAGGCTTTCGGGCTCCCAGCCTTAAAGAACTCTATTTCCTTTTCGTGGATGAGAACCATAATATTTTGGGGAATGCCGATTTGAAGGCAGAAACCAGTCATAATTACCAATTAGGGCTGAGCTATCATTACGATAAAGCCGATTGGCATTGGCAAACAGAGGCGCGTTTCTTCTTTAATGACCTTCGCGATGAGATTCGCTTAATCGCCATTCTTTCACCTACCGATACCGAACCCCGTGGTTTGTATCGCAATCAGAATGTAGCCCGCAGTCAGAGTGCCGGCTTAAACTGGAACTGGCGATTGGCGAAGGGGGGCTGGAACACTGAACTGGGTATGGCCTGGATAGGTCTTAAGAATGAGTATGCCTTTAGCGATCCGTCCGCCAATCAATTTAATTTTTACCCACAATACCGCTGGAGCATTTCCTATCAATTTACCAAGTGGCATTTAAAGCCAGCCTTGTTTATGAATTATACCGGCGAGAGGAAAGACCTCGCCCTGGATGCTGAGGGGAATTTAAATACACGGACTTACAGCGATTATACCCTGGCCGATTTTAGCCTCCAGAAAGCTTTTTGGAAGCAACGCTTCCTCCTTACCCTTGGAATTAAAAATCTTTTTGATGTTGGGAATATCGCGGTTAGCGGAACGGGCAATGGGGGCACTCATAGCACAGCAGCTGGCAGTTTACCCATCAATTACGGACGAACTTATTTTCTGCGTTGTCAATGGAAACTCGATTAAAAACATTTTTTGTTGCAGCACTGCTCTTTTCTTTGACGGCTTGCGAACCGGAAGAGGAATTGCGACCCGGACTATTTGTGAGCGATCAAATTGGTCAGATGGATATGGTTTCAGCCGATGGTATTGACTATCAATTTGAGGCCTATTTCGATTTGAGCAGCAATAGCATGAAGGCTAAAAACCGGCGCGATGCCTGGGATTTGGCTTTTTCGGCCGATCCACAAAACCCCAATATCTATGTGAATTCAGCCCAATTTATGCGCGTGGCGGCCACTGGTACCTTGAATTTTGATTCCACTTTTCAAGCCAGCGATTTTGATTTCGAGTTTGAAAGGGTTAATCGTTATTATAATCGAGGCTGGATGACTGATGCTTTGCAGGATCCACGGGGACAGGTTTTTTTGATAGATCGTGGCCAGGACTTACAAGGGCGTAAGCGCGGCTATTGCAAATTGCAAATTCAGGAATTCCGAAATGGATCCTATCAATTACGTTTCGCCAATTTGGATGGTACTAATTCTCAAAGCCTGAATGTGGAAACCCAGGCGGATTATAATTATCAGTTTCTTAGTTTGGCTAATCCAGATAGCTTATTGAGCCTGGAGCCCCCCAAAGATCAATGGGATTTACATGTTTGTAAGTATATGGAGCGCCTTTGGGATGGCAGCGATACTCTGGACTATTCGGTAACGGGAGTCTTAATCAATTCAAAATGGGCTCGTGCCTATCGCGATACGCTCTTAAGTGCAGATTCCACCCTAAGCTTTGGAGACATCAAAGCCAGTGATATACAACATCATCAACTCAAAGCTCAAACCGAAGCAATTGGCCACGAGTGGAAATACTATGATTTGGATGAAGGAACCTATTTGGTTCGCAATCGTTGGATCTACTTCATCGAAGATGCTGAAGGTACCATTTACCGCCTGCGCTTTATTGGCTTTTATGGTGCCGAAGGACAAAAAGGAAATGTAAGCTTTGAGTATTTGCCTTTGGAATAAGACCTATTTCTTAGTCAAATACACATCCAATAAAAGGTCCACCGTTCCAAAAGTGGTATCGTTCTGGTAGCGCGTGGTAGCTACTAAACTGGTCTCCGTTTTATTACTGATGTTATAGGTCATCGGCCCATAGGATGGATCGTCGATAATAAACTGAGTGTCGCTGGTATAGGTAACATCTCCGGTTCCGCCAACATTAATTGGCACCGGTAAGGTTTGTCCGAAGAGATTAACCTCCATTGTGCTGCTTACCTGATAATCTACGGTTTTGTTGCGTGCATCGAAATTGTAGTTACCCGAAGTATTGGTGCCCGTACCCGCAAGTGGGATGGTCCCTAAAACACCAGATTGCAAGGAGCCATTATAATCAGCTTGAGTTACCTCAAAGTCACCATTGAGGAAAGCGGCTAAGCCGGTTAAAGGCGCTTGACTGCTGCTGCCATCATCTTTCTTGCGACAAGCTGCAAAAGCCAAACTCAAAACCAATACTCCAATAATGCCGATGTTTTTCATAACTGTAGGGATCAGAACTCAAATGTATTAATTCGCGGGAATGTCAAAACAGGTTCAATATGAATAATTTTTATCTTCGCTTTAAATCTTTGCTTTGACACGGAACTGTCTATTAATCTTAGTACTTACCTTGAGCTTTTCTTGGCAAACATTTGCGCAAAATGCGGATTCTGCGACCGCAAAGCCTCAAGCTGTAATGTTTAACAAAGGCTGGGGTTTAGGCTTTGGAGCAGGTCTAAAAGGACTAACTGCACAAGTTTCGTATCATTTTATTCCCGAATTAAGCGTGAGAGCAGAGCTCAGTGGAATTCGAGTGGAAGATCTTACTTTGGATATTGATTTTAGCGGCCAAACATTACGTACCATAGGTAATTTAGACTTGTTGAATACTGCTCTGGTATTAGATTATTTTCCTAATTACGAAGCTTCTTCTTTTCATTTTTTCGCGGGTATTAGTTATGCTTTTACTAATCGAATGCAGGGGAGAGGACTGTACCCGGAGGCCGTGGAGTATGGAGAGCTCAATTTCGAGGGCGAAGAAATAGGATATGTTGATGTCCAGATTCTTCCTGCTAAATGGATGCCTCAATTCGGGGTGGCTTTTGGCCGGAGCAGGCCCAAACGAAGAGCTGGTTTACGTCTTGAAGTAGGGACCTATTATTGGGGCGCCCCCAAGGTTCAAATGGAGGCGACCCGCATGCTTGAAAATACGGCACAGGAAGCCGACAAATTGGAAAATAATTTAAGTGCATACCGTTGGTGGCCTTTCCTTAACCTGGCTTTAAACTTTCGACTATGACATTGCGTCCATTTTTTGCCTTAATTCTTTTAGTTGGTTTTACGGCCTGTAAGAACCCTACAGATGACGTGGTGGTCCATATTAGCCCCGACTTTTATGATTATGCCATTAGTATCCAATTGTGCGATCTTAGTGCTCCCAATCAGGTGTTAAATAGTAATGCACAGTTTAGCCTTAGTGGTGCCGATGCTGGCGAAGTGTATGTGATTGACGGTTCACGTAATTATCAATTTAACCGGGGAGAAGTAGCCCTAATTTTAAATCGATTGGTTTTGGAACCCCAAACAGATCATCCGGTTGGTTTCACCCTGCAGGTTGATGCTGATGGATTTCGTCCGAAAACTTTCTACATACAGGTGGATGAAGAGGAATATTTTTCCCAGGAAATCATCTACCTCTTACCCGATAATCCCAATATGAATGGTTTGGGAACACAGAGCTCGATGGCCAGTCTAAATAATAATGCTAGTCTAGCTGATGAAATTCGATTTGATTTTAATACCCAAAGTGATACTCTGCCAGCCAGTTTTAGCCTGGCTCTGGATTCAGGAGTTACCTTTTTGGATCGCGAAGGAAACAGCATTAGTGGCACTTCTTTGGATGTTGAGATTTTGGGGTTTGATACTTACAGTGATAATAGTACGCTCTCCCTACCCGGTAGTTCTCTTATTCAGGATATGGAAATAAACGGTAGGGTAACCCGCAGTTTTATTGGTCCTATGCCTCGCTTGGATATTAACCTTTCGGTGGATGGGAAAGAAGTGAAATACCTGCAAGGAGGAACTCTCTTTACCCGAATGAACATCCCAGAGGTAACAAATCCCTTTACTTTAACCACCTATGCAGAAGGGGACTCAATCGATGTGATTTCCTTTGATGAAAAAGATCAATTCTGGAAATACCTTGGGACTGAAGTGGTTCAGAAAGATTCAGCTGGCAAGTTTATTAGTGTAGAGCTGGATAATTTCTCATCCAAGAGTTTTACCAATGTGGCCAATAATCAGGCCGACTTGCACATTAAAGTGAAGACTTCCGGGCACATCATGCTATATAACGACTTTAAAGCAGAGTTTACCGGTAATGATGGAACCTATAGTAAGCTTCTAAACCGCACAGCTAATGCGGCTTTTGATATCAAACTAGATCCAGGATTGATTCTGTATGCTCGGGTTAATCCAACTGTAGCTTTTATGGAGGTGCTTACAGGGAGTGGAATTTTTAGCAGTAGAAATCCGGCCGGAAGTGGCAATAGCATCAGTGTTCAATGGAATAGTACCAGCGATACTGTAGTATATACTCTGGAACCAACATCTGATGTCTTTGTAGGATATTATAATGCCTTTTGTGCGAATCAACCGAATGTCTTACTGTATCCTCCAGTAGGTACTAAGGTATATGTTAAAGAAGCAGGTGCAGCTGATTATCCATTAGCCCCGGTACATATCGTAACCAAGGAGAATAAAAATTCTTTACGATTTGAAACTACCGCGGTGGAGGATGGGAAGTACTACGATGTGAAAATCACCTATTCTGGCGAGGATGTGGCGGAGCGCTTGAACATCCTGGCAAAGTATGGAGAGACCATCGAGGTGGAGATTCCAAGCAAAGACTGCGACGCCTTGGGTATTTAAGGCTTATACAAGTAAATTTCCAAATCAAGATCTAAAATAAAGCCAACGGTATCATCTTCATAGGAGGTGTGTAATCGGCAACTATCAGCCCATTGTTTACCCAGTACGTAACGCATGATGCCTAGTTTAGGATCTTCAATTACAAAGGAAGTGTCGCTATCGTAAACCACAGAAATGCTGTCTCCAACCTCTAAGGGAATATCAACAGCCTGCCCTAAAACACTTAGTTGTATGTAGGTGTTTAGAGAATAGTCAAGCATGGATTTATCTGCATAAAGGTGATAATACCCATGTGTACTATCACCAAAAGCACTTAAATTCTCTGTTCCCAAGGGGCTGCGTACCTCTCCCTCATAATAGATTTTACCCAAATTGAAACGCCCGTTCAGATATTGCGCTATCGGGGGTATGGCTTTGTTTTGACTGATTGGGCTTGTTTCTTCTTTTTTACAAGCGAGGAACAATACTAATATAGCCAAGGAGCTAAATGATTTTTTCATAGGAGGGTATTCACCGGCAGCGCAAATTAGCTATTTCCTTCGCCTTTGCTACTTCCTTTCCTTAATTCCAATACGGTAATTTCCGGCCAAATACCCACTCTTCCGGGGAAGGCTAAAAATCCAAAACCACGGTTTACATAGAGGTAACGACCGGCATCTTCATAGAGGCCAGCCCATTTGGGGTAGCGGTATTTAACCGGACTCCACCGGAAGAAGCCAGGGATCTCGATGCCAAACTGCATACCATGCGTATGACCACTTAAGGTAAGGGACATTTTCTTGGGATGCTTTTTTACCACTTCATCAAAATGCGAAGGGTCATGGGACATCAGGATGTGAAAGTCTTGATCAGAAGTGTCTTTAAGAGCCAGTTCTAAATCGCCATGTTGGGCAAAACCCTTACCCCAGTTTTCAACTCCCACCAGGCGGATGCGCTCCCCATCTTTTTCGATCACTCGATTTTCATTGCGAAGTAAATCAAAACCAATATCAGCATGGGTGCGATAGAGCTTTTGCATATTGGCTTCTTTAGCTTCGGCTGAGGGCCAGTTTACATAATCGCCATAATCGTGATTTCCTAATATGGAGAACTTACCCATGGGCGCACTAAGGCGGGAAAACACTTCTTTCCAGGGTTCCATTTCATCCGCCACATTATTTACTAGATCGCCCGTAAATAATAGGAGGTCACTTTTTTGCTGATTGATGAGATCAATACCATAGGCGATCTTTTCAGGATTATCAAAACTACCGCTGTGTACATCCGAAATTTGCGTCAGGCGGAAGCCGTCAAAGGCATCGGGTAAATCCGGGAAGAAGAGGGTCTTCTTAATAACCCGATAATTGTATTTCCCTTTAAAGATGCCGTGTAAGATTCCGGCAAAGGGAATAGCGGCCAAAGCCAGGGCCATCTGACTTACAAACTTTCGGCGTGAAGCAATAAAAGGTTCTCCTTCTGTAGAGCTAATAATTTTCCCGCTAATCCCTACGATGATGCGCACAATATCCTCAATGAGAAGGGGAGCACTAATAATTAGTTTGGGCACAAAGAGCAGGACGAAGCTACCCATGAAAACTTTGAAGAGAGGATGTTGCGGCCCGGCGGAGCGATCGAAATTGATGATCACCAGCACCAGTAAAACCAAAAAGGCAATGGATAAACCCCAGTATACATATCGCCCCCAAACTTGATCTTTGGTAAGGGTGCGTACCGCTTGATAAGCGTAAATATCAACCACGCTCATAAGGAGCACGGGGATTAAAATTCGAAAGAGCACAGAATAAATTTTTAGGTCTAACCCATCATTCCGAAAAAAGATCAGGGTCTTGATTGAATAATGCTAATTTAGGGCGTCTTAAAAGAATTTTCCAAATGTCTGATTCTAAGCCTACCCTTTATTTATTGGATGCCTATGCTTTGATTTACCGGGCTTATTTTGCCTTTGTAAATAATCCGCGCATCAGCTCCAAGGGTCTGGATACCTCGGCCATCTTCGGCTTTACCGTAACGCTGCTCGAAATTCTCGAAAAAAAGAATCCCTCGCATATTGCTATTGTTTATGATACGCCTCAACCAACAGTTCGCCATATTGAGTATCCGGAGTACAAAGCACAACGCGATGAGACCCCAGAAGGTATTAAGGTAGCCTTTCCTTATATCCGCAAAGTAGCGGAGGCTTTTCGCATTCCCTTTTTAGGCGTAGATGGCTATGAAGCCGATGATGTAATTGGCACCCTGGCTAAGCAAGCCGAACAAAAGGGCTATGAGGTGTATATGATGACACCCGATAAGGATTTCGGACAATTGGTTTCGGAAAACATCTTTATGTACCGTCCGGGTCGCAGTGGCAATCCACCGGAAATTTGGGGGGTGCCGGAAGTTTGCGAAAAATTTGACATTGAGAATGTAGATCAGATAGTAGACTATCTGGGCATGATGGGTGATGCGGTAGATAATATCCCGGGAATACCCGGAGTGGGACCTAAAACAGCTTCCAAGCTTCTAAAGCAGTACGGAAGTATGGAAGGTATGTATGAGCATGCAGAGGAGATTAAAGGAAAATTGGGCGAAAAAATTCGCGACAATCAAGAACAAGCATTGTTATCCAAGAAATTGGCCCGCATCTTAATTGATGCCCCCATTGAGTTTCATGAAGGTGACTTTAAGAAAGATCCGGCCGATGAAGAGCTTATCAAAGAGCTTTTTAGTGAATTGGAATTCCGTACCCTCTCCAAAAGGGTTTTAGGTGAAAGCATCAGCCCTAGCGCATCCGCCCCTAAGGCCAAAGCGAAAGCAGATGCCAGTGGTCAAACCGATTTATTTGCGCAGGTGCCCACGGAACAGCCCGAGTCGGATGCTGGTGACGGTCCGCGGAACTTATCCAATACGGAGCATTTGTACCAATTGGTAACGCATCCCAAGGAACGGAAAGAATTATTGGCCAATCTGCTTAAGCAAGAAGCGGTGTGTTTTGATACCGAAACCACTTCCATCGATGTGCGGGAAGCCGAATTGGTGGGATTAGCCCTGAGCTATCGTCCTGGCTTTGCTTATTATGTGCATCTGCCGGAAGGCGAGCAGCAAGCGATTATTGATGAGTTCCGACCTTTCTTTGAAAACGAAGAAATTGAGAAGATTGGTCAGAACCTGAAATACGATATCTCGGTTTTATCCAATTACAATATTGAGGTGCAAGGCCCCATTTTCGATACCATGCTGGCACATTATCTTATTAATCCGGATATGCGTCACAATATGGATATCATGGCCGAAACCTATTTGGCTTACGAAACCCAGTCTATCGAGGAATTAATAGGCAAGAAGGGTAAGAATCAGAAGACCATGCGTCAGGTGGAGCCCGAGAAGGTGGCGGAATATGCTGGTGAGGATGCAGATATTACCCTGCAATTAGCGGCCATTTTCAAAGAAAAATTGGGTGATGATTCTACGGCCAGAGTATTAAAGGATATCGAAACGCCTTTGGTGAAGGTGCTTTCTCATATGGAGATGGAAGGTATAAACCTGGATCGGGAGGCACTTAAAAAACTCTCGAATGAATTGGCGGAAGATATCCTCCGTTTGGACAAAGAAATTCATGATTTAGCCGGCAATAGCGAGTTTAATATAGCTTCACCCAAGCAATTGGGCGATGTCCTCTTTGCTGAAATGAAATTGCTGGATAAACCGAAGAAAACCAAATCCGGACAGTATTCTACCTCAGAAGATATTCTGCAAGAATTGGCCGGGGAGCATGAGATAGCGCAGAAGATTTTGGATTATCGCCAAAGTGTTAAACTGAAGAGTACTTATGTAGATGCCTTGCCCGAAATGGTGAGTCCGGTAACCCAGCGTTTGCATACCAGTTTCAATCAGGCGGTAGCAGCCACGGGGCGATTAAGTAGCAATAATCCCAATTTGCAGAATATTCCGATCCGCACCGAAAGAGGTAAAGAAGTTCGTAAGGCCTTTATTCCTCGCGACGACAATCATGTGATTTTAGCGGCGGATTACAGTCAGATCGAATTGCGCTTAATCGCAGAATTGAGTGAGGAAAAAACCATGATGGAGGCTTTCATCAATGGGGAAGATATTCATGCGGCCACCGCAGCTAAAGTCTTTGGGGTTTCTTTGGAGGATGTTACACGCGAAATGCGAAGTAATGCCAAGACGGTGAACTTTGGAATCATCTATGGTGTAAGTGCCTTTGGCTTAAGTCAGCAAACCAGTTTAAGTCGCGGCGAAGCTTCGGATATTATCAAATCCTATTTCCGCACGTATCCCGGCATTCAGGATTATATCGAATCCCAGAAAGAATTGGCGCGTCAGCAAGGATATGTAGAAACCATGCTGGGTCGTCGTCGCTATTTAAAAGACATTAATAGTCGCAATGCAGTAGTGCGCGGCCATGCGGAGCGCAATGCGGTAAATGCACCGATTCAGGGATCTGCGGCGGATATCATTAAAATCGCCATGATTAAGATTGATGCGGCTCTTAAGGATTATAAAACCCGCATGCTCTTGCAGGTGCATGATGAATTGGTATTTGATGCACCTAAGGAGGAATTGGAAACGGTGACGCCCATTATCACCGATTTGATGCAAAATGCCATTGAAACCAAAGTACCATTGCTAGTAGAAAGTGGATTCGGTGCCAATTGGTTGGAGGCGCATTAACAGGAATCTTATTTTAAAAGCATAAAAAAAGCCTTCTCAGTTGAACCGAGAAGGCTTTTTATGTTTTCAATATTCAAGGATTACTCAATAATGAGCTTGTCCTGAATTTGAGTGTTCTCACCTTTCAATTGAACCAGGTAGATCCCTGAATTCAAATCCAGATTCAGTTCTTGATCCAAAGATGGGCCTTCGCTGTGCAAGTCCATTTCGAATACGCTTTTACCACTCAGGTCGACAATACTTAATTGCAGATCACGATCTTGAAGGTCGCTTAAGCTGAGTTTTAATTGACCACGGCTGGGATTCGGGTAAATGGCCATGTCGGCAGCATTGTACTCTTCGATGCTTACATCGGTACCTTCGCCAAAGCGGATATTATCGATGTAGAAATTATTACCGCCGCCATTCTCAAATACAAATTTGATCAGGATAGGATTAGGCCCGATATAGGCATTAAAATTAATGGTTTCGGTAGCCCAATCACCTGCAGCGCTTGGTACAAAGTTTCCGGTGGTATTGGCAACGGTGCGTAAACGACCGCCATTATAAAAACGACGACGAATCCAGGTGTTGCCACAATCGCGGGAAACATAAACCTCTAACTGATCTTCATTATCATTGGCAGTAGCCGCAAAAGCGAAGTCAAAGAAAAGATTCAGATCATTACCATTGGCGGTATTAATCGCAGGTGAAATCAATTCGTCTAATTCACCTAAAGAATTGTTAGCACGAGGTAAGATCAGGGCCATATTCTGATGCGAGCCTCCATTGGTATAGGGCTGGAAGGTATTGCCATCACCACCGTCTACTGCGGTCATCACCTGAGGGATAGTTCCATTCTCAAAACTTTCTGTCCAGGTAGTGGTAAAGAAAGGATTGGCAGAATTCTTAACGTGAATGAAGTCGGTATAAGTAACATTGTCGGTGCCAGCGCTATTGCTTACCGTTAATGTTACGCTGTAAGTTCCGGGATTGGCATAAACCACGGTGGGGTTTTCCAAAGTACTGGTAGCTGGGGTTCCACCGGGAAAGGACCAGTTCCAAGAAGTAGGATCACCTTCTTCAGAAATGTCGTAGAACTGCACGGTATCATTAGTACAAACCACTTCTTTTTCGGCCTCTACCATCGCAATAGGAGTACAGGGAGGAGGATTGTTCAATCCGGTAAAAGTGTGGTTGGAAAGCGAAACAAGAGTACCACGGAGTGAGCTGCTGCTTAATACGGCATGCACTCGAGCTTTCTGATCTTCAGTAAACATGTTGGGGCAATCCGCATAGTCCATGTAGTTCTCAATTTGATCTACCAGATCAGGAGAATCGTTAGAGCAGCTGTTAATTCCGAAGTTACAACCAAAGTTACTTTGAGCCACCGGAGGGGTATCATCACAGTAATCACCTTGGGCGGCATTACCTAATAGACCCACTGGATTAGCGCCACCCATACCGGTACAAGAACCAGCAAAGGGATGGTGCAGGGCCAAATAGTGACCTACTTCATGCGTTAGGGTACGTCCACCGCTGTTATTGCCGGCCGCTGTACCGATGGTTCCCATTTGGTCGTGACGAAGAATTACTCCATCACCTGATACCTTATTGGTACGTGGGAAAAAGGAATACCCCAAAGTATAACCACCGGGATCTTGAGGGGTTGTATTAGATACATGACGCGTTACCCAGATGTTGAGATAGCGTTCCTGGTTCCACTTTACAATTTTGGCAGACTCCGTGCCACTTAAAGAGGTGTTGCTTTGGGTACGGGTAATACCATCGGTGCAATTTCCCTGAGGATCTTTTTTGGCGAGTTTAAACTCGATTTGCATATCCGAAGCCACGCCCTGGAAAATAGAACGAGTTTGGCTGGCATCGGCATTAAGGCGTTGGTAGTCTTCATTCAAAACACGAAGGCCATCTTCAATTTGACGAACCGAAATATTATCGGCTTGAGTAGCATAAACTACATGCACCACTACCGGAATAGTATATACAATGGTATTGGTACCTGCATTTTTCTGGAGCGCGTTCTCCAATTTGAAATTTTGAGCGATTTCGAAAATGCTCTGCTCCGCAGCTTTGATCTCTTCTAAAGTTTGTGGATCTTCTAAAGACTCTTGATAGAAATGATCAAATTCACATTTATCAGGGTTGTGGTTGTGGTCAGACTTGCTTTGAGCCGCTGCCAATATTGAGAAAGACAGGGCTGTGAGCAGAAATATTTGTTTCATTAAATGAAAATTTTTGGAAATCGGTGCACAAATATATACGCTTTGCAACGGGATTCGTTGGGTTCCGAAAATATTCAGGTAATTTTCAACGATTTATAGTTAATAAGGTTTGGCAGATTGATAATTATTGTTGTATTTTCGCAGCCCCTTTTTGGAGGGTTATGTGTTCGAAAGATAACGATTTAAATATTAGGTAGTTGTGAATACAATGAGTTACAAAACGGTATCGGCCAACAGCCAAACCGTTGATAAAAAATGGGTTCTGGTTGACGCTGAAGGGCAAACATTAGGTCGCTTGGCTTCCAGAATTGCCTTTTTACTGCGCGGAAAGCACAAGCCCAATTTTACTCCTCATGTAGATTGTGGTGACAATGTAATCGTGCTTAATGCCGATAAAGTTGTTTTGACCGGTCAAAAAGCTACCGAGAAGCAATACGTTCGTCACACTGAGTATCCTGGTGGACAGCGTTTCACTACTCCAGCCGAGTTGATGATGAAAAATCCTATCAAGGTGATCGAAAACGCGGTGAAAGGTATGTTGCCTAAAAATCGTTTGGGAAGCGAATTGTATCGTAACCTTCACGCCTTTGTTGGAACTGAGCATCCACACGAAGCTCAGAAGCCAGAAAAAATTGATATCAATACCATTAAATAACAAGGAAGAATGTCTGTGACTCACACTATCGGCCGAAGAAAGACTTCCGTAGCGCGCGTTTTCCTGCAAGAAGGAAAAGGTACGATCACCGTAAACAAGAAAGACTACAAGGATTATTTCGATACTCCTGCGCTCCACTACAAAGTTGAGCAAGCTTTCGCCATTACCGAAACTACTGGTCAGTATGATGTAAAAATCAATGTTGACGGAGGTGGTATCACCGGTCAGGCAGAAGCAGTACGTTTAGGTATTAGCCGCGCCTTATGTGAAATCAATCCTGATTTCCGTCCACAGTTAAAGCCTGATGGCTTATTAACTCGTGATCCACGTATGGTAGAGCGTAAGAAATTCGGTCAGAAGAAAGCGCGTAAGAAATTCCAATTCTCTAAGCGTTAAAAAATATTTGGGTTTAGTATCCAAATTCTTCGGGTGCCCTTTTTTAAAGGTGCCCACCGGAGAGTTGAATTAGTGAATGTAAACTATTAATTATCTCATGGCAGATCAATTTGTAAAAGAAATGCTGGACGCGGGTGTGCACTTCGGTCACCTAACCCGCAAATGGAATCCAAACATGGCTCCTTATATTTTCATGGAGCGTAATGGAATCCACATTATCGACTTGTATAAGACTCAAGCTAAATTGCAACACGCTGGCGAAGCGATTCAAAAGATTGCTGCAAGCGGACGTAAAGTTTTATACGTAGCTACCAAGAAGCAAGCGAAAGATATCATCGAGAAAAACGGTTCTGATGTAAATATGCCTTACATCACCGAGCGTTGGCCTGGAGGTATGCTTACCAACTTCGTTACCATCCGTAAAGCGATCAAAAAGATGCAAAACATCGATCGTATGAAAGAAGATGGTTCTTACGAGACTTTGAGTAAGCGTGAGCGTTTGCAAATCGACCGTCAACGTGCTAAGCTTGACAAGCAATTGGGATCCATTGCCGATATGACCCGTTTGCCTGGAGCTTTGTTCATCGTAGACATTACTAAAGAACACATTGCCGTTAAAGAGGCGCAAAAATTAGGTATTCCAACCTTTGCTATCGTAGATACCAACTCGGATCCTACCGAAGTGGACTTTGCGATCCCGGCGAATGACGATGCTACCAAGTCTATCGACATCATGGTAGGTAAATTCACCGAATACATCCGCGAAGGTTTGGCTGAGCGTTCAGCAGAGAAGAATAAGGCTAAAGACGCCAAACTTCAAAAAGCTGCCGCTAAAGCTGAAGGTTCTGAAGAAGAAACTTCTGAAGAGGAAGCTTAATTTCACCTAAGCATAACAAGGAATTAATTCTATGGAAGGGGTGAAAAGCGATTTTTATCCCTTTCTTATTTTTTAGACAATCAACTATAATATCTGATACAATGGCTAAAATCACCGCCGCTGAGGTAAACAAACTCAGAAAACAGACCGGAGCCGGAATGATGGATTGTAAAAAAGCCTTGGTTGAAGCCGAGGGCGATTTCGAACAAGCTATCGACATCCTGCGTAAGAAAGGTCAAAAGGTGGCCGCTAAACGTGCCGACCGTGAAGCTACAGAAGGTTGTGTATTGGCTGGCAGCAATAGCGATAACAGCTTTGGGGCAGTTTTAAGCTTAAACTGTGAAACTGACTTCGTAGCTAAGAACGACAGCTTCGTAGAGCTTACACAAAGCATCTTGAACCTGGCCTTAGAAAATAAATTTGCCGATAAAGACAGTCTTTTGGCTGCCAATATGGGCGATATGACTGTTGCCGAAAAATTGGTTGAACAAACTGGTGTGATCGGTGAGAAGTTGGAAATTGGTTCTTACGAAGTGGTGGAAGCTCCTTTCGTAGCCTCTTATATCCACGCTGGTAACAAATTAGCCACCTTGGTAGGTTTAAGTAAAGAATCTGCTGAAGCGGGTAAAAACGTGGCCATGCAAGCTGCGGCCATGAATCCTGTTGCTTTGGATCGTACCGGTGTTGATCAGGAAACTATCGACCGTGAGTTGGAAGTAGGTAAGGAATTAGCTCGCCAAGAAGGTAAGCCAGAAGCAATGTTGGAAAAAATCGCTGAAGGTCGCTTGAACAAATTCTACAAGGAAAATACCTTGGTAGAGCAAGCTTATATCCGCGACAATAAATTGAGCGTAGAGAAATACTTACAGTCTGAAGATAAAGACTTGAAGGCCGTTTCTTTCAAACGCGTAGGTTTAGGCGTATAAGCTTAAATCATTGATATTTTAAAAGCCGCCTCGCTTAATCCGAGGCGGCTTTTTTCGTTTAAGAAGCTTCCAAATAAGGCACATTTTTCTGCTAATAAACTCTAAAATTGCCGTGATCTTTTCGCTACTATCCTTGTATCTTTGCGGGAACTCCCAATTTTGACCGCATGAAATACAAACGCATACTTCTTAAATTAAGTGGTGAATCCCTTATGGGGGATCAGGAATACGGAATTAATGGCGATCGCCTGAAAGAGTATGCCACCGAAATAAAATCGGTTGTGGAATTAGGAGTGGAAGTGGCCATCGTTATTGGCGGCGGTAATATTTTCCGCGGATTAAAAGGAGCCAGCGAAGGCATGGACCGTACCCAGGCAGATCATATGGGCATGTTGGCTACCGTAATTAATGGCTTGGCTTTACAGAGCGCTCTGGAGGCAGAAGGCGTTAAAACCCGCTTGCAAAGCGCCATTGAAATGAATAAAGTGGCGGAACCCTATATCCGTCGTCGTGCTACACGTCACCTTGAAAAAGGCCGTGTGGTAATCTTCGGAGCCGGAACCGGTAACCCTTATTTTACTACCGATACAGCTGCTACTCTAAGAGCAATCGAGGTGGATGCGGATGTAATCCTGAAGGGAACCCGCGTTGATGGCATTTATACCGCCGATCCTGAGAAGGACCATAGCGCCGTGAAATACGAGTCTATTTCCTTCAAGGAAGTATATGAAAAGGGCTTAAATGTAATGGATATGACCGCCTTTACTTTGAGTAAAGAAAACGACCTGCCCATTATTGTTTTTGATATGAATAAAGAAGGCAATCTGCTCAATCTCCTCAAAGGGGAAAAAGTAGGTACCTTAGTAGCCAATTAATCCAAAGCTCCCAAATGGAAGATATTGATCTGATCATTAGCGAGGCAGGGGACAGTATGAAGAAATCCCTGCAGCACCTGGACAAGGAACTGTTGAAAATCCGCGCCGGTCGCGCTAACCCGGCTATGCTCGAAGGAGTAATGGTCGAATACTATGGCTCCATGAGCCCTTTATCACAGGTTTCGAATGTGTCTACTCCCGATGCCCGTACTTTATCCGTACAGCCCTGGGAAAAGGCTCTGATTCCGGAAATTGAGAAAGCCATTATGAACGCCAATCTGGGCTTTAATCCTCAAAATAATGGTGAAGTAGTAATCATTAATATTCCACCACTTACCGAGGATCGTCGTCGTGAATTGGTGAAACGCGCCAAAGCAGAAGGAGAAGAAGCTAAAGTTTCCATTCGCTCTGCTCGTAAGGATGCCAATGATATGCTTAAAGATCTGGATGGTATCTCAGAAGACCTGATAAAGGACGCTGAAGAAAGAGTTCAGGCTTTAACCAATAAGAATGTAACGAAGGTGGATTCCGCAATAGAAGTGAAAGAAGCCGAAATCATGAAAGTGTGATCCACTTTCTTTCAAGATATTGAAGGCCCCTCAATTGAGCGGGCCTTTTTTTATGCTTTTCCTCCTACGCAGAGTACGAGTTCGCCTTTCGGCGGATGCGACTCGCAAGAAGCGCTTAGCTCCGATAAGGTACCTCGTCGAGTTTCCTCAAATTTCTTAGATATTTCACGACTTAAACTGGCAGGACGTTCTTCCCCAAAGTGCTCCATCAGATCACGCAAGGTGCGCTGAATGCGATGAGGGCTCTCGTAAAAAATGATAGTACGCTCTTCCTCTGCGAGTTTCTTTAATCGAGTTTGACGTCCCTTTTTAGGCGGTAAAAAACCTTCGAAGCTAAAATTATGGGCAGGCAATCCACTTACCACCAGGGCGGGAATTAAGGCGGTGGCCCCCGGTAAACAGATTACCTCAATACCGGCTTGCAGTGCTTCACGTACCATTAAAAAGCCCGGATCAGATACGGCAGGCGTGCCGGCATCACTAATCAAAGCTACATTATGTCCCGCAAGAATCTGCTCTACATATTGTGCACTTTTCTGATGCTCATTATGCATGTGATTGGCCTTCATCGGGGTGCTGATCTCGAAATGGCGCAATAGTTTGGCACTGGTACGAGTATCCTCAGCTAAGATTAAATCCACTTCCTTAAGACATTGTATGGCTCTAAAGGTCATGTCATCAAGATTGCCAATAGGGGTAGGGACGATGTAGAGAATGCCAGCCATATTAAAAGTCATTAGGGTCCAGATGATCTGCCGGGTTCCAAAAGTACTGATCGAAATTCTGAACCCGATCATTTAAAACCGGTACGCCTTCGTTTTCGAGTAAATCTTGCATTAGGGTACTCCCTGGAAAATGATGTTTTCCACTCAGCATGCCCAGGCGATTTACCACCCGATGTGCAGGCACTCCTTGTTCATTAAAGCTATTGTTCATGGCATAACCGACCATTCTACTGCTGCGAGCAGCACCCAGGAATTTGGCAATAGCCCCATAGGAGCTCACCCTTCCTTCAGGGATATGGCGGCAAACGGCATAAACACGGCTGTAGAAATCACTCAAAGCTCCAACGGATATAGGTAATGGCTTTGCCTTCTTCGCGGAACAATTGTTCGTAATGAGTTTGCACCTCCTTTAAAACCGGTTCATTGTTGCGTGGGTCTTGCTTATCAATATTGTGATAAACCCGGTGAATAGGGAAGCCCATTAATTGTAACAAGCCAATGGTATAGCCATGTAAAAACTCACTATCGGTTTTTAGGTGTAGCAGGCCTTTGCTTTTAAGTATATATTGATAGCGCATCATAAAATTAGGATGCGTTAAGCGATGCTTTATGCGAGTATGCTTGATTTGAGGATCGGGGAAGGTGATCCAAATTTCTGACACTTCACCACCATCAAAGCAGTGGTCCAGAAGCTCAATTTGAGTGCGGAGGAAGGCAACATTTTTTAGTCCTGCTTCTTCCGCTTCTTTAGCTCCATACCAAATACGCGCTCCTTTAATATCTATCCCAATGTAGTTTACATTAGGATTGCGCTTAGCCAGAGCGACAGTGTACTCACCCTTGCCACATCCCAATTCTAGAACGATGGGATTATCATTGCCAAAAATACGCTGGCCCCAATTGCCCTGCAGGCTCAAACCTTCAAGCACTTGTTGGCGACTGGGTTCGATTACATGCCTCATTTTGGCATTCTCTTCGAAGCGTTCTAATTTTTTTCGTGCCATGCTGCAAAAGTAATTGATTGCCTTTTCAGAAATTGCGCCCATGAGCAGAAGGGTGCTATATGGGGTGTTAAATTGGGGTTTGGGCCATGCAAGCCGCAGTAGTGTTGTGATTCGAGCTTTAGAAGAAGCCGGTTTTGAGCCCCTTTTAGCCTCTGATGGAGTGGCAGGAGAATGGCTTCAGGAAGAATTTCCGCATCTCGAATACCGCGAATTACCGTCTTATGAAGTGCGCTATTCAAAAAGTTCGCGACAATGGCCCAGCTTAGTTTCGGGCTTGCCGCGTATTGCTAAAGCCGCTTCCGCCGAAAGGCGAATCCTGCGCATCTGGGCAGAAGAATTGAAACCAGCAGGAATTATTTCCGACAATCGTTTGGGCTTTTCCCATCCCGATTATCCTTCTGCCTATATCAGTCATCAGTTAAGCCCAAAGGCAGGTTCCTTAACCCGAATGGCGGCAGCGAGTCATCGTTCTTATTATCGTCAGTTTAGTGAGCTTTGGATACCTGATGATCAGAACCGAAGTTTGAGTGGCAGCCTCAGCACAGGCTTGGGCAAGAAGCGTTTTATCGGCCCCCTAAGTACCTTGGAGCGCCGACCTACCGATGGAAACAAGGTTTTGATCATACTAAGTGGGCCAGAGCCGCAGCGAAGTATTCTCGAGCGACGTTTATTTGAGCAGGCCGATGCACTTCCGGATTCCACTGTTTTGGTACGCGGAATTAATGGGGCTTGCCCGGATCGCTATCATCAGAAATTTAAAGTATATGATCGCTTGGGGCGGATGGACCTTTCTGCCTTAATAGCCCAAAGTACCTTGGTGATTAGCCGTAGCGGTTATAGCTCTTTGATGGACTATTATTATCTAGGTAAGCGCGCTTTATTGGTGCCCACACCCGGCCAAAGTGAACAGGAATATTTGGCGAAACGGCATGCTAAAAAGAAGGGCTATATGGCCGTTAAGCAAGATGATCTTTTATTATCAGCTCAATTAGAGCAAGCTCTGGCCTTGCCCTTTCCGGAGCCACAGGATTTTGCTCTACCGGAGGATTTGTTTAAGATTTTTTCAAAGTAAAGGAGAAGGTAGAGCCTTTGTTTTCGCTGCTTCGCACATTAATGGTTTGCTTGTGGGCTTCGATAATGTGTTTTACAATCGATAGGCCTAAACCGGTGCCACCGGCATCGCGGCTGCGGCTTTTATCTACCCGATAGAAGCGTTCGAATATTCGCGGTACATCTTCCGGAGGAATTCCAATACCATCGTCACTTACTTCGGTTAAGATATGTTTATCCATATCGAAGAAGCGCACTTCTATCTGACCATTTTCATTGCCGTATTTAATGGCATTTCCGATTAGGTTAATTAGAACCTGCTCAATTTTCGCACGGTCTGCCAAGACTTTTAAAGGGCGGTCCAATTCTTTTTTAATCTTAAACTGAACATGCTTTTTATGCGCTTTATCCTCCAGTAATTCGAAAACTCCCTCTACCAATTCCGTAAGGTCGAAGCTTTCGTAGTTGATTTGCACCCGATCCGATTCGAGGGCCGCAATTACTTCCAGATCCTCAATAATATTGATCATCCGATCCACCGACTTATTGGCTCGTTTTAAATAGCGTCGATTGATTTCCTGATCATCGATAGCTCCATCTAATAAGGTAAGGAGATAGCCCTGAATATTAAAGATGGGGGTTTTAAGCTCATGGGAGATATTACCTATAAACTCGCGGCGGAAATTTTCTCTTTCACGGAGTTCGGCAATTTCGTTACGGTTTTGGGTGGCCCACTCCGAAACTTCTTTGGTTACCCGGTCTAAATCGGTAGATCGCGCCAGCTCTTCTTCTTCGGTTTCGGAACCGATTTTAAGCTCGTGGATATTCTTATAGATGATTTTAACCTTGCTGTAGACAAATTGCTCTACCCCCAGTCGGATCATAAAATAAGCCAAAACAAAGAGGGATAGGCCCAATAACCAGGGCAGGTAAGTAGGGCCGCCTTCAAAGCCATAGCTCGCCTGTAAAGCCGAAAAGGCAGTCAGAACAGCTATACCCAGGATCAGGGCAATGATAAAAGCTAATATGCCGGGTTTATCCAATCGCAATTAAGCCTCGAATTTATAACCTACTCCTTTTACGGTTTTAATCAGCTTATCGCCAATTTTCTCACGTAGTTTACGGATATGTACATCGATGGTACGACCACCAACCACAACTTCATTACCCCAAATTTTATCCAGGATTTCATCGCGATGAAAAACTTTGCCGGGACGGGAAACCAAGAGACTCAATAATTCGAATTCCTTGCGGGGGAGATCCAGCTTCTTACCTTTTAAACTAACCTGGTATTTATCAAGGTCTATGCTTAGGTTGCCAAACTGCTGTATGGATTCGTTTTGTACGGATTGTCCATAACGGCGTAATAAGGCCTTAATACGACTGATAAGTACTTTGGGTTTAATAGGCTTGGTAATGTAGTCATCCGCTCCGGCGTCGAAACCGGCTACTTGCGAATAGTCTTCTCCACGAGCGGTTAGAAAGGCAATTAAGGTGCCCTCCAGCCCGGGAGTCTTGCGAATTTGATCGCAGGTTTCAATACCATCCATGCCGGGCATCATAACATCCAGCAGGATCAGGTGTGGGCTTTCTTTTTTCGCTTTCTTTAATCCCGTTTCTCCATCGGAGGCGGTGATTACTTTAAAGTCTTCTTTAATCAGATTGTAACTTACGAACTCCAAGATATCGGGTTCGTCATCGACCAGTAAAATGGTATAATCGCTGTTATTCATTGGATCAGCATTGAAAATCGGGTGTAAAAATAGCGATTAAGCCAAGGGGGATTCACCGCTTAACAATTCGTTAATTTAAAAAGGAAAGTCTTAATCTTAAACTAATGTGTTTAACTAATTGAATTTCATATACTTGGAAATTCATCTTCTTAACATTGGAGATTCTTTCGAATCCTAAAGTTCCTTAAAGCTCGCTTAACTTCAACTTAACAAGGTGCTTGTTCCTTTGCCGCCAACAAATAACAAGTATTTCTCCGATGAAAAAATTTAAGTTTTTCGCAATGGCTGCTTTCGCAGCAATCGCTCTTACTTCTTGTGAGGACGATAGCACTGATACTAACAATAATGGCGGAAGCGGTTCTACTGAAGTAGTTCCTGTTTCTGGAACTATCACCAGCGATGTTACCTGGTCTAAAGATAAGATCTACCGCTTAGACGGTCGTGTATTAGTTGCCGGTAATGCTACTTTAACCATCGATGCTGGTACTATTATCAAAGCTTCTCCTGGTTCAGGTGCTTTCGCTTCTGCTTTAATCGTTACTCGTGATGGTATGATCAACGCTCAAGGTACTGCTACCGAGCCTATCATCTTCACTACTCTTGCTGACGACATTAAGCCAGGTCAAATTGCTTCTCCAAACATGGACCCAACTAACAACGGTCTTTGGGGTGGTGTGATCATCTTAGGTGAAGCTAAAATTTCTGCTTCTAACGATAATGGTGATGACGTATCTGAATTACAAATCGAAGGTATTCCTACTTCTGTAGATGCTATCTACGGTGGAAGCAACGACGCTGACAACAGTGGTACTTTCTCTTACGTATCTATCCGTCACGGTGGTGCTAACATCGGTGATGGTAACGAAATCAACGGTCTTACCATGGGTGGTGTTGGTTCAGGAACTACTATCGATCACATCGAAATCGTAGCTAACCAAGACGACGGTATCGAGTGGTTCGGTGGCGCTGTAAGCTTAAACAACGTTTTAATCTGGAACTGTGGTGATGACGGTTTGGATACTGACCAAGACTGGATCGGTACTTGCGAAGATTTCATTATCGTTTCTCCTGACGGATCGGCTTTCGAATTAGACGGACCTGAAGGTTCTTTGAACCGTGGTACTCACCAATTCAACAACGGTACCGTATATGCTGGTTCTGCTATCTCTGATTTAGTAGACTGGGATGATAATACCAATGCTGGTGTATCTAATGTATACTTCTACGGATGGAGCACTGGTTACATGGACGGTATTTCTTCTTTCGCTGGTGATGGAACTGGAAACAATGCTAACTGGGAGTACACTCTTACTTCAGGTGGTATGCCAGTTGACAGTGTATTCAAAGGTGCTGATATGTCTATCCTTTCTGAGGTAGCCAAGAACGCTAATACTGTTGGTCACACTGGTAGCTTCGGTTATACCTGGGCTTCTCAATCCGGTTCTTTATCTGCTATTGGATTGTAATTTCTAGCTAAATAATACTTAGGAAAGGCTTGCCTTATAGAGGGCAGGCTTTTCCCATTTTTTTACACCCTATTCAATGAAAAGCTTCAAGTCTACATTAGCCCTGGCCTTTCTCTGTTTCCCAATCTTGTTATTTGCTCAAAAAGGAACCATTCGGGGACAGGTTATCGATGGTGAAAACGGGGAGCCTCTTTTTGCGGCCAATGCCGTAATTAAAGGAACTCAAATTGGTACCACTACCGATTTTGACGGTTATTATGAGCTTCAGGCAGATCCAGGAACTTATCAATTAGAGATTAGTTTCATTGGTATGTCGAGCTTGGTGGTTACCGATATAGTTGTAAAAGCAGGTGAAGTAACCGTGGTAGAAGCGGTTACCCTCGAGCCTGCCAGCAACCAATTAGCCGAGGTGGTAGTTACCTCCGAAGCCGTTCGTAATTCCGAAGCCGCCCTGGTAACGGTAAAGCGAAAGTCAACTAACTTAATTGATGGTGTTTCTGCCGCTAAACTCCGTAAAACCGGAGATAGCGATGCAGGAGATGCTGCTAAACGTGTTACCGGTGTTTCGGTAGAAGGCGGTAAATACGTTTATGTTCGCGGTTTGGGAGACCGTTATACCAAAACTATGTTGAACGGTGTGGATATTCCAGGTTTGGACCCGGATAAAAACTCCATTCAGATCGACATTTTCCCCACTAATTTGATTTCTAACCTTACCGTGCTAAAAAGTGGATTGGCCGAATTGCCAGCCGACTTTACCGGTGGTGTAGTTAATATCGAAACTCAGGAATTTCCTACCGATCGCATTTTAGATGTTTCGGTTGGCGTGGGCTTTAATCCTGCGATGCACTTTAATTCAGATTACATTAGCTACGAAGGCGGTTCTACCGACTTTTTAGGTTTTGATGACGGTACCCGTGCGATTCCACGTGCAGATGGTAGTGGACCGCTTCCTTTCTTTGATGATGAAGAAGCTGTAGATTTCAATAAAAACTTCAGCCGCACCTTAGGCGCCGAGCAAAACACCAGTTTTACCGATTACAGTTTAGGCATTTCCATGGGGAATCAATACAGCCTCGAAAGCGGAAATAAATTGGGCTATATCTTCTCTTTAACCTACGATAATTCACGGGTGTTTTACGATGATATCGAATATGGTGAGTGGCAGCGCGATCGTGATCCGGAAGATTACCAGTTAATTGAGGCAACTACCCAGAAAGGTAAACTGGCAGAGCAAAATGTGCTTTTAGGCGGTTTGGCCGGATTTACGTACAAGACTTTAATGTCTAAGTACAAATTCACCGCAATGCACTTGCAAAATGGAACCTCCCGTTCCGCTCAATTGAGTATTGATGCTAAGGATGGTGCGGCTCAAGTTTCAGATTATTATGCTTTTTCAAATAACCTGGAATACAACCAACGCGGTTTAACCAACTTGTTATTAGCGGGTGAGCACTATTTGGACGGTGGTGATTGGGAAATTAACTGGAAGGTATCTCCAACCCTTTCTTCATTAGCGGATCCGGATATTCGTAAAACAGCATTCTCCATAGATCGTGGTGATTCAACTTTTGATCCCGGTGAAGGGGGCTTACCTAGTCGAATCTGGCGTTCCTTAAGTGAGGTAAACCTCGTAAGTAAGGTGGATGTGATTCGCGCTCATACCCTAATGGGGGATGATGCGAAATTCAAATTCGGAATGAGCCACGTATTTAAGTACCGTGATTATTCGATCTACCGCTACAATTTGAATGAGCGGACTTCTAATCAAACCGGTTCTATTCAGTTTTCCGGAGATCCTAATGCGGTACTTACTGATCCTAATTTATATCAGTATAATAGTAATGTAGGTCAGTATTTGGGTCTTTATTATAACCCTGAATTGCTGGATGGTCAAACCAACCCGAATGAGTATCAATCGAATGTAAACAACTTCGGTTTTTACGCTTCAGAAGAATTTAAACCCTTAGAATCTTTAAAGGCGGTAATTGGTTTAAGAGCAGAATTATTCCAGCAACGTCATACCGGTCGTGATCAAGTAGCGGCTCAAAACCCGAATGATCCAACTGGAAATACCTTGAACAATGATGTGGTATTGGACGCTTTGGATTTATTCCCATCCGCTAACTTGATCTATGCCCTTAATGACAATATGAACTTAAGAGCTTCTTACTATCGCTCCATTGCTCGTCCTTCTTTTAAGGAATTGTCTTTTGCCCAGATTTTGGATCCGGTATCCAACCGTACTTTCAATGGTGGTTTATTCCAATATAATGATTGGAATGGCCAATTGGAATCTACTCGTATCAATAACTTCGATTTACGTTTAGAGCGTTTCTTGGATGGTGCCGATATAATTTCGATCAGCGCTTTCTATAAAGCTTTCGACTCACCAATCGAATTGGTTCGTATTCCGGTAGCCTTACGCGACTTCCAACCACGAAATGTAGGTAATGGTACCTTGATTGGTGCTGAATTCGAATTGCGTAAGAATTTATCTTTCATCAGAGAGAGCCTTAAAAACATCGCTTTCTCGGGTAACTTTACCTATACCTACTCTCGTATTGATATGACCGATGCAGAGTTCAATGCCCGTAAGACCTATGAAAAAGTAGGGCAAACCATTGAGCGCACCCGCCAAATGGCCGGTCAGGCACCTTATATCATTAATGCTGGGTTTAGCTACGATAATACCGATAAAGGCATAAGCGCTGGTGTATTTTATAATGTGAAAGGTCGTACGCTTGAGATTGTGGGGGGTAACCTTGCACCTGATGTATACACGGAGCCATTCCATAGCCTGAATCTAACTTTCAATAAAACATTCGGAGAAGAAGGTCGCTCTTCTTTGAATATTAAGGTTTCTAACCTATTGAATGATGTTCGCGAGAGTTTGTATCAGGCTTATGATGCCAACGCTCAGGTCTTCAATCGTTTGCAGCCCGGAACAGCCTTTAGTATCGGTTATACTTACAGCTTTTATTAATACCTTTCGGCAGACTTACCGAATTAAAAATTTGATAATCTTCGGCGAAGGAAGGATCTTGAAAAAAGACCTTCCTTTGCTTGTCTTAAATCCCTTACTATGAAGCGAAAATTATCGGTATTTATGGCTACTGTAGCCGCCTTGATGATTTCTCATCCAGGTCATACCCAAGCAACCGCAGCCTCTACTCAGGCCGGTTCAATGCCAACTTCCAACGCGGCGGGAATAGCGTCTGTAGGAGTACCGGCATACACTATTTCTCAGATCAATACTTTAGATGCTAACTTCTTTCCCGACTCAAATGGGGTAAACTGCTCTATCGACGGAGTGGTGTTTACCGATGATTTTGATGGAAATACCGGTTACTCTTTCTATGTATATGACAATACCGGCGCCATTAACATTTACCGTGGTTCAGATGAGCCAAACGGATATCAAGTAAGCCGTGGTGATTCAATCCGCGTATTCGGTGATGTAGATTTTTACAATGGCCTTACCGAAATCAATGTTGATTCTATCCAGGTTTTAGGAACCGCTACCATTCGCGCTCCCCGCTTGGTAACTGCACTGGATGAAAGCACCGAAAGTGACTTAGTGCAATTAAACGGATATTATTTGGTTTCTGCTTCACAATGGCCTTCATCAGGAAACAATGCCAACGTAAGCATTACTAATGGAACCGATACTTACACTTTACGGGTGAACCGTGATACTGATCTTGATGAGAACCCTGCTCCAATGGGAACCTTCAATGTTATCGGTGTTGGTGGACAGTATGATAGCAGCTCACCTTATGATAATGGTTATCAGATCCATCCTCGTGATATTACCGATATCATGGTATTGCCTACCATTATTAACGGTGTTCCTTTATATCAGGTTTCTCAAATCAACGGTCTTGATGCCAACGGTGCTGCCGATTCATTAAACGTTAACTGTGCCATTGACGGGGTAGTTTATACTGATGATTTCGATGGTAATGCAGGATACTCCTTCTTTATGTATGATAATAGCGGCGGTATCAATGTTTTTGATTTTGTTGATGAGCCCAATGGTTATCAAGTAAGCCGTGGAGATTCGATTCGCGTATTCGGAGATATCGATCAGTTTAATGGATTATTGGAAATCGCAGTAGATTCTATTCAGGTATTAGGTACCGGAATCAGCTTAAATGCTCCAATGAATGTGCCCGTAGCTAATGAGTCTACAGAAGGAAATTTGATCCGTTTAAATGGATACAGCTTGATTACTCCTTCACAATGGCCTACTGCGGGTAACAGCGCTAGTGTAGATATCACGAATGGAGTAGATACAGTAATTATGCGTATCGATAGCGATACTGATATTGACGGAACAATGGCTCCTACTGGTCCCTTTGATGTGATTGGTGCCAGCGGACAGTATGATAGCAGCTCTCCATTTGATGAGGGATATCAAATCTTACCTCGCGATTCTACCGACATTATTCCTGCTGTAGTAGCTGTTCCTTGTAGCGCTCCTTTCTTTAGTGAGTATATCGAGGGTTCTTCTAATAATAAAGGCTTTGAGGTGTATAATCCCACTGCCGGAAACTTAGACCTGGGTCCTTATAAAGTATATATGAGTTCCAATGGTGGTTCTGCTCTGGCTGAGTTCAACTTAATGGGAACTTTAGCCTCAGGCGATGTTTATACCATTGTAAATAGTTTAGCAGATCCAACCATGTTGGCGATTGCTGATACCGCTTTATCTTACCCAAGTGTGGCCCACTTTAATGGTGATGATGCCTTATTCCTGGTAGATACTGTAATGGGAGACACCATCGATATAATTGGTGTTATCGGAGTTGATCCCGGTTCTAACTGGCCTGTAGGAAGCGGTTCTACGGCTAACAATACTTTAGTACGTATGGCCACTGTAAGCAATGGTCAAACTAATTGGGCGATTGGAGCTACCGAGTGGGATGTGCATCCTAGCAATACCTTTAGTTTCTTCGGTAACCATAGCAGCAACTGTGTGGTTCCTGCGGTTCCCACCGTTGAGTTTGCCATGCCTACTCAAAGTGCCATCGAAAGCATTGGTACTACTTACCTTACTTTAAATGTTGCTCCAACCAACAGCACTGCCGATACGGTATACTTACAATTCACTCCAGGTGCTGGCTTAGGATTTAGCGATGGTACCATTAGCCCCGCTCCCGATCCTGTAACCGGTTTATTAGACTTGGTTGTGCCTGCTGGTTCCGATTCAGTATCAATCACCTTTAACGTAATTGACGACTTGATTACTGAAGGTAATGAGACTTTATATGTAGATATCATCGGTGTTAGTGCCGGTTTAGTTGCAGGTGTTCAAACCAGCACTTCCTTCATTATCGAAGACAATGATATTCCTACTTATACCATTGGACAGGTAAGAGGTGTAGATGCCGACTTTATTCCCGATTCATTAGGGGTAACTTGTAAATTGGTAGGTACGGTATTTACCGATGACTTTGATGGAAACAATGGTTATAGCTTCTATATGTACGATGCTACCGGAGCGATCAACGTATTCAACTTTGATGATGTAGCCAGTGGATATCAAGTACAACGTGGTGATTCTATCCGCGCCATTGGTACCATTTTATTCTACAATGGCTTAACCGAAATTCAGGTAGACTCTATCGCATTAATCGCGAGTGGTGTTACTTTACGTCAACCTCGTCAGGTTTACGGATTGGATGAAGGAACCGAAAGTGACTACATCCGTTTGAACGGTTACTACTTAGTAGATCCTAGCACCTGGCCTGTATTTGCAGGTAGCAGCGTGAACATGGAAATCACCAATGGACAAGATACCCTGGTAATGCGTATTGATAGCGATACCGACATTGATGGTACCCAGCCTCCAATGGGATACTTTGATGTGATCGGTGCCGGTGGTCAGTTCGACTCAAGCATTCCTCACGATGAAGGTTACCAAATTTTCCCTCGCGATACCAATGACATTATTCCAATTACTTTACCTGAATTGTACATCAGCGAAGTAATGCCTAGCAGCAGCTTAAGTGCTCCTGTTGATGGGGATTGGTTCGAAGTACGTAACATGGGTACTAGCTCTGTTAACCTGAACGGCTTTAGCTGGGATGATGACAGCCGCGAAGCCGGTAAGCATACCATTACTAGCAGCGTACAGATTCCGGCTAATGGAACAGCTCTTTTCGTAGAAGTTGCTGATGCTGATGTAGCTGCCTGGGAAACGGAGTGGAAACAAAATGGTCAAGGCTTATTAATCCTAAATGAAGGAGATGAGTTTGATAATGGCTTCTCTGGCTTTAGCTCTAATGGCGATGAAGTAAACCTTTATGATGATGCCGGTCGTTTGATTTCTGCGGCTGCATATACAGGAGCCGACGTAACTGCTGGTTTCAGCCTTGAGTTCGATATGATGGGTGCTCTTGTAGGTGCCTCTGTAGATGGCGTAAATGGTGCTTATACCTCTATCAATGGTGATGTAGGTAGCCCTGGTGATCAGTCTCCAATTGGTTTGGATGAGATCTTAAGTGAAAGCTTAACCTTATATCCAAATCCAAGTAATGGCGTGTTCACTATTGCTTCAGGAAACACTCAGGAAAAATCAATTCAGATCATGGATTTGAATGGTGCCCTGATTTACAGCAAGCTAAGCACTGACAAAGAATTGCAAGTGGATTTAACTAACTTGGCGGCCGGAATTTACCTGGTGAAGGTGAAAACCGAAGATCAAGAAGTGATCCGCAAAATGGTTCTACGCTAGTATTAGATTAAAATAGAATTAGCTGAAGGACCCTCGCCAAGCGGGGGTCCTTTTTTAAGCTTATGAATTTGGCTGACTTACTCTATAATATTCTTTCCCTGATTGGAGCCTTAGGCTTGTTCATCTTCGGAATGAAGGTGATGAGCGAGGCTATTCAGAAATTTGCCGGGGCTCGATTGCGCAGAACCTTGCGTGCTATGACCTCTCACAAATCCTGGGGGGTATTAACGGGTTTTGGAGTTACAGGAATTTTACAATCTTCCTCTGCAACCACGGTTATGATTATCAGCTTTGTGAATGCAGGATTAATTACCGTAGAGCATTCCGTGGGCTTAATCATGGGGGCCAATGTGGGTACTACGGTTACCGCTTGGCTGGTGTCGGTTTTGGGGATGGGGAAATTATCGATCAGTCAGCTTTCTTTGCCAATTCTGGCTTTTGGCTTTCCTATGCTCTTTTTAGCTAAGGCTAAATTGCGTTTATATGGAGAGGCGATTTTCGGATTTGCCATTCTATTTATTGGCTTATCCTTTATGCGGGAATCAATGCCCGCCTGGCAAGAGAATAGCTTCTTGCTAAACTTCTTACAGCAATATGAGTTCATCCAAGGGGATTGGTTACAGAATGTGGGTGTAAGCTTCCTATTTGTTGGCCTGGGGATGCTGGCTACTTTCTTATTACAGTCTTCCAGTGCTGCTATGGCCTTAACCTTGGTGTTTACTGCCAATGGTTTAATCTCTTTCCCATTGGCAGCGGCTATTATTTTGGGAGAGAACATTGGTACTACCTTCACTGCCAATATCGCGGCAGTAGTTGGGAATGTGCATGCTAAGCGTTCCGCACGGACGCATTTTCTCTTTAACTTCTTAGGGGTGATTTGGGCGGTATTATTGATTGGCCCCTTCCTCAATGTAATTGCCTATCTCAGTGATATACTCTTCGGGGCAAACCCCATGGATAATGACCAGGTTATTCCTTTGGCCTTGAGCTTATTCCATACCACTTTTAACCTGCTAAATCTGCTTATCTTCTATAACCTGGTGCAGTTTCTGGTTAAGGTTGCCACCTGGATGGTGCCCTCACGCAGTAGCGAAGATGAGCTCTTTAGCCTGGACTATATCGGCAGCAGCCTATTGGCTACGCCTGAGCTCTCCATGATTGAAGCTCGAAAAGAATTGGTGAAGTTCGCCGATCTTATTCGCAAGGCCTATAAATTTATTCCACTCCTGATTACGGAAATGGACGAAAAGAAGCTGGAGTCTTATGTGGCTAAGCTTCAGAAGTATGAGGATATTTCGGATCGGATGGAAATGGAGATTTCCAATTACCTCAGTAAGGTGAGTCAATCGGATTTAAGTGCCGAAGGATCGGGTCGAGTGCGCAGCATGTTGCATGTAGCCAATTATTTAGAGCGTATTGGCGATATCTACTTAGAAGTAAGTAGGAATCTTACCAATCGCAAACAACAAAAGGCTTATTTCACCCCGGAAATGCGCAATAGCGTAATGCAGTTATCCGAATTAGTGTCTCGTAGTTTAGACCTGATGGTGAAAAATGTGGACGCTGAGGAAAATCAAAGTTTCTACGAGGAGGCTCGTAAGGTAGAACGCAATGTAAACGAGCTTTTTAGTCGTTTAAAAAGTGATTATATCGATAAAGTAGAGAAGGGTAGATACCGTATTCAGAGCGGGATGTACTATTCCGATCTTTTAGCAGAAATGGAGCGCATTGTAGATCACGCTACCAATGTAAGTAGCGCTATCCATCAGAGCTATAAGTACTAATTAATCTATGGCGATAGGTTTCCCGATTATTCGGGAGCTTTCATGCCCGGCTCGGTCTATCAATAGAAATTCAAAGCGAATCGAATCGGTATTGAATACCGGGAAATTGGCATAGTCGAAGGGAGTGGTTATTTCCCCTTCCAGGGTTTTATTTTGCCCGGTAGGGGTGAGGTTAGGTAAGATGTTGTGGAAAGGCAGGCAGCTGTCTTGTGGGTTTATTTCGCGGAATTCGCCATTCACCTGTTCATAGTAGTAAATAAAGAGGTCATAGCGCTCTAAGAAGCGTTCGTAATTATCCAGATCACAGGTGTCGGAGCTATTTTCGTCTTCGCGGCCAATATCTCCATCACCATCGGTAAAATAAACGGTAAGGTCTATAACCCGTCGGTTATCGGCAGTATCACCCAGATAACGAAAGCTCGCTTTACGCCAGCTTAGGCTGGGAACATCACCAAATTTTTGATTTTGTTCGCAGGCAATGATCAGAAACAAACTGAGGCTCGCGAGGATAAGTATCTTTGTGAAGCGCATTGGCATATGTTTACAAACGTACAAGAAGCGAATAAAATTTCCGCTTACCAAGGTATAAAAGAGACGCTAGGCTCGGGAGAAAAGTTGGAATTTGAAAAGGCCGCAATGGACTTATTTCAAATTCAATACAAGCATAATCCTGTTTACCGGCAATGGTGTGACTATGTGAAAGGAACTCCAGACCGGGTAAATAGCCTGGAAGACATCCCATTTTTACCCATCGGTTTCTTCAAACAAAAACAGCTTAGCATTTTTAAAGCGGAACCCGAATTGTTTTTCCGCAGTTCCGGAACCGGAGGCTATGGCCAAAGTAAACATGCGGCTTATGATCCCGATTTTTACGATCTCCGAACCCAAAGAATTTTTGAAGCCACTTATGGACCCATTCAAGAACTTTGTGTCTTAGCCCTTCTGCCCGCTTATCTGGAGCGTGAAGGATCTTCATTGGTGCGCATGGCTCAGCACTTTATTAATTTAAGTGGCGATCCTGATAGTGGCTTTTACCTGCATAATTTAGAAGCTTTGGCAGATAAGCTTAAAGCCAAGCAAGCAGCTGGAAAAAAGATTTTATTACTGGGCGTAAGCTTTGCTTTATGGGACCTGGCTGAGCAATTTCCTCAGAATCTATCCGGTCAAATTATTATGGAAACCGGAGGTATGAAGGGCCGACGTAAAGAGTTAATTCGAGCGGATTTGCATCAGATATTTAAAGGGGCCTTTCAAGTTGATGCTATTCATTCTGAATATGGAATGACAGAGCTTTTTTCGCAGGCTTATAGTCGGGGAGATGGGCTCTTTTACCCACCCGATTCCATGCGGGTTTATAGTCGAGAAATGGAAGATCCATTTAGCAGGGCATCCTTTGGTAAAACCGGTGGGCTCAACATTATCGATCTGGCCAATATGGATACTTGCGCCTTTATTGAAACCCAGGATTTGGGTCGTTGTTATGAAGATGCTAGTTTCGAAGTTTTAGGACGCTTTGATCGCGCTGAGGTGCGTGGTTGTAATCTTATGATTGGCTAACCAACTAAAAAACTGCTTTTAACGTTTTATGAGCGAATTGATTAATATGAAAAGAACCATTCTCCTTCTTAGTTTTTTAGCGGTATTTACCGGCTATTCATTGGAAGCTCAAATTTTGGAAGAAAAGGCCCAGTTCTCCGAAAAGGCCCGTGGCTCTGCCATTTTTGAGCTGAACGCTGGTGAACATATCTACACTTATGAGCCAGAAGATGGCTGGTATAAGGCGCGCAAAAAAGTGTTTTTGAAACCAGCGGATGTAGCAGATAATCGTCTTTCGGCCGGAGCAGCCTTTTATGATGAGGAAGGGGCAAAAATTGGCCAGGCTTTGGAAGCTCTGCGTTTATATGATATCGATACCCTGAAAGGATTTCGCAGTGATACTCGTCTTTGCGCAGTAGTACAAGGATATGTTTTCGAAACTAAGATTGAAGATGGTAGTATCCCTGAAGAAGAGATTTCCAAAATTTTAGCCTTGAAGAACCGCAGTGAGCAACAAGAGCGATTTGCGGAACTTTGGGAGGCCAACGATGCGGAATCACGCGAGTTTGAAGGCTTTGAAGCCCAGGTAATTTATGAAACCGATAAGGTGAGCTCCGAGCAAAAAGACTTCCGCCTTATCGTTGTATTCCGCGGCTCTAGCCCTTATACCATTATCACCAATGATCATACGGTAGAAATAGAGAAGATCAAAGAATTCGTGGAAGACGGAGACTTTAAAATCTACTATTTCTATAAAGTAAGTGATTCGCAAAAAGAGGTGATGGAAGATATCATCTATACCTTCCTCGCTCTTTAATTTACGCGCACTAAAAAATAGTTCTTCTTGCCTTTTTGTGCTAGGATAAATTTACCGGCAATCAGATCCGCTTCACCGATCTTTTTGTCCATCCCTACCTTGCTCTTATTAATGCTTACACCATTGGCTTGAACCATTTTACGGGCCTCACCTTTAGAAGGGAAAATATTGGTTTCCTCAGCCAGGAAGTTTACAATTTCGGGTTCAGTAGCTAGCTGAGCTGCACTGATTTCGAATTGGGGAACTCCGCTGAAAATATCCAATAAGGTTTCTTCATCCAGATCGCGCAGATCTTCCTCAGTACTTTTTCCAAACAGGATTTGGGAAGCCTTAATGGCCTTATCCAGGGCGTCTTTTCCATGCACCATGGTGGTTACCTCTTCTGCCAGGCGATTTTGCAATTGGCGGAGATGCGCTTCGGCTTGATGTGCCTCAACCAGGCTAACAATTTCCTCCTTGCTTAGCATGGTGAAAATCTTGATATAGCGCTCGGCATCAGCATCCGAAGTATTGAGCCAAAACTGGTAAAACTTGTAAGGGCTGGTGTATTTGGCGCTTAACCAAACATTGCCTTCTTCGGTTTTCCCAAATTTTCCTCCATCTGCCTTGGTTATCAAGGGACAGGTTAAGGCAAATGCCTCACCACTTTCTTTACGACGAATGAGCTCCGTTCCGGTGGTGATGTTTCCCCACTGGTCTGATCCGCCCATTTGCAATTTGCAATTGAACTCACGGTAAAGGTGCAGGAAGTCGTATCCCTGAACCAATTGGTAGGTAAATTCGGTAAAAGACATGCCTTCACCTTCGCCACTCAAGCGTTTCTTAACCGAATCCTTGGCCATCATGTAGTTCACAGTAATGTGCTTCCCTACATCGCGAATGAAATCCAGAAAGCTGAATTCCTTCATCCAATCGTAGTTGTTCACCAATTGAGCGGCATTGGGGGCATCACTATCGAAATCCAGGAAGAGGGCTAATTGAGCCTTGATGGCATCTTGGTTATGGCGAAGAGCGGCTTCGTCGAGCAGATTACGTTCCTTGCTTTTTCCAGAAGGATCACCAATCATACCTGTGGCTCCACCAACTAAGGCCAGAGGACGGTGACCGGCATTTTGGAAATGACGCAACATCATAATACTCACCAGGTGACCGATATGCAAGGAGTCAGCGGTTGGGTCGATACCCACATAGGCTGAAGTCATTTCTTTAGCTAATTGCTCCTCAGTACCGGGCATGGCATCATGCAACATCCCGCGCCAGCGTAATTCTTCTACAAAATTGCTCATCCGAAAATATTTTCCTCGCAAAATTATAGCATTGCCCTTAGAGGGCGGGCATTAAAGCGGGATAATTAACTTCGCAAAAAAAAGATGTTGCATACCGTAAGTGGCGCTACCGGATTAGTGGGTTCACATTTAGTGCACCGACTGCTCAAAGAAGGCAAGCAGGTAAGGGCCTTACACAGGGCTTCTTCAGACCGCAGCTTAGTGGAGCGCATCTTTGCCTATTATGGCGATAATTTGTCTGATTTCCAGATGAATCTGGAATGGAAGGAAGCCGATCTCCTGGACCCCATTGAGGTAGACGAGGCAGTGCTTGGAACCTCCATCTTTTACCATACCGCTGCAGTTGTATCCTTTGATCCCCGCGATGAAAGAACCTTAATTGAGGGAAACCGTAAGATTACGGCTCATGTGGTGAATTCGGCTTTGCATCATCAAGTTTCCCGCTTTATACATGTGAGCAGTGTAGCAGCTTTGGGTCGAAAACCGGATCAACATGAGTTTGACGAGGAAAGCTATTGGGTAGAAACTAAGGAGAACTCGAATTATGCCAAGGGTAAATACGCCGCTGAAATGGAAGTTTGGCGGGGTATTGAAGAGGGCTTATCGGCTGCGATGGTAAACCCTTGTATCATTTTGGGCCCAGGAACCTGGAATGATGGATCAGCGGCTATTTTCAGAAATATCGCTGAGGGATTTAAGTTCTATACTCAGGGGATAAACGCCTATGTTGACGTTCGTGATGTGGTAGAGGCCCTGTGCATTTTAGCGGCCGGAGAACAAAAGGAACGATACATTATTGCGGCGGAAAACCGAAGCTATCAATCTTTATTCACAGAAATTGCTAAAGCCTTGAAGGTGTCGCCTCCCAGTTTGGAAGTAAAGCCCTGGTTGGCGGGAATTGCCTGGCGTTGGGAAGCTTTGAAAAGTAAAATCACCGGCTCTAGGCCTTTAGTGACAAAGGAAACAGCTCGCACTGCTCAGGGGAAATACTATTATAAGAATGATAAGGCGCGCCGTGAGCTTGGGATAGAGTTTAGGGATATTAATAGCAGTGTTGCTTTTATCGCTGAATGCTATCGCCAAGATTTTCCCGTTTAGGAATCTGCCTCTTTTTCATTGTCCTCCTCGGCACCATTGGCTTGTACTTCGGAACTCAGTTTAGTGAGGTTGGTTAGTACCTCTTCGTACATCAGGTCCATGCGTTCAGCATTACGGCTGTAAAAGCGGAAAGAGCTATCGTAAATTTCAGGGCTAATTTGATACTTTTTCCATAGCACATCGTAATGATCCTTAGCACTTAAGCTATCTCCTAAAACTTTGGTGCCAATGCGGGCGCCTTCAATAATGTGTACGTCGGTGAGCATTTTCACCATTTTATCCTCGGGGATTACCCAATCAGGAATGTCTTCCGATTTGGGTGGGGCATCGGGTCCGCAGGCTTGTAAAAAGCTTAAGCCAATCAGGATGAGGATAATGCGTTTAACGATCAAATTCGAGGCGTTGTGCAGCTTTGGTTTCAAGGACCTTGCCATTTTCATAAACCAGGGCGCCATTCACGAAAGTGTGGGAAACCCTAGCTCTAAAGGTGGTGCCTTCGAATGGAGACCAGCCACATTTATAGAGAATGTTCTCTTTGGCCACACGCCAGGGGCGACTAGGATCCACAATAGTTATATCAGCCCAATAGCCTTGGCGTAAGAAGCCACGATCTTTGATGTTGAAGATCTTGGCAGGATTATGACAGGCTTTTTCTACTAATAATTCAATGGGCAATTTTTCATCCCGTACAAATTCCATCATCGCCGGAAGGAAGTGCTGAACCAAGGGACCACCGCTGGGAGCCGAGGTGTAGGGATTGTTCTTCTCTTCGAGAGTATGAGGAGCATGATCAGTGGCTAATACATCAATACGACCATCGATAACCGCTTCTAAAATGGCGTCGCGATCAGAAGCTTCTTTAACCGCTGGGTTCCATTTAATATGACTGCCCTTTTGCTTATAGTCTTCACGGCTAAACCAAAGATGGTGCACACAGGCTTCAGCGGTAATCAATTTTTCTTCGAGGGGAACATCCTTTTCGAATAAATCACATTCATCTGCCGTGCTTATGTGGAATACGTGCAAACGGGTATTGTGCTTTTTAGCCAGTTCTACCGCCATGCTGGAAGAAAGCAGGCAAGCCTCGCGACTGCGGATATCCGGATGCATTTCCATTGGGATATCGTCGCCATATTCTTCCATGGCTTTAGCCAAATTGGTGCGGATGGTTTCTTCGTCTTCGCAGTGGGTAATTACCGGAACTGGCGATTCGGAAAAAATCAATTCCAGGGCCTTGCGATCATCTACCAGCATATTGCCGGTACTGCTGCCCATAAATACTTTTACACCGGGTACTTTGGTGGGATCTAATTTGCGGATCTCATCAATATTATCATTGGCACCCCCTAAGTTAAAGCCATAATTGGCCCAGGACTTTTCAGCTGCCAGAGCGTATTTCTCTTCCAACTTCTCGATAGTTGTGGCTGCAGGTTTGGTATTGGGTTGCTCGATATAGGAGGTAATTCCACCGGCCACAGCGGCGCGAGATTCACTGTAAATATCGCCTTTGTGAGTTAAGCCGGGTTCGCGAAAATGCACTTGATCGTCAATGATACCGGGTAATACGAATGATCCCGCGGCATCGATTATGGTAGTGTCGCTATCGCGCTGACTTAGGTTCTGATCAATCTTCACGATACGGCCCTCAGCAATGTAGAGGTCGCGTTCCTGAACTTCGCCTTCGTTTACGAGGCGTGCATTTTTAATCAGAAATTTTTTCATTGAAAAAATGCTATTGATGGCGTCTGAGTAGACTTCGGAGTTTAAGTTTCAAGACCCCAAAGATAGCTTCATTGATGATGCCTGTGCTCATCTTGGAGTTACCTAAGGTTCGGTCGGTAAAAATCACTGGAACTTCTTTGATTTTGAAGCCCAGCTTATAGGTGATGAATTTCATTTCAATCTGGAAGGCATAGCCCACAAATCGAATTTTAGCGAAATTGATTTTTTCAAGTACTTCCCGGCGGTAGCAAACAAAACCGGCGGTGGTATCTTCTACGGGAATCCCCAAAATAATTCGGACATAACGAGAAGCAAAGTAGCTCAGTAATACTCGGCTCATAGGCCAGTTTACCACATTTACGCCTCTTACATAACGCGAGCCCACCGACATGTGATAGCCTTCATCTTTGCAGGCGGCATACAGTTTTTCGAGATCGTGAGGATCATGCGAAAAATCGGCATCCATCTCAAATACGAATTGATAAGGATGCTCCAGCGCCCATTTAAAACCGGCTATATAAGCGGTGCCTAAGCCTTGTTTTCCCGCCCTTGGAAGAAGGAAAAGCTTATGCTCATATTCACCCTGCAGGTGCTTAACAATGTCTTGGGTACCATCCGGGCTGTTGTCATCTACGATCAAGACGTGGAAATCGGTACGCAAAGCGAATACCGTACGGATAATTCGCTCGATGTTTTCCTTCTCGTTGTAGGTTGGTATAATGACTAATGCCTCAGACAAGTCGTAATGATTTAAGGAGGGCAAAAATAAGTATTAATGTTCTATCAACTGAGCCTTTAACGCATTATTAGGGGCCTTAGTCTTTGTGAAAGAAAAAGGCCATATGCTCAAAGACTGCGGTGAACACTAAGACAAGGAATATGCCCTAATACTAAGGAAATAAGCTTGGCTAGCTAATTTGGATCGATTATCAATTATTCTGCAATAGGAAGCGGCGTACATGCTCTTGGTACATTTCAGCTTGACTAATTAAAATGGCATGTCCCGCATTATTAATAATCTCTAATCGGGAATTTTTAAAGAGTTTCAAGTATTCTTTAGTAAAGCCCCAGGCTTGATTATCGCATTGGCCTCTAAGAATCAGTATTGGTAGATCTACTTCTCCAAGTAGGTTTCGTCTGTCTTCTACGCTATTGAAACTTTGGATAGTCATCAGATGACTGTAGTAGCCACTGCCTCCTGGAAAGTGTCCTGCTTCAGAGCCATTGCAAAACGTGGACTTACTGAGTTCCTGATTGAGGTAGGTAAAAAAAGCATCGACCTCTTCATCCGAGGCTAGCTTTGATTGGAAGCGATGCGCATACTTTAAAATGAGGCGAGCACGCCAATTATAACATTTGTCGATAGCATCCCGGTTACTGAATTCAGGTGTGATTAAATGTAGGCTATCGGGAGGGCTTTGTTCCGCCAATTCATGGCGAATAGGTAGAATAGGACCGGGGCCATCCAGAATCATGCTTTGCACTCGCTCGGGATAATCTTGCAAAAAGTTTACGGCTAATAAACAGCCCCAGGAATGAGCGGCCAAGATTACTTTTTCGGCCCCGATCTCATCAATAATGGCGAGGAGATCGGCTTGATGTCTTTGTACACTGTATGCACTGATGTCCTCTAATCGGGCAGAATGCCCCGAACCAATTTGATCGTAGAAATAAAGTGAATGCCCAAGCTCAGCTAAGGGTTTTAGGGTGGCGATAGCTTCATCTTTAATTAAGCCTCCCGGGCCACCATGTAAATAAATGATGGGTGAATTTTGGATTTCACCACTGGCAGGAATTGTGTAATAAGCAATACGGGAACCGGTTTTAAGCTGCCAGAATTGTGTGCCAGTTCGCTCTTGGATGGCTGCTACCTCATAGCTGCGGGGCCAGAGAAAAACGGCCATTATAAGTAGGAAAGAGACCAGACCCAGGCTAAGGATAATTCGTTTTAATCGCATTCTCAATAATAGCTGTAACTAAAAACGTAGCGAAAAACGATCTCCGTGCCATCAAAACTTAGGAGCTCGGATTTTTCCAGTTCATGGACAATTTCTTCCTCTCTAAACATATCCTGATGATAATGTTTTAAGCCCTTGAACATCTTGAAGCGTTCGAAGAAATTTTCACTGCGGAAGGGATCCCAAATCAAACCATTGAGCTCATTAATTACCATGCCGGTGCTGTCGACATCATAAGTCTCGATCTTGGCTTCTTCTGTCTCGCCCTTTACATATTCGGAATAGATAAAACGCTGGGGCTTGCCCTGATCGGATATCCATTGATACGTACGTTGAGATTGAATTTCATCATTTTGATACCAGGTTTCACTGCGTAGATCCAGAAGCGTATCGTAGAGGTAGATCATTTTAGATTTATACTTCCCATAGCCACGGTACATGATGCTCTTGTACACGATAGAGTCCGGGCGGCTATACAGTTCCGAGTTCAAAACACCTCGATCCCAGGAAGGGATATACCAATTGCCATCTTCCGTTTTAACTACCTCAGTCTTACTGATGACTTCCCCACTCATCCCAGTGCTTGAAACCTCCATTATTCTGCCTAGCGAATCATAAAGTAGCACCTCTTTTTTATAGTAAGAGCCATCTTCTTTGGGACCATGATATACGGAGTCGATTAATCCACGATCATTAAAAAAGTAAGTGATTAAAATGGCTTCCGAGCGTTGAAAATCGGGATCTAAGGCCTCGGGCTTGCCCATTTTTTCCTGCCGCAAGGCAATCTTTTGCACCGAAATGGATTTGACTTTCGCGGCTGCCAATACCTGAGGCTTGGGAAGAAAATATTGGGCTTGAATGGGGTTAATGGCCAGGAAGCTGATTAGGCAAATGAGTATCTTAAAGGTTTGCATAGGAAACAGCAATTGCTTCGGAAGATAGGTAATTCTGGTAGGCATATTAATTCCGTTAAATTGACATGCATTGATTGTAAAAAGAAAACCCGACCAAAAGGCCGGGCTTCTCAAATCTATAGTCTAAATTCTATCGTCTAGAATCTAATTCCTACTTCGTGCTGGTTAAGCTTGCTCCCAGATACTCGCGGTTCATGCGGGCAATGTTTTCCAGAGAGATTTCTTTTGGACATTCTTCGGCGCAAGCCCCAACATTGGAACAGTTACCAAAGCCTTCCAAATCCATTTGGTTTACCATGTGTAATACGCGATCCTTCGCTTCCACCTTACCTTGAGGTAAAAGGGCTAATTGCGAAACCTTGGCCGATACGAAAAGCATGGCCGAGGCATTAGGGCAAGCGGCCACACAGGCACCACATCCAATACAGGTAGCTGCATTGAAAGCTTCATCGGCATCTGCCTTAGGTACTGGAATGGCGTTGGCATCCAAAGTATTTCCAGAGGTATTCACATTTACATAACCACCAGCCTCGATGATGCGGTCAAAAGCACCACGATCTACCGAAAGGTCTTTGATTACCGGGAAAGCACGGGCTCTCCAAGGCTCAATGAAAATGGTATCCCCATCCTTAAACTTACGCATGTGTAACTGGCAAGTAGTAGTGGCATTTTCGGGGCCATGAGGCTCACCATTAATATGAAGAGAGCACATTCCGCAGATTCCCTCACGACAGTCGTGGTCGAATACTACGGGATCATCACCCTTATCGATCAACTCTTCATTCAGTTGATCCATCATTTCGAGGAAGGAGCTGTCGGCACTCACGTTTTTAATCGCGTAGTCCTTAAGTTCTCCTTTGCTATTTTGGTTGGCTTGACGCCAGATTTTTAATTTCAGATCCATGAGCAATGTTTTAATGATTACTTGTAACTACGGGTTTTCAATTCCACATTATCGAAGATCAGATCTTCTTTAACCAGTTCGGCGTCCTTAGGTTCGCCATTGTATTTCCAGGCGGATACGAAGGCGAAATCATCATCGCGACGTAAGGCCTCACCTTCCTCGGTTTGGAATTCTTCGCGGAAGTGACCGCCACAAGATTCTTCACGAGTTAAGGCATCCATACACATCAGTTCACCTAATTCCATAAAGTCGGCTACTCGCATCGCTTTGTCTAGTTCAGGGTTCATTTCCATCGCTCCACCAGGAACGCGAACCTTTTGCCAGAACTCAGCACGTAAAGCTTGAATTTCGCTGATCGCTTCTTTCAAACCTTCCGCATTACGAGCCATACCACACTTGTTCCACATTATGTGACCCAATTTCTTGTGGTAGTAGTCCACGCTATGCTCACCGGCAGTGTTCATCAATTTATCGATGGTTCCTTTTACTTCGGCTTCCGCCTGTGCGAAGGCTTCGTGATTGGTGTCTATAGCACCGGTACGAATTTCGTCGGCCAAGTAATCACCAATAGTGTAAGGAATTACGAAATAACCATCAGCTAATCCTTGCATCAGAGCAGAAGCTCCCAAGCGGTTAGCACCGTGGTCGGAGAAGTTGGCTTCACCCAGAGCAAAGAGACCGGGTACGGAAGTCATTAAGTTATAATCTACCCAAATACCACCCATAGTATAGTGTACTGCTGGGTAAATCATCATTGGGGTTTCGTATGGATTGTCGTCCACAATCTTTTCGTACATCGCGAAGAGGTTACCATATTTGGCTTCCACTACTTCTTTACCCATTTTGCGAATTTCTTCCGCACTAGGGTTTTCGATGCCTTTAATATTGGCTTCGGTTTTCCCATAACGCTCAATCGCCGCAGCAAAATCGAGATATACCGCTTCACCGGTAGCGTTCACACCATAACCTTCGTCGCAACGCTCTTTAGCAGCACGAGAGGCCACATCACGAGGCACCAGGTTACCGAAGGAAGGATAACGACGCTCTAAATAGTAATCGCGTTTTTCTTCGGGAAGGTCGGTTGGCTTCAATTTACCCGCGCGAATTGCTTCGGCGTCCTTGATATCTTTAGGTACCCAAATACGACCATCATTACGAAGCGACTCACTCATCAGCGTAAGCTTAGACTGATGCTCGCCCGAAACTGGAATACAAGTAGGGTGAATTTGAGTAAAGCATGGGTTGGCGAAATGTGCGCCTTTGCGGTGTGCCTTCCAGGCCGCAGAACCATTAGATCCCATGGCATTGGTAGAAAGGAAGAATACGTTTCCGTAACCACCAGAGGCTAATACTACCGCGTGGGCACCATGGCGTTGAATTTCGCCAGTTACCAGGTTACGGGCAATGATACCGCGTGCTTTGCCATCGACCATTACGATCTCCAGCATTTCGTGGCGGTTGTACATCTTTACCTTACCCTTAGAGATTTGGCGGCTTAGGGCCGAATAAGCTCCTAATAATAATTGCTGACCGGTTTGACCTTTAGCATAAAAGGTACGGCTTACCTGCACCCCACCGAAAGAACGGTTATCGAGGTTGCCACCGTAATCGCGGGCGAAAGGAACACCCTGAGCAACGGCCTGGTCAATAATATTGGCCGATACTTCCGCTAGGCGGTATACATTGGCCTCACGAGAGCGGTAGTCGCCCCCCTTAATGGTATCGTAGAAAAGACGGTAAACAGAGTCACCATCATTCTGGTAGTTTTTGGCAGCATTGATACCCCCTTGTGCAGCAATCGAGTGTGCACGACGAGGAGAATCCTGGAAGCAAAATGCTTTTACATTGTAGCCCATTTCCGCTAAAGAAGCAGCGGCAGAGCTACCAGCCAATCCCGTTCCAACAACAATAACATCGATATTCCTTTTGTTGGCAGGGTTTACCAATCGAATATTGGCTTTGTGGTTTTGCCACTTCTTCTCGAGTGGCCCCTCTGGAATTTTCGAATCTAAGATCATGGAGATTGCGTTTAGTTTTTAGCCATTAAAATGAATACCGGAATGATCGCGTACAAAAGCGGAACGATCACTGAGAAAGCGTAGCCCAGTTTTTTAATGGCTGGGGTATAGCGTTTGTGGTTGAGGCCAAAGGTTTGGAAGGCGCTCGCGAAACCGTGCCATAGGTGGAAGGCTATGGCCGCCATGGAGAGAACATATAAAAGAACCATAATCATTCCGGCGCTGCCGTCCTGATAGGTTTTTATTACCACTGCTGCCAGGTTTTTGTTGCCTTGAGCATCGGTGCCAATTTCACCCCAGTGCATTACATACCAGAATTGGCTCATGTGCAATACGATGAATACTAAAATAATGGTGCCTAATAGACCCATATTACGAGAAGCCCAAATCGAATTGCGGTTGGGTTTCCAACTGCGATAGCGCTCGGGGCGAGCTTTGCGATTTTGCATCGCCAGGTAAATACCGTCTACCGCGTGAAACAAAATGCTGAAGTATAGCAAGTAACTCACGATCTTAATCAAAGGGAAAGTCGTCATGAATTTTGCATACGCGTTGAACTTTTCCTGACCTTCAACGCTGAGGTCCAGTAGTTGCAGGTTACCCAGGAGGTGGACGATCAAGAAGCTGATTAAGAACAGCCCGGTGAGCGACATCCAGTATTTCTTTGCGATGGATGAACCTAAAATCCCTGATTTTGCCATAGTTAGTATTAGCCGATTGTGTTTAGGCAAATTTAAGAAGCGAGGCCGATTCACCAATAAGGGTCTTTATTTAGAATGATTAAACAAAAGGCCTTCTTTTGAGGCTCTTTAAGCCGTTGCTTAATTTCTAACTTTGCGGAAATCTCAAAAAAATATACATGCGTTACGATCCTATTGACCCGCAACTGTTTATCAGCAATCGAAAACGCTTTATTGAGCATTTACCGGCGGGAGCACTCGCGGTTTTTAATGCCAACGATATTATGCCTACCAATGCTGATGGTACCTTGCCCTTAGTTCAAAATCGTGATCTCTTCTATCTCAGCGGGGTAGACCAAGAAGAAACGATCTTGGTATTATTTCCCGATGCCTATAATCCGGCTCATCGAGAAATTCTATTCGTAGTAGAAACAAATGAACATCTGGCCCGCTGGGAAGGCGCTAAGCTTAGCCAGGATCAGGCTACTAAGCAAACCGGCATTCAAACGGTATTCTGGTTAAGTGATTTTGAAAAGGTCTTTAAAGACTTGATGTCGCAAGCCAAAACGGTATTCCTTAATAGCAATGAGCATTTACGTGCCAGTAGTCCGGTAGAAACCCGCGACCAGCGTTTCCGTAAATGGATTATGGAGCAGTATCCTATGCATCACTACGATCGCAGTGCTCCTATCATGCATCGTCTGCGCGCTATTAAATCGCCTATCGAAGTGGAAATCATGCGTAAAGCTTCGGCCATTAATACCAAGGCTTTTAATCGCGTATTGAAGTTCTTGAAGCCTGGGGTGATGGAATACGAACTGGAAGCGGAGTTTATCCATGAGTATAAGCGCAATGGTTCTCCCGACTTCAGTTACACCCCCATTATTGCTTCCGGTGCCAGTGCCTGCGTTTTACATTATATCGAGAATGATAAGGAGTGTAAGGATGGCGACCTGGTTTTATTCGACTGCGGGAACTGGTATGCTAATTATGCTAGTGATGTTACCCGTTGTTTTCCGGTAAATGGTCGTTTTAGCGATCGCCAGAAACAGGTGTACAATGCCGTTCTACGGGTGATGAAGGCTTCCATGGAATTACTGTGTCCCGGAAATCAATTGCATGAATACCACAAAGAAGTAGGCGAATTAATGACTAAGGAACTCTTAGACCTTAAATTAATTGATGCCATTGATGTGAAAAATCAAGATCCAAACTGGCCTGCCTATAAGAAGTACTTCATGCATGGTACTTCACATTATATCGGTTTAGATGTGCACGATGTAGGTCTGTGGACGGAGAAAATGGAGGCGGGAAATGTCTTTACCTGTGAGCCGGGCATCTACATTCCTGAAGAAGGAATTGGTATTCGTATCGAAGATGATATTGTGATCGGAGAAAAGGAAAACATCAATCTTACTGCCGGTATTCCTAAGGAGGTAGAGGAGATTGAAGAAATGATGAATAGCTAATGCACACCTTTGAGTTCCGCTATAAAGGAGCTCGCTTTGTAGCTGAAGAAGAGGGTAGAGGGCCGGCCGTGATATTCTTGCATGGCTTCCTTGAAAGTCGCAATATGTGGAAGACTTTGTGGCCGCAACTCCCCAAGACCATCCGCAAGATTAGCTTGGACTTACCCGGACATGGCGACTCCGAAAACCTGGGCTATATCCATAGCATGGAGGAGATGGCCGAAGTGGTGATGGCCCTGGTGCATCGCCTTTCGCTGCGCAAGGTTTTTCTGGTGGGGCATTCCATGGGAGGTTATGTGGCCTTGGCTTTCGCCGAAAGGTACCCCGATAATATCCGGGGTATGGTTCTGATGAACTCTAATAGTCGAGCAGATTCGGATGAGAAAAAGCTGAATCGCGATCGGGCTATTGCCCTGGTAAAGCAAGATCCACAGGCTTATATCCGCACTGCCGTACCCATGCTTTTTAGTGAAGCTAATCGCAAAAGTCTACGCAAGGAGGTGAATGCAGCTAAGAAGGATGCTTTGCGAACTTCGGCACAAGGCGTTGTGGCGGCCTTGGAAGGAATGAAAATTCGGGCCGACCGAGAGGCGATTCTGGCCTTTGCGCCCTATCCGATTTTATTTGTGGCCTCGCGGAAAGATCCTGCTTTGGATTTTGAGATGCTGCAAGAGCAATTGGAGCATCATGCGGTCCAAGGCTTGATTTTGGAAGAAGGTCATATGTCGCATTTCGAAGAGCCGGAAAAGCTTATTCCAGCCTTCAAGCATTTCTTAAAAGAACCCCTAAAAAAGCCCTTACTGCGATAGTAAGGGCTTTTTAGTATTTGGCGAAGCGATCACCAGATTGCTTTTTTTCATTGGTAAAATATCCCACTGAATCAGCAAAATTGTACTTATAGTTCAATTATTAAGACTCTTGAATTTTTTATTTCCCCAAGCCTCATTCCTTTCTAAGAGGCTTGGGCTAAGGTCTTTCGGCCTTGCTTCTTTAGTCTAAGCTTTTATATTTGTCCAAGGTACCCCCATAACTGGATCGCTTTCTGGCAGCTTCTGCCTGTGAAGTGAAAATTAAAGCGCAGAAACTGTAAAATGGGGGCAATGAAATTTCAAAGCGAGGTGATGGACGCCTTGCGCAAGGGTATCGGTCAGGATGATACGGTTATCAAATGGTTGCAAGACATTTTAGATGTCGATTATAGCACCGCTCGTCGAAAAATGATCGGCGAAACCAAATTGAGTTTGGAGCAATTTGGACAGATCATTTACAATTATCCCCACATATTGGAGCTGGCTTTTAAGAGCATATTACGTCCCAATACCTTTATTACACACTATAGTAGTTTTCGCAGCCGTCAAGAGTTGGAGGCCTATCTAAAAGGGATTATCAAGCGCTTTGAAACGGCTTTGAAGCACAATAGTGTTTTGAAATATGTGGCTAGGGATCTACCCTTATTTTTCTTTTTGGCCGATCGGCGTTTAGCGGAATTTAAGATCTCCCTTTGGACCAATCAACTAAAAGGCGGAGGGGTACAAAGGCTCAATATCGAGACTTATACCCTGTGCTGGGAGGTCTTTCGCTTGTATCAGCATTTAAGCAGCGTAGAGATTTGGAATCGCAATGTGCTGGAAAATCAATTTCAAATGATTGAATGGTATTGCAGTCTCAATAGTATCGATCAGTATTACCGTCGCGATATCTATGAAATTATGGAAGCCAAGCTCCTCGATTATAAAGATTGGAGCATCAAAGGGCAAAAATCGAATGGAGGTAAGATCGATTTGCTCTTCACGGATTTCCTCACCATGAACAATGGGGGGATGCTGGAATCGCCTAACCTTCGGCTTTTGATGACAGCCTTGAGTAATGCCAATTTCGTCACCTTTCGGGATGCCGGTTTATGCGCCCATTTTAATGATGAGTTTGAACTGCATCGGTCCTATGCCACTTCCGTAACCTGCTGTAATGAGCTGGAAAGGGAGCGGATTTTTAATGGAATGTTGGCCTATCTCCGTGAACGGAGGGGAGACTAATTAATCCTGATCCTGTTGCAGGGCGTTCCAACCTTGTGCCTGCAATGGAACTTCAGCGCCATCGCGAGCTACTAAGTTGGTGCCGGCAGCCTTTTCGCACATGTGACCAATTACCGTAAGGTGCGGATTGCCTTTAATTTTATCGTGATCTTCCAAAGGAATAGTGAAGAGCAATTCATAATCCTCACCGCCATTAAGGGCAATGGTAGTAGAGCTGATTTTAAACTCTTCACAAAGTTTCAAGATTACCGGATCTACGGGAATTTTCTCTTCATAAATGCGCACCCCTAAATCAGATGCCTTGCAAAGATGTAGGGCTTCCGAGCTCAGGCCGTCACTAATGTCGATCATAGAAGTAGGTTGAACGCCTAATTTCTCCAATAATTCAGGAATGTCTTTGCGCGCTTCAGGCTTTAATTGCCTTTCAATTGGGTAACTGTATTCGCTTAGGTCGGGTTGCGCATCAGGATTGGATTTGAAAACCGTTTTTTCTCTTTCCAAAACCTGTAGACCCATATAAGCACCACCCAAATCACCACTTACTACTAACAGATCATTTTCTTTGGCGCCACTGCGTTCGGTTACCTTGTTTTCATCTACTTCACCAATGGCGGTGATGCTTAGGATTAAACCGGAATAAGAAGAGGTGGTATCGCCACCAACTAAGTCCACTTCAAAAATTTCGCAGGCATGGCGAATGCCCTCATATATTTTGTCCAAATATTCAATTCCGAAGCGATTGCTCACCGCGATGTTTACGGTAATTTGAGTAGGACGAGCATTCATGGCGTAGATGTCGGATAGATTAACCGCCACCGCCTTATAACCTAAATGCTGAGGTGGAATATAGCTGAGGTCGAAGTGAACACCTTCAACCAGCATATCGGTAGAAACAACTGTTCTCCCACTTAAAAATTCGAGGATGGCAGCATCGTCGCCAATCCCTTTGATAGTGGAGCTTTGCTTAATTGGGAAATCGCGGGTTAAACGTTCAATTAAACCGAATTCACCCAGATTGCTGAGACTTGAAAATTGTTCTTCTTGTTCCATGCGGCAAAAGTACAATTGTTTTCGGCCCTAAATGTCTTCGATATTTTCGATGAATCATTGCTTAGGCTTTTCCTCAAGCCGCGACTAATCCTTACCTTTGCATTAATTTTGACTAATTCTAAATAGCTCATGATCAAAGTGTCAGATACAGCAAAGCAGCGTATAAGCGGCTTAATGGGGGAGAGCGGAAAGAGCCTGGAAGATACCTACGTTCGAGTAGGGGTGAGCAGCGGCGGTTGCAGTGGCTTGTCGTATAAGCTGGATTTCGATCAAGAAATGAAGGAAAGTGATAAACTTTTCGAGGATCAAGGCGTAAAGATTTTGGTAGATAAAAAGAGTTTTCTCTACTTGGTGGGAACCACCCTCGAGTATAGTGGAGGGCTTAATGGAAAAGGGTTTTCGTTTAACAATCCCAATGCATCTCGTACCTGTGGATGCGGTGAAAGTTTTGCGGTTTAAAAACAGGCTGAAAACCAGAAGATGAAGACAGAAGAAAGTTATTTGGAAGAGGTTACGGCCTCGGAATACAAATACGGTTTTTATACCAATATTGAAGCCGATAAGGTGCCTCCGGGTTTAAGCGAGGAAGTGATTCGTATTATTTCCGCTAAAAAGCAGGAACCCGAGTGGATGACGGAATGGCGCTTGGATGCCTATCGGAAATTTTTGAAAATGACCGAGCCAAAATGGCCCAATGTTACCTATCCGGAACCCGACTTACAGGCCATTTCCTATTATTCGGCGCCCAAGAAAAAGAAGGAATTGGATAGCCTCGATGAGGTGGATCCCGAATTATTGAAAACCTTCGAAAAGCTCGGTATCTCTCTCGAAGAGCAAAAGCGTTTGAGTGGGGTAGCCATGGATGTGGTAGTAGATTCCGTATCGGTGAAAACTACCTTCAAAGAGAAATTAGCCGAATTGGGCATCATCTTTTGCTCTATGTCGGATGCCATTCAGGAACACCCTGAATTGGTGCAAAAATATTTGGGTACCGTGGTGCCTAAGTCCGATAACTATTATGCCGCTCTAAACTCGGCCGTGTTTACCGATGGTTCTTTCTGTTATATTCCAAAAGGGGTGCGTTGCCCTATGGAGTTGAGTACCTATTTCCGTATTAACGAAGCGGGTACCGGACAGTTTGAACGTACCCTGGTTATTGCCGATGAAAGCAGTTATGTGAGTTACCTCGAAGGTTGTACCGCCCCCATGCGTGATGAGAATCAATTGCATGCCGCGGTGGTAGAATTAGTAGCCCTGGATAATGCAGAGATTAAATACTCTACCGTTCAAAACTGGTATCCTGGTAATAAAGAAGGTAAAGGCGGGGTGTATAACTTCGTTACCAAAAGGGGAATGTGTGAGCGCAATGCCAAAATTTCCTGGACTCAGGTGGAAACGGGATCGGCAGTTACCTGGAAATACCCTTCTTGCATTTTGAAAGGAGAAAATTCGGTAGGTGAATTTTATTCAGTGGCTGTAACCAACAACTACCAGCAGGCCGATACCGGAACCAAGATGATTCACCTGGGTAAGAATACCAAGAGTACCATTATTTCTAAAGGTATTTGTGCCGGACATTCCAATGGTAGCTACCGAGGTTTGGTACGCATTGGCTCGCGGGCCGAAAACGCTCGTAACTTTTCGCAGTGTGATTCCCTCTTAATGGGTAATGGCTGTGGATCACACACCTTCCCATATATCGAAACCCAAAATAAGTCGGCCAAAGTAGAGCACGAGGCCACTACTTCGAAGATTGGGGAAGATCAAATCTTTTATTGTAACCAGCGTGGTATTGGCGAGGAAGAAGCCATTGCCCTGATTGTAAATGGCTACTGTAAAGACGTCTTAAATCAATTGCCGATGGAGTTTGCAGTGGAAGCACAGAAGTTGCTGGCCATTAGCTTAGAAGGATCGGTAGGATAATATTTTTGAATAAATCAGCATGTTAAAGATCAATAACCTTCAGGCCGGAATTGAAGGCAAAGAAATATTAAAAGGCATCGACCTTGAGGTGAAAGCCGGAGAGGTTCACGCCATCATGGGACCTAATGGTTCAGGGAAAAGTACCCTATCTTCGGTAATCGCCGGACGTGAGGACTATGAAGTGAGCGGCGGAAGCATCGATTTCGAAGGCGAAGACCTTCTTGATTTAGGTGCCGATGAAAGAGCCCACAAAGGTATTTTCCTTTCTTTCCAGTATCCGGTAGAAATCCCTGGGGTTACCGTAACGAACTTTATTAAAACCGCCATCAACGAAAGTCGCAAGGCCCGAGGTGAGGAGCCCATGCCCGCCAATGTGATGTTGAAGAAAATGCGCGAGAAAATGGCTTTGCTCGAAATCGACAATGCCTTTTTAAGTCGTAGCCTTAACGAAGGTTTCTCCGGTGGTGAAAAGAAACGTAATGAGATCTTCCAAATGGCCATGTTGGAACCCAAATTGGCGATCTTGGATGAGACCGACTCCGGTTTGGATATCGATGCCCTGCGCATTGTGGCTAACGGAGTAAACAAGTTAAAGAGCAAGGATAATGCGGTGATCATAATTACCCACTATCAGCGCTTGCTCGATTACATTGTGCCCGATTATGTGCATGTTTTGCACAAGGGTAAGATTGTGAAAAGCGGCGATAAGAGCCTGGCCCTCGAATTGGAAGCCAAGGGTTACGATTGGTTGAAAGAAGGAGCGGTTGAAGCTTAAAAAGGAAAAGACGTGGAAGCATTAAAAGACAAACTCGAGTCCTCCTTCCTGGTCTTTGAGAACGAACTCAACGGCGAGGCGGAAGGTCCCATTCATACGCGTCGGCGCGAAGCCTTCGAACGCTTTGTGAAATCCGGCTTTCCTACCAAGCGCGATGAGGAGTGGAAATACACCAATCTGAAGCCAGTATTGAAACCTGATTTTCGCGTTTTCGTGAACGATGAAAATACGGTTGACTTCAGCAGCATCAAGCGCTTTTTTCTGAATGATGTAGATACCTATAAACTGGTTTTCATTGATGGCTATTACAGCTCTTGGTTAAGTGAAACTACCCATCAGGGTTTCGACATCTGTACCTTCAGCAATATGCTTACGAAGTACAAGGATGTGGCGGAGCAATACTTTGGTAAGGCCTTACCCGAGAATGAAGCGATGGCCTCCGTGAATACAGCCTTTGCTCGCGAAGGTGCCTTCATCCGCATTAAGCGCAATGTAACGGTAGATAAGCCCGTTGAAATTATCTTCATTACTACCGATCATGGGGTGGCTACTTTGGCCCAACCTCGAAATTTGGTGGTGGTAGAAGAGAATGCAGAAATTACCATTCTGGAGCGTCATCAAAGCTTGAGCGAGCAGTCGGTTTTAACCAATACGGCTACCGAAATTTTCGCTTTGCGCGATTCACGCCTCAATTATTATAAGATTCAGAATGATGCTAAAACCGCATCATTGATCGATAGCACTGCCGTGCGTCAATACCGTGGCAGTAATGTTACCATGGGAACCTATTCTTTCGGGAATAAGTTTATCCGTAACAATTTGAACTTCTTCCTCGAAGAAGAACATACCGAAAGCCATATGGATGGTATTACCGTAATTGATGAAGGTCAAACGGTAGATCATCATACCCTAGCCGATCATAAAGTGCCCAATTGTTATTCCGACGAATTGTATAAAGGTATTTATGATGCTAATGCCCATGGTGTATTTAATGGTAAGGTGATGGTGCATCCACATGCCCAAAAAACCAATGCATTTCAGCAGAATAATAATATCCTGCTTACCGATAAAGCTTCCATCGATACCAAGCCCCAGCTTGAGATTTTTGCCGATGATGTGCAATGTTCGCACGGCTGTACCATTGGTCAATTAGATGAAGAAGCTATGTTCTACTTACGTTCACGCGGGATTCCTGAAAAAGAGGCCAAAGCTTTATTGCTTTATGCCTTTGCGAATGATGGTCTGCGTAATGTGAAAATCCCGGCTCTGCGGAAGAAGTTAAACCGTCAGATTGCCAAGAAATTGAACGTAAACCTCGATTTCGAACTATAAGCATCCCGATATGATCAGCAATCCAGTGGCTCATTTTCCAATTGAAAAGATCAGGGCGGACTTTCCGATTCTTGATCAGGAGGTAAATGGCCGGCCTCTGGTGTATTTTGATAATGCGGCAAGCACTCAAAAGCCTCGTCAGGTTATTGAGGCTATTGATCAGTATTATTCGACCATCAATAGTAACGTGCATCGCGGGGTTCATCATTTAAGTCAAAAGGCCACCGATGCCTTCGAGGCCTCTCGTGAAACCGTCCGCGCTCACCTAAACGCCGCCCATAGCTATGAGGTGCTCTTTACCAAGGGTACTACCGATAGCATCAATTTGGTGGCCTCTTCTTTATCCCAAGGCTTAATTAGGGCCGGAGATGAAATTCTGGTTTCCCATCTGGAGCATCACAGTAATATTGTTCCCTGGCAAATGCTTTGTGAACGCACGGGTGCCCAATTGAAGGTGATTCCCATGAATGATAAAGGGGAACTTTTAATGGAGGATTATCGCCAATTACTAAATGAGCGAACCCGATTGGTGGCGGTGAATCATATTTCCAATGCTCTGGGAACCATTAACCCCATTGCTGAAATGACTCGCCTGGCTCATGAAGCGGGGGCTTGGATTTTGGTAGATGGCGCTCAGGCGGTACCGCATATGAAGGTAGATGTTCAAAGTTTGGATGTCGATTTCTATTGCTTCAGTGGCCATAAATTATTTGGTCCTACCGGAATTGGCGTGCTCTATGGCAAGGAAGCTATTTTGGAAGAAATGCCACCCTATCAAGGGGGAGGCGAAATGATTGCCGAAGTGACCTTTGCTAAAACCACTTACGCCAGCTTGCCCCATAAATTTGAGGCGGGTACTCCACATATTGAAGGAGGAATTGTTTTGGGAAGCGCCATCGACTATGTGAATGATATTGGCTTAGAGGCCATTGGAGCTTATGAGCAAGAGCTTTTGCAATATGGAACTCAACTATTAAAAGAGCGCTTTCCGGAACTCCGCATATTGGGTGAGGCCGAGCAAAAAACTTCGGTGATCTCCTTTTTATTAGGAGATATTCATCCCTATGATACCGGCGTGATCCTCGATAAACTTGGGGTAGCGGTGCGAACCGGTCACCATTGTACTCAACCGATTATGCAGCATTTTGGTATTCCCGGAACCATCCGCGCCAGTTTTGCTTTTTACAATACTAAAGCCGAGATCGATCGCCTGGCTGATGCTCTCGAAAAAGCCCAAGCAATGCTTTCTTAGCCTATGAAGAAGTGGGTCCTTAAAGCGCTAATCCAGAAAATTATTTCCTTTTTACCGGGTAGCCATCGTATTAATTTTTGGTTTCAGAAATACATCACCAAAGGGGTGCATTTAAGTGATTCCTATTTTTCGGATAAGCTAATGCATGCGGAAGACCATCTCCGTTTTTACAGTAAGGATCGCTCCTTAGCGGGGATTCGAACTTTGGAATTAGGTACGGGATGGTATCCGGTTGTGCCGATTAGCCTTTATTTGGCTGGGGCCGAATCAGTAAGTACCATCGACCTTAGTCGCTTAATGAATCAAGAAGCATTGGTGGCAACGGTTCAGAAGTTTCAAGCCTGGCTTAAGGAAGATAAACTCAAGCAGTTTAAAGACTTTTGGCGTGAAGATCGCCTGCAGCAATTAATGATTCTGGAAGCCGATAAACTGGACTTCGAAAGTTTGCTTTTGGCCTTTAATTTGGATTATCGTGTGGGTGATGCCCGCCATTTAACCGATGCCGATGCGAGCTTCGACCTCATTCACTCCAATAATGTATTTGAGCACATTTACCCTCAAATCTTAAAGGAGATATTGGTGGAGTTTAAAAGGGTTTTAAAGCCTCAGGGGCTGATGAGTCATTTTATAGATATGTCAGATCATTTCGCACATCTCGATTCCAGCATCAATATTTACAATTTCCTCCGTTTTAGTGAATCGGCCTGGCAGACTATCGACAATAGCGTGCAGCCTCAAAACCGCTTGCGATTAAGTGATTACGAAGCGATGTATGCTGATTTGCAATTACCGATTTTAGATAAGAAAGTTCGTCCGGGTGAACCGGATAAGTTGGAAGGGATGAAATTGGCAGCTCCCTATAAGGGGCGCTCCACAGAAGATTTAGCGATTAGTCACGCACATTTAATAAACAGCCTTTAATGCAAAGTATTAAAGAAATACAGGAAGATATTATCGCTGAGTTTCAGATGTTCGACGACTGGATGCAGCGTTATGAATACCTCATTGATTTAGGGAAATCTTTACCCTTAATTGATGAACAATTTAAGGTCGACGACAATATTATTAAAGGATGCCAAAGTAGAGTTTGGCTGCATGCCGAAGGCGATAAAACGGAAGTACATTTCACAGCCGACTCAGATGCCATCCTTACCAAAGGTTTGATTGCCCTGCTGGTACGAGTGTTTGATAGCCAACCAGCTGAAGAAATATCAGGTGCTGATTTGTACTTTTTAGATCAAATCGGATTGAAAGAGCATCTTAGTCCAACCCGGGCTAATGGTTTGCTTAGTATGGTAAAACAAATGAAGTTTTATGCCCTGGCCCTCCAAGCCAGATAGGACCAAAAAAAGAGAAGGATGAACGATGCGGAAATGCAAAAAACGGGCGACGATATAGTAGATGTACTACGCTCCATTTTTGACCCGGAAATTCCGGTAGACATTTATGAACTGGGTCTGATCTATGATGTTCAGGTAAGCTCGGAGGGAGATGTAAAAATCCTAATGACTTTAACTTCACCCAATTGCCCAGTGGCCGAAAGCTTACCCGAAGAAGTTAAACAGAAGGTAGGCACTATTACCGAGGTAAAAGACGTTGAGGTAGAAATCACTTTTGATCCTCCCTGGACTAAGGAGATGATGAGTGAGGAAGCAATGTTGGAACTGGGATTTTTATAAAATGACAAAAACAGGGATTGATGCGATTCACTATTATGTGCCTTCATTGGTGCTTCCCATATCAGCTTTAGCTGAAGCTCGGGGAATAGAGTACGCAAAATTGAATAAGGGATTGGGCCTTGAGGGAATGGCCCTTTGTGATGCGGATGAAGATGTAGCCACCATGGCTGCAGAAGCCGCAATAAATTTGATCCAAGAACAAGGCCTCAATCCTCAGGAAATTGACCGTATCTATCTGGGTACGGAATCAGCTTTGGATGCGGCGAAGCCAACTGCAGCCTATATTCTCGGTATTATTGAGGATCGCTTGCAAGTTGAATACGGCGAGCGTTGTCTCCAGAATTGTGATGTAATCGACATGACCTTCGCCTGCATTGGTGGGGTGGATGCCTTGCTTAATTCAGCGGACTATATTCGATTACGCCCTCAAAGCAAAGCCATTGTTATTGCGGCCGATAAGGCTCAATATGATTTGGCTTCAACCGGTGAATACACCCAGGGAGCAGGTGCCGTGGCCATGTTAATTAGCGCCAATCCGCGCCTTTTAAGCCTCGAGCCCGAATTTGGGGTGGCAACTAAAAGCGAATATGATTTCTTTAAACCTCGTCGGCTTTTCGCGAAATCGGATTTACTACAAGCTGCTGCTCAATTATTGGGAAGCCCTATTAAGGAAGAAGATATTTCGGCTTTACTAGCCAGTGCAGAAGATGCTTTCTGGGGCAGTGATAAAATGGAGATTGAGCTCTTTAAAGAGGAGCCGGTTTTTGACGGGCCCTACTCGAATGACTGTTACAAGGCTCGTACCTCAGAGGCCCTCGCGCATTTGGAAAAACAGCGACCTGAGCTTTCCATTTTAAAGGATTGGGATTATACGGTTTTCCATTTGCCTTATGCCTATCAGGCGCGTAGGATGTTTACCGAAATGTGGTTGGATCGACTACCTTCCAGCGACTTGGCATCTTTGGTTGATGAGCTGGGACAGCCTTCAGGCGAAAGCCCTAACTGGGACCCCACTTTTGTGAAGGCAGTTTCCAAATCAGAGGCCTATCGCCAGTTTGTAGCGACTAAAATTGCTCCGGGCGAAAGAGCTTCTTCGCAGATTGGTAATATGTATACGGCCTCTCTATTTATGAGTTTCCTTTCCATTTTGGAAAGCGCCCGCGAAGCGAATGAAAATTTAGCAGGCAAGCAAATGGGATTCATGGCTTATGGTAGTGGATCCAAGTCCAAAGTTTTCTTTGGTAGCCTTGAGACCCAATGGAAAGAAGCTCTACCTAAGGACGCCTTATTTAGTCGCTTGGCCCAACGCCAAACCATAGATTTTAAAACTTATGAAGCCTTGCATAAAGGTGAAATAAAAGAAGCCGTTCTGGCTCGTAGCGGAAGTGTGTTTCAGGCATTAGCTCAAGAACCTAACCGCGAGGGTTACCGCTATTACGCTCAGGCTTCAAAATAGTATTGAAGATTGGAAGAGATTCGAAATAAAATTGCCGAAAGCGGATTGATTAACCTGAGTATGGAAGACTTCTATCCTCAGGCTCCGCGCATGGAATTGGATATTGCCCCTTGGCTTTATGAGGGGGTAATGTTACGTGAGAAGGATTTTCGAGCTTCCATTAAGGAACACGATTGGTCGCAGTACCAAGGGGCTTTTGTTGCTGTCTTTTGTTCAGAAGATGCCATCATTCCTCAGTGGGCCTATATGCTTTTAGGGGCTGCTTTGGAGGGCTTTGCCCAAAAGGTGGTTTTCGGCGATTTAGAGCTTCTGGAAACCTTGGTGATGGAAGAGGCCTTGAGCCAAATTGATGCAGAGGTCTATCGCGATAAGCGGGTTATTTTAAAAGGATGCGGTAATATTAGCATTCCACCTCAGGCCTATCTAAAAATGACTTTGCATTTAAAGCCCGTGGTGAAGAGTCTCCTCTTTGGTGAAGCTTGTTCAACGGTTCCTGTTTACAAGAAAAAGGCTTAGTTCAGCATGACTGATTTTGATATCCTGTCGGTGAAAACCGCCATTAGTGATACCCGAAAGAAATTATTGCAACATCCCATTTATCAGGATTTAAATGATCTTCCCTCGATGCGGATTTTCATGGAACACCATGTATTTGCCGTGTGGGATTTTATGTTGCTTTTAAAGGCCCTTCAGCGCAAGCTCACTTCCGTAGATGAAGTTTGGGTGCCGACCGAAAATCGAGTAGCCCGTCGCCTCATCAATGAAATTGTATGGGGAGAGGAGAGTGATCTGGATTTAAATGGCCAGCCTTCCAGTCATTATGAGATGTACCTGGATGCCATGAAACAGATTGGTGCGGATGTGAGGTCGGTAAATCACCTGGTGCAAAAAGCTTCGGAGGGGCATAGTTTGAAGTCCTTAATGAAGTACAATGTAGCTGAGATTGAAAGCAGTCGCTTGAATTTTGTGCGAGTAAGCTATGAGATCATCAAAGAAGGCAAGCTGCATGCTATTGCCGCTGCATTTACATTCGGCCGGGAGGATTTAATTCCGGATTTGTTTACGGAAATCGTGCGCGATCTCAATAATCGTTTCCAGGGAGAGCTCAGTGCTTTTGTCTATTATTTGGAGCGCCATATTGAGCTGGATGCGGATGAGCATGGCCCTATGGCTGAGCAAATGATTCGGGAGCTTTGCGGCAACGATCAACAGAAATGGGAAGAAGCAAAACAGGCGTCGCAGAAAGCTCTGGACGCCCGTTTACAGTTTTGGGATGCGATTCACGCGGCTATTCGGCAGCAGAAGCAGAGTCCTGAGCTGGAGTCTGCGCTTCTAGCTTAGCCAACATTTCATTACCGGCGGCTAAGGCATCAGTTGTTTTGGAGTCGATACGCTCCATTTTCATTTTTTCAGATTTGAAGAAGGCTACTTTTTCTTCTTCACTCCAGCTTTCTTCAAAATTGCTGGAGAACTCACGCATCCAAACCATCATTGCTTCTTTGGCATATTTCAGTTCGGTAGCAGCGGTCATAATATCAATACTGTCGGCACGGCCCACAGAAGCTTGCATCAATTGACCTTGCAGTTTACTCATAGGGGTCATTTGAGGCATTACTTTATCGTGAAGTTCCATGACTTCCTTCTTGAGACTCTCGGAGTTTTCGGAAGTACTGGCACTGGAATTTTCAACTTGAGCAGGGCTGTTGTTGCAGGCCCAAAGCATGGAAAGGCCAACCAAGGCCAAAGCGATCTTTTTCATGAAGCTTGCTAAATTTTAGGCTAAGTTAGAACATATATAAGCCTTCCTCCGAGCTCCAGACTTTATTTTTGCACTATGAAAGTTAATCTCAGTCGAACCGACTATATGCGGATCGGAGTATTGATTCTGGTTTTTGTAGCGGGAATCATCGGTAGCTATATCATTCTTAAGCCTAAGGAACGCTTACCTATTTACAATCCATCGGAATTGGATGAGCGATTGGTAGCGAAGGATTTGCAACAGCAGGGAATCAATCATAAGGTATTGCCCTTTAAGCTGATCAATCAGTATGGTGATAGCATTTCCAATGCGGATATGGAAGGCAAGATTTATGTGGCTGATTTCTTTTTTACGGTTTGCCCGGATATCTGCAAGGATATGGCGGTGCAAAAACGTCGTTTGCAAGGGGCCTTAAAAGATGAGCCCGATTTTGCCATTCTTTCCCATTCGGTGACCCCGGAAATGGATTCGGTGCCGGTTATTAAGGCTTATTCGGATTTACAGGGAGCCATCCCTGGGAAGTGGCATATTCTAACTGGTGATAAGCCGCAGATATACAATCTGGCCCGCCGTTCTTATTTTGCCATTTTCGACTCGGGAGGTAATGGCGATGAAGCAGATTTCATTCATACCGAGAACTTTATTCTGGTAGACAAGCAAAAGCGTATTCGCGGCTATTACGATGGTACCAGCGCGGAAGATGTGGATCGCTTAATTAAGGATTATGCGATATTAAAGGCGGAGTATAAAAATTAGAAAGGTTTTCGCGAGGCTCCAAGTAAACACTGTCGCCATTGGTCTTATTTATAAGTAGAATGGTGTCAATGGTCCAATTTTCCTCCTTTTGTCTAGCCGTCCAGATTAATAAGGCTGGTCCTTCATTTCCTCTTATATCCACCTTCATTTTGTAGCCATTGGCCTTAGAATGCCCAATCATATTTCCTTCCAGATCCAAATCTATATCGCTGTCCAATTGGTAGAAGCTTTCTTCTTGCGCTTTTACTCTTAACCAAACATGTTGAAAATCAGAAAAAATAGTATGCTTGATTTCGGTGCCACTTGGTGGAACCATGGAAAATAAGCAAAGCAACGGTGCTGGTGCGAGTAAAATTGCGGCAACAACATGAGCCTTTTGCTTATAGACCGTTTTCGATTTTTCCTCTAAATCCGAAGTACACTTTGGACATTTGTGTGCTCTAATATCAACATGGGAAAAGCACTGAGGACAAGTTTTTCGCTCTTTTCGCAATGCTATGATTAGGTAAGCTAAGAAGGTTAACATTGGGTGGAAACCAAACCATAACCAATGTTTGCTCAAACTTTTCTTCTTAGCCAAGAAAGAGCCCAAAATGATTGGAGCAATCCACGAACCTAGGAATCCAATTATTGGCAATACACTATAAAAACTCATTATTCGAAGCGGGAATTTTCAGGACAGCCAAATTCCGAAAAAAGCCTTGATTAAAGAAAAAAGCCTCCCGAAGGAGATATAGAATTTAAGGATCTAATTGAATAATTAGTAAGCCATCACTGCTGCTACTAGGTGGTAGTATGCTAATACTTGCCGTGCAGATTTCAGCACAACCTCCATTATCCAAACAGTCTGCAATCTTACTGCCGCATGAAAACTTGCCGTCACAGGTTTTACTCCAAAGGAGATCGCCATTGCTATCACAGCAGCAGTCAACATTGTAAGTGTCACCCTCCTCAATTGCTTTTCCCTTACGGATTAAATCAATCGGGAAAAAATTGATTTGGGTAATCTCTGTCTTTTCGATGCTCAATTCTCTAGTAGCGGGATTCCAGTAAGCGGAGACCTTGAGCATTTGGTCCTTCATTGGGTCAATTTTCTTTTCCGCTTTGGTGGTGAGATCAACTAGTATTTGATCTAGTTCCTTAATTGAATTTGATTGGCTTTCTTGGGGCAATTTCGATTTACTACAGCTTTGTAAGCATAAGGTTGCAATAAGGAGGATGAGAGTTTTTTTTGAGATTCCCATGTTTCGAATTTTAATAGCCTACTCTTATGATTTTCGGCATCCTCATGGGGGTATATTTTGTTTAGTAAGGATTAGTGGGTAGAAAAAGCCTCCCGAAGGAGGCTCCTCAAGAAAAGAAACACAAATTGATTGAACGCAATTAGTTTTCGAGCAAGACTTGTCTTTGATATTTTCGACCCGCAAAATCTTGTATTTCCAGATAGTAATAGCCTGCTTTTAAATCGCTGCGAACAGCTAAGTTGAGCGTATTTTCATTCATTTTACAGTCCTTTATAACTTGAACCTCTTTGCCACGGCTGTTTAAGATTCGCACTCGATCTAAGGAAATGGGGACACGGATTTCAACTTGGAGCTTTCCGCCAATTTTCACCGGATTGGGGTAAACTCGAATTGAGGCTTCCAGTACTTCTGAATCGGGCTCCAAACCTTTTTTCTCTCGGAAGAGTTGTTCCCAATTTTGAAAGACAATTTCTTCCTCTAACTGACTATCATCCTCTGGTCGCGCGATCACCACTTCGATGTCCTCATTAAACTCGAAAAGAGCTTTATGAATTTCAGGATTCTGAATAAAGATCTCCCGGGCCAGGGGCAGATACTCTCGCAGAACTTCTACGGTAATGCCCTTAGGAGCGGGGAAGGCTTTGGCTTCACCCTTTTCTAAGGCCCAGGCTCTATAGCCCTGTTTGAACAGTACAAAGGCATTGCTGATATTAAGCTCGGGTGAGGGATTTAAAGAACTTTCCTTTTTGGCCACATTGCAATCGTCAATACAATTGTGTCCATTGGGGATGTTTACATTATGGCAGCAGGCTGTTTCCCAGTCGGAATAAGGCCCCATGCTTACATATTTCACCTGTTTGCAATAATCTCCGTTTGGACTGCAAACTATGGCGGTGGCCCAGCATGGTATGGCTATGCACAAAGTGCAAAGCAGACTTAAAATTTTCGCTTTCATATCTCTGATTTAATTTGGTGCTTATTCGCAGCAGCAATCGATGGTCCAGCCTCGCGGGACATTTACATTGTCGCAGTCGGCTTCCACCCATTGCCCATTGATAAATACTCGATCAATTCTTTCGCAGGGGTAGTTGACCAAGGTGTGGCCATGGTCTTCGCAGAGATATACGCGGGCTTGTACAAAGCCCATGCTAAACAGGAATACGATTAAGGCTAAATGCTGTGATCGTAAATTCTTCTTTTGAAATACCGGGCTTTGACGGTTTTTGCCCTTCTTTTTGGATAAGTTCATGCTTTGGTTTTAATTAATATCCGGCTAAAGAGTGCTTTTATTCGGGAAAATAAAAGGGGGCAAAATTTGAATCGGAAGCTCTAATTATTTTAGAATTTCTTTTTCATTCCGATAAAGACTACGAGAAACATATTGTTGTTTTAATGATAGACGAAAGGTTGTGATTTTTAATATAGTAAGCAAATAATTTTAAAATTAAACGTTTTTTATTAAAGATTAGGAATATTTTCTACCACTACTATTTTTAAGTATTTTTCTTTTTAGTAGATGAAAAACAATAATTTATAGTCCGCTTATTTTAGATGTTAAGTGAATTTGGAGATGAAAAATAAATTTAAGGACAAAGATTAATCTTTTTAATAAAGATCAATTTGCATCTTTTTAACTCTTTCTTCTAAGCTCTCATTGGTGAGTCGTTCTCTTAATCGGTCGACCATAATAGGGAAGCAAAAGGGACTGGGTTTCTCTAGGTCTTTAATTACTATTTCCTGGCCATTAATTCTTTCCAGAGCTTGCCGTAATCGTCCTTCCTCCAATTGAAATTCCAGAGCCTCTTCATAGGATTGTTGCAAGAGTAGATTGTCGGGCTCATAATCATTGAGGACTTTAAAAATGAGGGAGCTATTGCTTTGGAGGTGTTTTTCCTTCACCGGTTCACCGGGATAGCCGCGGTATACCAATCCTGAAATAACGGCGATGTCCCGGAAACGCCTTCCCGCCAATTCAATGGCATTAACCGAATGCATGATGTCTTCCCTTAGATCTTGTAAGCTAAAGATGTCGGTATCTAAGGCCTCCTCAATTGGCAAGGGCTTATCACTAAGAAGCTCAAAGCCATAATCGTTCATGGCAATACTGGCGCTGATCGATTCTAATAAGGAGATGCGATAGGCTAATAATGCCGACATTCCCTCGTGAACTGCACGTCCTTCGAACGGGTAAATAAAGAGATGGTGCCCTTCTCGGCTTTGAAATCGTTCAATTAATAATTGCTCCCTTTTAGGGATGATAGAGCGTTCTTCTTGCACCTCCCAAAGGGGCTTGATTAATTGGAGTTCAGGGTCTTTACTACTATGGCTATGACTTTCTTCCAATTTTTTTCGGAGCATCATTCCCATCTGAGCGGAAAGCGGCATGCGGCCACCTTGCCAACTTGGAACTTGTCCTTTGCCACTGCGACTTAGCTTTACCTGGGCTTCCATGCCTTTAAAGCGCACTAATTCCAAATTTCGACCGGCAAACCAAAAGGCATCGCCAGGCTTGAGTCGGGAGATAAAATACTCTTCAATGGTACCTAAATATCCGCCACCTTCGAATTTGATTTTAACCACACCATCACCCACGATGGTGCCAATGCTCATACGATGTCGCATGGCGGTACGACGACGATTCACAACATATTTACCGTCCTCTTCAATTTCTACCTTGTGGTATTCATCATAGCTTTCCAGTGATGCACCACCATCACAAACGAATTTTAGGCACCAGGCCCATTCCTCTTCTCTTAAGCTTTGATAAGAAAAGGTGGAGCGAATCTCAGGGAAAATCTCCTCGGGATAAAAACCATCGCCTACCGCTAAGCTTACCAGGTATTGTACCAATACATCAAAGGAGCGGAGGTAGGGAAAGCGTTCTTCTATAAGTTCTTCTTCAATGGCGGAGCGCAAAGCCGCGGCCTCCACCAGCTCCAAACTATGCGTAGGTACAAAGTAAATTTTGCTGGTAGCTCCAGGTTGGTGACCACTGCGGCCTGCGCGCTGCATAAAACGCGCTACCCCTTTTGGGGATCCCACTTGAATAATGGTTTCCACTGGACGGAAATCCACTCCTAAATCCAAGCTGCTTGTGCAAACCACTGCTTTGAGCTGACCAGTATAAAGGGCGTCTTCCACCCAATTGCGCAGTTCCTTACTAATGCTACCATGATGCATGGCCATTAATCCGGCCATTTGCGGAGCTACATCTAGAATGCGTTGGTACCAAATTTCAGATTGAGAACGGGTATTGGTAAAGATGAGCGTCGACTCCGATGATTCCAATATGGGAATTACCTTCTCGAGCATTTTTATTCCCAGATGTCCAGCCCAGGGTAATACTTCTATGGTATCGGGTAAGACAGATTCTACCTCAATCTTTTTCCGGGTGCCAGAGCGGATCATGGTTTTTAGGTCCTCGGGGAATTCCGGACCCAGTAAAACATCCAGAGCCTCTTCCATATTGCCTATAGTAGCTGAGATGCCCCAGCTCTGTAATTGAGGATTGATGCCCCTTAAGCGCGACAGGGCTAATTCCATTTGCACCGCTCGCTTGGAGCCCATCAATTCATGCCATTCATCCACCACTACCGTATGCAAGTGCCGAAAGGTTTGATGGTTATGCTTTCCTGCCAGCAGGAGGTGCAAACTTTCGGGGGTAGTGATTAGCAAATTGGGCATTTGCTTTTTTTGGCGATTCCGTTCCGCGGTGCTGGTGTCGCCAGTGCGTATGCCAACGGTAAATTCGAGCCCCATTCCTTCAATCGCTCTTTCGGCAGATTGGCGTATTTCTTTTGCCAAAGCCCGAATGGGGGTAATCCAAATTGCGCGTAAGCCCTTGCCTTTGGATTCTCTTATTAAGATCGGTAAGAGCAGGGAATAGGTTTTGCCACTTCCGGTGGGTGCATTTACAATCCCGTTTTTTCCTTCTGCATAAGCTTGCCAGGCCGCTTCCTGAAAGGCTGCTGCTTCCCATTTTTGGGAGGCAAACCATTTTTCAGCGGCTTTTAAGTCGAGCTTCATGAGGCGCGATTGCTTTTAGGGGCGCTTAGGGCCAGTCTAAGATGGTTTAGAAGGGTGGGCGTTCCGGACGATTATCGAGGATAGCATCAATGGCCTCCATTACCTCAGCGCTTAATTTGGCCTTAGCCTCGCTGGCTTTTAGGTTTTCTTCCAATTGATACATTTTGGAAGCGCCCAAAATGGCAGTGCTCACATCCGGATTTTTCAAGACCCAGGCAATGGCCAGTACAGGCATGCTTAAGCCTAAATCCTGAGCCAAAGCAGTAAGCTTACGCACCTTGGCGAAATAGTCTTCCTGCAGGTTTTTCTCGGCTAACCAGCTGAGCTCTTCCAAATTAAGGCGGGCATCAGCTGGAACCCCATTATTGTATTTTCCCGTAAGGATGCCACTGGCCAGAGGACTCCAAATGGTAGTGCCCAAACCTACGGTTTTGTAAATCTGGCTGTATTCCACTTCTACCTTATCGCGCACCAACATATTGTATTGGGGCTGTTCCATGGTGGGGGGAATTAGATTGTATTGGCGGGCTACCATGTGGGCTTCCATAATTTCCTGAGCGCTCCATTCGCTGGTACCCCAGTATAAAACCTTACCCTGCTGAATGAGATTGTGCATGGTCCAAACCGTCTCCTCAATAGGAGTGTTTTTATCTGGACGATGGCAATAAAAGAGATCTAAATAATCTACCTGCAAACGTTTTAGGGCCTGGTGGCAAGCTTCGGTTAAGTGCTTGCGGGTATTGCCTTTTTGGGTGGGCTTGGAATGCTTTAATCCGCGAATGCCAAAAAAGGCTTTACTGGAAACCAAGTAAGAATCGCGACTCCATTGTAAATCATTGAGGATTTCGCCCATCAATAATTCACTTTTCCCATCTGCATAAACTTCGGCATTATCGAAAAAATTAACGCCGGCATCATAAGCAGACACCATTAGTTCTTTGGCCATGTCCTTTCCGATCTGAGTGCCGAAAGTGATCCAGGAGCCGAAGCTCATTTCCGATACTTGTAATCCTGATTTTCCTAATCTGCGGTATTCCATTCTTTCATTTCATTTAAGGCCCTTAAGGCTTCCAAAACATAGGGGTCATCAATAGCGTAAACCCGCTGATAGCCTTTAGTGCCATAGCGATTGTAGGCAATAAATGCCTTTAATCTATTTTTTAATGCCAGCACCTGAGCAGAGTCAGCTTCTTCGATGCGTTTGGAGATGGGTATTCCAAAGAAAGCCTGGTAAACCGTGCTGTCTACTTCCCAGTTTTTTACAAAACTATCTTCTTCCCATTGGGCAAATTCCTTACGATGTTCATCCACATAGCGGAAGGCACTCTCGTCTAAATCAACGGTCATCGCCAAGTGGTATAAGAGGCGGGTAGTACCACTGGTATCATAGCCAACTTCACGATCGGGTAAAATTCCTCCCTGATGGCGAGGTCCTTTGAACTCTGCGCTATCCGGTAATAAAACCGTTGAATCTTCCTGCAATGAGCCGGTATTTCCATGGAAATAATAGCTCTCATCATAGCTATCGTAATCCCTCTGAATAGAGCGACCTAAAGGGGTATAATAACGTTGGGTGGTGAGGCGCATTTTAGATCCATCCTTAAGGGTGATTTCCTCCTGCACCAAGCCTTTACCAAAGGAACGGCGCCCAATAATGCTCGCTCGTTTATGATCTTGCAAGGCACCAGCTACAATCTCACTAGCCGAAGCTGATCCGCGATTAATCAAGACCACTAATTTTCCCTTTTCGAAAAGGCCGCGATGATTGGCATAGCTCTCTTCAATGCTGCCATCCCGACTTTTGGTAAAGACAATCATTTTGCCCTTCGGAAGGAATTCATCGCTGATATCCTGGGCGGCACTGAGCAGTCCTCCAGGATTATCTCTTAAGTCGAAAATGATGGAGGTAGCGCCTTTGTTTTGGAGTTTTCGCAAAGCGAGCTTTACTTCTTGAGTACTGCGCGCAGTAAATTTATTGAGCTTAATTAAACCAACGCTGTCGTTCAGTAAAAAGGCCGAGCTCACCGAGTTCAAATCAACCTGGGCTCTGCGAATGGTAATGTCTTTTTCCGCTGCTTCGGAAGGTCGGAATACATGTAGTTTAACGGAGCTCCCTTCTTTACCTTTTAGGGTTTTAACTACCAATTCGCTGTTTAACTGATCCCCCGCAAGGGAAATACTATCCGCTCTTAATATGCGATCGCCAGGCAGAATTCCCGCCTTTTCCGAAGGGCCACCCTCCATAACCTGAACCACTGCCAGGCTGTCTTTGTAAATTTTGAATTCGATACCGATACCCACAAAGCTGCCGCGGATGGATTCTTCATTGGCGCTTACCTGATCTTCGGGGATATAGGTAGAGTGGGGGTCGAGATGATGGAGCAGTTCGGAAATGGTTTGGTCGAGGAGGCTATCGGTATTTACCTGATCCACATATTCGTAGTCGATATAATCGATAATCTGCCGCAGCTTTTGTTCGCGCTCACTTTTCTCATTCAGGGCTACAGCCTGATGAGGGAAATTGAAAAAGAGGCCGAGGAAAATCCCGAAGATTACGGCCAAGCCCAATAAAATGGGGAAGAGAGTTTTGCTATTGTTCAAGTTCCTGTGCGCTAATCTGTACCAGCTCTACGCCGGCTTTTTCCAAAAATTGTAAACCCGAGTCGTCCTTATAACGCTCAATGTATACCAATCGTTTAATGCCGGATTGGTGTACTAATTTACTGCATTCTTTGCAAGGCGAAAGGGTAAGGTATAAGGTGCCGCCATCACTGGAATTGGTGGAGCTGGCCATCTTTAAAATAGCATTCGCTTCCGCGTGAAGCACATACCATTTGGTGTAATTTTCTTCATCCTCACAGTGATTTTCAAATCCACTAGGGGTGCCATTATAGCCATCGGAAACAATCATCCGATCTTTAATAATGAGCGCTCCTACCTTACGACGTTCGCAATACGAAAGCTGGGCCCACTCGCGGGCCATGCGTAAATAAGCGATATCGTATTTATATTGTTTAGGGTCTTTTTCCCGCATGCCGGTATTTCTTTAGTGGAGCTTGCTTAAAAAACCAAAGTAAGGCCTCTGGTAATTGCTCTCGCCAAAGGTCTTCATTATGCTCACCATCTGCAACCACCTTGGTGTGTATCTGCCAGTTTGGATGCATATTATCCAATATAGCACGACATTTTAAAGTTCTTTGAACGGCCTCCTCGGGCTTGTTGCCTTCTTTAGTCCCTATCATCTGATAGATCAAGGTAGCTTCTGGGCTGCCATGCTCGGCTACCATTTCCGGAACTTCGGGATTAAACCAATAGGCCGGAGAAAAAACCAGGGCCCCACCAAATACCTCGGGCCAGGCTTCTAAGGCGGTTAAGGAAATCAGTCCACCTAGGGAACTGCCTCCGATATAGGTGTATTCTCTTTCGGTTTTAACCGGATAATGTGCATCTACATAGGGCTTAACTTGATTCACGATAAAATCGAGATATTCATAACCATCGCCACCACCGTATTCTTCATTTTCAAAAGCCGAAAGTTCCCGGATGCGATTTTCTCCACCATGGTTTATCGCTACCACTATCAGCGGAAGCTCCAGGCTATCCAGGCACTGCGCTAAATTCCATTTACGGGAACTACCTTTTAATCCTTGAAAGAGATTTTGGGCATCGTGAAAATACATTACTGGATAATCCCGTCTAGCTGTTTCATAGCCTTCCGGCAGATAGATCCAAACTTTACGATAGGAATTGTTATAGAAGAGGCTGTCGTTTTCTGGGACTAATTGTACGCCTCGAGGGGGATGTTCTTTATGATCTTCCCAGGCTTCCCAATAGAGGTGGAGGCTGTCGGCACTGAGGTCCAAAACCCGATTAGGACGTGGACTCCCATCCGCGAAAGCTTCAGCTAAATCCCAGCTGCCCCCGGTGATTTTAGCTTCGACCTGATCAGCTGGCAGCTTTAAGGTTAACTGACCATTTTCAAAACGAAAATTCGAATCGGCGGGATTCCAATTATTGAAGCTGCCGGCCAAATATAATTTTTGAGGCAGAGGCTGTTCTCCTTTTTGATGTAGGAGGATTACAGTTTGAGCAAATCCGCCCCAGCTTAATAAGCAAAGAAGCAGGGCCCAATAAGATTTTGCCGACATAGGGCTGAGGATTAGAAGCAGCACTAAAGTAAGTTTTTATCGGTCCATAAATCCATTTGAGTGATCCGCTCGTATCTAATAGAAACAAAACACACTCACTCATGAAACGATTTACTCTACTTACACTTTTGGTTGGTTTTTGCGCGACTCTGCAGGCGCAAACGGTAATGGTTGGCGGAGAGGCGATGTACCCTAAAAAGGATATCGTTAGCAACGCTGTGAACTCCGTCGATCATACCACTTTAGTAGCCGCCGTTAAAGCTGCCGGCTTGGTGGAAACCCTGCAGGGGGATGGTCCATTTACGGTTTTTGCACCGGTAAATGATGCCTTCGAAAACTTACCCGAAGGAACCGTTGAAGCCTTGTTAAAGCCAGAAGCCAAAGCAAAATTACAGGCAGTTCTAACTTATCATGTTATTCCTGGAGTTTTGGATTTTAAAGCGCTAAAGGCGAAAATCATGGAAGGCAAGGGTAAGGCGGTTTTAACTACCGTTCAAGGTGCCAAGCTCACTTTTATGATGAATGGCGAGCATAATATTTTGGTGAAAGACGCTCAGGGTAATGTGGCGAATATCACGGTATACGATGTGTATCAAAAGAATGGGGTGATTCAGGTAATCGATTCGGTTCTGATGCCCTAAGTATCTTGTTGTTTGGTTGATAAAAGGCGACTCGCATGGTGAACATCGAGTCGCCTTTTAAATTTTTCAATACATAGAATTATGATGTATAGATATTTTATGTATTATTGCCCTATGTATTCGAAAGAACTTTTAAAAGGAACCCTGCAAGCCATTATTCTAAAGCTATTAGCTGAGCATGGCAGCATGTATGGATATGAGATTTCCCAAAAGGTGAAGGAGCTATCCAGTGAAAAGATTTTACTGAAAGACGGTTCATTGTATCCGGCTTTGCAAAAAATGCTGAGTGATGGCTTGGTCGACTATCGCGAAGAAAGGATTGGTAAGCGCGTACGTAAATACTATCAGCTTACCTCCACCGGGAAGGTGCGCCAAAAAGATGCCTTGCAAGAGATTAAAGAATTCATCCAGACCCTCGATGATTTACTCAGTTTAAAATTGACTATGTCATGAAAATAAGTGAAGCCCAGGAAGAGCAAATCAAGGAAAGAGTGATGCAGCACGCCTTTCAGCTTGAAGGCTTAGCAGATGATTTGATTGATCATATCTACTGCTACCTCTACGAGCACGGAACTGAGAAAAGGGATTTTAGCTGTCAGCTGGATGAGGCTATTCATTTATTGGCTCCTGAGGGTTTGGAGACCATTGAAGACGAGACTTTCTATTTGTTAAACTTTAAAAAGATGATTCTTATGAAACGATTCATTTACGGCATCGGCCTGATCGGAGCCATGCTTTTTAGTAGCGGTGTAATATTTAAAATTTTCCACTGGCCGGGAGCCAATGTGATGTTGGGCAGTGGAGTTATCGTTGGGCTGCTCATGTATTTACCCCTTTGGGCTATCGATCGTAATAAGTATAAAATGGTGCAAAAACCTCTGGAAAAATGGAAGCTCAATTTGGGTGTTGCCTCTGGAGTTTTGGTAGGCTTGGGCACCATGATGAAGGCTTTGCATTTAATGGGAGCGGGTGTAACATTAATACTAGGAGCGCTAATTTTTATCGCTGGATTTTTACCCGTCTATTTTGTGAGTTCTTATCGAAAAGCCATTGAGGCTTAAATAAAAAGAGCCGGATTTTTTCCGGCTCTTTTTTTGGCTTTGTGTGCCACTTTGAGGGAGAGGCCCAAACATTCGTTGTACCTTTCGGCAGGAAAGAAGCCAACCATGACCTACCTCAAGCTCTTACGGGTAAATAACTACCTGAAGAACTTTTATATTTTTATGCCGGCCTTTTTCTCGGGCCGCATTCTCGAAGCTCCCATTGCCCTTAATAGCCTGGGGGCCTTTCTTCTTTTTTCGGCTATGGCCAGCGCCATCTATATCTTTAATGATAGCATGGATGTAAAGGAGGACCGCAAGCATCCGGAAAAGAAAAACCGACCCATTGCCTCAGGAGCCGTTTCTCTACCCTTGGCCTACACTTTGGCCATTATTTTGGCCCTGCTTAGTTTAGGTATATCCGCCTGGTTCAGCCTAAATCTCTTTTATGTTTTACTGATTTATCTGGGTCTTAATATTGCCTATTCCATTCGTTTAAAGCATATCGCAATTTTGGATATCAGCATTGTGAGTTTGGGATTTATCCTTCGCCTCGAAGCCGGGCATGCCGTAACCGGCATCGAACTCTCCAAGTGGCTTATCATGATGGTTTTCCTGCTCTCCATGTTTCAGGCTATGGCCAAGCGTCTTGATGATATTAGCATTGCTGAGGACCAGGGTGTAGTTTCCCGAAAAAGTATTGGCGGCTATAATGCTGATTTCCTTAAAATCGCCCTCTCCATCTTCAGCGCCGTATTATTGGTTTGCTATATCATTTACATTACCAACCCCTGGTCGGTTAGTCGCCTTGGCGATCAATCCTATTATACCCTCTTTCCGGTATTACTAGGAGTTTTACGCTATTTGCAATTACTCTATGTGCACAAGCGCTCTTACAATCCAGTGAAAATCCTTTTGCAGGATCGCTTTTTACAAGTCATCTTTTTGCTCTGGATAGGAGCCTTTGCTTTCCTGATCTATGTTTAAACAGGCCGAACATCCGCCCTATTTACAAGGCATTTATTACCTGCTTTTTGTTCTTTTAGGCTTTCGCCTGATGCGAACCTTACTGGCACCCTGGCTGGGAGCAGATTTGGCCTTCGCTTTTCGTTCTGATAATTTTTTCAGCTTTAGTGGAGGTCAAGTTCGTCGTGGTTTAATTGGCGAAGTACTCCTCAGCTTGCAAAAGCTTGGCCTGCCCTCCGTACTTATTTATAGCCTCCTTTTAATCGTACTCTTCAGCTTTATTTACCTCTGGGTATTTCCACGTTTGCTTCGACCCTTTCGACCCTTGGAAATCATCTTGATATTAGTGAGTGGCTTTTTCTTAATGCCTTCGGTAGATCGGGAATTGCTGATGATTTTACCGGCCCTGTATTTCTTTTTGCGTCGTAAACAGGATTGGGGCTTTTATGGCTTAATAGCGCTCAGTGCCTTCATTCACGAATTATCCCTTTTGCTTTACTTCCCCTTTATTTGGTCCTTATTTAGGGAGCTGCTCCAAAGCAAAAAATGGACACATTTAGTTCCGCTTTCAGCCATTGCTATCAGCTATGCCTCCGTGATCCTTATTAAAGGTTCCATGAGCCTGGATCCCGAACTTAATTATTGGCCGCAATTTGGGATTAGCGGCTTGGAAGATCGTTTCCTGTATACCTTTGCGGGTAAGGGCATAGTGGCCACTTTGAAATTGCATGCCTCCGTATTTTTAGGCGATCCCCAAGCTTGGATGGCCCTGCCGGGGATGATCAGCTATTTTGTGATCCTGTTACTATTATTGCGGCGCTTCGGCGCAAGCCCAATGGTAATTTGCTATTATCTGGCCATTAACCTCATGCTTTTTGTGCTCACCATCGACTATGGTCGCTATTACTATTTTCTCTTCCTCTTCTACCTCTTACTCACGCAAAGCGGTATGTTGGTTTCCGCCGAAAAAGCCTTGCAATCTTTCCGATTCTTAATGCCAGCTTTTGTAGGCAAAATCTTAAGCTTTCCCTTTTCGCATCGGGCCTTTAGCATTGCGCTGCTCATTTTTGCTTTGGCACCTTTTGGGTACTGGATTGGAGATACTTTGGCGCAGCCTGCTCTCTGGCAGGAATTGGAGCAATTAATAGATTTCAAACTACCCAAGTATGCCGGAGAATAAAGCCAGGACTTTAGTATTGCTCGACTTCGATGGCACTCTGTTGGAAGGCGACATCTTTGCGGCTTTCCTTAAGCGGCGGCTGAAATCGCTCCGTATGAAAATTCGGGCATTAAGGGCAGTGCCATTTCTATTGGCTTATAAGCTGGGGCTAATGTCTAATAGCAGTTCGAAAGAATCGGTTTTTAAAGTATTGTTTAAAGGAGAGTCGGAAAGTCATTTCATGAGCGAGGCAGCCGCCTTTTGGCAAAAGCGCGGTACTCAATTGAATCCTTTAATTCAGTCTAAAATTGAAGCGTACAAAAAGGGGGGTGCGGAGCTCTGTATCGTATCCGCCAACTTCAGTTTATTGCTGGAGGCCTTTTGTGAGTTGCAGCCAGACTTTAAGCAAATCAGCACTTTAGTAGCCATCCAAAATGGAAAGATCACCGGTGCCTTTGATAGTCCCAATTGCCATGGCCCGGAAAAAGTGAAGCGGATTGAGGCAATTTATGGCCCAGTGCGCGATCAATATCAAAGCGTGCATGCCTATGGCGACACCCAGGGCGATATTCCTATGTTGCAATGGGCGGATGAGGGCTATCTCCTCCAAAATGGCGCATGGCATAAAATTGATTAGCTTCAACCGGTCAAATCCTCAAGCCTATTTTAAGTGGATAAAAGATTTACTGTAATTGCCTCCTTAACCGTTGCTTTGGCCGGTTTCCTTTTTGGTTTCGATACCGTTGTAATTTCCGGTGCCAATGAACCGATTAAAGCCTTATGGAATACCAGTTCCTGGTTTCATGGTTTCTTTATTATGAGCATGGCCCTTTGGGGTACGGTGATTGGCGCCTTTTTTGGCGGAATTCCTACCGATCGTTATGGTCGTAAAAAGGTTTTAATCTGGATTGGGGTGCTTTATTTTCTCTCCGCTTTGGGCTCGGCCCTGGCACCCGACCCTTATAGCTTTAGTTTTTTCCGCTTTATTGGTGGCCTGGGAGTGGGGGCCTCTTCAGTAGCAGCACCAGCTTATTTATCCGAAATCAGCTCGGCTCAAAACCGAGGCAAATTGGTGGCCCTCTATCAGTTCAATTTGGTTTTAGGAATCTTATTGGCTTTCATTTCCAACTATTCGCTTAAGGGTTTTGGCGGGGCAGACGATTGGCGCTATATGCTGGGCGTTGAGGCCATTCCGGCTCTCTTGTACTTAATTTTGGTATTGCGGGTTCCGCGCTCACCACGTTGGTTATTGCTGCAAGGTCGGGTAGAAGAAGCGCGGAGTATTTTAGCCCAAATGTTGCCCAGTGCAGAGGCCGTTCAACAAACTCTGCAGACTATTCAAAAACATATTGCAATCGAAGGGGGTAAGTCGGAAGGGCTCTTCCAAAAGAAGTTTAGCCGACCGATATTTTTAGCCTTTTGTATTGCTTTTTTTAATCAGCTTTCAGGAATCAATTTTGTGCTCTACTATGCCCCGGTAATTCTGGAAAAATCGGGTTTTGCTGCCAGTGATTCGCTCTTGAGTTCGGTGTCTATTGGGGCTGTGAACCTTATCTTTACCATGGTAGGCTTAAGCCTTATTGATCGCTTGGGCCGACGTACCCTCATGTATCTGGGTTCCTTCGCCTATATCATTGGCTTGGGAATGATATCCTATGCTTTTTATACCGATGCCGCTCCTATGTTTAGCCTGATATTCATTTTGGTGTTTATTACTGGTCATGCTATTGGTCAAGGGGCAGTAATTTGGGTTTTCATATCCGAGATTTTCCCCAATTCGGTGCGAGGGAAAGGGCAGGCTTTCGGATCCAGTGTGCATTGGGTATTGGCAGCGCTCATTACCCTTTTGGGTGAGGTGGTGATCGAATCGGTTCCCGCCTGGACCATCTTCGCCTTCTTTGCTGCTTTTATGGTGCTGCAATTGGCTTTCACTCATTTTATTATGCCCGAAACCAAAGGCAAATCTTTGGAGTCGGTTGAAGATGAGGTAGCTTTAGAGCTTTAGCTTCGGCTTATGAAGGTGTTGAGCTTTGGCGAAATTGTATTCGATCAGATTGGCGATTCTGCTCATTTGGGAGGCGCGCCTTTAAATTTTGCTGCGCACGCTCAGGCCTTGGGAGCGGAATCTTTTATGCTCTCTGCTTTAGGTACTGATGATCTGGCCACCAAGACATTGCATCAATTACAAGCCTGGGGCATAAACACTTCCAAGGTTCAGCAATTTGATCAATATGAAAGCGGCAAAGTATTGATAGAGCTACAAGCTGGGCACACGAGCTATGAGATACTGAGTCCCGCGGCCTATGATTTTATTCCTTTTGATGCCCAATGGGCTGAGGAGCACCGATCAGATTTCGAGCTTTTTTATTTCGGGACCCTCGCTCAAAGAAATGCTCAGAGTAAGAAGGCCTTGTTTGATTATCTGGAGCATATGCAGTTTAATGAAGTTTTTTTCGACTGTAATCTGCGTCAGTCTTTTTACAGTAAGGAGATTCTGCAAAAATCCTTGCAGGCAGCAAGTTTGTTTAAGCTCAATGATGAGGAATTAAAGGTCCTAAGCCTCTTGCTTTACAATCGAGAGCAGAGCGAGCAGGACTTTTGTAGGGCCCTAATTCAGGATTATGATTTAATGGCGGTAATTCTTACTGCTGGTGCCCGGGGAGCCTATGTGGCTCAGGTTTCGGAATGGTTTTTTGCTCCGGCCACATCGGTGGAAGTACAGGATACCGTAGGAGCAGGTGATGCCTTTAGTGCCGCCTTTTGCAGTAATTTCTTAAATGGGAAAGATGCGCTTAGCTCGCTTAAGGCGGCCAATCGATTAGGAGCTTTTGTGGCTTCCAAAAGAGCAGCGGTTCCTGAAATACCCAGTGATCTGAAAGCAGAAATTTTAGGCTAGCATTCAACATAATTTAGGAATTGACGTTTTCGCTAAAAATTGAGCGATGAAGCGATTAACATTCCTAAGCCTTGTTCTCCTTTCGGCCTTGAGCCTTAAAGCTCAAGAAGACAGCACGGAAGCAAACATGCATCTATATGTGCAGGCTGGTGGCGCCTTGGCTTATACGCCCCTTAGTAATTTGAATGACTTTCTCAACTTCAAAACCAGCTTGCGGGCGGCTAATCCCAGTACCATGTTGGGCTTTAGTTTTAGAAGTGATAGATTGGAGAGCACCGCTTTATTTCATCGCTATGTAACGGCTGAGTCGGATGGGGAAAGCATTAATATCAGTCAGGCTACTGTGCGAATGGCAGTGCCTATCGATATTGGGAAAAGATTGCAATGGGTGCCTGGTGTCGACTTACAAATCCTTACCGGTCGTTATGAGCAGCTCACCGCAGATTTCTCGCAACTGGATCCCTTGCCCATTGGGAATGTGAGTCAATGGAATTTTGAGCAGATGGGCTTGGCCCTCAATAATGAGTTGCGTTGGATTTTTGAGGATTACCATTTTGCCATGGCTCCCGATGAAATCTTTATGGAGGCTAATGTAGGCTTGCCAGTTGGACCGGGCTTTTTCGAATACCGCAATCGCCATTCTTATACCAATACCCGCACTCCTTTATTCCCTTATAACTGGCATATCTTGATTGGTCTCCGTTATAAAATGAAGAGCTTTTCACTGAAAAAGGAGACCGAAAAATCAGGCCTCGAGCCAAAAGCGTAAAACGGTTTTAAGTTTGGCGGGTTCTACCTTACGGGTATCGCTGAGGTAGATTTCTCGGTGAATTTTACTGGCGCGCTTTAATCCTTGCTCTTCGGCGAAAGCCTCCATTTGCTCAAAGCTGGCCGGCTCATCATCGTAGGGTCCGAGGTGCAGCATTTGAATGCAGTCGCCATCTTCGATACTTTCAAATTTCACTTGCTCCAAAAGGGGATTGGGCTTTTCTTTTTTAAGCCATTCAATTACTTCCAAAGCATAGTCTTTAGTAACGAAACCTGGCTGGCGAATCATCAGTCGATAAACTAAATCATCTTTGTCAAAGCTGCCATCGTAATTGGCGCGACCTTTTTCATTCAAATCCCAAATCCCTTCGAGGGGATAAACAGTATAATCTTGATAGCCTTGGGGAGCGCGATTTTTCTTGGGGCTCATCCGAATGGCATAGGAGAGGGCATAAAGTTGGCCTACCACTTCGGCGAAAGCCTCCGAATTGGGATTACCCGCCCCATTTATCACATAAAAATTGAAGGCGGGAATTTGCACCCGTTCGGGTTTGTTTTTCGGAAGATAAATTGCTTTTTCCTGCTTACGCCATTCCTGTTTCATAGTCTTGGTTTTATTGTTTCCATAACCAACGCAGTCGGTCGAGGTAAAGTAAGTGATGCAGTACTAAAAGGGCGGCCATTGCTAAGGCAATTTTATTCTGACCGGATTTATAAAAGGCCCAAAGTCCGAAGCCAAATACAGCTAGCTCCAGTGCAAGGCGAAGTTTGCCAGAAATGGGAATGGGCGCATTACCGGATCGACTCGGGTCGCCAGGCACGGCGAATGTGCCCCAGAGGCTCATCATGAGCAAAGGCAAGCCTATGCCGGTTAAATATTGTAACCAACCTTCATAGCTCTGCCAGCCCCAATAGCCAACACCCACTAGAGCGCCTATTTCCAGGAAAAAACGCAGGGCCAGATTAAATTCCTTTAGCTTCATCAAATTTGCGATCGAAGTTAAATTGATAATAGGAGATAGCTCCGTAATCTTCAAAATAAGGTAGGCCATCTAGCATTACCGCTGGCACCTTAATTTTTTGGCTTTCGGAGTAGATATAGCGATCCTTTTTCACTAAGATTTTAATGCGCGCATTTACCAGATAATTTCCACTGGCAATGGTGGTTTTAAGGCGAAGACCTTCCATGGGTGCCAAGCTGAGTAGATGGCTTGGGTCCTGGTAGTTTTCGGCCTCAAATCGACTTATAGTACGCCACTTTCCGGGACTTAGTTCATATTGTAGCCAAGCTTCCACCTGATCGCCATAACCAATAATAGAGGCGCTGTCTTTTTGGGTGTTTACCAATTCGATTGTAAGCTTTTGATCTTGAGCTTCGAATTTCACTTGCAGTCGATTGCGAGCCAAAGAGCCTCTGCGATTCAATTTAAAACGACTATCAGCCTTAAGTTCCAAATTGGGAGAGAATATATCCGGCAATGTTAGCGGGTAGAATTCCGGGGCGGCCTCAAAGGCAAATTCCTGCCCTTCTTTATTGAGCCATAAAATTTGCTCTTCTTTAAGCATTAGGTGTTCTTCGGCCAGTTCTGGGTTGCGGCCAATAAGAGGAGAGCTAATCCAAAGATTAGGATAGATTTCAGGCGGGAAGCGATATTGCTCTTCACTGATTTTGCCTTTTTCGATATGGTGATAGGCCCATTTTTTGGCTTTGAAGGGCTCATTGCTATTAGAGCCAAAAATGCGGCCATCGGCTAATCCATAAGGATGTACAAAACGCCAGGGTAAAAGCATTAAGCTGTCTTGGCGCTTATCGTAGCGAAACCAATCCATTTGGATGCGCACAATAAGATAATGGCGATCATCGGAGGCTAATGCCTCATCAAAAAGATAACGCCCTTCCAAATTCCGGTCGTCACCATCATAGCATAGCCATTTATCGGTACCTCTTAATTGGGCTACCCCTTCATCCGCGAAAGCTTCACTGAGATAAACCGCAGGGCCAAAGCTGTTCTTTTGACCGCGAAAGAGGCAAGAGCTGGCGTCAATCAATGGAAAAGAACTGAGCTCATTTTCATATTGCTTCTTAAGCTGGCCAAGAGTATCGGCAAAGAAGTAATGGTTCCAAACCATTTGGGGACCGCGGTAATAGGCACGTGCTTTTTGGTTTTCTACCAATAATTGACCTTTGTTATTGTAGAGATTATAGAGTCCGTTTTTTTGAATGATGATGTGCCCCTGCTGATTGAAAGCCAAACTGTCTACCTCTTCAAAGCTTTGCAAGAAAGAGATCTGACCGCTGCGCGAATGGTATTGTTTAACCTGGGCAAGCTCTTTGTTCCATTCGAGGATGCCGATTTTTTCACCTACAAATAGAGGGTTTTGAGTGCTGAGCAGGGTATCTCCCTTGCGGTTGATCAAGTGATTTTTATTGGCGGAAATGAGCAATACTTCATCAAAGACCTCCGGGGCTTTGGGCCAATCTATTTCGCCAATGATCAATCCCAAATCACTTAAATAACGATAGTGATTATCGCTTTTAATGAGGGCAAAATGATTTTTAAAGGGATAGGCAATAGCGTAGCTCTTATCAAAACTGGGCTTGTAGTTAAAGCTGTTGAGGTAGAAGAATTCTCCCTGATCATAAGCTAACCAAAACTCGCCACTGCGAGGATGAATGTATTCGTAAGGACGATCGCTGAGGGTGTCGCCATCTTCATCCAAAAGGTGATAGCCATCCATTCCACGCACCGGAACTTGGGCCTGGGCAATCGAGCAAAGCAAAAGGAGACAAATAAATCGGAAAACCTGTGACATACCAAAAGGCAGCAGGAGGGGGTCGGTGATCGTGGGGCAAGGTGCTAATTTTGTGCCAGATTTGGAAATTGATAGTTTAATATTCGCATTCAATGAAAAGCAACCAAATTGAGGACTCCTTATCAATAAAGTGGCCTTTGATTAATTCATTTCAACCCTTTTGCTTTCTGCGACTGATGGTCAATGCTAAAAGGGAAAAGAAAAAGGACTCTGATTATTCTAAATATTGCCCACGAGAAGAGGCTCCTTTGTGGATTATGCTCGAACGCTTTTAAATCTTAAGCCTAGTATGAAATTATCAATTCAGTTTACGGTATTAATGCTCCTTTCTCTTCAGCTGTGTAGCCGGGATATTCAGGAATGTGGTTTTAGGCCAGGCTTGAAAATAGATGATCAACTGATAAGTTTAAAGGACTCCATTGCAGGATCAGACACCTTACTTCTTTACCGTCATTGGCCTTCTATGAATGGGCAGAATGGTTATGGTAAAGCGATTCTAATTAGAGAGGGAAAGGTTTACCGCAAAAGATTTGACTTCATCAATGAATCGCTTGATATAGAAGCTTCGGAATGGGAGTTGGCACCGGAGGCGCAGCCCGTTATTCAGCAAATAAATAAAGTTGCTGCCAAGAAAGATTCATTCTATCAAGATCCTACCTATAGTATTAGCCATGATGGAATGCAGGTACTGGAGGTGTACGCTGGAAAGAAATTGTATTATTCGTATTGTGATTTCGATTCATGGCTTGCTGCTAACCCTACAAATAATCAGATGGCAGTTTTGAAGACTTTACAGGATTCTGGGAGATCTTTTAGCATCAGTTATAGCTATCAAGTCCATCAATGGCTGTCTGGAAAGTCAGTACCGAATTTTGATCCAAATCTTTACATAAGTGATGCGGATACGAACAAGTATATTTTCATTTATACACATCATAAGTTCCTTTGGTTCAGAGATAAGTATCAATGGAATGGCAAAGCTTGGGAGAAGCTAGATTGATCTTTTAGAAAGAATGTTTAATCCCAAATATTCGGCCTGGGAACCTCCATCAAGCGCAGATAAGTAAGGAATTGCCCGGCATGTACCGATTCATGGTAGGCGGTACGCAAGAGGTAATCGCCTAGTATTTTGGCTTCTGGAACACCAGGATGATAAACTAGGCTTTCACTTAATTCTGGATCGCTATAATGACTAATCTGATCCAAAAAAGCCTGACGATGTTCTCGGGCTATTTCCAGTTCCTGGTCTAAGGACTCAATGGCCAGATCAGCCCAAGGGCTTTGGTATCCCCGCATATCTGCTCCTCTTATTATTTGCATCCAACCGTGATCGGCAGCCAATACATGGCGAATCATTTCGGCCGCGCTTTGCGCCTTGGGATCGGGGCGCCAATGAAATTGAGAAGGGGGTAAACTGCGCCAGAGCATTAAACTGCGCCGACGCGTATTTTCTAAATGTTTGAGGATGAATTTGGCTTGCGACATTTTAAGGTTTTTTGATTTGTTGAAGGACTTTTATGATTCGTTTCGGCCTTCCAAAGAATCACTCCGGCTCTTTAGTAGCTAGGTCTTTGCACTCTATTTTCATGAGTGATTTCAATTCCATCGAGCCTTTCTGTAAATTGGTGAATGCTGAGGTTGATGTGCTCTAACAGCCTCTCCTCAGGCTTCAAGTTGGCGGGGAGTTTCAGTGTAACCTCCTTAATTAGGAGGTTCAGATTTACTCACTCGGCGCCCATTTATTTAAGGACTAAAATCTGAATTGTGCAGTTCCCATTGATCTGATTGGTTTGATGTACTATGCTTGCTGCTTGACCAGTCCTTTTTTGGCTTTGATGTTAAAGCAAAAATCAAGGCCGACCATACCACCGGCAGACACCAGATTAGAATCAAATTTAATCGCAAGCGAGGAGGATCTACCTTGAAATAGATGCTAGCTCTGTGACTGGCGAGACTATTGATGAAAATAATGGACGCAATACTGATGGTTGGAATCAGCCAATTCGGTTCAGGCATTGAGATGTTTTAATAGCCCGAAGATAGGAGATATTGAATGGCCCTCAAATTTGGATTGAGGGCCTTTTCTCTTAATGACTATGTTCCGCTTCGCCTTTCTTTAACTCGGCCATCAGATAATAAGCCTGATTCCAAGCAAAGACCTGGCCTGGAGCGATTTCCTGGAGGGGGATAATTTCTACCCAGCCTTCGCTACGAGCCCCGGTTTTAACGGCAATGGGCTTAAATAGCCACTCCTTTTCATCATGATGTTGATGGGCTTCGGCACTAAAGATGTAGTATTGCTCACCCTCCTGAACTACCGCCTCTTCCGGCAGGGCAAAGCCAATAGCTTCCTCACTTACAATGCGACCTCGAACATAGAGTCCGGGCAAGAGCTTTCCTTCTTTATTTTCGATGGATGCGTGGATATGCACGGCCTTCGGATTTTGCTCAAAGGACTTGCCCACGGAGTAAATTTTGCCCGCCAGGGCAGGAGCGTCCTTGCCTTCCGTGCCTACGCGTAACCACACTTTTTGACGCTGAGCGACCTTATTGATGTCTTTTTCGAAAACCATTAGGTCAGCATGGATATGATCAATATTTACAATTTCAAAGAGCTCTTTTTGGGCTTGCACATATTGGCCGGTTTTGATTTCGACTAATTGGATAAAGCCATTGATGGGGCTTTTCACCGCTACCTTTTCGTAAATCTTGCCTTCTTTTAAGACCTTTAAATCCAAGCCCAATAATTTAACCTGGGCCTCCAAGCCGAGCACCTTGCTTTTTAAGGCAGCATAGTCGGCCTGGGCTTTTTGATACTCCTTGCCCGAGCTTACCTTTTCCTTAAAAAGCTTCTCCTGACGTTCTATCTCAGCTTCTTGAAAACTGAGTTGATGCCAGCTTTGCAGGTAATCGGATTGCAATTGAATTAATGCGGGGTGACTGAGATAAGCCAATACCTGACCTTTCTTTACTTCATCGCCTTCAATTACTTCGATGCTACTCACATTGGCACCAATAATGGAAGTTACCGCCGCTTGATTTTGAGGTGGCACTTCCAATTGGCCATTGGCTTCTACATAGCTTTGAAGTTTTTGTTTTTGCAGGCTGTCGATTTGGAGCTTTAGGGCCCGAAATTGATTTTCATTTAAGCTGATTTCTTCGGCATGCCCTTCGCCGTGATCATGGTGATCGTGTTCATCATGCGTTTCATCATGGCTATGCGAATGGGAACTACTTTGCTGGCAGTTGGTGGCCAGAAGGCTAAACCAGACCAGGCTTATTATGCTGAGATATTTTTTCATGTTCAATATTTTATCGGCCCATTAAGTATTCCAGTTGAATCAGGGCTTGGTTGTAATCATTAAGAGTTTGGAGAAAATTCATTTTTAAATCCAGAGCCTGCTTTAAGCTTTGGAAATATTCTAGGTAACCAATGGCCCCATTGCGGTAACTTTTCTGGCCTTGCTCCAGGATTAAATCCGCTTGAGGGAGTCCTTTTTGGCGGTAGTATTGCAGACTGTTTTGATACTTGCGAATGCCTTCCATTTGCTGGGCATATTCACTTTGTATCCGACTTTGGAAGTAGCGGTTTTCGCTTTGGGCAGATTCCGTTTTGAGTCGGGCTGCCTGGGCTGTACTTCGATAGGAACCAAAAAACAGGGGAATGGATAGTCCAGCTTGAATGCCCGTGAAACGGTCGGTGCCGCCAGCCATAACACCACCCGAGGTAGGGGTGCCAATCATTGATTGGTTGAAATAGCCAATGCTGAACTCTGGTAACCATTGGGCTTGGGACAAGGACTGTTCCGCTTCGATTTGCGCTAATTTTTGATTTTGAAGCTGCAATTCAGGATTAGCCTTTAAGGCCTCCTCCTCTGGCTGGAGAATCAGTTCTCTTTCCTCCAAAGCGCTGGGAGCAAATAGGGTTTCAGTCCCATTATTGAGTAAAAAGCGCAGCTGGTTTTCAATTATGGCGATGTCGGCGCGCTGGTTTCGTAGCTGATTTTGCACTTCCATTAATTGGGTTTCGGCACTGGCTTTTTCCAAATAGCGACTTTCGCCGGTTTGGTAGCGGAGCTCGGCCGCCTGGACCACTCTACTGTAAATTGAATCCTGATAAAGCAGCAGTTTTTCCTCTTCCTTCAAATAGCTGAGTTGGTACCAGCGGCTGCGGATTTCGGCTTTGAGCTGGATTTGATCTCGAAGCCAAGCTCTCTCACTTAGGGCGCTTTCGGCCTTAGCCAGTTTATATTGCCGGGCATAAATAGTGGGAAAGGCAAATGTCTGATTGACGTTTAGAGCCAGGTCAGTTTCCGCACTATTGTACTGACCGTATTGCATAGCCAATTGCGTTTTTGGGATGCTTAAGGCTTTGTGTTCCGCTTCTTCTTTTTCCGCTACTCTAAGCTCGGAGGCTTTCAATCCCTCATTGTTTTTCAGGGCAATCTTGATGGCTTCATCCAAACTTTGCACAGTTGTACTGCTTTCTTGGGCCATTAAAGCAGAAGGGCCCATCGCCGAAATTAAGACCAAAAGCAGGGCTAGCTTTCCCTGAGGTATTTTAATTCGGCTCCGACTTTCGAACCATCGGTATAAGATGGGTAGGATGAAGAGACTCAAAAGGCTGGCCGAGATCATTCCACCAATAACCACGGTGGCCAAAGGTTGCTGTACTTCGGCCCCAGCCGAGCTGGAAATAGCCATCGGCAAGAATCCCAATACATCGGTTAAAGCGGTAAGCATGATGGGACGAATGCGTCTTTTTGCTCCCAGGCGGATGCGATCTTCCAGGCCTAAATCACCTTCAGCCTTGAGCTCATTCCAAGCGCTAATCAGTACCAATCCATTGAGTACTGCCACTCCAAAGAGTACGATAAATCCAACTCCGGCTGAGATGCTAAAGGGCATGCCTCTTAAGGCTAAAGAAAACACACCACCAATGGCCGCCAAAGGAATAGCGATGAAAATCATAAGTGATTGTTTGAGGGATTTTAAGGCAAAGAAGATCAAAAGGAAGATTAGGACTAAGGCCAGAGGTACCACTACTTTTAAGCGTTGACTGGCCCGCTCCAGGTTTTCGAAGGCCCCGCCATAACGGAGGTAATAACCTGAAGGTAGCTCTAATTCGGCATCCAATTTCTCCTGTATTTCTTGCACCAAAGACTGGATGTCGCGACCCCGCACATTAATCCCTACATAGGTTCTGCGTTGAGTATTGTCTCTACTAATCTGCATAGGTCCGCTTTGGTAGCTGATATCGGCTACTTCCTTAATGGGAATTTGGGTGCCTCCGCTCAAAGTGATGTAGAGATTTTTCAAGTCATCAATGCTTTCGCGATGTTGAGCATCAAGTCGAATCATCAGATCGAAGCGTCTTTCTCCTTCGAAGATGACCCCGGCCTTGGCTCCGGCAAATGCCGACTGGATCAATTGATTGAGTTCATCGATATGCAAGCCGTATTGGGCCAGCTTAGCGCGATGGTATTGAACGGTCATTTGAGGCAATCCCTTTGTGGCCTCAACTTTCATATCGGCTACTCCCGGTACGGTAGCGATGATCTGCCCCATTTCCTCCGCTTTTTGAGCCAGGATATCGAGATCCTCCCCAAAGAGCTTTACAGCAATGTCTTCGCGCACCCCGGTAAGTAATTCATTAAAGCGCATTTCGATAGGCTGGGTAAATTCGAAATTAACGCCGGTAATTTCACTGAGTACGGCCTTCATCTTGGCAATGAGTTCCCCTTTGCTATTCGCCGAAACCCATTCGGATTTTGGTTTGAGCAATACAAAGCAATCGCCTACATCCATAGGCATAGGGTCGGTAGGAACATCGGCTACGCCAAAGCGTGACATCACATGCTTAACTTCCGGGAAATTGTTGAGCAATAGACTTTCAATTTTAGTGGAGGTGGCGATGGATTCCTGCAGGGAACTACCCGGTTTTAATATGGCATGAAAGGCGATATCCCCTTCATCCAATTGGGGAATGAATTCGCCACCTATGCGACTGAAACTGAAAATGGCCAGGCCTAATAAGACGATGGCGCTAATCAATATCCCTTTACCGCTTTTTAAGGCACGGGCCAGCGCTGATTCATAAAGGGCTTCCAGTTTTAGAATCAGTCGATCTCCGAAATTGGGGGCTTCTGTTTTAGGGCGACGTAGCAGCCAGGCAGACATCATCGGTACATAAGTTAGGCAGAGAATCATGACCCCGATCATGGCAAAGATGAAGGTGAGAGCCATGGGTTGAAACATCTTGCCCTCTACTCCTTGTAGCGCCAAAATGGGAATGAAAACAATCAGGATGATTAGCTGTCCGAAGAAGGCAGAATTCATCATTTTGCCCGAGGCGCGAATGGCCACTTCATCTCTTTCTTCAGGGCTTAATTTCCCCTTTAGCAATTTGTCGTGAAGGAGGAAAACCGTGCCTTCTACGATAATTACCGCTCCATCTACAATGATCCCAAAGTCGATGGCTCCCAAGCTCATCAAATTGGCCCATACTCCGAAGATGTTCATCATTACAAAGGCGAAGAGCAGGGATAGGGGAATGGTAGAGGCGACAATTAAACCACCGCGGAAATTCCCTAGCAATAGCACTAATACAAAGATTACTATTAAGGCCCCTTCGAGGAGGTTACGACTAATGGTTCCGGTGGTTTGGGCAATGAGGCTACTGCGATCGAGGAAGGGTTCAATGCGTAGGCCTTCGGGCAAGGATTTCTGGATTTGCTCCACTCTGTCTTTTACCGCCTGAATCACCTTATTGGAATTGGCGCCTTTGAGCATTAGGATCATGCCACCTACGGCTTCACCCTGACCATCTTTGGTGAAAGCACCGTAGCGCACCGCTTGCCCGTAGCGCACTTCGGCTACATCTTTAATGCGGATGGGGATGCCGCCTTTATTTTCGACCAGAATGTTTTCCAGGTCCTCCAGGCTGCGGGCCAGGCCTTCGCCGCGTATAAAATTGGCCTTGTGATTTTTCTCAATATAAGCACCGCCGGTATTGGTGTTATTCCTTTGTAAAGCCGAGTATAGCTCAGCAATGCTAAGGCCCATGGCTCGGAGTTCATCCGGATCAACCGCAATTTCGTATTGCTTTATTTGACCTCCGAAGGCATTCACTTCGACTACGCCTGGCACCATGGCCATTTGCCGACGGATAATCCAATCCTGAATACTGCGTAAATCCTTGCTGCTGTATTGATCGCGGTGAGCAGAATCTACTTCCAGGGTGTATTGGTAGATTTCGCCCAATCCGGTGGAGATTGGTCCCATGGTGGGTTTCCCGAAGCCCGCAGGAATTTCTTCGGCTACCTCATTTAGTTTTTCAGCTACCAATTGACGGGGGAGGTAAGTATCCATCTCATCATTAAAAACGATGGTAACCAGAGACAGGCCGAAACGGGAAACGGAGCGTATTTCTTCTACGCCGGGCAAATTGGCCATGGCCAGCTCTACGGGATAGGTCACAAATTGCTCCATATCCTCCGTGGCCAAATTGGGTGATTGGGTAATCACTTGCACCTGATTATTGGTAATGTCGGGAACCGCATCCAGGGGAACCTGGCTCATGCTCCACAGGCCACCCAGCACCAGGGCAATGCTCAGGAGGCCTATAATTAGCTTATTCTTTATCGAAAAGCGAATGATATTTTGAATCATAATTTCTTGTTAGATCCATAGAAAATTCCTCGATCGGGGCCGAAGATTCGATTGAATACTGATCCGGCTTAAAGCCTGGATACAAGGTTTAACAAGAAAAATGCGGGGGTCCGCGGAGGGAATAATGGGGCCGCCTTTCGGTACTGGCCAGGATTTCATCGACATCGAAATATTCGAGCTCGGCTTCATCCAGATTGATGGAAAGAGAAGTCGGACTAAGGATCGCATCCCCAAGAATTAGAATAGGACTCTGTATTTGAAGGTCCTGATTTTGGCTAGCCAGATAGAGATCCGAAACGCAATGTTCAACCCGATGATCGGTTTCAGCCAGCAGGCAAACAATCAGATCATAAACACTTTCGTCGCAATGATTGTGGTGACTGAAATGCTCCTCTTCATTATGGAGGCTGGGCTCATGGTGAAGATGCTCATGCCCGGAATGCTCAGTATCGGCTTCCATCGCCGCACTATGAGGCACCATAGCATGCGCCATACCCAGGCTGTAGCTGAGTAAAAGCAGAAAGGATATGAGCCTTTTAAGCGGGGTCATAGGGCGAAGATATTGGTTTTTAGTGGGATGTTATTGGCCTTAGCTTAAGCGTTGGTCGAAAGCCTTAAACAAGTGACGTGTTATATTGGCTTGAATATGAAGATTGGAAATAAAAAAAGCTCCCTCCTTGCGGAGAGAGCTTCAGTGCCCGGAGCCGGAGTCCAGTTTTATAGGATGGCAGTCTTTTGTAGGCGTTTTTACTAGTTCTTAATAAATCTAAAAAGGTCTTGTCGTTCATCTGTTTTTCCCCTCACATCAAGAAAATAAGTGCCATCTGGTAAAACAGATATGTCAATTGGCTGATCTGTTTTCGTGTTTTGAATTAGTAAGGTTTTGCCCTGCAAATCGAGCACTTTGATCCTAATCTCTTCATCTGGTTCTTCAGAATGGAAGGATAGAAACTGGGAGCTGGGATTAGGGTAAATACTTAGCTTTTTAGGTTTCAATGAAGTTTGAACTGATAAAGGAGAATTCCCTTGATTGTCTATCATCAATAGGAAACTTCGAGATGAATTTGAATTGGGTCCGTTCCAAGCACTGATTGGAACGATGAAATCTCCATTACTACTGCGTCCAATGCAATTTTTTAGACTTGTGGCACTTGCGGAAATTGGGAGGCTATCCTTGAATATTAAATGATCAACTTGCTTTTGTCCTAAGCTGTCGAAATAGCGAAGACGGTTTATTCTAACCGTGTCAATTGTCCCCGATTGATTAGTGTTTAATAGTTGTTCTGTGCTGCAGATAGAAAGCGATCTCTTATTTCCGAAAATGAGAGACTCGGTATTCCAAGGGCCGATAAAGTCTGCAAAGAAGATTCTACCGTTTGAACGAACCCTACGCTTTAGGTTTCCGTCGAAGTCCTTATAAAGGTATTTGGACTGGTATCTATGGATATTGGTGTTAAAGCCAATGGAGTCATAACGGAATAGAAGATCATCTTCGACTAATGTGGCCCGGAAATCATCAGCAGATGAAATCTTGATGGAGTCGAGGAGCTGAAAGGAACTGTTGAAGTTCGCATAGTAATAGGAGTCAAGCCCGTTTTCGTACTGACTTATATGATAGGTGGATATGCCCGTTTGTGGGTTGTAAACTACTCTGGAATTAATAAATAGGCTATCCGCATTCACAAAAATCTGATTGGATAGAATGGTTTGCAAGCTATCCAAGTCATAAGATATCAGACTGTTACCCTTGAGGTCAAATAGATGAAGTCGATGGTTCTTTTCAAGTAAGATGTTGTGTAAGGAAAGCTGGGAGTCATGCAGAAGATGCTTGTCGAATAAATGAAAATCATACTTGTTAAAGACTACATTCCCGGACCGATCTCGAAGCTGTATTAGGGTTTTGTTCGGGGAATTGTTTATTCCCGAAACATAAATACAATAGCCATTTGTATCGGAAAGGTAAGTGCCGCCTGCCTGTTCATAGCTGTTAATTGCTTCCGTATAAAGGAGGTTAAAAATAGATTCTTCCTTGACTAGATTTAAGGAATAATCATAGTGCTGGATATACCACTTGACTAAATCAGGACCACCAAAAACACTTATTTTCTCAGAAATAAAAAGATTGATTTCTTCCCCATAATAAACCATTCCGGTGGCATTGCTGTAAGCGCTGCTGCTAGGGTTCTGGGGGCTTAGTTGAATAAGCTTGCCTTGACTAAAAAGATTAGTGGCGCCACAGAAATTAAAGAACAGCAATAGGCTTAAGGGAAGAAGACGCATTTAACAGGCTTGGTTGGAGGATAATGCCCTAAAGGTATTGTTTTTAAGCAATTACCATGGATTATGGTTGCCTTATGGTATCAGCAGAACAGAGGGATATTTTAAATAAAAAAAGCTCCCTCCTTGCGGAGAGAGCTTCAGTGCCCGGAGCCGGAGTCGAACCGGCACGGGTGTTACCCCATTGGTGTTTGAGACCAACGCGTCTACCAATTCCGCCATCCGGGCTTTTCCGATTTAGCGGGCGGCAAATATAAAAACTATTTTAATTGGGAAGGCTTTTTAAATCAGCTCTTTTTCATTGTAGCGATTTACCCCCAGGGCAATGATTTTTCGGATTTCTGCTTGCTGCTCCTCACTAAGCTTTTTTACATGAAAGCAGCTCTTGCCCTTCAGCATCTTTTGCAATCCTTCCGAAAGTTGAAAAAGCTCGGGATCGGTATAGATTGGGAAGAAGTAAAAACGGATATCCTTGGGCTTGGCCACGGTAGAAGCAAAGTAATATCCATCTACCTTTTGCTTGCCTTGAATGGTTTCTTTACGGCCACAAACTTCCAAGCCTCCCGGGCCTTCCTTACGTACTCGTAAAGGCGGACATTGTTCCTTGAGGCTTTCAGCAAGGAAGTTTTGGATTTCAGCTAAGTCAGAAAGTTCACCCATGATTAATCGGTAAATCTTGGATCTGTTTCCATTTGGGTTCCGCAATTACTGCAGGTACGCTTTTCCTCTGATCCGTAATAATCCTTGAAACGTGGCAGGAAGTCCTTTTCAATATTGTCGAGGTGGAAATAAGTCTCATGCAATTTGTGATTGCAATTATCACAGAACCACATTAAACCATCCTGATGCTTGCTTTCGCGCACGCGTTCAATTACTAAACCAACAGAACCTTCACTGCGCATGGGTGAATGTGGCACCTTAGGTGGAAGTAAGAACATGTCTCCCGGTCCCAAATGAATATCAACCGGCTTCCCTTCATCCTGAATGCGAACGGTGATATTGCCTTCTAATTGATAGAAAAGCTCCTCCGTTTCATTATAGTGATAATCTTTACGGGCATTTGGCCCGCCCACGATCATTACGATATAATCTTCGCCAGCGGGATACAGGTTTTTATTGCCTACCGGGGGTTTTAAGAGGTCCCGGTTTTCATCGATCCACTGCTGAAGATTAAAGGGTTTTGCTACCGCCATGCTTGTCTTGTCTTTGCGACGAAGATAAGAATTTGGCCTACTCCTTTACTAGTCGCTTGTAGTTGGTCGCTTGTAGCTAGTAGTTTGTTGTTGGTGGCTTATTTAAGCCATGGTGAAAAGCATTTTCGCATTTTCGCTGAAGAGCTTTACGGCAATCGCCAAGAGGATCACCCCAAAAACCTTGCGAAGGATATTTAATCCGCCTTCCCCTAAAATGCGCTCCAGCCAAGCAGCACTTTTAAGCACGGCATATACCAAAATGGAATTGAGGATAATGGCAACCACAATGTTTTCAGCGGCAAATTCAGCGCGAATAGATACGATAGTGGTCATTACTCCGGCTCCAGCAATCAGAGGGAAAGCCAAGGGAACGATGGATGCTGATTTGGGCTCTTCATCCTTAATAATGGTAATGCCCAGCACCATTTCCAGGGCCAGGATAAGCAGCACCAAAGCTCCTGCTACAGCAAAGGAGTTGATGTCTACCCCGAAGTATTTCAGGATTTGCTCACCCACAAAGAGGAAGAGGATCATAATTGCCGCTGCAACTATGCTCGCCTTCTCACTTTGAATATGCCCTACTTTTTTGCGGAGGGAAATAATGAGGGGGATGCTTCCCATCACGTCGATTACTGCGAACAAGATCAGGGTTGCCGATAAAATTTCCTTAAAGCTAAATGCCATGGCCTCTTTTTTTTGAGGCCGCGAAATTAGTCTTTCCCTTTGGATTGGGGAACCCCCTCAACAAAAGCTTAATCAAGTATTGATTAACGCATAACTTGCACGTTTACAGCTGATGGGCCTTTAGGGCCTTTCATGGTCTCGAAGCTTACCAGGTTACCCTCTTTTACTTCTTCCTTCAGCTGGTTTACGTGCATGAATACGCTTTGTCCGGTTTTCTTATCCTTGATAAAACCGTAACCTTTAGATTCATTGTAAAAGGTAACCGTTCCTTTGCGAAGGCCATCCTCTTCTTCATCTTCACGGGCCCCTTTAGGTACACCAATTTCAATGTTCTTGGCTTTTACCTTTTCGGCAGCCTCAGGGGGCGTGTCGTGAAAATTGCCATAGACGTCCATATAGGTGATATTATCACCCTTGTCGCCAGCATTGGCTTTGCGCTCTAAGCGCTTGCGTTCTTTTTCTTCTTTCTTTTTAGCGCGTTTCTTTTCGCGTTCTTTCTTTCCGAAGGTTTCTTGAGATCTTCCCAAATTGATATTTATTTATGATTCTATAAAAGTGTAAGCGATTCCGGTTTTGCCAGCGCGGCCGGTACGACCCACGCGGTGGATATAACTATCCATACTGCGGGGGATTTGATAATTGATTACATGCGATACATCATCCACATCAATCCCACGGGCCGCCACATCGGTAGCAATTAAGACCTGCAGCTTGCCGGCTTTAAAAGAGTTTAAGGCCTTTTGACGGTAATTCTGGCTTTTGTCACCATGAATCTCGTCACTGCGAATGCCGGCCTGACGGAGTTTGCGATTGATCTTGCTCACCCAGCGTTTGGTCTCAGCAAAGATGATCACCTTGTCGAATTCTGGTTTTTGGAGCATTTCTTTCAAAACATCCATTTTAACCTGACCCGCTTGTAATTGAATTAACTCCTGCTGGATGTGGTTGTTCGATAAGTCGCCACTGCTGATTTGCAAGCGAACCGGATCCACGAGAATTTCACTGATGCGACGTTCTTGGGCCCGATCCAAAGTAGCCGAGAATAATAAGTTCTGGCGCTCAATCGGCAAGAGGTCAATAATGCGGTTGAGGTCCCGCTCAAAGCCCATGTCTAAAAGGCGGTCGAACTCATCAATAACCAACATCTTAATGGAGCGGAAGTGCAAAGCATTGCGCTGATGTAAATCCAAAAGTCGACCTGGCGTAGCTACAATCAAATCTTGATTACGTGCCGCTTTACGCAGATCGGTATTCATATTGGTACCGCCAATAAAAACAGCACTATATAATTTAAGGCCTTTGCTTAAACTGCGGTATTCTTCTTCAATTTGAACCGCCAGCTCACGAGTTGGGGCCAGGATTAAGGCTTGGTGCTTGCCTTGAATCTGTCTTTGTAATAAGGGTAATAAGAAGGCAGCCGTTTTACCGCTACCGGTTTTGGCGATACCTAATAAGTCGCGACCTGCTAATAGCGGTTCCAAACTTTTTTCCTGAATTTCAGTGGGCTTTTCATAGCCTTTAGCGGCCAGTAATTCCTTTAACTTCGGGTGTAAGGCACTGTCTTGATAATTGAAACTCGCTTCGAAATGACGTTCTTCTCGGGGCTCGGCCTGATTTAATAAATCCTGCGGCTTAATGCTGCTGGGATTTTTAAGCTTGCCTTGCGGTCGACGTCTTCCTTTAGGTTTGCCGGTATGTTGAGATTTAGGCTTTCCCGGTCTACGGGATGGAGCCGTTGTTTTTCTATTCATAAATAAAATACTAAAACCCTGTCTAGAGCTCGCGGAGAAGGCAATAGGCGAAAGACTTCAGCAAATTGGGCTGAAGAAATATTTTCGGATATGGGACTAAAGACAGCGGTGTTGATGTGCGACTTAATTTAGAGTCAATTGTTTATACGGGGCCAGGGGTTCCTAGCCTAATCACTTAAGAAAACAATTGCTTGTCGCTAAGAATTGAGCGGCAAAGATAACTAATATTTAGGATTCAGTTTTCATAAGCTACCCAGCTATTCTATCTTTCTGGGCGTTAAACTTGTAAATCCTCCCCCTATGAAGCAATTTCTACTCGCTGCCTTAGTCTTTATCTCAGGCCTGGCTCAGGCTCAGTACCTCAAGTTTTCAGACGATAGTAATGAATGGTATGTAAACCATTATCCCACTTTCGGGATAGATGGAACCGAAGCTTATGTTAGTCAGTTGGATACCATTATCGGATCAGAAAGGCATTCGCGCTTCATTGCTATAGATTTAAATGGTCAGCCTCAAGATACTCTGGCTTGGCTGCTGGAAGATACGGTGGCGCAAACTTTAAGTTTCGATTTTCCAGGGGGAGGTCCAGCCGATTATACTATTGATTTTACCTGGCAGCAAGGCGATACCTTTTCTATGCCTGCCATTTCAGGTGGCATGCAGCAAATGAAAGTAGATACGGTTTATCAGGCACAGTATTATAGTAATGGACCTCTGCGGAAAACTTTGTGGATAAGCCCCACCGATCCTTCTTGTACCTGGACTACCGAAGTGGTGGAAGGGCTCGGACCTATGACTTCACCCATTTGGGCTTTCGAAGATTGCCAAATCATAAGTGAGGTGAGATTTGAATTGCGTTGCAAATTAGAGCAAGGTCAAAGGGTTTTTGGTGCGCCAGGAGAGTGCTATATATTATCTGAATCTGAAATCGAGATTCCATCTTTAAGTCTCTACCCAAATCCGGCGCAGGATGACTTGCATATTGATGGTCTCGATAAACCTCGCGATTATACAATTTATAATAGTCAGGGAGCTTTGCTTTTAAAGGGGCGGCTTTCGCCGAATACGCCTTTAACTATTAGTGCACTCGCCGGGGGAGTGTATACCTTATCTATAGAGGGTATCGAAGAACGGCTTTCTTTTTCCAAGCAATAATGATGAGGAGAGCCGTACTTTTGCCTCATGATTTCACATGGTAATACCCTGCTCTCCGAAGAATTGCTTTCGGAACAATTTGTTTGTGATTTGCAAAAATGCAAAGGTGCCTGCTGCGTAGAAGGCGATGCCGGTGCACCTTTAGAGCCGGAGGAGGTAGATATTCTTAAAAAGGAATACTCCAATTTCGAATCTTATTTGCGTCCCGAGGGTAGGGCCTCTGTGGCTAAGCAAGGTACCCATGTGATTGATCCCATGGATGGCGAACCGGTAACCCCTTTGGTAAATGGTGCTGAATGTGCCTATGTGGTTTTCGATGAAAAAGGCACCACCCTATGTGGAATTGAAAAAGCCTGGCGCGACGGTAAGACTTCTTTCCGCAAACCGGTATCCTGTCATTTATATCCCATCCGAATTCAGCGTTACAAATCTTTCGATGCGGTGAATTACCATAAATGGCAAATTTGTGCTCCGGCTTGCGACTTAGGTAAAGAGTTGAAAGTGCCTGTGTTCCGCTTTGCCAAAGACGCTTTGATCCGTAAATACGGGGAAAAATGGTTCCAGGAGCTGGAAATTTTAGCTGAGCAATGGGAGCAGAGCTAAGGCCCTGAAGTCCAGTGCCTAGTTTGTAAGTGACTGTAAGTCAGTCATGTGTATTCGTGAATCTTGAAATCCACCTTCATATTGTTATGCAGTTGTTAACAATTAGTGTGGATTATTTTTGGGAAAATCGCAGAAAATGGAGTTGGAAATTTTTTAACTCCCGCCAATCCTGCCTTTGCGGATTTTGCGCTCTTAACCTTGTGTTAATAAATGCGGCTAAATGTGAAAAAGTAGCCGTTGTGATCCCTTGACCCATTAGCCATATTTGTATAGCAAGCTATTTTACCTAAAGAGTTTGTAATCTCTACTCACCGTTCGAATTTGTTGAAATTCAATGAGATAACATTTTTTCTCTAGGCCTTATAGCCCCTGAAACAGGCGTTTAACACAGAAAACAGCGAATACATGTCGGCATTGGAACCCATTTTAGCAGAAAATAAAAACCGCTTCGTATTATTCCCCATCGAGCATCATGATATCTGGGAATGGTATAAGAAGCAAGAAGCGAGTTTCTGGACTGCGGAAGAAATCGATTTACAACAAGATGTAACCGATTGGGCGACCAAGCTTAATGATGATGAGCGTTATTTTATTAAACACATCCTGGCCTTTTTTGCAGCCTCCGATGGTATTGTAAATGAAAACCTCGCTGAGAACTTTGTGAATGAGGTGCAATACACCGAGGCGAAGTTCTTCTATGGTTTCCAAATTATGATGGAGAACATCCACAGTGAAACCTACAGCTTATTAATTGATACCTATATAAAGGATAAAGAGGATCGCAATCGTTTATTCCGCGCTATCGAAAACTTCGATGCCATTAAGCGTAAAGCGGATTGGGCCTTGAAATGGATTGAGAGCGATTCTTTTGCAGAACGCCTAATCGCCTTTGCTGCCGTAGAAGGAATTTTCTTCTCGGGTGCTTTCTGCTCTATTTTCTGGTTGAAGAAACGTGGCTTGATGCCCGGCTTAACCTTCTCTAATGAGCTTATTTCTCGGGATGAGGGTATGCACTGTGATTTTGCCGTGCACCTGCATAATAATCACTTGATCAATAAAGTACCCGAAGAGCGCATCAAAGAAATCATTGTGAACGCTTTGGATATTGAGCGCGAGTTCATCACCGAGTCTTTACCCGTTAACCTTATTGGTATGAACTCCAAATTGATGACGCAGTACCTCGAGTTTGTAGCCGATCGTCTTTTAGTGGAACTGAACTGCGAGAAGGTTTACAATGTGGATAATCCCTTTGATTTTATGGAAATGATCAGCCTGCAAGGAAAAACCAATTTCTTCGAAAAGCGCGTTGCCGAGTATCAGAAAAGCGGCGTAGTGCAGGGAAGTCAGTCGAACGCAATTTCTTTCGACGCAGATTTTTAGTAAGACCGATAAACACCTAATGATATCGCTTCGGGAAAAGAAGCAACCACCAAAATTCAGAATATGTACGTACTAAAAAGAGATGGCCGCAAAGAGGCTGTGAAGTTTGACAAAATCACAGCCAGGATACAGAAATTATGCTACGGTTTAAGTGAGTTGGTAGATCCAACCAGCGTAGCCATGAAAGTGATTGAAGGAATCTACGAAGGAGTAACCACCTCCGAATTGGATAGCCTTGCGGCTGAGGTAGCAGCGAGTATGACCACTCGTCACCCTGATTATGCACAATTAGCAGCGCGTATCGCGGTAAGCAATTTGCATAAAAATACCACTAAGTCTTTCAGTGAAACCATGCGTGATCTGTACGACTATGTGAATCCTAAAACTGGAAAACACGCACCTCTTATCTCTAAGGAAGTAATTGAGATTATCGAGAAGAATGCAGAAATGCTGGATTCTACTTTAATCTACGATCGCGACTTTGGTTACGATTATTTCGGCTTTAAAACTCTGGAGCGTTCTTACCTGCTTCGCATGAGTGGTAAAATTGCCGAGCGTCCTCAGCATATGTTAATGCGGGTGGCTATTGGTATCCATTACGAAGATTTGGATGCAGCGATTGAGACTTATGATTTGATGAGTAAGAAATACTTTACTCACGCTACGCCAACTCTTTTCAATAGTGGTACGCCTAAGCCTCAAATGAGTAGCTGTTTCTTACTATCTATGAAAGACGATAGTATTGATGGTATCTACGATTCATTGAAGCAATCAGCGCGCATTAGCCAAAGTGCAGGTGGTATCGGCTTAAGCATACACAATGTACGTGCAACCGGTTCTTATATCCGCGGAACAAACGGTACCTCCAATGGTATTGTGCCTATGTTGCGTGTATTTAATGACACCGCTCGCTATGTTGATCAAGGTGGTGGTAAGCGAAAAGGATCCTTCGCGATTTATGTAGAGCCCTGGCATGCGGATATCTTCGATTTCCTCGATTTGAAAAAGAACCATGGAAAAGAAGAATTGCGTGCTCGTGATTTATTCTACGCCCTGTGGATTCCAGATCTGTTTATGGAAAGAGTAAAAGCGGATGCCGAATGGACTTTGATGTGTCCAAACGAGTGCCCAGGCTTATTCGACGTACACAGCGAAGAATTCAATAAGAAATATTTAGAGTACGAAAAGGCGGGTAAAGGTCGTCGTACCATTAAGGCCCGCGAATTATGGGGTAAGATTCTGGAATCTCAAATTGAGACCGGTACCCCTTACATGCTTTATAAAGATGCGGCCAACTCTAAGAGTAACCAGCAGAACCTGGGAACTATTCGCTCTTCTAACCTTTGTACTGAGATTATCGAGTACACCAGCGAGGATGAGGTAGCGGTATGTAACCTAGCATCTTTGGCGCTGCCTATGTTTGTGGATGGCGATAAGTTTGATCACCAAAAGTTATATGAGGTAACCTATAAGGTAACCAAGAACTTGAACCGTATCATCGACCGTAACTACTATCCGGTACCTGAGGCACGTAACTCTAATATGCGTCACCGTCCGGTTGGTTTAGGGGTACAAGGTTTGGCCGATACCTTCATTAAACTGCGTTTACCTTTTACCTCAGAAGAGGCGAAGAGCTTAAATAAAGACATCTTCGAAACGATTTATTTCGCTTCATTGGTAGCAAGTAAGGATGAGGCCATTAAAGATGGTGCTTACGAAAGCTATGAAGGTTCACCTATCAGCCAGGGTAAATTCCAGTTTAACCTTTGGGGGGTGGAAGAGCAGAACTTGAGCGGTCGTTGGGATTGGTCAGCGCTACGCAAAGAAATCAAAAACCATGGTGTGCGAAACAGCTTATTGTTAGCGCCCATGCCAACTGCTTCTACCAGTCAGATTTTAGGAAATAATGAGTGCTTTGAGCCTTATACTTCTAATATCTACACCCGTCGGGTGTTAAGTGGTGAGTTTATCGTGGTAAACAAGCACTTATTGCTAGACTTGGTAAACCTGGGCTTATGGAATGATGAGTTGAAAAACGAGATTATTCGTAATAATGGATCTATCCAGGATATCGATGTGATTCCACAGAACATTAAGGATCTCTACAAAACCGTTTGGGAACTTAGTATGCGTGATATTATCGATATGAGTGCCGAGCGGGGTTACTTTATTGATCAGTCTCAGTCCTTGAACTTATTCATGGAAGGAGCCAATATTGCGAAGCTTACTTCTATGCACTTCTACGCATGGGAGAAAGGCCTTAAAACCGGAATGTATTACCTGCGTACCAAAGCGGCTTCAGATGCCATTAAATTCACCGTACAAAAGCAAACCAAGTCCGAGGTTGAACCTGTTGTAAACAGCAAGCAAACCGAGAAGATTGCCAGCGGTGATAAAATGAAAGAGATGAAAGCCAATATGGAGAAAGCCGCTGCCGTTGGAGAAATTCGTGCTTCAGAGCTTGCTAAAGCGATTAAAGAGCAAAGCGAAATGACCCCAGAAGAGCAGTTAAGCTGCAGTCTCGATAATCCAGATGATTGTATTGCCTGCGGATCTTAGTTCCTTTCTTTAGATATAGTGGAAAAGTCGGTACTTTGTGCCGACTTTTTTTATGTTCCGTATACTACTATTTATAGCATTAAGCATTTCGCTGCAAGCGCAGGAAATGACAGGAGAGCAAGCCATTAGCAAAGTGTTTAAAGTTCTGAACGGAGAGGAGGTGAAAATCCCTGAGGTCGGCAAGCGAGAGGCGCTCTTACAAAGTGGTGCCTGGGAGGCCCTGGCTTATCTAGATGTTCGATTGACATTTCAAGCCAGTGAGGAAGACTTGCAAGAAGCAGTGCCTGATTACTATCGTTTTAAGGCGGAGGATTTGATTTTTAAGCTCATCAATCCGGAAGATCATAATCAATACGGTTATGTGGGCAAGCTAAAATACCGTTGGGAGAAGGATACTTTGGTGGTTCTTTCGGCGGATGGTCGGGAAGTTAAAGATCGCTGGCAATTATTGTATTTAGATGAGAACTACCTGGCATTAAAAATGGATGCTTTGCGAGTGTTTTTTGCGCATACCGTAGTTCAGGAAAGCTAAATTGAAAAATTAGATAACAGTCAAAGATGACGGCAGAAAGACAGAATTTAGAGATTGCCAAGCTTCAAAAAGAAGTGGAAACCTACCTGAGTTTGGGAAGTACCCAAATGATATTTGATTACCGCGAAACGGGGCAGGGAATTCGCCTTGATGTGATAACTGTGAACCCACGCCATAATCAGTCCTTCCTTTTTCATCACAGCATAGGCTATGATCGTATTGATGCCTTAAAGCAAATCTACAGCTATGTAAAGGATCATTATGAACGTCAAAATTCCTATACGGTACAATGGAGTGCCAAGGGCGATAATGAATTGCATACCTCTTATTTTCGGGCTAAGGATATACCCGAAGCCTTAGATAAGTTAAACTTTGGCCGAGACCCCAATAGTTTAACCATCTTCAGCGTTGTATTAAACCCCATTAGCTAAGCCCTGAAATTTTGTAACTTCGACGGAAACAGGGTTAAAAATTTAGGGAGATTATGGAAAAACAACGACGAAGTGAAGTTCGACAAAGGGCCAGACAGATAAGAAAGGCCCAGAAATCCAATTTGAGTACCAAAGATTATTTGCAAAGAGCTTTGGTAGTGCTCATCATCTTAATCATTCTTGCTGCAGCACTATTTATTTACGAGAACTTAACCTAGGCTCGGTAGTATTAAATTGCGGTTAGAGCCTTTTTAAGAAATGTAGATTTTACAATTTCCCTTTGGATTTAGCTGATTTTTAGTATATTCGAGTACTAACTAAACAGGGAAAGCTATGGAAGAAGTTACTAGAAAACGTTCTGACATGGCTCAACGAGTGGGAATTGTATTAATCATTGTGGCCATTGTTGCCGTAGCACTTTCGATCACATAAAAGGATTGGTCATTTCTATTTTGCTCTTGAGCTGATCGATTCGGGTCTTAATCCGAATGAAAAATTTATTCCTCTCTTTTTCAGATATATTGCTGATTAGAGAGGATTTTTCTTTTTGACCATTCAGGTACAGGGACATGCTCTCTGTAAGCAAGGGGTCATTGGTATTGAGATAATTCAGACCTGCGTAGGGTACGAAGTAGAGCTTCTTATTCTGATCCAGTTCCGCTAAAATATGATTGTCCATGATGAGAATTTCATGGTAATACATCTTGTATTCCGTAGCACTAAATTCTTCAGCATTGCTATGATGGGCTTTTTTACCACGCAAGGCTTGGCGATAAATCAACTTCATCATATCCTGATATTCATCACAAATGGCAATTGCTTCTTCCTTGGAATTAAGGAGGCCTGCCTCATAATAGTATTCCAGTTGGTTAAGCAAACTGAGAATGGTAGTGTCATTCCAAATTTCAACACTATTGATTTTAGAATAAGCTTCCCATAAATCTTCTCCTAGTTTGAGTAGATCTATTGGAATCATATTAACATCGTATTGAAAGCTGTCCAATCGATCTACACCGTAAATTGATTTTAGCCACACAAACATTTTAAAGGCGCTCAGCCGAGGGTATCGGAACTGATAATAGATGGGGATATCTTTAGCCTGATATATTAATTGATGTGACTTATAGTTCTTAATGCTGTGTAATTGAACCAGGCTGTTTTGAAGATAATTGCGGAAATCATCTAAACTGCGAATAAATGAGCCTTTTTGAAAGACCACAGATTGGTCACTTTGGCCAATCAAATGATTAAGGGGAATGCTAAAATGCCGCGCTATTACAACCGTATCATTTAGGCTTAAGTCCGTGGTTCCACGGATTCTTCTATAGGCGGAGTCTCTGCTGCAATGGAGGAGATCGGTGATAACGTCAACCAAAATTTCATGGTCGCTTACACGCTCGCGTACCATATTAAAAAATAGGCGCTGAAAATTGTTTGGGTTCTTCATACTCTGCAGCGGTAAAATTATTATAAATCCTTGTTTCTGCGGAAGTAAGAAGTATTCATATATGACAAAGCTGTATTATTTCGCGCCATAAGCCTGGTTTGAACCTAAAAAATGCAGTTCTCGTAAAGTAAAAGAAATTAAGTTGCAGATTTTGCCAATCTCCATTTTTAATATCGACTTCCTTTGCTTAATTAGAATGGGTCGCAGATATTGCTTATCTTGGAACTAATCTGGGGGAGATTAAATTTTGCGGAGATGATGGAGCAGAAAACCTACAAAAGCTTAAAAGAGTTTTACCCCTTTTACCTTACGGAACATCAGGATGGCACCTGTAGAATATTGCATTTTATTGGCACGGGATTAGTCCTGCTCAGTTTCTTAATCTTCTTATTGACTTTCAATTTCTGGTTTTTGGGCATTATTCCCTTTTTGGGATATGGTTTTGCCTGGGTCGGGCATTTCTTTTTTGAACAAAACAAACCAGCCACATTTCAGTACCCAGGCTATAGTTTGGCCAGTGACTTTATTATGTTTTGGGATCTTTTAAGAGGTAAGGAAGCGTTTTATCCAAGGAAATAGTCTCAAAAGGAGATTAATATGAAATTTATTCCCAATACGGGAAATTGATGAAATACAGAATGATTTTAAGTGCCTGTAAATCAGAAATATAGTAATTTGGCACCCTCTCTGTTATTAAATGGCATGTCTAAAAACCCCTAATGATGAAATTAGTCGCCAAATCTTCTTTACTAATTGCATTTGCACTCTTCTTCACTTCTTGTGAAAAAGATCAAAACAACAATTCCGGTCCAGCTGCTGTGGGTCAAAGCAGTTCTACTATGGACTTGAAAATTCCTAATGGATTTAATTTTGAAACCACCGAGAGTGTAAGCCTCGATCTGAATATTGATCAGGCTCCTTTAAATGCGCGTTATTTAGTTAAGGTATATACCGAAAACCCATCGGTAATTGCCTCTCCCATTTATCAAGCCTTTATTTCCAATGGTGCCCGTTTAAATACAGCACTTACCATTCCTACAGGATTGCAACAACTGTATTTAGTAATGCAGGCTCCAGATGGATCCAGCTTCTTAACCATTGTTCCCAAGGCTAAGAACATCAGCCATACTTTCTATCGCTCTAAGAATAAAGCACAGGTAGAAAGTTTTGGAAGTCCTGATTGTGTTAGTGGTTGTGATCACAGCCAAAGCCATTCCAATTGGTGGGAGGCTAATATTGAAGACGATATTTACTGTGTAACGGGTAGCTATAATGGCAGTGGTGGAATCACAGTTAAAAATGGAGCGATCCTTCGTCTTTGTGGCAGTGGATCTATTCCTAATATCACCTTAAATGAAGGACAGATTCAAATTGTTGCCGGAGCAAATGTTACCGTAAATAATTTTAATATCAATTCCCACAGTGATAATGAATTGGTGGTGTATCAGGGAGCTACCCTAACCATCACCAACTGGTTTTCACCCAATGCGGATGTGGTGAACTACGGAACCATGAATGTTGCAGCCTTGAACTTAAACTCTGGGGCTGACCTTGAAAACCATGGCGATTTTACCGTGACCACTACCAACTATTGTTCATTTAACGGTGATGTAGATAATTACGGAACTTTAATCGTTTCAGGAAATGCTTCCATTAACAGCGGTTCCAAATTTGAGAACTATTGTGGTTTATACTTCAATGGTGACTTGCAACATAATGGCGAAATCAAATGCTACTCCTATACTAAGGTTGGGGGTAAATGGACCATTAATGGCGGCGCTAAGCACGAAATGAAAAACGGCGCTATGGCTGTTTGCGAAGATTTAATGCTCAATGGTAAAATTGAAGGAAAGGGAAGTACCTCACTCTTTAAGGTGAACGATCGTTCAGATGCAAACTGGGGTGCCGAGATTAAGAAAAACATCCAATTCTGTGATGTTAACGGTATTGAAAATGTGGCCGCTCGCAACTTCAAAGATGGCGCTGCGGAAGGCTGTAGCTTAGTGATTCCAAGTGATGCCTGTAACCCGGAAGGAAACGGCCAGCCTCAGGTGGCTGATGCGGATAATGACGGAGTGGCTGATGAATTAGATGCCTATCCTAATGATGCCAGCCGTGCGGCAAACTCTTACTTCCCATCTGAGAATAGTTATGGAACTGTTGCCTACGAAGATTTATGGCCTGCCTTTGGCGATTACGACTTCAATGACCTGGTGGTAGATTACCGTTATCAGCAAGTATTAAACGCCGATAATGAGGTGGTAGACTTAAAAGCTCGTTTTGTGTCTCGTGCAATGGGAGGGTCTTTGGATAATGGCTTCGGTATCGCTTTGGATATTGCTCCAGGCGTGATCAGCTCGGTTAGTGGAACTCGTTATTTCAACAGTTTGATAAGCACAAATGCAAATGGTACCGAGAGTGGCCAGTCTAAAGCTGTGATTATTGTGTATGATGATGCTTCTCAAGTATTGGTAAATAATACCGGTCAGGCTTTCGTAAATACGGTTAGTGGTAATCCTACCGTGGCACCTGATACTACAGATATTACCATCAACTTTAGCAGTGCTCAAACCGCCGCTTCTTTAGGAACCGCTCCTTACAATCCTTTCATCTTTGTGAATCAGACACGTGGTCGTGAGGTGCACCTTGCCGGTGAAGCACCAACAGATTTAGCAGATGCAAGTTTATTTGGTACTCTTGATGATGATACCGATCCTAACAGTGCAGATGATACCTATAAAAGTGCGAACAACTTACCTTGGGCTATCCACGTTGTTGGAGGATTTAACTACCCGGAAGAGCGAGTGGATATCTCTCAAGCTTATAATTACTTCAGTGTGTGGGCTCAGTCTGGTGGTGTATCTTACACTACCTGGTATGACGATCAACCTGGATATTTAAATATTTCTGATCTGTATCAATAGATTCAGATAGACATTGGATTCAAACAAAAAGCCCCGCTGGAAACAGCGGGGCTTTTTTCTGCTTGATAAAAGCAAATCTTATTTAAAAGCAGGGATGCCAGTTACATCCATGCCGGTAATTAAGAGGTGGATATCGTGAGTTCCTTCATAGGTAACTACCGATTCGAGGTTCATCATATGGCGCATAATGCTGTAATCGCCGGTAATTCCCATGCCGCCTAACATCTGTCGCGCTTCACGGGCAATTTTTAAGGCGATCTCAACGCTATTACGCTTGGCCATACTGATTTGCGCGCTAGTGGCTTTGCCCTCATTTTTAAGGGTTCCTAATCGCCAAACCATTAATTGGGCCTTGGTGATTTCGGTGATCATCTCTGCCAATTTCTTTTGTTGCAATTGGAAGCCAGCGATTGGGCGATCAAATTGAATACGCTCTTTCGCATAACGCAAGGCGGTATCATAGCAGTCCATAGCTGCGCCCAATGCGCCCCAGGCAATACCATAGCGAGCACTGTCGAGGCAGCTCAAAGGAGCACCTAAGCCACTACGGCCAGGTAAGATATTTTCTTTGGGAACCTTAACGTTGTCAAATACCAGTTCACCGGTGGCACTGGCACGTAAGCTCCATTTATTATGGGTTTCGGGAGTGGTAAATCCTTCCATTCCACGCTCCACGATTAAACCGTGAATACGACCTTCCTCATTCTTAGCCCATACCACTGCTACATCAGCATAGGGGGCATTGGAAATCCACATTTTGGCACCATTCAATAAATAGTGATCCCCCATGTCTTTAAAGTTGGTGATCATGCCACTTGGGTTAGATCCAAAGTTGGGCTCGGTTAAACCGAAAGAACCTAAGAACTCACCGCTGGCCAATTTGGGAAGGAACTTTTGTTTTTGCTCCTCACTACCATAAGCGTAAATGGGGAACATCACCAAAGAAGATTGCACGGAGCAAGTGGAGCGAACTCCGGAATCCCCCCGCTCAATTTCCTGCATCATTAAACCGTAGGAAATTTGATCTAAACCAGCCCCGCCGTATTCCTCTGGAATGTAAGGTCCGAAGGCGCCAATTTCGGCTAATCCTTTAATCAATTGCGTAGGGAATGCTGCTTTCTGAGCAAAGTCCTCAATGATAGGGCTTACTTCTTTTTTTACCCAATCGCGGGTTGCAGCTCTTACTAATTTATGCTCTTCTGATAAAAGATCATCTACGCCGTAATAGTCAGGCGACTCGAATAAATCACTAGCCATGAAATCAATTTTGAGCAAAAATAGGTATCCCGCTAAGAGAAATAAGCATATTTTTAGAACAAAATCTCTATAGTATGAAGAAAAAATACGCAGTATTACTCACTTTAGGACTCAGCGTTTTTGTTGCGCATCAAGCCTATACCAATGCGGGTGGGGCGCCATCCGGAAACAGTGGTTCTCCGGCTAGTAACAACAATACCTGTGCAAGAGCAGGTTGTCACAATGGTCCAGCGGCAGCAGGTCAGAGTATTAGTATTAATACCAATATACCTACTGCAGGTTTTAAAGAAGACTCTGTTTATCAAATTAGTATTACCGCCGATAATAATGCGGCAAGTTCGGATCGCATGGGCTTTATGGCCAGTGTAGAATCGGCTTCCGGTCATGAAGGTAGCATCACCATTACTGATGCTGCTCGCACTAAAAAGGCCGGTAGTTATATTACTCATACCAGCTCAGGAATTAGCGGTACTGCTGGAACCAATTCCTGGTCATTTGATTGGGATGCCGGTCAGGCTCCGGATCAAACTACCGTTTATGTAGCCGTAAATTTCACTAATCTGAATGGTAGCACTTCCGGTGATGTGATTGTAACACAAACCTTGAGTTTGGATAAGAACTTAGGTATTGGTCAAGAGGAATTGGCGGTTCAGAAACTGGCGGCCTATCCTAATCCTGCTCAAAATGAAATCACCTTGGCTTCTGGTCAGCCTTTAGAAGCGCCATTTACAGCTATTGCAGCGGATGGTAAAATGGTGGAGCTTCAGGCGGAAGCCGATAACCATCAGCATGTACGCTTAGATTTAAGTGCTCTGCCAGCAGGTTTGTATATGATCCGCGATGCGCAGGGTCATCAGGTGCAAATCTCCAAGCTTTAAAAGTATCTTTGTCCCGTGGGGACAGCATTAAGTCACAGAGCCAGCGATTGGATCTTGATCATAAGTTTAGCGGCCGGAACCCTTGTGGTTCTGGCTCGCTATTTTAATGCTATGCGGGTTAATCAACTATTGCGCTTTCCCTGGCAATCGCAGGCAGAGGAATTTAGCTTAGAGTTTAATACCGGCAAGGTAGGCCTCAATGCGGATCGCTTGCTGATCATTAGCGCCTGGATTTTCTTTCCGCTTTTAATTACTGCCCTTAAGATGAAGGGTGAAAGTGCAGCGATTCTCAATTACGATTGGGCGAGCTATTTCCGAATCCTATTGATTTCGGGGCTGTATCTGATATTAAAATTATTGGTCGCTAGTGCGGTGGGATATGCTTTTGAAAGAGAAGAAGAAATCTTAAAAGGGCAAAACCTGGCTTTGGCGCATTTTACCTGGTTGGCTTTGGTAGGAGGAGCCCTGGCTTTTGTACTTTACTTTTTACCCCTGGGATCCTGGCAATTTTACCTTCTGGTTCTGCCGCTGGTCTTGGTTGGGCTTATATTCCTGATTCGCAGTGTACTTTATTGTCTACGCATAGGCTTTAATACAAGCTATATTATTTTATACCTTTGCGCGCTGGAAATAATACCCTTGTTTTTCCTGTATAGCTTAGTTTGAAAGTCATCTAAGCTCTTAATATTCAAGGGTTAATAAAATTAGCTGCGCTGTGAAGGTAAAATCCATTCTGGTATCGCAACCCGAGCCTCAAACCGAAAACTCACCTTATTTCGACTTGGCGAATAAGTACAAGTTGAAGGTTGACTTTATTCCTTTCATTCACGTGGCAGGAGTTGATGTAGCTGAAGTCCGAAAGCAGAAAATCAATTTGGCCAATCATACGGCGGTAATCCTTACCAGTCGTAATGCCGTAGATCATTTTTTCCGTATTGCAGAAGAGATGCGCTACACTGTACCTAATGATTTGAAATACTTCTGTACCAGTGAAGCGATTGCTTACTATTTGCAGAAATATGTGGTTTACCGCAAGCGTAAGATTTACTTTGGTCAGAGTAAATTTCAAGATCTCGTGCCTTTATTTAAAAAGCACAAGACTGAGAAATACCTTTTACCCACTTCCGATATTTTAAAACCACAGGTTCCAGATACCTTGGCTGAGTGCGGAGTAGATTATACTCGCGCCGTTCTTTACAATACTGTGAGCAGCGATTTGTCGCATTTAGCGGATGTGAAATATGATATCCTGGTATTCTTTAGTCCTTCCGGTATTAAGTCTCTTTTTGAGAACTTCCCTGACTTTGAACAAGGAAATACTCGCATTGCCGGTTTTGGAAATACCACGCATAAGGCGATTGAAGAAGCAGGCTTAACGGTGAATATCAAAGCACCTTCGCCTAAATTGCCATCGATGACCATGGCTATTGAGCATTACATCAAAGAGATGAACAAGAAATAAGGCATTTTTATACCTTCAAGGCCGTCTCGGAATACCCAGACGGCCTTTTTTGTTTATGGACCAAAGCTTTCCTCCAGATGAGCGGCTGAAAAGCCCGCAGCGCATTTCCGAAATCTATACTTCGGGGACTAAGCTGAAACATTCCTTTTTTTTACTCTTTAGCTTAGCCGGGGAGGAGGAACAACATCGCATTGCCTTTGCGGTGCCGAAACGTAAAATCGCCTCGGCTGTAGGTCGAAATCGCATCAAGCGAAAGCTTAGAGAAATTTACCGCTTGCATAAAGAAGCCCTGCCTGAAGATTTGCCGCAAGACTTTATTTTGCTCTACCTTGGGTCGGCAGATTCCGATTATCACAAATTGGAAAAGGCCTACCTTAAACTCTGGGAGAAATGGCACAATGCGCCTAAGGTGTAGCCGTTTTACCTAAATTAGCAATCTTAGATTTCCCGCATGAAGAAATTATACCGAAAGTCGGGTCGTTGGTTTGGGCTATTGCTATTGCTCAGCTTTTCCTTCGCCTATCGGCCGGATTATTTTGAAATCAGTAAACAGCTCGATATTTACACCAGTGTATTCAAGGAAGTTAGCCTTTATTATGTGGATGATACGGATCCCGGAGAGCTAACCCAGAAAGCCTTGAACTCTATGCTTTCGAGCTTAGATCCTTATACCAATTATATTCCCGAAGAAGCGGTGGAGGATTTTAAGATTCGCCAAACCGGAAATTACGGTGGGATAGGGGCATCGGTTGGGAACTATGATGGTCACATGTTGGTAACAACTATTTATCCAGGCTTTGGTGCGGATAAAGCAGGTCTTAAGGTAGGAGACATTATTCTTGAGGTGGAAGGGGAAGATGTTGAAGATCGTAGCGAAGAAGCCTTGTCTGAAATGCTGAAAGGAGCTCCGGGAACCAAAACCAAAGTGCTTATTCAAAGAGGGTCTGAAAAACTAAATCTGGAAATTGAACGTGAGGAGGTCCACTTGAAGGCGGTGCCATTTTCGGGTCGTGTGCAAAATGGCTATGGCTATATTTATCTTAACAGCTTTACCCAAAATTGCAGTGCAGAAGTTTTAAAGGCCTGGCAAGAACTGAAGTCGCAGGGCCCCCTTAAAGGCTTAATCCTCGATTTGAGAAATAACCCTGGCGGTCTCTTAAATGAAGCTATCGCATTAACCAATTTGTTTATTCCCAAGGATAAACCAGTGGTTTTAACCAAAGGGAAATTGGAAGAATGGCAAAAGACTTATAAAACTCCTAAACAGGCTTTTGATAAAGACTTGCCGGTAGCGGTGCTTATCAATTCGGGGAGTGCCTCGGCTTCCGAGATTGTGGCCGGAACCTTACAAGATTACGATCGTGGAATTATTGTTGGGCGTCGTTCTTTTGGGAAAGGCCTGGTGCAAGAATCGCGGATGTTGCCTTATGGGGCGCAGTTAAAGGTGACCATCGCCAAGTATTATACCCCCAGCGGCCGTTTGATTCAGGCCATAGACTATGCCGAAAGAGCTGAAGATGGTTCGGTGGTGAAAATTCCAGACTCTTTGCGCAGTGAGTTTAAAACGGAAAATGGCCGAACCGTGCTCGATGGAGGAGGAATTGATCCTGACATTGAAACACCCAGCGAGGAAGCCAGTGATTTAATTGTGGCCCTGTTTCAGCAAATGCACTTCTTTGATTTTGCAACCGACTATTATCGCAGTCATCCCAAGATAGCTCCGGCTTCTGACTTTAAAGCGGATGATACTTTGTTTCGTGAGTTTGAGGCATGGTTAAAAAACCGCGATTTTAATTTTGATACCCATACTGGGCGAATTTTAAAGCGTTTGCAAAAGGCGGCCGAACAGGACGGGTTTGATGCAGCTCTGGCCACCGAATTGAATAGTTTACAAGCTGCCTATGAAAAGGAGAAAGCACAGGAACTAGAACGCAATAAGGCCGTGGTGCTTGAGCTTTTACAAGAAGAAATAGTAGCACGTTATTATTATGACAGCGGCCGTTTGGCCAATGCCCTGGGGCATGATAAAGACATCGCAACGGCTCTTGAATACCTTGCAAATCCTGAAAAGTATCAAGCTATTTTAAAGCCTTAAGATGCCTCAGCTTTCCAAGTATTGGTCCTTTCTGTTTTTTGCCAGTTTGGGATATTATGCCCTGCTTTTACCTTGGCAAGTACAGTGGTTACCAGTAACATTGGGGATAATGCTAAGCGGCTTGTTTTGGCTTTTGAGTGCTGACTTTCGCTCTAAACTTCGCAATCTATCCGGTAATAAATATGCCGCCTTTCTTTTTGCGAGCTTTTTAATTGTGGTCTTAGGTTCAATGCATTCGGCAGAGCAAGAGGAGGCTTCCAAGGAAGTGTTTTCAAAATTGCCTTTTTTGGTCTGGCCATTAATGTTAGGCACCGTGAAAGCCCTGGAGAAAAAGCGGATGGAGCAAATCTTGCGTTTTTTTGTGCTTTCAACTGCGGCACTGGTATTTCTGTCCTTTACTTATGCTTTGTATCGTTATCAGCAATACGAGGATCCGGTGGTCTTTTATTTCGCTGATTTATTGAGCCTCACGAAGGTGCCTCCGCATTATCTGGGCATGTACGTAACTTTTGCCTACGCTCTTTTAATGTATCGATTGATTCGCGGAACTCCCTTATTGCCTAAAATCTGGCTCAATGCCCTAATCTTGAGTTTGTTTATTCTGGCGATAATTTTCATTTGGGTACGAATGCAATATTTGCTCTTTATCCTGGTGAATGCATTTCTGGTAGGACAGTACATTAAAGCTAAAAAAGGGAAGAAAGTGGCCTTTGCCGCCTTCGCTCTGTTTACGGTCTTTTTTAGCCTTTTACTATTTCTTATTCCCGGCAGTAGAAGCCGTTTACTCGATACCTATAATGAACTGCGCTCTTTTGAGCAGATGGTGGAAAACAAGCAAACCAATCCCCGTAAGTTCCTATGGCATGAGGGCCTTGAGGTTATTTCTGAGAATTTTTGGATGGGGGTTGGAACCGGTTCGGAGAATACCGCTCTGAATGAGAAGCTGGAGAAGGTAGATGCCATTTTTTGGGATGGTCAGCATACCTATCAGCTATATGAAATGCGCTTCAATTACCACAATAGCTTTTTACAAGTATTTGCGGCCAATGGCGTATTTGCTTTTGCGCTCTTTATGATCCTTCTGTTTTATCCGCTTTTCGATCTTAAACGACATCCTTACCGCACAGAAGTAAGACTCTTTTTAGGAATTTGTATCCTAAGCTTTTTAACCGAGAGTATGCTTGAGCGTCAGGCGGGAGTGCTATTCTTTAGCTTTTTTTATGCGCTATTATTAGCCATGCCGCATACTAAGAATAATGAAAAAAAGGTGTCCGGGCCTGCTTTAGAGGCGGAGTCGGAAAATGCCTGATTTTACCTCTACCTTTGTTGCAGCCTTTAAGCCATGACCAAAGCCTTTAGTGTAATTCTACCTTTTTACCGTGGAGATCAGCCGGAGCATTTGAATGCGGCGATCCAAAGCTTGGTGGACCAAAGCTTGCGAGCGGAGGAAATTGTACTAATTCAGGATGGTCCGGTACCATCCGTGCTTAGCGAGCTGGTGGCTAAATGGCAAGTGGAATATCCAGAAATCAAATCCGTAATTCTAGAAGAAAACCAAGGTCTTTCTCAAGCGCTGAATGCTGGAATTAAAGCAGCAAAACATGAATGGTTGGCCCGCATGGATGCGGATGATATCTGTTTACCGGATCGATTTGAGAAACAATGGGCTTTAATTGAAGAGCAACCAGAGTTAACCCTTTTAGGATCCTGGATAGAAGAGTACGATGAGCAAATGGAAAAGTCCATGGCCATTCGTCGCTTACCTGAAAAGCATGCGGAAATTCTCCACTATGCGCGCTGGCGCTGTCCTTTTAATCATATGACGGTGATGTACCGTAAATCGGTGCTTATGGCCCTGGGGATGTATTCGGATTATGGCGCAGTAGGTGATGATTATGAGCTTTGGGCGCGTTTTCTCATGAAGGGCTACCGCTCAGCGAATATTCAAGAAGTCTTGGTGAAGGCCCGAACCGGCAAAGCTATGTTCGCAAAGCGCCGTCGAGGTTGGAAGTACCTTAAAAATGAATTGCAGGAAATCCGTGATCTCTATCGTTTAGGATTATTGAAACCCTGGCATTTTGTGTTTCATATAACCTTAAAATCCATTGTGCGCTTGGCGCCACCTTTTATGGTGAGGTGGATTTATAAAGGTATTCGCAAAACCAGTTAATGCAGCGCCTGGGTCGGAATATCGGCTTTATGGGCCTTTCGCAGGCGGCTAATTATTTGTTGCCGCTGGTAACCCTGCCTTTTATTACACGGATTGTTGGGCCGGATAATTATGGCTTGATTGAGTTTGCCACGGTTACCGTCCTCTATTTCTCCGCCCTGGTTACCTACGGATTTACCTTTACCGGTACCCGCAAGATTGCCGAATTAGGTGAATCCCATCACCGAATTTCCAAGGTCTATTCGGTGGTAATGCAATCGAAGCTTTTGCTACTGCTGATAAGCACGCTACTTTTTGTTTTGCTTTTGTTCCTGGTTCCGGAATATTCTACAGAGAAGAAGCTGATGATTTTCGCCTTTCCCTTTGTGATTGGCTGGGGACTTTATCCGGATTTTCTGTTTCAAGGTCGGCAGGATTTAGGGGTTATCGCTCTAGCCAATTTGGGAATTAAAACGGTGGGGGCCATCCTTATCCTTAGCCTTCTGCGTGAACCCGCAGATTATCCACTGGTGGTAGGGATTAACTCACTTACCCAAATAATTGCAGCTGCTATCACTTTATGGTATGCTCATTATCGGTACAAATGGTTGCGTTTTCAATGGCAGGCCTGGCGCATGGTAAAGGCCTATCTGAAAAGCGGTTTTTACATTTTTGCCTCCCACTTCTTTACCCGGGTTTACACCTTTGGGAGCATCCTGTTTTTAGGTTTCATTCTAGCGGAAAGAGAGTTGGGATTATTTGCAGCGGCTATGAAGCTTATTACCGTAGGGCAGAGCTTTCTTTTTACTCCTGTTGGTAGTTCGCTTTATCCGCATTTAGCCCAAAAACTTAAGGAGAACCCTGCGAGCTATTTTAAAGAAAGGCGTCGATTTCTGGGCTATCTCTTAGGCCTGAGTGCCCTACTTTCTATAGTGCTGATCATCGGTCAGGATTTTTGGGTACGATTGCTTTTTGGTGCGGCCTATCAGGAAGCAGCTCCGGCATTGGCCTTAATGGCACCAGTGATGGTTTTCACGGCCTTAAGTCATTTTGGAATGAAGCAGGGCTTAATGGTGCTCAAGGCAGATGGCTGGAATTTCCGCATTGTGCTTATCACCGGATTGGCTTCTATTGCCTTTAATTATTTCTTTATCCAATGGATGGGAATGATAGGAGCCGCCTGGGCCAAATTGGCGCTCGAAGCTTTACTGGCAATCCTAAGTCTCTACTACTTTCAAAAAGCCGTGCAGCGTTTTAAGCGCTAAAATAATTTTGCAGGAAAGCGGCCTCTTGTACACTCTCAAAACCCCAATAGTCGGCGGTTACCGCTCTTTGTTCCGCACTAATATCCATTCGTAATTCGGAGAAAAGCTGTGAAAAATAAGCACGTTCGGCAGCCACTCGCTCCTTTACAGATCCGGCCGAACCTCCCGCTTCAAAGCGTTTCAATTCTTTGAGACTGGAAGCTTTTTGATCGATGTGCTGCTGGTAGATATAATGCGGTTTGTTGAGGTATACACAAAAACCAGTTTGGGTGCCCATGCCATTACTCATGGTAAGGTTGGCCAATTCTATATGGCTGCGCTGTCGCGCGATGAAATGCCGATCAAAACGATGACCGGCCGTAACCAAATGAAAGCCTTCCGCCCGATAAGCCGCAACTTTAACTGGATCTCGAGCATCTAAATAATAGAGGCAAATCAGCACCGAATCAAAATCCTTTGCTACGCGTTTAATTTCGTTTATCAATTCCTGATCATTGAAACCAGCCTTCACGTTTTTCATGCTGTGAAAGGGGTACACTAAGAGCGTTTTCCCCAATCGTGCTTTCAACTTTGCTTGTTCCTCTGCTTCTAATAGGGAAGTAGCGTAATGAATATAAGGTCCAACGGCCAGGCTTTCTTTCCCGGGGATTTTGGCGGCCAGAATTTCCCGACGTTGTTCACTGAGGGTAATGATCTTGGGGAAATGCCAATGGAATTGATCAGGATGTACAATTCCGCCTAAAAAAAGGCCATGCTCCATATAGGCTTTCAAGTCGCTTTTAATACCGGCATATTTTTTCAGGTAAGAAGCATAGCCATAGAGATTGTTATCAATTACTCTTTCTTCCGGGCCAAAGGCAATGTCCTGCGAAAGTTGCTCAATATCAAAAAGATCAATTTTTCTTCTACGTTCAATTTCAGCGTCCACGGCATTGCCTTTTTGCCAGCGGTAGGCATAAAACATGGATTTTTCCAGCAGGGGCTGGGAGGCTATAAAGCGCTTTAATTGGTCTTTGGCCGACAAAAGAAAATTTTGCTCGAAGATAATCCGGTTTTAGGAAATTGGAGGCTTTCGGGCTCCCCGTACCTTCTTTGTACCTTTGCCGCCAATATTTGGAGCCATGAGCCAGTTACGGCAACATTTAAAATACGGATTCGGCCAAAAATGGCGGGCCTTTCGCCAAAAGCGCCGACTCTCCCATTTAGGTTCACACGTGTGGATTGACAAGAATGTGGAGCTGATGCGCTACCCCATAAACATTCGCATTGAGGATGAAGTGGTGCTCAAGGAAGGCGCTCGTATTTGTGCCTGTAATGATCGAGCGAAAATCAGTATTGGTGCTCGCACTACCATTGGCTATCATAATTTCATCTTCGCCAGTGCGGGAATTGAAATTGGCTCCGATTGTTTGATTGCTCCCTTTGTTTATTTGGTCGATTCGGATCATGGAATTCAAAGAGATCAGCTGATCAATAAGCAGCCCAATCAAACTGCTCCCATTAAAATTGGTAATGGCGCTTGGATAGCGAGCAATGTTACCATCCTAAAAGGAGTGGAGATTGGTGAAGGCGCGGTGATTGCTGCCAATTCGGTGGTGAATCAGACTGTTCCCGCTTTCGAAATTTGGGGTGGCAGCCCTGCCAAAAAGATTGGGGAGCGTGAATAATTCTCAAGCCGCCGTAATTCTCGCTCGCTATTCCTCCTCCCGTTTACCGGGAAAAGCCCTGATGGAAATCGCCGGAAAACCGGTGCTTCAACATATTGTGGATCGCTTGAAAAGCCTGCTCAAAGCAGAGCAGATTATTTTGGCGACCAGTGACTTGCCTTCGGATGATGCTCTAGAAGATTTTGCAGCCAAAGCGGGAATAGCCTGCTATCGCGGAAGCCTGGAAAGGGTGGGAGAACGCTTTTATGCCGCTGCCAAACAAACGGGATGCGATTATGCCATGCGCATTAATGGCGATAATATTTTTTTGGATCCAGCCCTGGTGGCGCATTTAATGCAGGCGGCAAGCACCGGTAAATACCGTTTCTTAAGCAATGTAAAAGGCCGATCCTTTCCTAAGGGAATGAGCGTTGAAATGGTAGATATGGATTTCTATCAGCAAAAGCTAGGAGGCATTAAAGCCGATCCCTATTGCAATGAGCATGTAATGGTTTGCCTTTATGAAGAAGAGGCTCCGGCCGATCATTATTATTGGCAAAACGATATTTTACCCGAGGCCGCTGGCATTCAACTGGCCCTCGATACCCCTGAAGACTTTGAGCGTAGTCGCTATATGCTGGAGCAGATGCCCGCCGGTCACTACGATTTGAATACTACTTTTGAGTACTACCGCAACTATGAAGAATCTCTTAAAAGGTAAGCACGGACCTTTATTAATCGCCGAAATTGGTGGGAACCACGAAGGTGATTTTGAATACGCCAAACGCCTATGTCAATTGGCCATCGATACCGATGTAGATTTGGTTAAATTTCAGATTTATACGGGCGATACTCTGGTTTCGCGCTTGGAAAGTCCTACCCGAAACCAGCATTTTAAGAAATTCGAATTAAGCAAGGAGCAGCATTTGGAATTGGCCAAAATGGTTACCGATGCGGGCTTGATGTACACTTCCTCCGTTTGGGATTTGGAGGCTATGAAATGGATAGACCCCTATATTCCTATTTATAAAATTGGTTCTGGCGACCTTACCGCTTATCCGGTACTGCGAGAAACAGCCGCTTTGGGCAAGCCCATGATTATTTCTACGGGCCTATCTACCGAAGTCGAAGTTTTAGAAGCAGTGAGCTTTATTCAGAATTGCAATCCGATTTACAAAGACCCTTCGATGTTGGCGGTTTTGCAGTGCACCAGTATGTATCCCATTAATCCGGGTGATGCACACCTATCGGTAATGCAAAGCTTTAAAGAAAAGACCGGTCTTTGCGTGGGATATTCGGATCATACCGAAGGGGCTAAAGCCTTATACTATGCCGTAGCCATGGGGGCCGAAGTATTGGAATTCCATTTTACGGATGAAAGAGAGGGGAAAAGCTTCCGCGACCATAAGGTATCGCTAATGCCCAATGAGGTGAAAGAGCTTATCCAAGAGATAAAATTAATTCAGGCTTATCAAGGAGAAGGCCAGAAAAAGCCTACCCAAATTGAATTGGATAATGGGCATGAGCTTTCCTTCCGCAGAGCGGTTTATCCCAATCAAGATCTTAAGGCCGGAACCATATTATCTGCGGAGAATTTAACTGTATTGCGTCCTAATCATGGTATTGATGCCCGTCATTTTGATAGCCTTATCGGGAAGCGACTTTTACAGGATGTACAGGCCCATCAAAAACTAGAAAGGGAAATGATTGATGGCTGGCAAAGTGAAGCCAACTGCCCCCTTTGTAAGTCGGAGGTAAATAATTTGGTTTCGGTCCTGAAGGCTAAACCTGAAGGTGAAACTACCTATCTGCCGGAAGGCATGGCCTATTATCGTGAAATTCGCCACTGCGCCCATTGCGGCGTGTATTTCAATGCCCATAATTACGATCTCTTTACGGAGGAGTTTTATTCCGGCGAGTATAATTCGGCCATCGAAGAAGGGAAATTACAAGCTCGCTTTGAGCGCGTGATTAATCTACCGGAAGGTCAATCTGATAATCGCCTGCGAGTGCAGCGTATTATCCAATATTGTGAACTGGCTTTACCTACTGCCTTGAGTTCAATCAGAGGATTGGATGTAGGTTCGGGCACCGGCGTGTTCCCTTATGAGCTTTCCAAGCATATTGGCCAGATGAATGCCGTTGATCCTGATGGATTATCAGTAAAGCTAATGGGTAATAATCTGGACATTGAAAATATTTGGCATGGTAGCCTGAAGGATGTGCCTGCCCATGAGAAATTTGATTTGATCAGCTTTAATAAGGTTTTAGAGCATGTGCAGGATCCGGTGCAAATGCTGGCCCAGGCTAAGGATTATCTTAAACCCGGTGGGGCGGTTTATGTAGAATTGCCTTTTGCCGAGGGCATCATTAAGCGTGGCGCCCAAATGGAGCGAGCCGAGTTTTTTATAGAGCACTACACCACTTTCCCGCATGATGCATTCCGCTATTTACTGGAAGAGGCAGGCTATCAAATTCAATTGCAGAAGGATATCCTGGAGCCTAGTGGCAAGGAAACGATTTACGGATTTGCAGTGATAAAGGAATAAGATGAGCCCATTAGTTTCGGTATACATTACCAATTACAATTACGAGCGTTTTATTCGCGAATCCATCGAAAGTGTTTTGGCGCAAAGCCTGCAGGATTTCGAATTAATCATCATCGACGATGGCTCTACCGATGCTAGTCGGGATATTATTGAGGAGTACCGCGAGCGCCCGGAGGTGACCATTATTTATCAGCAGAACAAAGGCCTTAACATCACCAATAATGTGGCGATGCGCGTGGCTAAGGGTAAATACCTGATGCGCTTGGATGCGGATGATTATTTGGTGCCCGAAGCATTGGAGAAAATGGTAGCCCCATTAGAGGCTGATCCCGAATTAGGACTGGTATTCCCCGACTATTATTATGTGGATGCCGAAGGGCATATCACCGGCGAAGAACGTCGCCATAATTTTGAAAAGGAGGTAAGCCTCTACGATCAACCGGCCCACGGAGCTTGTACCATTATCCGCCTGAGCTTCCTCAAGAAAATTGGTGGCTATAATGAAAGTTTCACTTGCCAGGATGGCTATGATCTCTGGTTGAAGTTCATCATTCACTATTCGGTAAAAAATGTAAACGAGCCACTTTTCTACTACCGTCGACATGGTTCTAACCTTACCACCAATGAGGAGCGAATTCTTGAGACCCGCCGTGCCATTAAGGAAACTTTTTTAGATCTCAGCAATATTGAAAGCAGCACCCTGGCCGTAATTCCAGTGCGGAATACCAAAATTAAAGGAGTGTCGATCCCACTTTATGATTGGGGTACCGAAACCCTGCTTTCTTTGAAGGTGAAGAAATTACTAGAAGCCCGCAGTACCCAGCGTGTATATCTTATTTCGGAAGATGTTGAAATATTGAGCTATGCCCGCAACACTTTTGGCGATCATCAAAATGTGGTGGTCTTGGAACGTCCCAGTCGATTGGCAGGTCCTAACCAAACTTTGGGTGAAACAGTAAAATTGGCAACACATCACGCGGAAGCGGAAAATTTAGACTACCGATTTGTAATGACCGCTGCTTTGGATTTCCCTTTTGTGGAAGCTGAAATTTTTGATGATGCAGTAAACACGGTAGAGCTCTTTAAGTCCGATTCTGTACTTAGCGTTCGTCCCGATAATAAGGCCTATTACCGCCATACTGGTCATGGCTTGCAGGCCATTTTAGACCAGGAGAAATTTACCCGCATCGAAAGGGAAGCCTTGTATCGCGCCGCAGGTGGGGTGATGGTGGCAACCCGCGAAAGCTTTGCAAAGAATGGCAAAATCAATGCCGGTAGAATGAGTCATGTGGTGGTGGATGAAAACACGGCCTTTGGTATATTTTCGGACTTCGATTTTCAGATATTTAAGTCTTTAATGAGCGTAAATTAGCAGGGCATTTGTGCCTGGGTACATGGAAGAAATAATAGCGAAATACTCCGCCTATCTTGCTCCGGTTTTGGCCTTTGCCATTACCTATTTCTCCATTCCGGCCATTATCCGCTTAAGCTTGGTCAAGAAGCTTTACGATCAACCGGATGAGCGTAAAAAGCATAATGCCCGCATTTCCCCTTTAGGAGGAATGGCCATTTTCGGAGGTATGATCATCAGCTTTGTATTCTGTACGGCTCATTTATCCAATCCGGCGCTCAACTCCGTTTTAGTGGGGCTTTTTGTGCTTTTCATAACCGGGGTTAAAGATGATCTCTATCCTCTGGTTCCCTATAAAAAGATGCTGGGTCAATTGCTGGCCGTGGCGGTGGTTGTTATTCAGGGTGATGTACGCCTGGTGAGCTTTTACGGTCTCTTCGGGGTAAATGAGCTTCCTTATTTTATTAGCGTGGCCCTGAGTATTGTCTTCTTTCTGGGGATTATTAATTCCTTCAATTTCATTGATGGGATCAATGGCCTCAGTGCCGGTATAGGGGTAGTTATTAGTGTGACCTACGCAGTGGTTTTCGACTATCTCCATAATGACCTTTTCCTGATTTTAGCCCTCTGCATTGTAGGTTCACAATTGGCCTTTTTACGTTTCAATTTGGTGAATGCCAAAATATTCATGGGTGATTCGGGTTCCATGATCTTGGGCTTCCTGGTAGCCTTATTGAGTATTTCCTTCTTGCAGATAAATGAGCTAAGTGAGCAATTCTTATTGAAGAAAATTGATGCCTTGGTTTTCGCTTTTGCGGTGATGATTATTCCGGTGGTAGATACCATCCGAGTGGTGTTTATCCGACTTTTCATATTGCGGCGTTCTCCCTTTGCTGCCGATCGCAACCATATCCATCACGCCCTTTTAGATATCGGCCTCAGCCATGTTCAAGCCAGCTTAAGCCTGATGGCCATTAATGTGTCCTTTGTGGTTCTGGCCTATTTTCTGAACGATTATCTCCGAGCAACCTATCTCTTTATAAGTCTATCTTTGTTGGCCTTGCTACTTTCGCAATTGCCATTTATTATCAAACGCCAACAAAAGCGACTTGGGATTTACAAGCCATCTGCCTAAAATTAACAGCGCTCCGGCTCGTTTAGAGCTCTTAATCGCTGCGCTCTTGTTTAGCCTGCCTTTGGGTCAGGAGGGCTTAACCAATATTTTGCTTTTTGCCTTGTTCATTCAGAGCCTAATCGCTTATCGCTGGCGCCATTGGCGTGAAGGTTTCAAGGATCCTATTTGGATTTTATCGGCCTTGTTTTATTCTTATTTATTCTTGAGTATCACCTGGGCTGAAGATCAGGCTAGCGGGCTGCGGCAAATGGAAACTAAAACTGCCTTTTTACTGGCGCCTTTATTCATTTTAGCCGGGCGAAAAACATGGCCAGCCAGCAGTCGCGAATTTGGCTTAAAGGCTTTTTGGTGGGGCTGTATGGTCGCGATGCTTTGGGCTTTATCCAATGCGGCATTACGATCCTGGGATGCCGGTGCTTTGTACATCAGCCATGAGGCCGGTAGACGTTATTTTTTCGCTTATACCCATTTGGCTTCTCCATTAATGCATCCCGGTTATTTGGCGGCTTATTTAGGCTTGGGACTCTTCTCGGCGGTGGAATTGCAAGATAAAGCCAAGAAGAATTGGCGGTGGATTTACCGCCTTTCTATAGTGTTCTTGATCGTTTTTATGGTGCTTTTGCAAGCCCGGATAAACTTGATTGCTCTATTTATGGTGATCGGCTTGGCAGCGCTGTTTTTGGCCTGGCAACGCAAGGCTTATATCTGGTTGGGGCTTCCTCTTTTGCCCATCCTGGCATTGGGCTTATTTATGGGACTGGCTTCGGAGGATATGCAAAAACGCTATTTTCAGGTACCGGACTTTGATTATGATATATCGGGTACAGACTTTAATAGTGCTACCTATCGCCTGGCGGAATGGAAATGCGCCGCGGAAGTTATAGAATCCAATATCTGGACAGGAACAGGCATAGGCGATAATCGTCAGGCCTTATTCGACAGCTATAGAGCCAATCACTTTTGGGAAGGTTTGAATAAGGGCTATAATGCCCACAATCAATATCTAGAAACAATGATAGCAGGAGGGCTACCGGCTTTAATCTTATTGCTAAGTCTACTGCTTTATTATACTTATAGAGCCTTAAGGCAGATGGATTTCCTGGCCCTAAGTGGCTTGCTTTTCCTGATGATAAGCCTGAGTACGGAATCGATGTTTGAGCGTGTTTGGGGCGTCTTAATTTTTACGCTCTTTTTTCCCTTCCTGTTGATGCGGACTAAAGAATCCGATTCAGACGTTTATTAATTTCGATTTTAAGGCGGGTTAATTGTTGGGCTGTAGCCAGAGCCTCAGGATCGGTAGAGGTTCCATTTTTAAAGGCTTCTTGTATTTCCCCAATCAATTGACCGATTTTTTTCTCTTTAAATCGCAGAACAGACTCCATCGCATAGGGCTTTAGATAGGCATCCTTATCGGGTGGGTAGATACGTTTGCGTTTCCAGTCGTGCAGCTCGGGTTCATCGGCAATTAGGTCGACTACCAAATGCATACGAGCCGGATATTCGCCGCGCAAAAATTCTTCGGGTAGGGCAACTCTTTCTTCCTCATTAAAAACCTTAATGAAATGATGGAGGATAGACCGCAATTCGGGATGCTCAAAATCGAGATCATCTTGAGTGAGCTCCGTAAGGATATACTCACAAATACTTTCTTTTTCGCTGTTTTCGGACTCTTCAGGTTCACCGTATTCATTTTCAACTTCCTCAAAGTTGAATTCTTGGCTGCCGTGATTCAGTAGCAGGCTGGTCAGCGCTTTTTCTTGTACAAAGAGGATAGAGTCTTCGAGGCCCTTGGCTTCGGGCTCTACCACCTTCATGATTTCTTCTTCTTGTAAACCGCGTTCTTCGCGACGCTGCCGCTGTTGGTCTTTCTCGATTTTAGCGGAACGAATTTGCCCTAATTCGCTGAAAAGAATTCGCTCTTCCATTTCCAGCATGCGGGCGGTTTCCTGAACATAAGCACTGCGCTCCAATTCATCGGGAATAAGGGCGATGCTCTGCACCATTTCGCGCGCCGCCTTTGCTTTGGATAAGGGATCATTTCCAGCATCAGAAAGTAAGAGGCTGGCTTTAAAGCGCAGGAAGTTGTGCTTTTCTTCACTTAAAAAGTCGGTAAGCTCCTTTTGGGAATTATTCCGCGCAAAGGAATCGGGGTCTTCACCTTCGGGGAATAAGACCGTTTGCACGTGCATTCCCTGCTCCAGAATCAAATCGATTCCGCGTAAGCTGGCTTTGATACCCGCGGGGTCACCATCGTAAAGGAGGGTAATATTGCGGGTGAAACGCTTCACCAATAAAATCTGATCCACCGTAAGGGCGGTACCCGAACTAGCCACCACGTTTTTAACCCCGGCTTGATGCAGACTTACTACATCAGTATAACCTTCAACCAAAAAGCATTCATCGGCCTTGGCAATGGCTTGCTTTGCTTGATAAATACCGTAGAGAATTTTACTCTTATGGTAGATTTCCGATTCGGGGGAGTTGAGGTATTTAGCGGTTTTAGCGTCCTTTTTCAGAACTCGGCCACCAAAGCCTAAAACCCGACCGGTATGACTTAAAATCGGGAACATTACCCTTCCGCGGAAGCGATCCGATTTACGCTCGCCATCTACCTTAGTTAAGCCTACCTGCGAAAGGTATTCGAGCTGATAGCCTTTGTCTAGGGCATGTTGGGTAAACACCTCATAACCTTCGTGACTATAGCCTAGTTGAAAGTCTTTAATGCTTTCATCCGTAAAGCCGCGTTCTTTGAAATAGCTAAGGCCGATGCTGCGACCGGTCTCATTATTCCATAGTTGATCCTGGAAATACTCATTGGCAAACTGGTTTACCAAGAAGAGACTTTCACGGGTATCACGCTTGGCCCTTTCTTCATCGCTCTGACCACTTTCAACAATTTCAATATTGTATTTCTTGGCCAGGAATCGCAGTGCCTCCGGATAGGTGAACTGCTCATGTTCCATCAAGAAGGTAACCACGCTTCCGCCTTTGCCGCTACTGAAATCTTTAAAGATTTGCTTGGCTGGCGAAACCATAAAGGAAGGAGTCCTTTCATTGGAAAATGGACTGAGGCCCTTAAAACTGGAGCCTGCCTTTTTTAAGGTCACGAAATCACCAATCACCTCCTCAATGCGGGCGGTGTCCATGATTTTTTGAATGGTTTCCTGAGTGATCATGCGGAGGGTAAAAGTATCAAATCTTGACTTCTTGCTTATAGCAATTTGTTATTCCTGAATGGATGGAATTTAACCTTAGGTAAAATCGAAAATTAAAGCAATTTTAAGGTATGGATTAAGTAAGTTGAGAAGATGAAATTTCATTCAAAGCAAATCCTGAGGACCACAATCTTAGGGCTAGCTCTTTTTGTATTGGTTTTTGACTTTCATGCCCAAAGCATGCTTGATCAGTTCAAAGGAACCCTAGATTCCACATTCCATTCCCACCCAAAAGCGATTGGAATTCAAGTGGCCATTGTAGCAAATGATCCAAGCTTAAACTGGAATTCGGCAGTTGGCTTTAGTTCAGTCAAAAAGAAGGAAGCATTTGGTGATTACCAAGCTTGTTTGATTGCAAGCAATACCAAAACTTATGTAGCCGCTACGGTATTGAAATTGGTAGAATTAGATCAGCTGAAGCTGGATGATCCTATCGGTTCCTTGTTAAGTGAGGGTACCCGAAATTTACTGGAAGAGACGGGCTATAAAACTGATTTGATTAGCATTCGGAATCTACTTTCCCATAGTTCGGGAATTCGCGACTATGTAGATATCCATTATTTGGACTTGGTAAATCAAGATCCCCAATATGTTTGGTCTAGAGACGAGCAAGTTGAATTGGCGATGCAAGCGGGAGGTCCACTGGCGCCTCCTAACCAAGTCTTTCAGTACGGAGACATCAATTACCTTTTGGCAACGGAGATTATTGAAAGGGTTTATGAGAAGCCCTTTTATACTGCCATTCGGGAGCTTTTGGGCTTTGAGGAATTGGGTTTGAAATCAAGCTGGTTTTATCCACTCGAAGCCTATCCAGCAGAACAGGGATCTTTAGCCCATCAATATTGGGCGGAAGCGAATTGGGATTCGGATACTATTAATCCATCCTGGGATTTGTTTGGTGGGGGTGGATTGGCATCGAATGCCTCTGAAATGGCCATCTTTTATCAAAAGCTGTTTAGTGCCGCTATTATTCGTGATACTAACCTTTTGGCTGAAATGACAGAGCCAGTGCTCCCCGAATCCAACTACGGCTTAGGTCTTCGCAGGATATCCTTTTACGGTCGCACTGCCTATTACCATGGAGGCTTTTGGGGGACTGATGTAATGTACTTACCCGACTATCAATTAAGCATTGCAGTAGTGTGTTTGGAAAAAGATCAAAGAGATCTAAATGCAGAGCTTAGTGAGGCCTTGGTATTGCGCATTGAGGCTTACCTTCGAAGCTCGAAATAAGACAAATTGAAATATGAAATCGAGATTAGAGGATATTAAAACGGAGGCCGTTAAGGCAGTTTTACAGAACTTCTTAGATACTTGGAATGCGAAGGATTTAGCGGGCTTTATGAAGGACTTTGCTGAAGATGCAGAGTTTACCGATGTAGTGGGCCAGGTGGCATTAGGTAAAGAGGCTATTGAAAAGCAGCATCATTTTGCTTTCACTGTGGTGATGAAGAACGCCGCTTTTGAAATGAGTAATATCTATATGCGTGAGGTCGTAGATGGATTAGTGATGGTAAGTGCAAACTGGCTCAATGTGAAAAGTCAAACTCCGACCGGACAGCTTTTACCGGATCGCAATGGCGTGATTCAGTTTATTATAGCCCTGGATGCTAATTTGAAGGCTCAAATTAGATTAGTGCACAATTCCGATTATTCTTTACCCTATCAAAGACAGGATTCTTTTTTAGCCTAACAGCGATTTAATTGTTTATCCCTATGAAGTTCGCCTACACCATTTTATACGTTCCCAATGTGCAAGAAAGCCTCCACTTTTACCAGAAGGCTTTTGGTTTTGAAATCAAGTTTGTGAGTCCACAAGGGGATTATGGCGAACTTATTTGCGGTGATACCACCTTGTCTTTTGCTTGCAATGAATTGGGAGAAGCTAATTTTAAGCAAGGCTTTCAAAAGGCAGATGGCCAATCAAAACCCTGGGGCGTAGAATTGGCCTTTAGTAGTGAGCAGGTAGAGGAAGATTTCCAAAAAGCCTTGGATGCCGGCGCAACTCTCTACGAGGGTATAAAGGAAAAACCCTGGGGTCAGAAAGTGGGCTATTTACGGGATTTGAATGGTTTCTTAATAGAAATGTGCAGTCCCATAGCAGATTAAGGAGAGCCTCGAGACCAGGTACTATGGTCCTTAATTCCATAAGAGATTTGGCTTTAGCTGTAAAAGCTTTGTAAATTGCTGAGCTATCAGTAATCCTTATCTCTGCTGCTCCATGATAGAAAACTTTCTAACGCGTACAATTGTAAAAATTGAAGCGCAGCTAAAATTCCCGAACCTCAAGAAAAGGGAAGTCGGGGTTCAAGTTGGCTTTGATCTCTCTTCCAAGAATTTGACCAGTGATGTCTTAAAAATGCACAGTCGGGTAGGAAGGGAAGGATTGGTTCTGGCGATAGATCCAGATCCCTTGAATCACTCGCGACTGAAGCAAGTGATTGATCGCAAGAAGCTAAGTGTTAAACGGGTTCAAAAGGCAACTTATTCAGAGAAAACCCAAAATAAATTGGTGCTAGGTACTCGTGCTGCCTACAATAAATTGGAGTTTATTCAGAGTGATGAAAGCCCTGCCTTTACAGATGAAGTGATTGAAGTGGATATGGATACATTAGATGCTATTGTAGCGGATTCAGGTGTTGACTATTCTAAAATTCGTCACATCTGCATAACTAATAATGGAGCCGAGTATAATACCTTATTGGGTATGACGGAAATTCTGAACAAGTGTCCTAATTTAAATCTAACTATTGCTTCGGGGCGGCCAGATTCTATGGGTGATATAGAGGGAAGGAGAGATGTGGATGTTATTCGTGAGTTTCTAGAAAAGAATGGCTTTAAAACTAATTTCATTCGTCTTAACAAATCCTTCTGGCGCGGTGTTGTGATTTATCTCATTTTGAAGCGCAGATGGATGTTTAATAAGGAGGCTTTTGGTTTTATCATGGCCTCAAGGGGTGAAAGGTCTTTAAAAGGCTTCCAGCGTTTGTATTAAATTGGCTAGTATTTAGTATAAGTTTTGGAGCTTTTCCCGATTCTTAATTCCGCTTCGGCATTTTTGAAACTGGAGCTCCTGCAAAGTTTTGGACTTTACTCCATCGTGTATTTTGTCCTAAGGCTTTTTTGGAAGGATGCTCGCTTAAAGATCTTTGATGCTTATGCCGTAAAAGCCTTTGTCTACTTAGGCCTGACCTGGTTTCTGCTATGGCTGATAGGCTATTTTGTTTACTATTTTCAAGTACTTGATGAAGCAGGGCAAGAAGAGTTTCGATCCGAATTAGTGGGCAAATATTTCTTTCGTTTTTGGCTTCAGGCACTCCTTTGGTTGCTAATCACGCAGGCCTTCCGCTGGAAGAGACTCTCTAGGTATTTATTGATCAGGATATTGGCAGGCTTAAGTTTTGTATTTAGCATTGAGAGACTCGTCATAATTATAACCAGTTTGCATCGGGATTACTTAGCTAGTTCATGGAAACTCTTTGGCGAACCCTTTAGTTTCAAGGATATTTTAGGAAGCGATTCTATAATTCTCAGTCAAATTTTTAGGCTATGTCTTTATATCGCCTGCACTTTCCTGATTATCGCAATAGAAAAAGCCATTAGCAAGATGAAATCCAATCCCGCTAATGGCTAAATGCTTTATTAGTCTATATCAGTAGAAAGAAATGTAGTCTGTTAGTTCCGAAGCGATAAACAAAATTCCTTGTACCGCTCCAATCTACCGTCTATCGTCTAAAATCTATCGTCTTACCCCAACGACTAACGACTAACTACCAATTACTACTTAGTCCGGTCCTCCACCAAATGAAGATCCATTTGTGGGAAAGGAATGCCCACTCCGGCGCCGTCAAAGGCTTTCTTAACCTTTTCGTTCAGGCCGTTGAGCACGTCCCAGTAATCCCCATTATTGGTCCAGGCACGCAGGCGGATATTAACACTGCTATCGGCTAAGGCTTCCACGAAAATGGTAACGCCTTTGTCTTCCAGGAAACGGCTTTCAGCACCAGCGATTTCATGTAAAATGGCTTTGGCTTTATCGATATCATCACCATAACCAATGCCGAAGGTCATATCCAAACGACGGGTACTGTTATAGCTGTAGTTTACAATGGAGTTATTGGAAAGGCTACCATTGGGAACCATAATTTCCTGACCGGTTGGAGTGGTGAGGAAGGTGTAGAAAATTTGAATTTCGCGCACGGTACCGGATACGCCAGCACCTTCAATAAAATCGCCTACTCTAAAGGGTTTAAGAATTAAGATTAAAACCCCACCGGCAAAATTTGAAAGAGATCCTTGGAGGGCAAGACCTACCGCCAAACCAGCGGCACCTAATACGGCAACAAAGGAGGTCATTTCGATGCCTACCATGCCGGCGATGGAAATGATCAACATCACTTTTAACCCGGCATTGATCAAGGAGCTTAAGAAAGGAACCAGGCTGGCATCTACCTCACGCTTGTTCATGGTTTTGCGGAAGGTATTCGTCATACGTTTAATTATGGAAAGGCCGATGATCAATACAAGTACGGCCAAAACCAATCGACCACCATAGGTGATAATCAGATCCCAACTTTGACTTAAGAGTTCCTGTGCTTTTTCCATGATAGGGGTGTTTAGGTTATTTGCTTCGCTGAATAACGTATTCGGCGAGTTCAAGTAAAGAATTTTTAGCCGGAGAATCAGGGTACTGATCCAAAATTTGCAGGGCTTTTTGGTAGTAATTTTCCATCTGTTCCGTGGCGTATTCGATACCCCCGGAATTACGTACCATGGCCATTACCTGTTCTACTTTTTTACGATCGTGATTGTAGCGTTTTACTACGCGAATCATAAATTTCTTATCGGCAGGCTCTGCTGTTCGAAGCGCATAAATCAAGGGCAAAGTCATTTTTTGCTCCTGGATATCAATCCCGGTGGGTTTGCCGGTTTTGGCACTTTGCTGAAAATCGAAAAGGTCATCTTTAATTTGGAAGGCGATACCCAGGTATTCTCCAAAGAGGCGCATCTTTTCAATTTCTTCCTTATCCGAATTTACCGAAGCAGTTCCTACGGCACAGCAAGCGGCAATAAGGCTGGCAGTTTTTTTGGTGATGATATCGAAATAGACCTTCTCATCAATATCCAATCTGCGAGCCTTTTCAATTTGGAGTAATTCCCCTTCACTCATTTCCTGTACGGCGGTGCTAATGAGCTCCAATAATTGATGCTCCTTATTTTGTACCGAAAGCAAGAGTACGCGTGATAAAAGATAGTCGCCCACCAAAACCGCAATTTTGTTTTTCCAAAGGGCATTAAGGGAGAAAAAACCTCGACGCATATTGGAATCGTCCACCACATCATCATGCACCAGAGTAGCTGTGTGCATTAACTCTACTAAAGCAGCTCCACGATAAGAAGAATCGCCGATGTCGCCCTGCAGTTTAGCACTGAGGAAAACCAGCATGGGGCGCAATTGCTTGCCCTTGCGTTTAACAATGTAATAGGTGATGCGATCGAGCAAGGCCACCTTGGAAGCCATATAGTCGCGAAACTTAGGCTCAAAGGCCTTCATTTCTTCCTGGATCGGCGCTTGTATCTTTTTGAGGCTCGACATTCTGGGGCTCAAAGTTACATTATCCCCGAGTTTAAGACTCGCTCAGTAATTCATTTTTATTGGCCAACTGACCACAGGCGGCATCAATGTCTTTTCCGCGACTGCGACGAACAGTGGCAACCACGCCAACCGCCTGAAGGGCTTGCTGATAGGCTTCTACTGCGGCGAAGTCGGCTTGCTGGAACATACCATCATCGATAGGATTGTATTCAATCAGGTTCACTTTGGTGGGCACCTGCTTGCAGAATTGTACCAAAGCCTCAATGTCTTCCGGCTTATCATTGATATCGCGCCACACCACATATTCGAGGGTAACCCGACTCTTGGTTTGCTGATACCAGTATTGCAGCGCTTCAATTAAATCGCCTACCGGATTTTTTAAATTGATAGACATGATTTGATCCCGCACTTCATCTCGAGCAGAGTGCAGGCTCAAGGCCAGCTTGAACTTGGGGTCTTCATCCGCCAATTTTCGAATCATCTTGGAAAGTCCCACCGTAGAAACGGTAATACGGCGGGGCGACATCCCTAAACCTTCCGGTGAAGTGATTTTTTCGATGGCGGCCAATACATTGTGGTAGTTCATCAGGGGTTCACCCATACCCATGAAAACAATATTGGTAAGGGGGCGGCCAAAGAAAGACTCCGCTTCATTTTGAATGGCAACCACCTGATCGTAAATCTCATCGGGATTTAAATTCCGCATCCGCTTTAAGCGCGCTGTAGCACAGAAATTACAGTCGAGGCTGCAACCCACTTGCGAGCTAATACAGGCGGTAATGCGGGTGTCGGTAGGTATTAATACCGATTCTACAATCTTACCATCGTAAAGACGCACGGCATTTTTAATGGTGCCATCTTCACTGCGCTGCATTTGATCAACCCGAATGTGATTAATCACAAAGTCTGCTTTCATCTTATCACGAAGGGAAAGCGAGAGGTTGGTCATTTGATCGAAATCCTTGGCTCCCTTTTGCCAAAGCCATTCATAGACTTGCTTAGCGCGAAATTTGGGTTCGCCAATCGATTCAAAATATTCTTGTATTTGGGCCTTGCTTAAGGCGCGGATATCTCGGGCCATAGTGCGGCAAAGGTAGGGTGAATTTCAGAGCTGCTAAGACCTGATTTTAGGATTGCCTTAGGCCTTATTGAGCAATGCTACTACTATCGATTGCCTCATTCAATTCAGGGTCCAGGCTAGAATGAGCACTGTCCATTACGGTGTCTTCCATTTGCAGGCTATCAGCCTCCAGGCTTAGACTATCCGTGACTGTACTATCCGCAGGGAAGCCAGTGTTAGAGGGGAGATAGGAATCTAAATGGGGGAGCTCAATTTCATCGGTGAAAACCTTAAAGGCAACAAAGGCGATGAAGGTGAGTAAAATCAGTAGAATCAAATTAGCAGAGAGTCGCAAATTCCTTTTCCAAACCACGGGTTCGGTGCGGGCACGTCGACGGTGAATCCAGATTATCGTAATAATGCAAGCCAGAACAATGCTAAGAATACCAATCCAGCGATCAGTTAAATCGACGGCAAATACATATCGAGATACTAAATGACTGCTGACAAATACCAGCAGGTACACCAAGCCTAGAGCCAATAGGCTTAGGCAGATGCTTAAGATAAGATGCAGCCAGTCAGGAATTCGTTTTTGCTCTTCAGCCATAATAGGGAATGCTCTCGCAAATATCCGCTCTTAGAGGCCGGAATCCAAACTTTTTCATTTTCCGTACCTTCTGAGCTCAACCAATTTAGAACTTATGAAAAGAATTGCGTCGATAATCTTGCTAATCCTCGGGATGTATATGATTTATTTGAGTATACCCTCAGAGGGAGTGATCATGCGCCCACCTATGGTAAGTGGGGTGGCCTTTATTTTAATCGGTCTGGTTTGGTTAAATCCCAAAACGGCCTGATCTGAAAATGAAAAAGCCGTCTCGGTTTAATCGGGACGGCTTTTATTAGCATTTCGCAGCGGATTAAATAATCAGCATTGCGTCTCCATAGCTTAGGAAACGGTACTTTTCTTTCACCGCAGTTTTATAGGCTTCCATTAAAAGATCATAACCGGCAAAAGCGGCGGTCATCATCATTAAGGTGCTTTGAGGTGGATGGAAGTTGGTGATCATACGATCAGCAATTTGGAACTCATAAGGAGGGAAGATGAACTTATTGGTCCATCCGTCAAATGGTTTTAAATGACCATCTGTACTCACTGAGCTCTCCATGGCACGCATAGAAGTAGTCCCTACAGCACAAACCTTTTTGCGGGCGTCAATGGCTTTGTTTACTACCGCAGCAGTATGATCGTAAATCATAAACTGCTCGGAGTCCATTTTGTGCTTGCTAAGGTCTTCCACTTCTACCGGGCGGAAAGTTCCCAAACCAACGTGGAGAGTAAGCTCACCAAAGGTTACGCCTTTAATCTCCAAACGTTTCATCAATTGCTTGCTGAAGTGAAGGCTGGCAACCGGAGCGGCTACTGCACCTTCGTGCTTGGCGAAAATCGATTGGTAACGATCTTCATCATCTTCTTCAGGTTCGCGGTCGATGTACTTAGGAAGTGGAGTTTGTCCCAATTCTTTCAATTTAGCACGGAACTCTTCGTAAGATCCGTCAAATAAAAAGCGGAGGGTACGTCCACGAGAAGTGGTGTTGTCGATTACTTCAGCTACCAGGCTGTCGTCATCACCGAAATACAATTTGTTGCCAATCCGGATTTTACGGGCTGGGTCTACCAGTACATCCCATAAACGGCTTTCGGCATTTAATTCACGCAGTAAGAAAACTTCGATACGAGCGCCGGTTTTTTCTTTGTTACCGTACATGCGGGCAGGAAAAACCTTGGTGTTGTTCAGTACCAGAGCGTCGCCCTCGTCGAAATAATCAATGATTTCATTGAACATCTTGTGCTCAATAGTGCCTTCGGCACGGTTTACTACCATCATACGACTATCGTCGCGGTGGGTGGTGGGATACTTCGCAATAAGCTCCTGCGGAAGCTTATAGTTAAAGTGCGAAAGTTTCATTTTCATAGCTTACGGGCTTTGAATTGATTAGGAAAAAATAAGAGGGCGCGAAATTACAAAAAAAAGAGGGGAATAGAATCTTACCAGTCCTCGCCAAAGCGCTTCTTCACCAAATTGATGAGTCGCTCTTCGTAGGGTTTTTTATCGTCCCAGTCGTAATCCGGTTTTACCAGGTTTTCAATAAAATACATCGACTCCAGATAGGTGTCCAAAGTATTCAGTTGGGATAGTACCCGGTTAAAATCGGATTGGGAGTCATTAAAGAGATGCTTCACAAAAGCAATGCGATCGTTTAATCCAACCTGTATGGCTCCCTTAGCCAATTGATCATTTACCGATTTGGGGGCTTGGTGACCAGCATTCAGATCTTTGGTCTCGGTATTTTCTTTGGATTCGGCTTGAGGGGGGGTCTTTTCGACGGGTGCTTCAGTTTTCGCTTCACTATTTTCTTTGGGGGCCTCGGCTTTTTCTTCAGGTGAATCAGCCTCTAAAGGCATTTCCATGGGCTCAGACTGGGTTTGAGCTGCCACTTCTGGCTCTGGATTTTCCTCTACTTTGGGGTGACTTTCTTCAATCTCTGCTGGAGCTTCCTCAATTTTGGGAGCGGGTGTTTCAGCTTCTGGGGCTTCAACTTTTTCTACCGGAGGTGGAGGCGGTGCAGTTTTGCTTGGGCTTGCGCTGGCACTCGGCTTGCCACTCTTGCGTTCGGCTTCAACCTCTTCGAGATAATTTAAAACCAGCAATCTTTCGTAGAGCATTTGCACGCGAGTGAGTTGTTCGGGGCGCGAAAGAGCATTGTTGTTTTCTATGATGAAGTAACATAATTCCTTTAGTTCCTGGCGAACATTGTCTTTCATCGAACGGCGTGTTTATTCCTTAGTTTTGTGCTGTAATTAAGCGAAAAAATGTTCCTCGAAAATACAGTAAATCATCAAAAGCCTAGCGGCTGTATCGAAGTAATCTGCGGAAGCATGTTTTCCGGCAAGACTGAGGAGCTTATTCGTCGATTAAAAAGAGCGCAGTTTGCGCGTCAAAAAGTGGAGATTTTTAAACCGCTGGTCGATACCCGCTATAGTGAGGAAGAAGTGGTGAGCCACGACAATAATGCCATTCGCAGTACTCCCGTAGAAGGAAGCTCCAACATTCTGATTTTAGCCGATGATGTGGATGTAGTAGGGATTGATGAGGCTCAGTTTTTTGATGAAGGAATCGTAGAGGTTTGCAATGAACTGGCCAATCGCGGTTGCCGGGTTATTGTGGCAGGTTTGGATATGGATTTTCAAGGTCGGCCTTTTGGTCCCATGCCTTATTTAATGGCTACCGCCGAGTATGTAACCAAGGTGCACGCGGTGTGTATGCGTACCGGCAATTTGGCCCATTATTCACATCGTACTACTGCCGATCAGAAGCAGGTGTTTTTAGGAGCTAAAGAGCAATACGAGCCCTTGAGCAGAGCGGCCTTTAATGAAATTCGCGCTCAGGAAAAGAAGGCTAAATTGTGAATTGGAACAGTCAACAAATAGCGGATCGCATCGGGGCAAAGCACCCACCGGTTCCAGCTCAAGAAGTTGGCAGAATCCTTTTTGATAGCAGACAGTTTAGTGCCGGAGAAGGACAATTATTCTTTGCGCTTCGCGGCAAGCATCACGACGGACATCATTATGTTGAAAGTCTTTACCAGAAAGGAGTTCGCCTTTTTGTTGTGGAAGAACTTCCTGATGTACCCGGATTAGATCAAGCTCTTTTCTTAGTCTGCCCCAGCAGTCTTCAAGCATTGCAAAAATTAGCTCGGGCGATTCGCCAGGAGCTAAATCCCAAATTGATTGCCATTACTGGCAGCAATGGTAAAACGGTGGTGAAGGAATGGCTGTATCGCCTGACGAATAGCCTGCCCAATGTGTATCGCAGTCCTAAAAGTTTCAATTCACAGATTGGGGTTCCTTTGGCCTTATGGGCGATGCCCGAAAATTGTGAGATCGGCATTTTTGAGGCCGGAATTTCCCTTCCGGGTGAAATGGCCCAATTAGAGTCGATCTTAAAACCCGAAGCCGGAATCTTTAGCAATATTGGTTCGGCCCACGGAGAGAATTTCCGCGATAATAAACAGAAGATACAAGAGAAATTAAAGCTCTTTCAAGAAGCGAAGTTTTTAATCTATCCGGCCGATCAAGCAGAATTGGCGGAAGAAATTGAAAGCTTTAAGTCCGACCACAAATTGAAGACCTATCCCTGGTCAAAAGAAAAGGGCAAAGCCGAAGCCTGGTTGGAGATATTGGATCAGGGAAGCGATCATTGCCATTTCCGTTTTCACAATCCCATTTTCGATGTAGAGGCACGCATTCCTTTCGGAGATGAGGCCTCCATTCAGAATGCGGTCAATGCTTTGTATATGGCCTTGCATTTGGGAGTGGAGCCCAAAACTTTACAAAAGGCGCTTCAGGCCTTGAGCCCAATTGAGATGCGATTGGAGATGAAGGAGGGGCATCAAAATACCCTACTCATTAATGATGCTTACAATAGTGATTTAGAATCCTTGCGCATTGCACTTCACTTTTTGCAGGAACATGGTAAGGATCGATCTAAGGTTTTGGTCTTGAGTGATATGATGCAATCTGGCCTTTCGGCGGAAGCCTTGCAAGAGGCCTTGTCGCAGGTAATTGCCAATCAGGATATTCAGCAGATATTCGCGATCGGACCTCAATTGCAGTCCCATCCTCTAAATATTCAAGTTCCGGTAGAGTACTTCGAATCTACCGAGGCCTTTATGGCTCAGATGTTTCAATACTCCTGGCAGGGGCGGGCTGTGCTTTTAAAGGGTTCCCGACCTTTTGCCTTTGAGAAGATCGATAAGATATTAGCTCGACAGCGACATGAAACCGTGATGGAGATTCACTTAAATCGCCTGGTGCACAATCTTAACTATTACCGCAGTCGCCTGCAAAAAGGTACCAAGCTCATGGTGATGGTTAAGGCCTTTGCTTATGGCACGGGTAGTGAGGAGGTTGCGCGGGTATTGGCTTTTCATGGGGTGGATTATCTGGCTGTGGCTTATGCCGATGAAGGGGTAGCGCTGCGCAAAGCAGGAATATCGCTGCCGATAATGGTGCTTAACCCTGAATCTTCCGCCTTGGATTCTTTTTTCGATTATCAGTTGGAACCCGAGGTTTACAGCTTTAAAAGATTGGAGGAAATCGTGCAATTAGCTCGACTCCGAAATGAAGGACTCAAAATTCATTTGAAGCTGGAAACCGGCATGAATCGTCTGGGCTTTTCTGCCAATGAATTGGAGCAAGTGATGCTGGAATTAAAGGCTTGCCCGGAATTGGAATTGGCTTCTGTTTTCTCGCATTTAGCTGCTTCAGACGATCCGGCGGAAGCCGAGTTTACCCGGACTCAGATTGCTCGCTTTCAAAGCATGACCATACTTTTAGAAAAGGAGCTCGGCACAGGCTTTTTAAAACATATTGCCAATACCGGTGCCATTGAAGCTTATCCCGAGGCCTATTTTGATATGGTGAGATTGGGAATCGGCTTGTATGGTGTAGCACCTCATCCAGAGGAGCAAGCTCAGTTGTTGGCAGTGGCGGAATTAAAGGCCACCGTATCGCAAGTTAAAGAGGTGGAAGCGGGTGATAGTGTTGGCTATGGCCGCACTTGGAAGGCTGAAGCTAAGGAGCGTATTGCGGTGGTTTCCATTGGCTATGCCGATGGTTATGCCCGCAGTTTAAGCAATGGCAAGGGCCATATTAGCATTCGCGGAAAGCATTATCCGATTGTAGGTCGGGTTTGCATGGATATGTGCATGGTGGCCGTTGGCGATGACCCTATAAAAGAGGGCGATGAGGTACTCATATTTGGTCAGGATTTGCCGGTGCAGGAAATGGCCACTGCGATGAATACCATTGCTTATGAGGTTTTAACCGGAATTTCAGCCCGGGTGAAAAGAGTCTATTATATGGCTTAAATTAGAGAGCTGTTTCTTCCCCCAATTTTAATAGTTTGATTAAGCGTTTATAAATGTTTCATAGGCGTTTAGTATCGCGCTATCCTTATTTTATTTGAGTGTTTTACCCCCAGGTGTGAAAGCCACACTCATGAATTCTAATATTTTAAGTGATGAAGAAGAACATCGCAATCTTTCTGGGGGCCTTATGTTTATTATTTGCCTGCCAAAATGAGGAGGGGAAATCTGTTTCTTTAAAGGATTGTAGCTTTTAAGAGCCATGGGGTACTTTAAGAAAATTGCAATCGGTCTTATTTGGGCTTTCGTCTTTTTTGTCCTTCGAAACTTAAGCTTTCAATACGATGATATTATCGTTGTTTTAGACTCTCTGGCTTTGGGATTTTTAGTGGGTAAATTACCACAGCGACTGTGGCAGTGGATGGTTATCGTGGCTTTGGCCTTGCCTTTATCTGATATTCCCACTATCCTCTTTAACAGTACTCTTCCCCTCTTAATAGCCTATTTTACTTTTCAGAAAAAACAGCCTTGGACCTTTTACCTATTATACTTATTAGTACCTATTTCCATGCTAGGGGTTTGGGTTTATCGCTCTGAGGTTAATGGTTTAGAAATTGAGGATACTTCGTCTGATGAACTTCAGTTATATCCATTTCAAAAAGGTTATGATGAAGCTTACCAGTTTAGTTCCGATACCACTTACTTTCTGAGCTATTGGCATTTGGGCTGTTCAGCCTGCATCCGGCAAGATCGAAGTCTGAGAATTTTTGCCTATCGACACAAGGGGGAGGCGCTTAAGGTTTTATCGGTTTATTTAGGGGACACGACTAATAGGCGCTTTCAGCCAAGTCTTGAATTGTATCATCAAGACTTTCCAAATTTCTATGATCAGAATCAAATGGTGCAAAAGAAGATTCAACAGAATATTGGTCCCGCTTTGCTTTTAATCAAGGATGGTGAGCCGCGCAAATTATGGCGCGGTTTTACCGTCGATAGTTGGAAGGAGCGTTTTATGCAGTTTTATTGGGATCAATATTTAGAGGATTGAAGGCTTAGATCGCAGGCAGCTAAGCAAATGCGGCAAATGCCTTATTGATGCCGCTGGCCACAGCTTCTAGTTTTGGCCTAAATCAATTTAAACCCCCATTTTTATGAAACGTCTGCTAATCTTACCATTGCTCGCATTAAGTTTAATCGCCTGTGAAAAGGATGATGACTCTACAAACAATGATCCGGGTAATAATGGTAACAACAATCCTTCAGCCTTAACCAATAACATGATTTCAGTAGGCACTGATAGCACCAGCTTAAACAAGTACAGTGCTTATGTCGCCACTGATGTGAATACCAATAAAACCTATTTCGACATTTTCATTTATAAGGATGATGTATTGGACCGCAAGCAATACATGTTATTGCATCTTACTGAAATTCCAACTGCCTCTAAAACCCTGAACTGGCAAAGTGGTGCCAATGCTCCAGGAGCTATTAAGGCGGATGAATTTGTGATTTATCCCAAGGTGAATGATAAACGTTGGTTTGGTGTGTATTCCGTAAGTGGTTACGAAACGACCGGAACCATGCAGGCCACAGTTAACAATGGCAAGCTCACCCTTTCTTACGAGGACATTGAGTTGGCCGATGAGTTTATTTCGGTGAACGTAACCGAGCGCAAGAAATGCAGCGGTAAAATCACCTTCTTATTATCAGATTTACAAGGGCTTACTACTACCGCCCAAACGCTTGATTTGGTTGCAGAATAGTATTTTCTGCTTATCGGAGGCCGCCTGGTTAGAACCAGGCGGTTTTTTTTGCTCCCTATTTAAGGCCGACCAGCTTTATCTTGATCTAAAATGCCTTGCATTTCCGTTTTAAGCTCCGTTGATACTAAGGGCGCCAAGGTCATAGTCTGCAGATTCAAAGCATAATACTCAATTGGCTCTTCATATTTGTAAATGTCGTTCTCATTTAAATCCAGGCGTGTTTCGATCGCAATCAAGGGGCTACTTTCCATGGGCTTAAAGTCGATTACCTGATGATGAGCCAATTTAAACTCTTGTAGTTCTTGATTTTGAATGCTGTACACAAAGAGTTTTTGATGGTCCAGGTCATCCAATACAGCATCGTGATTATTGTCCTCCGTGCTGGCTTTGAAGAGTAAAACCTTATTGCTGTCATTGCGGTAATAGGCCCATTGGCTTACTGCCACTAATTGATTGAAAACCTTTCTACGACTTTCATCTTGATGATTGTAAATCACAAAATTGTTGTGAAGCCCGATTTGATATTGATAATAGCCTTTAGAATAACTTAAGATCTCTCCCGAGCCAAATTTGTAATTTCTTCGACCGTCGCGGGGTTCCTGGTTTTTCTGTCCCACGGGAATTAGGTAGGATGAACCGATGGTATCCAAACGAACCGGATCGTAAAAACTCAAGCTTTGTTTTACAGTAGGAGCTTCCGGATCGGCATCGGGATTCTCCGGATCTTGAATTAAAACTCCGGTTTCCTGGCGCTTCGGAGAGTCGAAAAACTCATCCACAAGCCAAATTCCTATACCCAGGAGAATACTGCCAGCACCGATAATTAATACAATGGTGCCAATTACGGCCAATAGCTTTTGATTGTAACGATTGAGTTTCGACATAACTGAATTTTGTAGGCAAACTTTGCTTTTCTGGAATTAGTATAAGGATCTGCCTAAGCTCGGATTATTTTCCAATAAAAAAAGCCCGTCACGTACAAAACGAAACGGGCTTTACTGAAATTCTTTAGCTATTATTCTTTCCAGTCTAATAAGGCGTCCATGGTTTCACGGCTTACCGCGTGGTAATTAGGACGGGCTTTGGAGTAAATATCTTTGGCCATCTTATCCTGACCGGCACTTAATAAGGCCTTATAGGTTGGGGTTAAGAATTTACGACGACCCACTGAAGTTAAGAAGCTTTCCACCTTAGGATATACCGCTTCGTAACCGGCGGCAATGGTAGGTTGGAACCAAGCGGCGGAGATTTCACTATTCCCGCTGGCACTTAAACCATAGGCTTCATCCAATTGGGCTAATTGCTCTAAGCTGGTAGTGTCTGGCAAGCTATTAATAAGATGCAACCACTCATGGGTAGTCCAGGCATCAGTAATAGTGTTGGCAGGCAGATCGCCACTGTTTAAGAATGCATTTAAAGCAGCATCTACTTTTTGGAAGCGATCGCTTTGTACTTCGGGTAAATTATCTGGAATGCCAGTTTCATAAATCCACTCATCGCCTTTAATAGCAGCATATTCTTCTTCGCTTAAAAGGTTCTCCTTTAAGTAAGCGATAAACTCTTCGGTGGTCATCACTTCAAATTTGTGACCTTGGAAATAGTTTTTCAAGAACTCATCAAAACGCTCACGACCAACCGTTTCTTCAATTAAGCGAAGGAAGAAGTATCCTTTGTCGTAGGGAATGCTGGTTACGCCATCGTCGGGATTACGGCCTTCCAAATCCAGTTTTAATTTGGTGTCATTGGGCACCTCTTTCAGCATTTCGGCGGCAGCTTCCTGCAGTCCTGCGCGAGTTAAGCTGGCCAACATTTCAGAATACTCTCGGCCATAAACCGCTTCCATAATACGGTGTTCGAAGTAAACGGTAAATCCTTCATTTAACCAGAAATCATCCCAGGTGGCATTGGTTACCAGGTTGCCACTCCAGCTATGCGCTAACTCATGTGCTACCAAGCTTACCAAAGATCGGTCGCCCGCAAGGATGGTAGGGGTGGCGAAGGTTAAACGTGGGTTCTCCATCCCGCCAAAGGGGAAAGAAGGAGGTAAAACAATCAGGTCATAGCGTCCCCAGGCATAGGGGCCATACAGACTTTCGGCGGCCTGAACCATTTTTTCAAGATCGGCAAATTCGTAGGCTGAGGTATCTAAAAGCGAGGGTTCGGCATAAACACCAGTACGGTCGCTAATCGCTTCGAAGCGTACATTACCCACGGCCATAGCTAATAAATAGGAAGGGATGGCTTGGGGCATTTGGAATTTATAAGTGCCATCATCCGAACGTTCCATAGGGTTGGAAGCACTCATTAAGGCAATCATATCTTTAGGTACGCTCACCTTGGCGTCATAGGTGAAACGAATACCGGGGCTATCTTGAGTAGGTACCCAAGAACGGGCTAAAATCGCCTGACTTTGAGTAAAAAGGAAGGGGTGGTTCTTATCTGCGGTTTGAGCTGGATCTAACCATTGCAAGGCACGGGCATCATCGCCAGTGCGGTAATAGATACTTACTTTTTTGGAGCTTTCGCTGATGGGAATACGTAAACCCTGACCTAAGTGATGATCGAATGGACTTAGAGCAAAATTCACCAAATCGCCATCTACTTTAATCGAGTCGATCTGTAAATCGTAGATGTCAAAGAAAATGTTCTGGGCACCAGCTTGCACCTCGATATCCCAATTGGCAACGGCACTGATTTCTTGCTTTTCAAAATTCACATCAGCAAGCCAATTCAGGTGCTTTACTTTGGCATCAGCCTGGGCATAGGAATGCGGATCCTGCCCGGTTTTCATGGCTTCTTCACTAAGCATCATGCTTTCTTTTTCTTTGGTTGGAGCGTTTTGGCAAGAAATTAAGGCCAGGACAGGAAGTCCTAGCAGGAATGATCTCATTCTCATCTTTCACTTAAATTTGGAATCGCAAGTTAAGTTTTAGCTATGAGAAGTATTCTATTAAGACTTTTGGTAAATACCCTGAGCGTGTTTTTTACGGCCTGGATTTTAGGGGATGCAGTTCAATTGGATGGTTTTACCAGTGCCATCGGTGTAGCGATAGTATTAGGGCTTCTCAATGTATTTATTAAACCATTATTGGTGCTATTTACATTGCCCGCCACCCTTTTCACTTTTGGGCTCTTCCTCTTCGTGATTAATGCTTTGGTAATAATGCTGGCTGATTCTATGTTGAGCAGCTTTCACGTAGCCAATTTTTGGTGGGCACTCTTATTTTCTTTGGTTTTGAGTTTCATTAACTCCCTGCTCCGAAATTTAGGAGAAGATCGCCAAAATCAGGAACCGTATTAATTAGAGCATCAGGCGAAAGCCAAAATGCCATTCCAGTTTTCGAGCATCGCCATTATAGGCACTGCGATCGTTGAGGAATGATGCCTCTATTCCAGTGTACAGACCCCAACTTGTAAGTAAATGGGCCGAAAGGAAATACTGATGAGGCATTGCAATATCAGGTGCCTTTTCGCCATAGCTAAGTGGTACCAGGTTTTTAAGGTGAAAGGTGTAATCAGCTTGCAACTCCAAAAGGAAGAAATCTGAGATCAAATAATCGGCCATTAAAGCCGGGCCCAGACCAACATACCAACCATGGGGAGCGGGTGTAAAAGGATGCTCATATCCCAGGGAGTCCTTCACAATGAAGGTACTGCCTAAGGCTAAATCAGTGAGATTGAATCCCATAGCTAAGGCCCATCGATCCCGGACCCAGAGGTTCCAATTAAAGTCATGAGCGCCTATCAGAAAATGACTGAAGGTACTGCCTTCGGCCCGAGCGATGTCGGTAAAGTCTTCCCCAAAGCCATAGAATATTTCTCCGAGGATTTTATTGCGGAAGAGGTAGCGCATTCCCCCCGGCTCCAAATTGGTCCGGTATAAAAGGAAGTCCCCCGTCCAGGCACTCATTCGATGATTTTCCGCAGGAAGGGCATTGGGAAATTCCAGGTTTACATGCCGAGTGGAAAGACCCAGGTACAGTTCATCCGCATAGTAGTCTTCTTCCAAATACTGGAAAGTGCTGAGCTGAGCTTTTAAGGAAAGGTGAAATAAGCCCGCAAGAAGGCAAAGGCCGAAAAAGCGCATTATTTATTCCATTTCACCAGAGTGATGCCCAGACCGCCGCTAATGTACCAGCCGATATAAGGGCGGTATCCGGCTTCGTAATTGGTGGACATTCCAAACTTTTTACCAGTACGGTCCTTCTTTTCTACCTGGAAGGTGCTAAGGCCGATGCGAAACCCAATAGGTAAGGAGCCAATGGCATCTTTAGCGGCCTCTTCATTAAATGGAAGGGTGGGATTCTCGTATGGATCACTAATACTGGTTCCGGCAAAAATGGCATCCAAATACAGTAGGCGTCCCATGGAGGTAAATTGCTCGCCAAAATTATCGGTCTTGATAAATACATTGCGAATGGTACGCATGCTCAAACCGGCATAAAGTCCATTAATGGAGGCTTTGCCCAGTCCATCCGCAAAGATGTCTGTACCATTATCATCCGTTACATCATCTACGGTAATGGGGCTCGATAGGTGGTAGTAACCGGCTCGAAGCAAATAGTCGCGACGGTTTTTAGCTTGAATGCTGATGGATTTCATCGCGAAAACTCTTTCGTCATTAAAGTCATTTCCATCGGCATCCCATTCAATATCCAAGATCACTGGAGTAGCTTTTACTTTGGTATATCCTGCAAAACGGAAGTAGCCTCCTAATTCGAAATTGCTAAAGGAGGGAGGGCTTTTATAGCCGATTTGGGCCATGGTGAGGTAGCTTCGACGGTAGCGATAATCAATGCCAATGCCTTCTACCGGCTCCACATTGCCCCAAATACCTGCATTGAAGTTAATGGCATCCAGGTTTAATACCGGGACATCAACATCAAAATAGGAAAGGTTGAGGTTCCAAAATGGGCGGAAGTCGGGATTGTCGTAAGTGATTTCGTATTGCACGTTTTGGGCCTTCAAGCCCAGGGACAGCAATAAAGTCAATAAAATTGCCAGGGTATTACTTTTCATCGGAGAGTGATTTGAAATCAAATGTCTCCGAATGAGTTAGTTTCAGCAATACGTCGTTTGCCGTATTTTTTTAGGTACTAGTCTACCTTTAAAACCCAGGCATCTGGATAGGAAGTCATTAAATTGATCACCTCCTTATTGGCACTGCGTCGATCCTTAAACTGGGCATAGGAAACCCGGTAGCTGTCATTTTCAGGGACGTAGAGGAGTTCCATGGATTTCTTTTTCCGGCGGATAAATTCTTCACCCAGGGCCTTATCCGGGAAACTCGCAATAATCACATGCCAACGCGGGCCTATAGGTTCTTCGGCAACAGAATCTTCCTGCTCGGAACTTGCAGTAGCTGGCGCATTGGATTCCAGGGAGCTATTCCCATCTGTAGTGTCAGATGCTACTTGCTCTTGGGGTTCAGGACTGCCGCCCTCATAGACCATTGCATCTATTTTCTTGGGAGCTTTAAATCCTTTCTCTTTTTGGTTTGTAGCTAATCGTCCGCCCAGTCTGTAGCGATTATTAATGACCGGCTTTGGCGCGGTACTAGAGCGAGTAGGGCTTCTAAAACCTGCGCTGAGTTCTTCATTTTTAGGGGGATCAGCAGTGTTTGTTTCTCCTGGACCTGGACCCGATTCAGACTCCAGCATACTGTCTACTATTGCTTCAGCCCGGTTTTGAGCGGCCTTTTCAGCCGCCGCTTTCATTTGTGCTCTGCGTTTTATCTCAGCCTTGGTTAAAGGAATATTAACCGGGATACGGCCCCCGCGTAAATAAGTAGAGTCAATTTTAATGAGGCGATAGGGATCGGAGAATTCGCCAACTCCACGCACAGAATCTAAACGACGACGCTTAATCGAGTCACGTCTGGATTGCATGGAATTTTCATAGCGTGTTTGCTCTTCCAATTCATGCATTTCTTCATCCGTAAGGAAAACCGTGTCGCCATATTGTCCGATATAGTAACCCGTGCGCGAGGCTTCCTCACGTTCGGCTTGCAGTACCGAATCTCGATAAGCCCTTTCCTTATACTCAGAACCCAATACTTCATTAGGATTGTAAACCCTTCCACTGGCAATCAGGTCCACATCCGGTAAAGGGATATTGTATCGGCGGTAAAAGGGAATGTAATTGCGATGATGCGGAGGAAGGGGGCGTGGGCCTTCAATGGTATCCATCATGTCGATATAGTCTTCAAATAGACCAGAAACCAAAGGTTCGTAATATTCCCAGAAGAACTTTTTTCGATCCAAATCATCGCGGTTATTGTAGAAGAATTTCCGCATAAACTGTACGCCCTTAAAATAGCTCAGGCCAAAAGGAGTGGGAGAGTCCGCCCAGTCGCCGCAGAAATACCAACGCAAATGTTCTTTGTGATCCCCAATAATTGCGGGGAATTCATTGGGGAGATGATGCGAGGCCATGATCGAATCGCCTCTTTCGGTAGTATGTATTTTATAGGTAGAAAATACATCATTGGTGTCTCTGGCGAAGCATACGTCAAACCAATAGGGATAGCGGATGAACTCCGGTAAGTTGTATTGATCGATAAGGTATTCTCCGGTATTAATGATCGGGAGTTCATGCTCCACGTCTTTATCCATTTCCAGGACAAAAATGCGTTCGGTCTCATGCACAAATACCATCCCGGGCACATCCGGATAATCAAAAGGCTTTTTGTAGTAATAGCGGTGTAGGCGTCGCATCCAACCCGGGATATCTGGATTAAGGAGAGTGTCCAGGGAGTGGTAATAGCGACCGGTCCAACCGGTGAAGTCTAATTCTAATAGACGCTGCATTTTAAAGCGCAATTGCAGCGGAGTTGGCGAGGCGAGGTTGTTAAATTCCGTTAGCGTTAACTTACGATTGCGGAACATTTTTTCGAAAAGCTTATAGCTCTGCTCCGACAAACCACCATAAACCAGGCGCGAACGTTCGTTAATGTCACGTCCATAAACCCATTCATTGGTATAAATACCATAGGCATCGGTATAATAGACGTACTCCATGTCGCGCGCCATACTATCCAAATCGGCATTATTAAATACCGTTAAGTCTTTTACAACATATTCCGGGCGGTTGATGGGGAAAAAGCCATAGTAGTCTTCGCTAATCTCATACTGGGAGCCATCGGGTTTTACAAATTTCCGATTGGTGGTAATCCAGTTAAAAGAACGGTGTTCTACTCCGGATGGCTCCAAAACGGTTTTGTCTAAAATTAAGCCCGGAAGCTCAGTTTTAGGGTAAAAGAACCAAACCAGAAAACTCCAAAAGGGAATCAGGATGATTAGGAAGAAGACTATTTTTCGTCCCAGGTACTTCAAGGCCTAGATTTTTAGTGCTTTACGCTCGTCATCGAATTCAACGAAATTACGAGTTGCAGAAATTGAATTATTCAGGAGCTAACTTATTTGTTAACAGGGAAGCCTGAGTAGAAATTTATTTAAAGGGTCGACTTTCTTCGATGAAGGGTTAACTTTATCTTAGGTTCCGCATTTATCGAATTTGGCTACTTTCGCCAGCAGTCAGAACAGCACTCTACGAATGACAAAACGGGAAGACCGATTTACTAAGCGCCGTTTGCGCTCCTCTTACTTTTCGGTAGTGATAAGCATTTCCCTGGTACTTTTTGTACTGGGTTTATTTGGGGTTCTCATCATGAACACCCAGGAAATCAGTCGTTCCGTGAAGGAAGACTTTAGCCTAACCATTCTATTAACGGAGGATGCCTCCAAGGCAGAAGTGAATCAGTTCTATACCACTTTACAAGTGGCACCTTATACCAAGTCGGCTCGGATTATCTCTAAAGATGATGCGGCAGAAGAGTTAATGCAAACTCTGGATGAGGACTTTATTGACTTTTTGGGATATAATCCTCTGCGTGATGGTATCGAGCTTAAATTGAAAGCGGAAGAATTAGAGGTGGATCGCCTGGCTGCTTTGAGCAAAGAATTTGAGGTCCTGGACTTTGTTAGTGAGGTGGTTTACGATCGCTTGCTGATTGAGAAAATGAATGAAAACCTTAAGATGCTGGGTTATGGACTTTTGGCGGGTGCAGTGCTCTTAAGTTTAATTGCGGTGGCATTAATTAACTCTAGTATCCGCCTGGCGATTTACTCCAAGCGCTTCTTAATTAAGACCATGCAATTAGTGGGGGCAACACGCAATTTTATTCGTAAACCCTTCTTAATGATGAGCTTGGTGCACGGTGCCATTGGTGCTTTCATTGCCCTCGCGTTATTGGCGCTATGCCTTTATTATTTACAAACTTATATTCCGGGGCTATCCGAATTTCAAGCACCTTTGGGTTTAAGCCTGATTGCTGCAGCAATTTTTAGCGCAGGACTTTTAATATCGTTTACTTGTACTTTCTTTGCACTCAGGAAATACCTGAAGCTAAAGACCGATCAATTATACTTTTAGATATGCAAAACCAAACTTTTGTATTCGGGAAAAAGAATTATCTCTTAATGGGAGCTGGAGTTCTGCTGATAGGTATTGGATACCTCCTAATGGCCGGCGGCGGCAGTGATGATCCCAATGTTTTTAATCCTGAGATTTTTAACAGTCGCAGATTAACCTGGGCTCCGCTAATTCTCTTGGCCGGCTTGGTATTGGAGATTTACGCAATTATGACACCTAGCGAGAAAAATGGGTAAACTGGAAGCCATAGTCCTGGGGATTATTCAGGGCTTGACTGAGTTTTTACCGGTAAGTAGCAGTGGTCACCTGGAATTGGCCAAGGCCATTTTTGGGGATACCTCCGTACCGGAAGAAAGTTTGTTATTTACGGTGGTGGTGCATTTTGCCACGGCTTTAGCGACGATTCTGGTTTTCCGGAAGGAAGTAGGAATCATCTTCAAAGGACTGTTCCAGTTTAAGAAGAACGACGAATTTCGATTTAGCCTCAATATCGTGATCTCTATGATTCCGGCGGCTCTGGTCGGTGTTTTTCTGGACGAACAAATTGAGGCACTCTTTGGAGGTCAGGTTCTTTTAGTAGGAGCCATGCTGCTTATTACCGGAGTGCTTTTGCTTTTTGCCAATAACACCAAAGCGGGTGATGGCTATGTTACCAGCGGTAAAGGTTTAATGATTGGTATTGCTCAGGCCATTGCCATCTTACCGGGTATTAGCCGTAGCGGTGCAACGATATCAACGGCCTTATTATTGGGAGTAAGTCGCGAACGCGCGGCACGCTTTTCCTTTTTAATGGTAGTACCTCTGATTGTAGGGAAAATGGCTAAGGATATTATGGATGGCGGTTTAAGTATGGAAGAAGGGATTCCGGTTCCTATTTTCCTGGGCTTTGGTGCTGCCTTTGTTACGGGCTGGTGGGCCTGTAATTGGATGATTGATATCGTGAAGCGGGCCAATCTGAACTACTTTGCCCTCTATTGTTTTGTGATAGGTATCCTGGCTATCATTTCTAGATTTATTGCTTTTTGATTTACAGCAAGACAGAAATTGAGGAAGGTCAGTTATTACTGATCGATAAACCTCTGAATTGGACCTCTTTCGACGTGGTGAATAAGCTGCGTTATGCTCTTCGTAAGGCTTATGGCTTCAAGAAGCTAAAGGTGGGGCATGCCGGGACTCTTGATCCTCTGGCCACTGGTTTATTGTTGATTGCGGTGGGACGAAAAACCAAAACCATCAATGATTTGATGGGCATGGACAAGGTCTATACCGGGACATTCAAAATTGGCGCTACTACTCCCAGTTACGATCTGGAAACGGAGGTGGATCAGCAATGGTCCACAGAGGGGATAAGTGAAGAGGATATCCAAAAAGCGGCTGATCAATTCAAGGGTCTGATTGATCAAGTTCCTCCCATTTTCTCAGCCATTAAGCAAGGTGGTAAGAAGGCCTATGAAATGGCTCGCGAAGGAGAGAAGCCCGAATTAAAGTCACGCCAGGTAATGATCCACGATTTTAAGGTGGATGCCAAAGCTTTTCCGGAAGTGGACTTCGAAGTGAAGTGCAGCAAGGGAACTTACATTCGGTCTCTGGCCCACGATTTTGGAGCGGCTTTAAATAATGGTGCACATTTAACGGCTTTGCGCCGAGAGGCAATCGGTCCCTATTCTATCAAGGACGCCTTAAGCCTCGAAGGCTGTTTAGAGATTTTCCGGAAGGAAGAATAAGATTGCCTAAATTCCGCTTTTCAATAAGCGTGGATCTCTTTAGCCTTTTAAAAGAAACAATAAACTGGTCGCCGCCGCTCATCTTAAAGCGGGGAGATTATCTCTGTGAACCACCACGGAAGGATCAGAATATCTATTGGGTAAAGGAGGGTTTATTGCGAATTTTCACCCTGGAAGAGGAACAAAAATATGGGGTGCGTTTTGGTTATGAAGGCGATCTGATTTCAGTTTTAGATTCCTATATCAAAGGGGAGTCCAGTCGATTTTCGGTTCAGGCCTTGCGTAAAACCACCTTGGTGTCCTGCTCAAAAGAAGCTTTCGAAAGTCGATTGAAACAACATCCGGAATTACGTGACCTTTGGATGGAAGGATTGTACCAGTTGATTTATGATATGTTGGAAAGGGAGCAGGATTTAATGATTGCTGATCCGCGGCAGCGTTTGCAAAGAGTTTTAGAGCGCAGCCCTCGCTTGTTTCAGGAGGTACCTCATAAATACATCGCTAGTTATTTACGGATGAGTCCCGAGACTTTATCCCGATTATTGAATTCTTGATTTCGCTCAAGATTGGGGGAGCCGGGCTTTGGCAACTTTGCTAAAAATCTAAAGATGAAAGGAAGTCAAAGCAGTTTATACCAGGAATTACAGGGTCTTATTGCTAAGCACCAAAAGGAATTGGCCCTCTTACAGGCCTTATCCAATACTGAATTAAAGCAGCAACCAGCTCCCGATAAATGGTCGGCCTTAGAGTGCATGGAGCATTTATGTCGTTATGGGGATTTCTATTTACCGGAAGTAAAGCGGGCCGGTCAATCTGCGGCAAAGTTGAAAGCTGATCGATTTAAAAGCTCATGGTTAGGCGAGTATTTTACAGCCAGTATGTGGCCTAAGGAAGGTTTTAAAACCATGAATACCTTCAAGAATATGAATCCTTCTTTATCCGATACCCGCATGGAGGTCTTGGAACAGTTTGAAACCCAATTAAAGGCCTGGGCCATTTTGGTTGCCGACCTGAAAGATCGGGATTGGCAAAAGACCAAAACTGGCATTAGTATTTCCAGTTTGATCAAATTGCGTTTGGGCGATACTTTACGAGTGGTCTTTTATCATCATGAGCGTCATATGCGTCAGGCCTTTCGGGCGGCGGGATTAGAATCCTAATCCATATAACGACTATTCCATAATTCGGAATTGAAATTCTTCATCCGGCTAAAGCCGTATAAAGCGCTAAAAGCACTAAAGGCTAAAAAGAGGTAGAAGAAAAAGATAATGCGGATATTCCAACTGTGTTCATCCAAGGGGCCCATCACTACCGAATCCGGAAATAGCGAAACTATGAAAGCGGCCATTAAGGCTACGCTTAAAAGCAGGCTCTGGAAACTGCGGAAAGGGAATACCAATAAAGCTCTTAAGGGATGTAAATCATTGCCCCACTTGTGCACCAAATAATAATGATTCTGCGAAATGGGCAGCATGAGTAGCGGGTCTTTATCCTTGTACTTTAGCTCAAACATAGGGGCAGGAGCAATCAGTTTGAAGCCCCTTAATTTTTGATCTTGCTCCTTTTGCAGGGACTTGATTTTTTGGATAGCCTCGTAGGGGATTTCACCTTTGAAATAAGCTGAATCCAAAAATCGTAGGCGATAGCGGGTGCAGAGACTTTTGATTTGGTTGAGACTGAAAATTCGATCGGGATCCAATTGACTTAAATCCAGGTCCGAGTTTATATTGGCTTCCCCAATGGACTTTAGGTTCTCAAGAATTTCCGTTTCCAGTGCATCATCTTCAGCTAAAAGACGCTTAAACGCAGCCAGGGTTTCATCCGGATTTTTTTGTTCTTCTTTTCTTCGTTCACGCTGTAGCGCTTTCACTAAATCTACTCCCATAATCATCTCACATTTAATCCTTAGAACAATCGAAAATAAGAAAATTGACTTCTTAAGACGAAATTCTTTAATGCAGGCCTAAGCCTAAATGTTCGCTGAAGGTCCTACTTTTGATCCGAAATTTAGAGCCATGGATTTAGAGACTATTCGCGATTTTGCCCTCAGTTTTAAAGAGAGCTCTGAAGGCTTTCCCTTTGATTCAGATACCCTGGTTTTTAAGGTGGCCGGGAAGATGTTCCTTCTGGTTTCCCTGGAATACAATCCCATAAAACTAAGCTTGAAGCATTTGCCCGAAAAGGGTATGGAGTATCGCGAGCACTATGCTGCGGTGGAAGGGGCCTATCATATGAATAAGACGCATTGGAGCTCGGTGGTCCTGGATGGAAGTGTAAATTGGGAAATCTTGCGATCTTGGATTCAAGACTCCCATGATCTGGTGGTATCCAGCTTACCGAAGTACAAACAAAAAGTATTAAGAGGCGATGCGTAGTTTAATTAAATACCTCTTACAAGGTCTCTTAATCGTAGCCCCCATGGGCATTACCGTTTATGTGATTTATGAAAGCTTTCTGGTTTTGGATGGCTTAATCACCTTCGAAACCCCAGGTTTGGGAATCTTAGTGGTACTCGCCGGAATAAGCCTGATTGGCTTCGTGGCCAGCCATTTAATTTCTGAGCGATTAAAATCCTGGATGGATCGTCAAATTCGAAAGGCACCGGTAATTAGCCTGATTTATACGGCAGTAACCGATGTTTTAAATGCCTTGGTTGGGGAGAAGCGCAGTTTTAAATACCCGGTACTGGTGCAATTGGATAATGACCCGGCGGTAAAGCGCATTGGCTTTGTAACCCATCGTGGCTTCGGAAAGCAGGCGCAGCTTGAGGAAGAGTATCTTACTGTGTATTGCCCACACAGTTATGCCATTTCAGGAAACGTATTTTTAGTCGCTAAAGAAAGAGTAGAAAACTTAGATTTGCCCGCTGCAGACGTAATGAAGTACGTCATTTCTGGCGGGGTGACCCGTATTCAGGAGGAGTCAAAAAAAGATCAATGAAGCAATTTGCAGCACTACTACTCGGTTTGGTTTTTTCTTTTCAATGCCTTGCGGCTGAAGGCGACACTACCTTAGTTTCGGCCCATCAACAGCGGGATTTAACCTGGTATGGTTCCTATAAAGATTGGGCCGTTTTTCCCGATGCTAATCATTCCTGGCATCAGATTTTGATGCGTTATACCATGGGTTGTGCAAGCGGTGGTTGTTCGGATTGGGACTATACTACGGTGGTGGATCTTTTGATTCCTACCGGAGCTTTGGATAGTAATATTGCCAGTATAGATACCCTTAGTACCAATCCTTTGCAAATTGACACTACCTGGTCGGTGTTTGCAGTAAAGGAACGCTACGAATTAGCCAAGGTAATTACACCCTATGGTGGCAACCTGTCTCAAGATTGGACACGCGACTTTTACTTTGATGTTAGTGATTATTATCCGCTCTTAAGAGATTCGGTAGAGATTGATGTGCGTTATCAGGGCTATAGCAGCGGCTTTAGTGCTACTCTGGATTTTATTATGGTGGAAGGTACGCCGGTGCGCGATGTGTATCAGGTGGAAAACCTCTATCGCGGAGGTTTTACTTATCGTGATTCAGCACAGTTCGAAAGTCAGCATATGCCCGCTCGTGCTTTAAATCCGCATCCTTCGGCGAGTCAGTTTTATGTTCGCCTGGCACCTTCCGGTCATGGCTTTGTGAATGATGCCAATTGCGCGGAGTTCTGCGAGCGCGACTATTATGTTTTTGTAGATGGTCAAAAGGTGGCGGACCAAGCGATGTGGCGCGACGATTGTGGCTTGAATGACCTATGGCCCCAGGCGGGTACTTGGTTGTACGATCGGGCAAATTGGTGTCCCGGCGATCGGGTAAATCAATACCTCCATGATATTAGCGCTTATGTGCCCGGTGCCGATAGTATTGATGTAGATATCGAAGCTTATACCTATACCCAACCCAGTGGTCAAAGTCCGGCCAGTTACAATATGCTGGTGCAGTTATTTCACTTAGGCGATTTTAATCAGAATTTGGATGTGGCGATAGAAGACATCATCAAGCCTAGCAATGAAGATGAGCATGCTCGCTTTAATCCGGTTTGTGATGAGGCTTTAATTGCAGTGGTGAATAAGGGAACTCAGCCTATCCAATCTTTACGTTTAGCCTATGGTTTAAAAGGCAATACCCACTGGCGCTATTTTGATTGGACCGGGAACCTAAACTCCTTGGAAAGAACAGAAATTTCATTGCCGATGGATTCTGTAGCCGATTGGATTAGCCTGAATGGTCAATTGGAATTTAGCGTTCAGATTGAAAATGTGAATGGTCAGCCTAGTGATGATGTGGATTTTAATAATCGCCGTACCGTAGGGATTAAATTACCCGAGATGTACCCTAATCCTATGCGCTTTGAACTGCGTACTAATAATGCTGCCTCCGAAACCTGGTGGCAGTTGGAAGATGCCTGGGGTAATATCTTATACTCGGGCGATAATCTGGCCAATGGTACCAGCTATCGCGATACCTTCGATTTGGATCCAGGATGTTATCACTTAATTATTGGCGACCGGGATAAAGATGGCATGAGCTTCTTTGGCAACAATGATGGCTCTGGCCGAATCTTGATGCGTAATGTGGGTGGTGATTTCTTCTCTAAGAATTACAATCCGAATTTTGGTACGGAGTTTAGCGAATATTTCACCGTTGGTTACAGCATTGGCCTGCCGAAGGAAGAGCTTCCGGTTTTAGATTGGTCTGTGTATCCCAACCCCAGTAAGGGTCGCTTTAATCTCTACTGCGAGGCCCTGCAAAAAGAGCAAGGTGTACTGCGCCTAATTGATAGTCAGGGTAGGGTGCTTTGGACTAAAACTTTAGCTACAGGGCAAGAGCCTGAGCTGGAATTGCTTCTGCCGGAAGGCCTCCAGGGATTCTACATTTTAGAACTCCAGAGTGGCAAACTTAGAGGCCGTAAGTCTTTAATTATTCAGCCTTAGGTAGCCGGACGGGTACGAACATTATTGCTGGGCAAAGGAGCAGCCGGATTGGGCTTGTTCTTTTTGCCTTTGCCACCTCCGGTAATACGCTTACCGCGATCGGTAGGTCGGCTAAATCCAACCCTTTTCATAGACCCCCAGGCTTTCTTGCCTTCGAAGAAATAATCCCAGTTACCGGTTACGGCACAGTACACCACAAAGGGGTGGAACATCAGTGGCTCAATTAATCCGGCAATTACCAAGCGCAAGAGCTGCCTCCGCTTTTTATACTGGAAGAAGGTGATTTCCTCTATATACAAGGTGGCGATAGTAAAGGCCACGGTATAACCGTAGATCAGTGCTATAAAGAGGTAGAGGAAGCTAATGTTGATTACCCCCAGCAGGCTGAAGAGTATCAAAAGCACAATACCAAAGGCCTCAATTAAAGGCGCTAACCATTCGAATAAAAGCCAGTAAGGATAGGATACCATTCCGATTTTCCCATAGAAAGGGTTGAGGAATAGTCGTTTATGAGAAAGTAAGGTTTCTACTGCACCTCGGGTCCAGCGGTTTCTTTGGCGACGTAATACCGACCAGGACTCAGGCACCTCGGTCCAGCAAAGCGGATCCGGTACAAAGCCTACTACGTAGTCAATTCCTTTTTCGCGGGCATAGCGACGCATGCGCACGGTTAGCTCCATATCCTCACCAATGGTCTCATTATCGTAACCACCGCACTGAATTACCAATTGCTTTTGGAAAACACCTAATGCTCCGGAAATAAGCAAGAGTCCGTCCAGTGAACCCCAGGCTACCCGACCTAAAAGGAAGGAGCGCAGGTATTCGAGGGTTTGGAACTGAGCCAATAATTTGTTGGGTACGTTTACCTCTACGATGCGGCCTTTTTCGATGCGGCAGTTATTCGCAATCCGCACTACCCCACCGGTGGCAATCATGTTTTTATCGGTTTCCTCCAGGAAGGGTTTCATGAGCTTAAGCAAGCAGTCTTCTTCGAGGATACAGTCTACGTCGATATTAAGGGTATAGTCGCCGGTAGATACATTGAGGGCCGCATTAAGGGCATCGGATTTACCGCCATTTTCCTTGTCGACCACCACTAGGTTATTGTAGGCGGGGTCTTTAGACTTGTAAACGTTTTTTACCTTTTTGGTTTCAATTTTATAGTTCACCGCAAAGTTTACCGGTTCGAGTTGGTACTCTTCGATAAGCTTGGTAAGACTGCGGTCGCGGCTACCATCGTTCACTACGATTACCTCATAATTGGGGTAACGCACGGAGAGTAGGGAGCGAATATTTTCGATGATGGTGGCTTCCTCATTATAAGCCGGTGCCAGAATGGATACCGAAGGGGCTTCCGGACTTTGTAAGATATTGAGGTAGTCAGTGTAGGTATTTCTTCGCAGGTATTTCCGGGCTTGAACCACGGAGATAACCCCCAATATCAAATAGGAGATCATTACGAAAACGGTGTATCCGTAGGTAATGAAATAGAATATGTAAATGAGAATATCTACGAGTGAGTTCTGCGTGTCATATTCGATCATCGAGCACGTGTTTTACGATGTTTTCGCCTTTTTCAGACAATTCATTTTCGCGGTATCCGGTCAATACATCATGGCGTCCCATTCGCTTTAAGCCTTTGGCGGCGGCCATAACTAATTCGTATTCTTTGCCTGATACCAGGACTTCACGCAAGTGACCTGCTTCTTTGGAACCGCCTAATTCGCCCATGGCTTTGAGCACGGCAGTTTTTACCCGCAGGTTCTTGGTGAGTTCGTAAACTTCGTAGAGGTTTTCAATGCATTCGGAATAGGCCAGTTCAATGGCAGTTTCAATCGCCTTTTCTTGAACTTTTTCATTCCGGTGGTAGAGGAGTTTGCGCAATTGCTCACGCTCGTGATATTGGTTGAGGTGGCGCATCAAGATCAGCGCAAAGATCACAACCGTATCGTTTTTCGATTTTAGCCAGGGTCCGATATGGTCAATCAATTCATATTCGAATTTGCGGGACTGATCCAAAAGTCGGATTTGCTGCCATTCGCTCATGGGCGATTCCAAATCGTTAAGGAAGCTCATGGCTTTTTTACCCCCGAGTTTTACGGCTGCATACTGGGCTTCGTTACGCACATGCATATTCTCAGCATCGGTATACTGTAAAATCTCGAAGAGGGTTTCGCCCATGCGCATGGTGCTAAGGTCGTTAATGGCCTTGGCGCGCACATGCCATTCTCCATTGCGGAGGTTTTCGAGGGCGATTTGCTTTAAGCCGATTTCTCGGTAGAGGTTTTCGAGGCGCGTAAAAGCCTCGCCACCGAGGTTGCGGTGGTAGTAGAGAATCAACTCATTAAGGATGTTCATATTCGATCTACGGTAGAGGGTAGAGTCTACAATACGGTTGATCTTTTTAATGGCATCCTTAAACTGACTGGCATCTTGTTCGGTAAAGACAATTTCCTGAATGATCGGTTCTACTTGTCTTTTAATACGGCGTTCCCGAGCTTCAATACTATTCTTACGCGAACGTTCCCGTAGTACAATAGAGATCATAATCGCGGCAGAGATCAATAGAGCAATTACCAAGAAGATTACAATCTTGTACCTGGGCTCGAGCGCCAGTAAGAAGTAGTATATGTCGATCAGGAACTCGCGCATTTTATTTTTTGCTGTTCTTGAGCAGCTTTTTGATACGTACTGAAAGTTCGTTCGGGCTGAATGGCTTGGTCATAAAATCGTCAGCACCCAGATCGAAAGCCTTCAATACGGCAGTTTCGGAGTTTAAGGAGGTGAGCATCAATACCGGTGCATCCGTGCCTCTTTCTTTCAGGATTTTCACTAATTCGAAACCACTGATGAAGGGCATCATGATATCACTGATGATAATGTGGTATTCCTCACTTTCAATTTTTTGGATGGCTTTCTCACCATCTTCTGCTGTGTCTACGTCGTAGCCGTCTTTGGTTAATTTAAAGGCCAAAGCGTCCCGAATCAAAGGCTCGTCGTCTACAATCAGAATTTTTGCTTTATCACTCATGACATTTACTTAATTGGGCGGAACTATACCGAGATCAAAATTATCTTTAGAATTTGGGAGTGCGGCTAATATTAGACGAAAGGTCCAATTTTAAAGATATAGCGCTATGCGAAATCGGGATCAAACCACCGAGAGGGTACATCAATTTTTAAAGTCGGCTCAATTTACGACATCCGACCATATAATAATATTCTCGGGTGCAGGAATGAGTGCCGAAAGCGGGATAAGCACCTTTAGGGAGAAAGGCGGGTTATGGGAGGAGTATGCCATTGAGGAGGTTGCCACTCCCGAAGCATGGGCCCGCGATCCGCAGAAAGTCTTGAATTTCTACAATATGCGTCGCAAACAATTGCTAGAGGTGGAGCCCAATGAGGGGCATTATGCTATTGCGGAGTTACAGCGGGAATTCAACTTGCAGGTAATTACTCAGAATGTTGACGATTTGCACGAGCGAGCAGGAGCAGAGGATGTGCTTCACTTGCACGGTGAACTGCGAAAGGCGCGCAGTACAGCTCATCCGGATCAGGTATATCCAATCGAAGGTTGGGAACTTAATTGGGGCGATCATTGTGATTTCGGTTCACAATTACGGCCCCATGTGGTTTGGTTTGGAGAAATGGTACCCGCCATGGATGAGGCGATAGCTTATCTGGAGGATTGTGCATTAATGATTGTAATTGGTAGCTCCTTGCAAGTGTATCCTGCGGCTTCTTTAGTGCAGATGATTAAATCAACATGCCCGGTGATTGTAATTGATCCGCAGTCGGTTCAAACCTACGGTACTGGCCCCTTGCTGCATCTCGAAAGTGGAGCATCGGAAGGTATGAACTTGATACAGTCTGTTTTAAAGTCTTTTTAGAAAGGAATTTAAGTGTAATAATTGTATATTTGCGGCCACTTTTGAGGGGACACGTGTCCCCTCTTTTATTAGGCTACATGATCGATTCGCAAAAAGTACGTGCTCTTTTAGAGGCTGGTTTGAAAGAACAGCAGGCCTTTTTAGTGGATTTTCAGATTGCTGCCGGCAACATTATTCAGGTTACGGTAGACAAAATGGAAGGCATTAACTTAGAAGGTATAACGGCTATTTCGCGCGCTATTGAGCATAATCTCGACCGTGAGCAAGAGGACTTTGAATTACAAGTGAGTTCACCCGGAGTGGGCAGTCCTTTGCAGGTTGAAGAACAGTATGTTCAAAATATTGGTCGCGACTTAAAAGTAAAGACCAAGGACGGCGAAAAATTTAAAGGCGAATTGGTAGATTTCAGTGAGGGAATTTTAACCCTCGAATGGAGTGAGAGAGTGCCTAAAGAAGTGGGTAAAGGAAAAGTAACGGTTAAAAAAGACGTGAAACTAAACCTGCAGGATATAGATGAAGCGCGGGTTCAAGTCAGGTTCAATTAAGCATAAAGGCTATTATGGAAAATCAGGCTATCATTGAAAGTTTTGCCGAATTTAAAGATGAAAAGAACATCGATCGGGTTACCCTGATGGCGATTCTTGAAGATGCTCTGCGTAATCAATTGCGCAAGAAGTACGGCAGCGACGATAACTTTGATATCATTGTGAACCCCGACAAGGGGGACCTGGAGATTTGGCGAAATCGAATGATTGTTGCCGATGGTGAAGTAGAGGACGAAAATACTGAGATCGCCCTTTCGGAAGCCGTGAAGATTGAGCCCGACTTTGAAGTGGGTGAAGAGGCTTCTGAAGAATTGAAATTGATTGATCAAGGTCGCCGTTTTGTGTTGGCCTTCCGTCAGAACCTGGTGCAGAAAATCCAGGAGCACGACAATAGCATTATCTATAAGAAATACAAAGATCTGGAAGGTGAGATCCTTACGGGAGAAGTACACCATGTGCGTCCTCGTGCGGTAATCATTTATGATGATGATCAGAATGAACTGATCCTGCCTAAGGATCAACAAATTCCTCGTGATTTCTTCCGCAAAGGAGATACCATTCGCGCGGTAGTACGCGATGTAGATTTGCGTGGTACCAAGCCAGTTGTTATCCTGTCTCGTACGGATGAGCGTTTCTTGGAAAAACTTTTCGAGCAAGAAATCCCCGAAGTGTTCGACGGATTAATTACCGTGAAGAAGGTAGTGCGCGAGCCAGGTGAGAAGGCGAAAGTTGCGGTGGAGTCTTATGATGATCGTATTGACCCAGTGGGTGCCTGTGTAGGTATGAAAGGGAGTCGTATTCATGGTATTGTTCGTGAGCTCGGCAATGAGAATATCGACGTAATCAACTACACCAATAATGATCAACTGTTGATTCAGAGAGCTTTAAGTCCAGCGAAGATCAGCAGCATTGTATTGGATGAAACCAATAAGCGTGCAGATGTTTACCTGAAACCAGATCAAGTATCTCTGGCGATTGGTAAGCGCGGGCTTAATATTAAATTAGCCGGACAATTGACCGGTTATGAAATCGATGTATACCGTGATGTGGATGAGGATGAGGACGTAGAATTAACGGAGTTCTCTGACGAAATCGAAAGCTGGGTGATCGATGCTTTAAAATCAATTGGTTGTGATACCGCAAAGAGCGTGTTGGAACTGTCAGTAGATGAGTTACTTTCGCGGACCGACCTGGAAGAAGAAACCATTGAGGACGTACGCAGTATATTGCGTGCCGAATTTGAAGAATAATTTAAATCAATTTCATGACTGAAAAGTCGCTACGACTTAGTCAATTAGCTAAAGAGTGCAATATCGGAGTGAGCACTGTATCTGAATATCTCGAGGAACTCGGGATAGAGGAGAAGTTGCGCCCCAATACTAAAGTGTCTGGTGAGTATATCCAGAAGGTATTGGAGAAATTCGCTCCCGATAAAGCCAAGAAGGAAGCCTCGGAGGAGGTAGTGCGTCAAAAGCAGCAGGAGAAAGAAGCCATGCTGCGCGAAAGGGAAGAAAGCAAGCCTGAAGGTAAGCGTGAACCCGAGAGCATTGAGCGCCCTACTTTGAGTGGTCCTAAAATGGTAGGTAAGATCGACCTCGATAAGGCCGGTAAACCTGCTCCAGCTGAGGAGAAAACTGAGGAAAAGGCCGAGCCTGCTCCAGAAGTAAAAGCGGAAGAAAAGCCAGCTCCTAAGGAAGAGCCCGCTGCTGAAAAGGTAGAAGAGGCTCCGGTTAAAGAGGAAGCTCCTAAAATTGAAGAAGCGCCTAAGGAAGAAGCGGCTCCTGAAGTGAAGGCCGAAGCGCCCAAGCAAGAGGAGAAGAAGGCCGAACCGGAACTTAAGGATGAAGCTCCTAAAGAAGAAGAGGTTCCCGCCGAAAGTCCAGCGCCAGAAGGAGAAGCTCCTAAGGAAGTGAAGGAAGAGGCCAAGGAAGAAAAGCCTGCTCCCAAAGCTCCCGCTTCTGAGAAAAAAGCTGAAACTCCGAAGGAAGAAGTGAAAGCAGAAGCTCCTAAAGAGCCCAAGGCAGAAGCTAAAGCTGAGGAGAAAAAAGAGGAGGCACCAGCGGAAAAGAAAGCCGAAGAAGGTACCTCTGATACCATTAAAACTAAGTACGAGAAGCTTAGTGGGCCTAAGTTTACCGGTGAAAAGGTAGACCTCTCAAAATTTGAGAAAAAGCCTAAGAAGAAAGTAGCTTCCAGTACGGACAATAAGGATGATCTGAAGAAAAAGCGGAAACGCAAGCGGATCAGTACCGATTCTAATTCCAATTCCAATCAGCAGGGCAACCGTCGCGATACTAATAACAATCGTCGTGGTCGTGGTCGTAAGCCAGAGCCCAAGCAAGAGTTAACGGAGGAGGAAGTACAAAAGCAAATTAAAGAGACCCTCGAGAAATTAACCGGAGGTCGTAAGAATAAAGGTGCCAAACTGCGTCGTGAGAAACGTCAGGAGCGTCGGGAGCAAGATGCTCTGAACGAAGCGATGCAGCAGGAAGAAGATATGGTACTGAAGGTAACAGAATTTGTTACCGTGAGTGAGTTAGCTACCATGATGAATGTAGCGCCTACTCAAGTAATTTCTTCTTGTATGTCGCTGGGAATGATGGTAACCCTAAACCAGCGTTTGGACGCCGAAACTCTAACCATCGTGGCCGAAGAATTTGGCTATCAGGTAGAGTTTGTGGATAGTGAAGTGTCGGATGCCATTGTAGAGGAAGAAGACAAAGCTGAAGACTTAAAGCCCAGGGCTCCGATTGTAACCGTAATGGGACACGTTGACCATGGTAAAACTTCATTGCTTGACTACGTTCGTAAAGCCAATGTAATTGCCGGTGAGAGCGGGGGTATTACCCAGCATATCGGTGCATATTCGGTAGAATTGGAAAGTGGTCAGCATATTACCTTCCTGGATACTCCGGGTCACGAGGCCTTTACCGCCATGCGTGCACGGGGAGCGAAAATTACCGACGTTGCTATTATTGTAATTGCGGCGGACGATGCGGTAATGCCTCAAACCAAGGAAGCTATTTCTCACGCCCAGGCAGCAGGTGTGCCGATCGTATTTGCCATTAACAAGGTAGATCGCCCCACTGCTAACCCCGAGAAAATTAAAGAGCAATTAGCCTCAATGAACCTCCTGGTGGAAGACTGGGGTGGTAAAATTCAATCGCATGATATTTCGGCCAAAACCGGAATGGGCGTGAATGAATTATTAGAGAAGGTATTGCTCGAATCTGAATTATTAGATCTTAAAGCTAATCCCGATCGTCGCAGTAGCGGTGCCGTAATTGAAGCCTCTCTGGATAAAGGTCGTGGATATTTGGCTACCATCCTCGTACAAAACGGTACCCTACGAGTTGGGGACTATGTACTGGCGGGTCAGTATAGTGGTAAAGTAAAAGCGATGCTCGATGAGCGTGGCCATCGTTTGAAAGAAGCAGGTCCTGCTCGTCCGGTAAACATCCTCGGTTTGGATGGTGCTCCTCAAGCGGGTGACGGATTTGTAGTAATGGAAGACGAGCGCGAAGCCAAGAACATCGCGGCCAAGCGTACCCAACTGCAGCGTGAGCAAAGTGCCCGTACTCAGAAGAACCTTACTTTGGAAGAAATTGGTCGTCGATTGGCGGTGGGTGACTTCCAGGAATTGAACGTAATCGTTAAAGGTGACGTGGACGGTTCTATCGAGGCCTTGAGCGACTCCTTACAGAAATTATCGACCGAAGAAATCCAGGTGAATATTATTCACAAGGCTGTAGGTCAGATTTCAGAAAGCGATATTCTCTTAGCCGCAGCATCCGATGCCATTATTGTTGGCTTCCAGGTACGTCCTTCTGCGAATGCCCGTAAGCTGGCAGAGAAAGAAAGTGTGGATGTACGCTTGTACTCTATCATCTACGATGCGATCAATGAGATTCGCGACGCGATGGAAGGTATGCTTTCTCCAGATGTGAAAGAAGAAGTGGTATGTAATGTGGAAATCCGCGAAACCTTCAAGATCTCCAAGGTGGGAACTATTGCTGGGTGTTACGTGCTGGACGGAACCATTACACGAAATACCAAGGTTCGCATTATCCGCGATGGTGTAGTAGTATACACCGGTGAGCTGGCTTCACTGAAGCGTTACAAAGACGATGTGAAGGAAGTGAAGAAAGGCTTCGAATGTGGATTGAACATCAAGAACTACAACGATATCAAAGTAGGAGATATCATCGAAGGTTACGAAGAAGTAGAGGTGAAGAAGACCCTCTAAGTCTTACTAACTATAGTATTGCAAAGCCGTCTCGGTTAAACCGAGACGGCTTTTTTATTGATCCTAATAATTACTAGGTTTCGAATACAAGTTTTTGTTTACTAAGGCTTTGCTGTTATACTTTCAGGTGTTGAACCAATCAAATCCATGGATCGCCTGAGTTTTTTTTGTGATGAGAACAAGGGAATACTTACTCCTCATCAAATTGAGTTTTGCCGGAAGTTGCACCTCATTATGAATTCCTTTCATGGTGATGCAGATTTTAATGCCAGTAAACTTGCAGAACATCTTGATTTAAGCCGGCGGCAACTCTATCGGGAGATGGAGCGAATTGGTTATACTCCCGCTCCCTACATTCGGGTTTTTCGAATGGAAAAGGCAAAAGAGCACATTAGCAGTAATTCGGTACGCCGAGTAAAGGAATTGGCTTATCGAGTAGGCTATAAAAGTGCCGAAACCTTTAGTGATCATTTTTATCAGCATTTTCAAATTCGCCCTTCTGAATTGCTACGAGAAGTAGCATAGTGTCACAAAAGAAGGGGCTTCTTGTCACAAAATCAGGGCTTAAAGGGAGTGCGGGCTTCGTAGATTCGGGATTCATCTAAAAATCCCCATTTATGAAACCAAACAAACTCTTTTTTACGGCCTTGTGTGCCTTGGGGCTATCCTTTTCGGTAGTCGCCCATGGTGTGCAGGTTCGTTGGAACATTGTTCCTTCTACTGGTGCTATCCGGGTATGGATTGAGCACTGGCACGGAAATGCCGCGGGCAGCGGAACTTACTCCAGTTTCCCCCTCAATATTCAGTATACCATTGGTGGTGTTACTAGCTCCCAAACCTATTATGGTGCAGGTGCCGTAGACGATACCCATTGGTCTAATTTGCCCGGAGGTGGCGGATCAAGCACCTATCTTACAGGATGTGGTAGTCTGCAAAACACCTATGGCGATTGGGTGTATTGGGATTTTAATCCCCCAGCCTGTAATACGCCGGTTAGCCTAACCATTATTAGCGGCCCTAGTGCGTATACAACAGAAGCTTGTGGTAGCTTGTATCCGGTAACCATAAACTCCAGTTTTAATGATAATACCGGACCGGCAATTACGGCTAATGATATTACTGTTGCGCCTTCAACGGCTAGTTGTGGTGCGGTTGTAAATAACTACAATGTAAGTGCAGTTGATGCCTGTGGTGGAACGGTAAGTACCAGCTACAGCATTGCTCCTGGATCTACTTTCCCGCAAGGAACTACTCCGGTAACAGTAAGTGCTACCGATCAATATGGTAATACTTCAACTTCTAGCTTTAATGTAATTGTGGCCGATAATCAGGCTCCAACCGTGCTTACCCAAAATGCAACGCTAAGTCTGCAAAATGGAACTGCGAGTATCAGTGCAGCCGACATTGACAATGGCTCTTACGACAATGCTTGTGGCGGAATTGCCAGCATGTCGGTTAGTCCGAATAGCTTTGATTGTTCGAATATTGGACCTAATAATGTATGGTTAACTGTAACCGATATTTACGGGAATACCGCCACCGGTTCGGCTATGGTAAACGTTACGGATCCGGTTGCCCCTAGCATTAATGGTCCAGGTAATATTACGGTTACCGCCCAAACCGGAAGATGTTTGGCAGAAGTAAATTACAGCGTTATTGCCAGTTTGTACTCTTGTGCCATTCAACAAGATTTATCAAGCTCCCCTGCTGCTGGTTTAGCGTCAGGGTCCAGTTTCCCCTTAGGAACTACTACCAATAGCTTTAGTGTAACGGATGCCCAGGGAAGAACGGCAAACTACAGCTTCGATGTTACCGTAGTACAACCTAATCCTGTAGGAGTAAATGCAGGTAACGATCAAGCCATTTGTGTTGGTGGAAGCACGCAATTAAATGCCAGTCTTTTTAATCTGCCAGCTGGTTCTGGAACTTCGAATAGCAGTACTGCGCTCTGTTTGTATGATGCTAATGGAGGCAGTTGCGGATTTGGAACCAATTTGTGTAGTGATGGCTATAATTGGTTTTATAATAGTGGCGTGTCTACTACCTATCAAGGCGGTGGGACCTTAAGCAGTTTGGATGTTAATCTATATTATGCCAATTGTGATTACAATTCCAGCATTAGCATTTCCGTAAATGGTACCAGCGTGTATTCTTTTAGCCCAGCTTATTCCTGTTATTGCGATGCGATTAATTATGGCTCTTATCCCAACAGCATTAGTCTTTCTGCGACTCAATTGGCAGGAGTTTGGAATCCGGGTGGGAATAATACTATTTACGTTCATTTTAATGGCCAGGTGGCCGTGGCAGGTGTGCAGGCAATCGTAAATGCCAGTACTTCAAGCTTTAGCTGGATTTCCGGACCAAACATTGCTGACGCTAATGATCCTAATACTACAGTTAGTCCAACCGCTACCGCAGATTATGTAGCTCAGTATACTACGGCCGAGGGATGTATGGCTACCGATACAGTAACCGTAAGTGTTAATCCTTTGCCTACTGTAAGTCTGGCGAACTTTAATCCTATTTCCTTCTATGCTAGTCCTATAAACTTAAGCGGTGGTAGTCCTGCCGGAGGAGTGTATAGTGGTGCTGGAGTAAGTAACGGAAGCTTTGATCCCGGAGCTACCAGTATTGGTTTACAAACTATCTATTATACCTACACGGATGCTAATGGATGTAGTAATACCGATTCGGCTACGATCGATGTGATTCCATGTAATATCCAACTTACAGAGACCCATAGCAATGTATCATGTCCTGGTGGTAACGATGCGGGCATTGACCTAACCACTGCGAATACCAATAATGGTGAAAGTTTTAGCTGGACTGGTCCCAATGGATTTACCGCGAGTACGGAAGATTTAAGTGGCTTGGCTTCCGGAACCTATACCGTGGTAGTTACTGATGGTAATGGATGTACTGAAACTTTATCCGTAGTGATTGTCGATAATCCGGATAATACGGCTCCAACCATCCTTGCTCAAAATGTAAGCATAGTATTGGATGCCAATGGTACGGCAACTATTCAAGGTCCTGCTACCAGCACCCCGGTATTTGATGGCAGTTTTAGCAATGAGCCTACAGGTTATAATCTTACGAGTATGACCGACTGGACCGTATTGCATGGCAATGTAGATGTGGATAATTTTATCAGTTCCAGTGCCAGTGGTCGTACTATCGATTTAGCCGGTAATGCCAATGCAAAGATCGAATCCAATGGATCCGTAAATCTGCTCCCGGGAGATTATGTAATTAATTTCAAGCATTTAAATAATGCCGGATCAGGCGAAAGCTCAGACCAGTTTAGACTAACCATTGGTACCGCCTATAGCCAGGTTTTTACTTCTACTAATAGTCTGAAAAACGAGAGCATCAGCTTTACAGTTAATGCTTCGGAAACTGCTAAAGTTACTTTGGAACAATTGGGAACTTCGGATGCCAGCGGTTGCTTTGTGGCCGACTTAATGTTGGAGCGTATTATTCCGGGTACCTTCTTAATAGACGGTGGTTCCTATGATAATTGCCAATTAGTCTCATTAACCGCTAGTCAGGTGACCTTTGATTGTTCTGATCTTGGGGCTAATACTGTTGTTCTTGTGGGTCTTGATGGCTCTGGAAATACAGCCAGTGCTTCGTCGGTAGTTACCGTAGTTGATAATATGGCCCCAATGGTAGTAACTCAAAATATTGCGGTGGCTTTGGATGCCAATGGTACAGCGAGCATTAGTGCCGCTGACATTGATAACGGTAGTAGCGATGTATGTGGAATTAGCTCCATGTCGGTAAGTCCATCCAGCTTTAGCTGTGCGGATGTTGGCGCGCAAACCGTAACATTAAGCGTAAGCGATGCTAGTGGTAATCTTGCTACCGGCACTGCGACTGTAACAGTTTCGGATGGCATTGCTCCATCTGTAAGCACTCAGAATGCCGTTGTTTATTTGGATGCAAATGGCAGTGCTTCTATCAGTGCCAATGATATTGATAATGGTAGTGCAGATGCTTGTGGTGTGGCTACTTATAGCTTAGACAAGGATCAATTCGCTTGCGCTGATTTAGGGATGAATACCGTACAATTAACGGTGACTGATGTAAATGGAAATAGCGCAAGTGCATCTGCTACCGTAGAAGTGCGTGATGCTATCATGCCAGTGATCAGTGGCATGCCTGCCGATATTGCTATTGTGCCTCAGCCTAATGATTGTAGTCCAGCAGTTAGTTGGACAGCACCTACTGCCAGTGATAATTGCTTAGTAAGCTTAAGCAGCAGCCATAATCCTGGAGATAATTTCAATGTGGGAACCACCACAGTTACCTATACGGCTACGGATGCCGCCGGAAATAGTGTGAGCGCAAGCTTTACTGTTAGCGTGAATCCAACTCCGGTAAGCGTTTCTTTAAGCTCACCCACATACATAGGTGGTGATAATATCAGCTGTAATGGAGCGGCGGACGGTAGCATCGATTTAAGCGCTAATGGCGGATGTGAGCCTTATACTTATGGATGGAGCAATGGTTCCAGTGCCGAAGATTTGAACGCACTTACGGCTGGTACTTATAATGTAATTGTTACCGATGCCAATGGTCAAACGGCCAGTGCTTCCATTACTTTAAGCGAACCCGCTCCGGTGGCTGCTTCTGCATCCAGCAGTGGATACCTTTCTGGTAATGGTGTAACAGGTACTACCTTATACCTGGGTTATGGTCCTCAAAGCATTAATTTGAGTGCTAGTGCTACTGGTGGTCATGGCCCTTATGCTTATTCTTGGTCTAATGGGGCCAGTACTGCAGCTACTTCGGTTAGCCCTACCGCCACTACCACTTATACTGTTACCGTAACGGATGTTAATGGTTGTAGCGTAAGCACCAGCCTGGTGGTAGATGTGGTTGATGCACGCTGTGCTGCAGGCAATAGCAATGGCAAGGGTCGTGCTAATAATGGCAATGGCAATGGTGGTCAGTTGACCAAGGTTTACGTTTGTCACCATGGCAATACCATTTGTATAGATTCCAGTGCAGTGGCCAGCCATTTATCAAATCATAATAATGGAAACCATTCTTGTACCCTGGGTGCTTGTAACGGATCTTCCAAGCATATCGATGCACCTTCAGCCTTCGACTTCTCAGTATATCCTAACCCGAATGATGGTTTATTCCAGGTACAAATTGAAAGCGCCAAGGAGCAAGATCTGCGATTTGTGATTACCGACCTGCAAGGAAGAATAATCGAGATTCGTGATGATTTTGTGGTAGCCGGTATTACCGAGTTACGTTTTGATCTAAGCAACTACGCAACCGGAGTATATCTTCTGGAAGTTGTAGGAGCGGAAGAAAAACAAATCAGCCGCATCATTAAAAACTAATCCCAAAAAGGAGGGTAAAGGAAACCCGGGCCAATGGTCCGGGTTTTTTTGTTGCATAAAAAAAGCCCGCAATCGCGGGCTTTTAAAATTGTGAAGAGGTTTAATCGACTTTAGGATAGTCTATCTGTGTGGCAACCACGAAACTACCGGGAAAAGCATCGATTATGGATTGAAGAAATGCTTCGGCTTCCAGGCGAGTTCTAAAATTTCCAACCTGGGTTTTATATTCAGGAACTTCATAAAGAAGATAAGCTTGCATTTTGGGGTAATCCCGCAGAAATAGGCCTCTTCGCTCGAGGCAGTCGTTTTTGCGACCATTAAAAATTTGAATGCGAAATCCCGCTATTTGAGGGTATTTTTTGGCTTTAGCTTTATAGAGGTAGAGTAGATTATGCACCGATTCGGACATCTCTACACTCACTTTTGCTTGGGCTATGGTTGGGTTTTCATTGCTCTGGGCCTTCATGGTCAGCGCGCAAGAAAGTACAAGGCTTAAGGCGAGGAATCTTAACATTTAGTACATTGTTTGCGGCAAAGTTAAACTTTTTAGCCTGCTTCGGAATGAGGTATTTTTAGGTTATTTAGACCTATTTTAAATTAGAAGTGCTTTAAGTCACCTCTCTTAGAAACGGCTTTAAACTTTAAATTTGCGCACCAAACTAGACATCTATCCATTATAGGTTCTTTATGAATAAAAGAAGTACTCTCAGGCTCTTTTCGCGATCCCTACTGGTGCTCATGATCTTAGCCGCACCCGGTCGAGCCTTGGCTCAAGATATCGAGGGCGATGCTGCGAATGGTAAATCGATATTTAATTCTCAATGTGCCGCCTGTCACAAGCTCGACAAGAAGGTGGTAGGTCCAGCTCTGGGTGATGTTACCCAGCGTCGGAGCACTGAGTGGTTAGTGTCCTGGATCAAGGATAACGCGGCCTTACGGGCCAGCGGTGATGCGGATGCAATTGCCATTTTTGAGGAATTCAATGGTTCGGCAATGCCGGCTTTCCCTCAATTATCTGAGCAAGATATTAAGGATGTATTGGTGTACACTATCGAAGGTACTGAGTCAGTAAAGGTGGATCTAAGTACAGAAACTACACCGGTAGAAGCTGAAGCTGACAATACTGTTTATCTCTACATTTTAGGTGTATTGCTCCTCTTTATGGTAGTGCTCTTAGCACGCGTTAAGAATACCTTGAAATTGGTAAAAGGTCAGCCTACCACTACCATGATGGAGGATGCCAATGTATTTACCCGCACGGCCTTAAAGAATCCTCGTGTGGTTACCGTTTTAACCATTTTTATCGCGGTGGTATTCTTCCAGCAGTTGTATGTGAATCTTATGGCTGTAAACGTAGATACAGGATATCAACCTTCTCAGCCTATTAAATTCTCTCACGAATTACACGCGGGTCAGAACCAAATCGACTGTAATTATTGCCACAGCGGAGCGCGCAAGTCTAAGCACTCCAATATTCCTTCCGCGAATGTTTGTATGAACTGTCACATGTATGTGAGCGAAGGACCTAAATACGGTACTGAAGAAATCTCTAAAATCTACGATGCCGTAGGTTGGGATGCTGAAAAAGGTGCTTATATCGAAGATTACGAGCAGAAGCCAATCAAGTGGGTGCGTATCCACAAATTACCTGACTTGGCTTACTTCAACCACTCTCAGCACGTAACTGCTGGTCAGATTAAATGTCAGACTTGCCACGGTCCGGTTGAGGAAATGGAAGAAGTGTATCAGTACTCTGATCTTACCATGGGATGGTGTATTAACTGTCACCGCGAAACCAAAGTACAGGTTGAGTCTAACGACTACTACGAAGAAATGCATGCCAAGCTCAAAGAGAAGTATGGAGCAGACGCCAAAGTCACTGTAGAGATGATCGGCGGATTGGAATGTGGAAAATGTCATTATTAAAAAGCTAAATCTCCAAACAAGAATGGCTGAAAACAAGAAATACTGGAGAGGGATTTCAGAACTTGAGAATCCGGAATTAGTGCAAAACTTGTCCGAGCAAGAATTCCCATCAAATATTCCAGCAGAAGAGTTTTTAGGAAATCAGGATAATCTGGAGAGTACCCATACTTCTCGTCGTGATTTCCTTAAATATATGGGCTTCACCACTGCTGCCGCTACCCTGGCCGCTTGTGAATCTCCCGTTTACGAATCATTACCTTATGTAGTGGCCCCCGAGGAGATTATTCCCGGGATTGCTAACTACTACGCGACCAGTTATTACGACGGTCATGATTATGCCTCGGTATTAATCAAAACCCGTGAAGGTCGTCCTATTAAAGTAGAGAACAACCGCGAGGCTAAAATGAATGGTGGGGCTAATACCCGTGTTCATGCTTCCGTGTTGAACTTATACGATGCTACCCGTCTTCAAAATCCAATGGTAAAAGGAGAGAGCTCAGATTGGGCTAGCCTGGATGCCGGAGTGAAGAAAGGTTTATTAGCGGCTGAAGCGGCTGCTAAGCAAGTGGTGGTATTAACTTCTTCTGTGATCAGCCCTTCTCAAAAGGCCCTGATCAAGAAATTTGGCGAGAGCTACAGCAATTTCCGTCATGTAAGCTTCGATCCAATGAGCTACTCCAATAAATTGGATGCTTGGAAAGAAGTAACCGGAAAACGTGCTTTAGGTCTTTACAATTTCGCTAATGCTAAAGCGATTGTATCGGTAGGTGCCGACTTCCTGGGCGACTGGGTTGGTCAATCCGTAGCGGGCGATTATGCGAAGAACCGCGTACCTGGTGAGGGTATGTCTCGTCACTTCCAATTCGAAGCCGGTCTTTCTTTAACCGGTTCCAATGCCGATAAGCGTCATAAAGTAAAAGCTGCCGAATACGGTGCGGTATTAGTGGGTCTTTACAATGAGATTGCTTCCGCCAAAGGAATGGCTACTGTTTCAGGTTCTTCAGTATTGAAGTCTGAAGTGAAAGCCGCCGCTCAGGAGTTATTGGCAGCTGGTAAAAACGGATTGGTAGTATGTGGTGGTAACAGCAAGGCCAATGAGCACTTGTGTATTGCCATCAACCAAATGTTAGGAAATACTGAGGTAACTGTTTCTCATAAGAATCGTTCTTACCTCCGTCAAGGTGATGATAAAGCTATCCAGGCTTTAATCGCCGATATGAAAGCAGGTAATGTAGGTGCGGTAATTACCCACAACTTGAATCCTGCTTATGTTTTATCTGGAAATGCTGATTTCAAAGCTGGCTATGCCAAGGTACCAACTACGGTAGCCGTAAGCATGAAGTCGGATGAAACCGCTAAGCTTTCTGCATTCGTAGCCGCTGAAAATCACTACCTCGAAAGTTGGGGAGATTTCAGTCCTGCGGATATGCACTACAGCTTGCAGCAGCCTACCATCAAAACCTTATTCAATACTCGCCAGTTTGAGGATTGCCTCATGAGCTGGTCTGGAATGGGTGGTTCTTACCTGGATTTCATCAAGTCGAATTGGAATGCAGGTATCCTGGGATCTACCGATTGGACTAAGGTTCTACACGATGGTGTATTTGTGAAGTCATCTGCTGTAGCCGAAGAAATGGCTGCTGACACTGAAATGGAAGAAGGTGGAATTAGCATCGATGTTGCTGTTTCTGCTGCCGATGCCTTAGCTACTGCTAAAAAGGCTCCTTCCATGGAAATAAACTTTAGCCAGTTAACCGGTATGGGTGTGGGAACCATCGCTAATAACCCTTGGTTGTTAGAATTCCCTGATCCAATCAGCCGTGTATCCTGGGATAACTATTTAAGTGTAGCTGCTGCTGATGCGGCAGAACTAGGCTTAAAGAACTGGAACGAATCCAATGGTGCCTTAAACAGTTCAGTGGTAAACCTTCAGGTGGGTTCTAAAACCCTAGAGAATGTTCCGGTATTCATTCAGCCAGGACAAACTATTGGTACTGCTTGTTTAGCCGTAGGCTTTGGTCGCGATGGCGCAGGTGAGGTGGCCGATAAAGTTGGGGTTAATGCTTTCCAATTGATGGGCATGGACCACAGCGCCGAAGTTAAAATTAGCCCGGTAGAAGGCGCAGAGCACAAGTTCGCTTGTATTCAGTTAGCGCATACTATGATGGGTCGTGATATCGTAAAAGAAGTAAGCTTAAATACTTTCTTGAACGAGCCTGCTCAAAACGGTCATGATGGCTGGAATGAGCCTCCAATCTTTAATACTTACAAAGGACCATTAGTTGGTGATGAAGTAAACCTCTGGGACGATTTCGATCATGAAACCGGCCACATGTGGAATATGTCTATCGACTTAAACCTTTGTAATGGATGTGGCGCCTGTGTTATTGCTTGCCACTCTGAGAATAACGTTCCGGTTGTAGGTAAAGATGAGATGCGTAAGCACCGCGATATGCACTGGTTGCGTATCGACCGCTATTACAGCTCCGATGTTACCAAGGAAAACGCAGATGAATTAGGTTACGAAGGAATTGGTCTTTTAGGTAAGGGTGCCACCGATATGTATGCGGATATGGAAAAACCTTCTGAAAGCCCAGAAGTATTCTTCCAGCCTGTTATGTGTCAACACTGTAACCATGCCCCTTGTGAAACTGTATGTCCGGTTGCGGCTACTACTCACAGTTCGGAAGGTTTAAACCACATGACTTACAACCGTTGTATTGGTACACGTTACTGTGCCAACAACTGTCCTTATAAAGTACGTCGCTTTAACTGGTTCCAGTACCATGACAATACCATGGGTATGTTCAAAGAGAACTACGCCATGAATGAAGACTTAGGTCGTATGGTATTAAACCCCGATGTAACCGTGCGTTCTCGTGGTGTAATGGAAAAATGCTCTATGTGTATCCAACGTACTCAGTTGGGTAAACTGGAAGCTAAGAAACGCGGTGTAGCACTGAAAGATGGTGATGTTCAAACTGCCTGTCAGTCTGCCTGTGATACCGGTGCCATTGTATTCGGTGATGTAAACGATAAGAAGTCTAAGGTATTTAACCTGAAACAAGACAAACGGATGTATCACCTTCTGGGTTCTGTAGGAACACAGCCATCGGTATTCTATCAAGTTAAAGTACGTAACACAACAGCTTAATTTCGAGGAAAACATGCATTACGAAGCGCCAATACGCAAACCTCTTATTGAAGGCGACAAGTCCTACCACGACATTACGGTAGATGTAGTTCGTCCGGTAGAGTCTTCAGCGCCCAAATCCTGGTGGCTGGTATTTAGTTTAGCCCTCCTCGCTTTCCTTTGGGGAGTAGGATGTATCCTCTACACCATCGGTGTAGGTATCGGTACCTGGGGTTTGAACAAAACCGTAGGTTGGGCCTGGGATATCACCAACTTCGTATGGTGGGTAGGTATCGGTCACGCCGGTACACTTATTTCCGCGGTACTGTTGTTATTCCGTCAAAAGTGGAGAATGTCCATCAACCGTTCTGCGGAAGCGATGACCATCTTCTCCGTAATTCAGGCGGCTTTATTCCCCGGTATTCACATGGGTCGTATCTGGTTGGCCTATTTTGTGTTCCCAATTCCTAACCAATTCGGCTCCTTGTGGGTGAACTTTAACTCACCACTTCTTTGGGACGTATTTGCGATCTCTACTTATTTCTCGGTATCGGTAGTATTCTGGTATGTAGGTCTTATTCCTGACTTTGCCATGATTCGCGACCGTGCTGTGAAACCCGTACAGAAGCACATTTATAAGATCCTCAGCTTTGGATGGGGTGGTAAGGCTAAACATTGGCAACGTTTCGAGGAAGTATCCTTGGTACTGGCCGGCTTGGCAACTCCACTGGTACTTTCGGTACACACCATTGTATCTATGGACTTTGCTACTTCGGTTATCCCCGGATGGCATACCACTATTTTCCCTCCATACTTCGTTGCCGGTGCGATCTTCTCAGGATTTGCCATGGTACAAACCCTCTTGATCATCGTGCGTAAGGTGTTTAAGATGGAGCAGTACATTACCATTCAGCATATCGAGATGATGAACATCGTAATTATGTTGACCGGTTCGATTGTAGGTATTGCCTATATCACCGAGCTTTTCATCGCATGGTATTCTGGAGTAGAGTACGAACAGTATGCTTTCTTAAACCGTGCAACCGGTCCTTACTGGTGGGCTTACTGGAGTATGATGACCTGTAACGTATTCTCTCCACAGTTTATGTGGATCAAGAAATTACGTACCAGCTTAATGTTTACCTTCTTTATTTCGATTGTAGTAAACATCGGTATGTGGTTCGAGCGTTTCGTGATCATTGTAACTTCTTTGCACCGCGACTACTTACCATCAAGCTGGAGTATGTTCTCTCCAACTTTCGTAGACATCGGAATCTTTATCGGTACTATCGGTTTCTTCTTCGTTCTGTTCCTTTTATATGCACGTACCTTCCCGGTAATTGCTCAGGCCGAACTGAAGACCATTTTGAAATCATCTGGCGATAACTACAAGAAACTTCAAGAGAAACAAGAGCAAGAGCATGGCGAGCACTAATCAAACAATAATCAATGCACTGTACGACGACGACGATGTGTTGTTGTCTGGTGTGAAGCAGGTTCGCGAGAAAGGTCTCGAGATCCAGGAAGTATATTCTCCATTTCCGGTGCACGGATTGGACAAAGCGATGGGCTTAAAGGAAACCCGTATTGCCATTGCCGCATTTTTATACGGAACCTTAGGTTTAGCGACTGCGATTTCTCTTACCTATGGAATGATGATCGTAGACTGGCCTTTAAACATTGGTGGTAAACCAAGTTTCAGCTGGGGTGAGAACATGCCTGCCTTTGTGCCTATCATGTTCGAATTAACGGTGTTCTTTGCCGCTCACTTAATGGTATGGACATTCTTTTTCCGCAACAAGATTTATCCAGGCGCCAAAGCGCAGAACCCAGATCCTCGCACAACCGACGACAAGTTTTTAATGGAAGTGGTAGCTGGTGGCGACCACAGCAATGAAGATATTATGGCCCTGTTGAAAGATACAGGAGCTATTGAAGTAAGTGTAAATTCCGCTGAGCATGCTTAAAAAAGGTACTATCAATAAATTGTTCGCTTTTGGAGTAGCCGGTTTAATGCTGGTTGCTTGTAAGCAAGAAGAAAACCATCGCGGTTGGCAGTATATGCCCGATATGTATGATGGTCCTGCTTTGGAAGCCTATTCTCCTACCGATCTTTTCAGTGACAGTACTTCTGCACGTAAACCGGTAGAGGGTACAATTCCGCGTGGATTTATGAGCTATGAGCATTACAGTGCTGATGCTGCTGGTTACGATTCCGCGAAAGCCAATATGAATTTACCTGCTGGCTTTGTAGCCGATGAGCAAAGCATGGCTGAAGCCAAAGAACTCTATACCATCTTCTGCGCCCACTGCCACGGTGATAAAGGCGACGGTCAAGGGGTATTGGTGAAGAATGAGAAATTCTTAGGAGTACCTAACTATGCGGATCGTGATATCAATTATGGATCGATCTTCCATGTTATTACCTATGGAAAAGGAGTGATGGGATCCCATGCTTCTCAGGTAACTCCGGAAGAACGTTGGAAATTGGCCCTGTATGTAATGGAACTCAAGGAGGCAATGGCTGCACCAGCCAAGGAAGAAGCCCCTGCAGAGGAAGATGCTACTACCGCAGTAGCTGAAGAAGAATCATCAGAAAGCTGATAAACGAAGCATTAACAATCTTTAACGACCGCAGAGATGTTTGAATTTTCAAGCCGACTAAAAACCATTTCTTACGTACTGATCTTGATCGGTGCGCTTTCCGTAGGCTTCAGCTTTCTGGCTGGCGGAGGTCATCATGAAGATGAGCACGGAGAACACGCAACGATGCACGATGAGCATGCTGATCATTCCGATCATGCTGAGCATACGGATCACGCTAGCCATGATTCCCATGGTGAAGAAGCACATCACGAGACAGCCATACATCCCGCTTTAGTGCATGATGATATGCCGGAAACCAGCGACTTTAGCTATCATAAAGCTGCTTCTCGCGCCATCCCGGAAAACAACCATTTTTATACTTCACCCGAGCATCATGATGCTGAGCATATTCATCATCAACTTGAAAACAAGCCTTGGTCTAACCTTTTAGTAAACAGCTTTTGGGCTTTAGCTTTAGGATTAGGAGCCTTGTTCTTTATGGCAGTGCAATATGCTGCTCAAGTAGGTTGGTCAGCGGTGATCCTTCGTATCTTAGAAGCTATGTCTAGCTTTATTTGGGTACCCGGTTTGGTGATCTTAATCATCATCCTTACCGGATGGTTCCATATCGGTGGAAACCATGTATATCACTGGATGGCTGAAGGAATTATGAATCCTGAAAGTCCTAATTACGATGCGCTGATTGCAGGTAAAGAAGGATACTTAAATGGTGCTTTCTTCACCCTGAGAGCTTTGATCTATTTAGGTGGCTGGATTGGTGCCGCTTATATGTTGCGTAAGATGAGCTTACGTTTCGAGCAAGCTGGTGTAGACTACGCCAAAAACTGGGCTAAGATGCGTAACCTGGGTGCCGGATTCCTGGTATTCTTTGCGGTTACTTCTTCTACCAGTGCTTGGGACTGGATCATGAGTATCGATACTCACTGGTTTAGTACACTGTTTGGATGGTACGTATTTGCAACTATGTTCGTGTCTGCACTTACTGCCTTAATGATGATCGTGTTGTACTTGAAAGGCAAAGGTTACTTAGCTGAAGTTAACCAAAGCCACATCCACGATATTGCCAAGTTTATGTTTGCCTTCTCCATTTTCTGGACTTACCTCTGGTTCTCTCAGTTTATGTTGATTTGGTACTCTAATATCCCTGAAGAAGTAACTTATTACATGGCTCGCTTTGGTGAGTACAAAGGATTGTTCTTTACCATGTTGGTGCTTAACTTCTTGTTCCCAATCTTAGTATTGATGAGCCGTGATGCCAAGCGTAACAAAGGATTTATCTTCACCGCTGGTGTGGTAATTCTCTTCGGTCACTGGATGGACATCTTTATTATGATTATGCCAGGATCGGTTGGTAACAACTGGACTTTGGGTCTGGTACAAATTGGTACCATGCTCGGATTTGTTGGTCTGTTTATTAATGTGGTTTTCCGCGCCTTGAGCAAAGCTCCTTTGATGGCCAAGAATCACCCAATGTATGTGGAGAGTACCCATTTCCATCAATAATTAGAAAAGAAACACTAGTAATACATGGAGACTTTATTAGTAATCGTAGTAGCACTCCTGGCGGTTGCCGCCCTCACGCAGGCTGTTCGGATTTTTGAGATATCTTCTCAAATCAAAGGAACCGACACTGATGTAAAGGTTGACGATCGTGATAACAACACCCAGGGTTGGTTAATGATTTTATTCCTCGTGTTCTTCTTTGGCGCCTTTGCCTGGATGGTCAATGAGTATATGGATGTGACTTTACCGGTTGCAGCTTCTGAACATGGAGCGGATATAGACAACCTTTGGGATATCTCAATGGGCGTTATTCTGGCTGCATTCCTGGTGACCCAGCCTTTATTATTTGGATTTGCTTTTATGTTCCGTGGTCGTAAAAATCGCAAAGCGACTTATATGGAGCATAATAACCGTTTGGAGTTATTCTGGACTGGTGTTCCAGCGGTAGTTTTAGCCGGTTTGATCTTATACGGATTAACTACCTGGAGCAATGTGATGAACCCCGAAAATACCGAAGAGCCAATGGTAGTGGAAATCTACGCCAAGCAATTCGGATGGCAAGCCCGTTATGCGGGAAGCGATAATGAATTGGGTTATGCCAATGTACGCTTAATCGAGGGTGTAAACACATTAGGTGTTGATCCTAGTGATGAACATTCAGCAAATGATATTATCACCAATGAATTACACCTTCCTAAAGATCGTCCGGTAATTTTAAAGTTCCGCTCACAGGATGTAATTCACTCGGCTTATTTACCTCATTTCCGTGTGCAAATGAACTGTGTACCAGGTACTCGTACTCAATTCCAGTTTACCCCTACCATTACTACTGCAGAAATGCGTAGCAAACCAGAAATGATTAAAAAGGTAAAGCGTGTAAATGCTTTGCGTGCTGAGCGTGGCGAAGACCCTTGGGAATTCGATTACGTATTGCTGTGTAACAAGATTTGTGGTGCGGCGCACTACAATATGCAGTTAAAGGTTGTGGTTGAAGAAGAAGGAGCCTTCAACGATTGGATGAAGCAGCAGCAGACCTTTGCTGAAATGTTGTAAGAATTAGCTAGGAAAGTATTAAAGGACTGAAACCGAAAGAAGCAAATGGAATCACACGAACACCACAAGGAAACTTTCATCACGAAATATATTTTTAGTACGGATCATAAAATGATCGCCAAGCAATTCCTGATCACCGGTATGATCATGGGTATTGTTGGTGTGGGAATGTCCCTTTTGTTCCGTTTACAATTAGCTTGGCCTGATCATGAATGGCCTATCCTTGATGCCCTTTTAGGAAAATGGGCTGAAGACGGAGTAATGACTCCCGATATTTACCTAGCCTTGGTTACCATCCATGGTACTATCATGGTATTCTTTGTATTAACCGCTGGTCTTAGTGGTACCTTCTCCAACCTGTTGATTCCATTGCAGATTGGTGCCCGTGATATGGCTTCAGGTTTCATCAACATGTTGTCATACTGGTTCTTCTTTGCCTCTTCAGTGGTAATGATTAGCTCTCTCTTCGTAGAGAACGGACCAGCTTCTGCAGGATGGACCATTTATCCACCATTAAGTGCCTTGCCACAAGCGATTCCAGGTTCCGGTACCGGTATGACTTTATGGTTGGTTTCCATGTCTCTGTTCATCGTGTCTTCTTTGTTAGGTGCCTTGAACTACATCGTAACCGTTTTAAACTTACGTACCAAAGGAATGAGCATGACTCGTCTTCCTTTGACCATTTGGGCCTTCTTTGTAACCGCTATCTTGGGTGTGCTTTCATTCCCGGTTCTGTTCTCAGCAGCTTTATTATTAATCTTCGACCGTAGCTTCGGAACCAGTTTCTACCTTTCTGATATTATGGTAGCTGGAGAGCTGTTAACCAATCAGGGTGGTAGTCCAATCTTATACCAACACTTGTTCTGGTTCTTAGGTCACCCTGAGGTATACATTATTCTTCTACCAGCATTAGGTATTAGTTCGGAAGTTATCTCAACCAATGCCCGTAAGCCGATTTTCGGTTACCGTGCGATGGTAGGTTCGATTTTAGCAATTGCCTTCTTGAGCTTTATCGTGTGGGGTCACCATATGTTCGTTACCGGTATGAATCCATTCTTAGGTTCGGTGTTTACTTTCACCACCCTCTTAATTGCGATTCCATCGGCGGTAAAAGCCTTTAACTACATCACTACTTTATGGAAAGGTAATTTACAGTTTACTCCTGCCATGATGTTCTCTATCGGCCTGGTGTCTACCTTCATCACCGGTGGTGTAACTGGTTTGATCTTGGGTGATAGTGCCCTGGATATTAACGTTCACGATACCTATTTCGTAGTAGCTCACTTCCACATTGTAATGGGTCTTTCAGCGATCTTCGGATTATTTGCCGGGGTATATCACTGGTTCCCCAAACTCTTTGGTCGTAGAATGAATAAGAACTTGGGCTATGTGCACTTCTGGGTAACCTTTATCTGTGCTTATGGTGTATTCTTCCCAATGCACTTCTTAGGTATGGCTGGTTTACCCCGTCGTTACTATACCAATACCAACTTCCCAATGTTTGATGATCTTGCCGATATCAACGTGGTAGTATCTTACTTTGCTATCATAGGTGGTATTGCTCAGGTGATCTTCATCTACAACTTCTTCTATAGTGCCTTGCGCGGTAAGAAATCTTCTCAGAACCCATGGCGTTCGAATACCTTGGAGTGGACTACTCCGGTAGAGCATGTGCATGGTAACTGGCCTGGAGAAATTCCAGAAGTACACCGTTGGCCTTATGATTACTCTAAGCCTGGTGCCGATGAGGATTTCATCCCTCAAATTGTCCCTATGACAGATGAGGAGATGGCTACTAGTCACTAGTATTTTAGCAAATAGATATTTGAGAAGTCCCGGCCTTAGGTTGGGACTTTTTATTTTAGATAACTTTGCTCAAACAGCTATATGACGCGTTTTTTAGACGGAGAAGAGGAATTGGAAGATGGCCAACAGGATTTCGAACAGAAGCTTCGGCCTCTAAGTTTCGATGATTTTGCCGGACAGGACAAAGTGTTGGAGAACCTCCGCATTTTCGTGGCCGCTGCGAATCAAAGGGAGGAAGCCTTGGATCATGTACTCTTGCATGGACCTCCCGGCTTAGGAAAGACTACCCTGGCTCATATTATTGCCAATGAATTGGGATCGGGTCTTAAGCTAAGTTCTGGACCGGTGATCGATAAACCAGGCGAATTAGCGGGTCTCCTCACCAATCTGGAAGAACGTGATGTGCTTTTCATTGATGAGATTCACCGACTCAGTCCGGTGGTGGAAGAATATCTCTACTCTGCCATGGAGGATTATCGGATCGATATCATGATCGATAGTGGTCCGGCCGCCCGCAGTGTGCAAATTAATCTCAATCAGTTTACCTTAATTGGCGCCACTACTCGCAGTGGATTGCTTACCGCTCCCTTAAGGGCTCGATTCGGAATCAACAGTCGTTTGCAATATTATTCGGTTGAATTACTTTCCAACATCGTAGAGCGGTCGGCGCATATTCTCAAAGTTCCAATCGATGCTAATGCTGCGGTGGAAATAGCAAGACGTAGTCGGGGAACACCACGTATTGCGAATGCACTGTTGCGACGCATGCGGGATTTTGCTCAGGTAAAGGGCAATGGAACCATCAGTTTGGAAATTGCTCAATATGGCTTGGAGGCCTTGCATGTGGATACCTATGGTTTGGATGAAATGGACCATAAAATACTCCTCTGTATTATCGATAAGTTTAAGGGCGGTCCGGTAGGATTAAATACGGTCGCAACCGCCGTAGGGGAACAGGCCGGAACCTTGGAAGAAGTGTACGAGCCGTATCTCATTCAACAAGGCTTTATGGTACGTACCCAAAGAGGAAGGATGGTGACGGAAAAGGCTTATAAGCATCTCGATAAGAAAGATCCAAATCTCCAAAACGGTTTATTTGACCTCTAAGGCCACTTATACAAGGCAAATAAAGGAAGAGGCCCAAAGACTGGGTTTTATGGCCTGTGGCGTCGCTAAAGCCCGTTACTTAGAAGAAGAAGCGCCTAAGCTGGAGCGCTGGTTAAATCAAAACTACCAAGGCGAGATGGCCTGGTTAGCCAATCACTTTGATAAGCGCTTGGATCCATCCAAATTAGTGCCGGGAGCTAAATCGGTTATCTCCTTGCTGTTTAATTATTATCCCGAGCAAAAACAAGAAGATCCTCAAGCGCCTAAGATTGCCAAGTATGCCTATGGCGAAGATTATCATTTCGTTTTAAAAAGGAAGCTTAAAGACCTGGTTCAGTTTATCCAAACGGAGATCGGCGAAATTGATGGGCGAGTATTTGTGGATTCGGCTCCGGTAATGGAGCGTAAATGGGCGCAGGAAGCAGGCTTGGGCTGGCAAGGAAAAAACACTTTGCTACTCAATAAGAAGGAAGGCTCATTTTTCTTTTTGGCGGAATTAATATTAGACCTAGAATTGGAATACGATTCTCCGATGCAGACCGATCATTGCGGAACCTGTACCCGCTGTATCGACGCCTGCCCAACGGATGCTATTCTACAGCCTAATCTGCTGGATGCTACCAAGTGTATATCTTATCTCACTATAGAGTTAAAGGACTCTATTCCGCAAGAGTTTAAGGGTAAGATGGAGAATTGGGCATTCGGTTGTGATATATGCCAGGATGTTTGCCCCTGGAACCGTTTTTCCAAGCCGCATCAAGAACCGGCATTTAATCCGCATCCTGACTTATTGGGCATGTCTTCCGGTGATTGGAAAGAGTTGAGCGAAGAGGTATTTCGGGAGCTTTTTCGGAAAAGTGCAGTTAAACGTACCAAGTATCTGGGTTTACAGAGAAACCTGAAGTTTATCAGAAAGGAAGAGCATTAAAAAAGCCCCTCCTGCATGGCAAAAGGGGCTTGCTAGTATAGATGATTCTTGATCTAAATTTCGATAAAATTCGATTGTAAGATCTCGTAATTGTCGGCATCGTAAATAAAGGCAATCACTTCGCAATTGGCTTTCACTGCATCAGATGGTAAGGTAATGCTTTCCGTAAAGCTGGCACTGCCAGTAGAAAGATCAATCGTCTTACCATAAGTACCGCTAAAAGATCCACGGAAAACATGGTCATGTACGTAATTAGGGTTTACGGATTTATCACCCAGGGTTTGAGCCGATACAATATCATTTTCAGTTAAGTATAAACATACCTTAAGGTTATCTGGCAAAGTACCGATGGCACTTACATTTCCCGAAACCGTTAATTCCATGGTTCCGGCATTATAGCTGTCTTCAACCAGAGTGATTTCAGCCACTGGTTGACGTTCCAATTCAGTAGCTACTACACCGGCCCAATCACCTTCTCCTTTGATCATTCGGTTTTCATCATAGTCCAAACGATTTATAAAGCCAACCGGCACTCCAAATAGCTGAAAGAAGTTGAAGAGTTCGGTTCCTTCAGGAGTGTTAAAAGCTTTGGGATGTTCGGCATCAGTAGTGGCCAAATTACCTGCATGAATACCAATAAGGATTAAATTTTCCTTGCCATAAATAGCTTGAAGGTTTTTAGCCTTTTGATTGGCGGCTGGACAGTTATTGCATTTTACTCCGGTAAATTCTTCCAGAAAAACACGGTGTCCAGTTCCCTGATAGCCTTGAGAGCCTTCTTCAATGAGAAGGTATTCGTCTTCAGGGATTTCATCACAAGCTTGCAGACCCAGAATTAAAGCGGCGAATGCTAATATTTTAATCTTCATATTCCTTTAGAAGTTTGAAGTAAGTAATAAACTGAAGCCATTGGAGGCGGGTACAACTCGGCAGATACCTCCTACACAAAATACCCCTTGTTGTTGGCGTCCGTAGTTCACTTGAACCTTAGTAGTTCCACGAGTATAGCCAAAAGATACTAAGGGATAATGAATTTGCAAATCGGGGTCGGGATTACCATAGTTATAGGCATCTTGAACGGCCACAAACCATTGTGGAGCAATGGAGTATTCCAATAATAGTAAGGCCCATGATCCTCGGTCTTGCTCAGTATGCATAAATTGAGCTTCGGTACGCAGAGAGTGGCGTGGCTTAATTTTCCAAAGTAATTCGGCTACAGCGGCATTTACATATACATATTTAAGATGAGTGTCTGGACCAATACGATCATCAATAACCCCATCCAATAAAGCACTGCGGTTGTAAATGAAATTATAGTAGCTGAAAGTACCTTTAAGGTTCTTATTGATTTTGGTTTTCACCTCCACATTAAAATCCTGGGAATACTGCACATCCCCTGGGCCTGCCCAATCCTGGTAGCCATTGGTTCCGGATATGGTCTGACTGCTGTCGATATCGGTGCGGTACTCAAAATCCTTATCCAGAGCATAGGAATTACTGAAATTGATATTCAGTAAGGTTCCATATTTACCGCCAATAGCGGTTCCGCGATCAAATTTATAACTCACTTCGGCTTGAATACCGGTCTCCCCGTTTGCTTGAATATTGTAAGAATACAAAGCAGGTAAGGCATAGGTATGTAATTCAGCCAAAGGAGGAAGGTAATTGATCATCGCTTCTGTAAAGTTGCCCACCCTTTGTGAACGGAAGAGGAAGTTGTCATAGTACTTATAACCTAAGAGGATACCTAAATTATCCTTGGCATAGGATAGGGTACTGTAAATCGCATGACCGGGCTTATAGATGAAGTTGTTGGCACTATTAGGGTCCTGAGACTTATAAGCATACTCCGCAAAGAAGTTGAAATTACTGCTGATGAAATTGGCGCGAACACCTCCGCTGGCCACATTTTCAGGCAAGTTAAAGATGGGGTCTTGAGCTTCTTGGAAACGGCTTACCATGCTGGCGCCAATGATCAAATTTCGACTTCCGGCTTCGCCTTTAAAATCATTTAAGTTAAACTCCAGGTCTCCACCGCGTACAATACCATCACCAGTATTGAAGTATATACGTTGACGGCCTACCAGCGCTTTGGCCGTAATACCAGGACGAATGTCAACAATCAGACGCAAGCCGTCCATGGCATTATCCAGTCCCAGGCCACGTTCTTCATAGGTACGGAAAACCAGACCTGATCCGAATTGTTCATAGTAGTTTCCGACGGTAATGTCAAAGCCGTCTTTTTTATAGCGAGCAAAGCGATAGGGGATACCCTGTCCCTTGAAACCCTCGGGGAGGCCTACCAGGTTATTCTGATAGTTTTCATAACGGATACCCGCCATGAAATCACCTTTGGTATAAATAAGGTTTAAAAAACCAGCCGCCAACATTCTTTCATCCGGATAGGCATCGCCCTGTGGATCAATTAAGGTGTCTCGGAGGTAATATTGGGCATTAGTTTGGAAATTACCGTGAATCTGCCCGTAATCCGCTTGCTTTTCTTGTGCACTTAAGCCAAGGCTTCCCAGACTTAATGCCAGAGTAAAGACTAAATGTTTTTTCATAAATGAGGTGAGCTAAGGGCTTATTCCACTCCTTCGATGCTTTGACCATTGGCCAGAAGCGTGATTAATTCATATAAATGGTCTTCATCTCCGGGAATGTAGCCATTGTGCTGCCAAACGATATTTCCTTCACCATCAATAAGGAAGGTGTGAGGTATGTTATTTACGTTTAAGGCCCGCTTGAGCTCTTGGTTTTCGTCGATATATACTTCGTATTCCCAGCCTTGTGAAGTGATAAAAGGCTTAACGCGAGCTGAATTTCTGGAGTCATCTACAGAAATAGCCACCAACTTAACTCCAGTTTCTTCTACCCAATCGATATAAACATCATTCACGGCATTTAATTCGCGGATGCAAGGTTTACACCAAGTGGCCCAAAAGCTAATAATCATGGGCTTGCCATCATTATCAATTTCACCGGCATCAATCATATTTCCAACCAAATCCTTTAGTTGAATATTAGGAACTTTGTCCTGAGCCAAAGCACTAAAGGAAAATGAGATCAGCAGAATTAAGGTCGAGAATAATTTGATTTTCATTTTGAATGGGTTTAATCTAAAAATAAGGATGGGCAAATTAAGTATTTAAATAGGATCGCAGGTCCTTGCGCTGAATTCTTGCACATGGAAGTGGGAATTCTGCCTATCAATGCTATCTGTTTAGCAATCAGTGCGCCAGAAATATTTTGCAGGCTAGATCTTACTCTTGCTAGTGTTTAACTAAGGTGATTGAGGATAAAAAAAAGCCGCCTCGGAAGAACCGAGACGGCTAATATTTATTCGCACTGCAATTATTAGTGGGTAATTGCGATACGTTGAGCAGCCATTTTTCCGTCGGCTACGATTTGTACGATATACATACCAGGTACTAAGTCGCTGGTATTGATTTCTTCACCGGTAGTTAAACCGAAGTCAGAAGTCATTACAGTTTTACCAGTAAGATCGATAATGCTTACACTTAATTCTTGCTCACCTTCAAGGGCGATGTTTAATACATCATTAGCAGGATTAGGATAAACCTTAGCTTTTACCACTTCAGTTTCGTCGATACCTACCCAGGTAACACCGGCTAAAGCAGCGTTCATGATAACTTGGTTGTCGCGGTCTTCAACGAATACCACAGCTTCGATATCGTTATTCCACAAGTTGTAGTTACCTGAAGTAGCACCACCAGAAACGTTACCTACATCAAAAGTGTAGCTTTCGCTGAAGCTGGCAGAAGCACCGGCAGTAAGGCTTAAAGAAGTACCATTAGGATTAGGTAACATCTTACGCATTACGTGGTGATAGTTGAAGTCACCATTAGGAGCTGTATTGTAAACATAGTTGTCTTGAAGAACTACCATTTGTAAAGCATAGTTACCGGTAGATAAGTCAAGGTTAGAAGCTACAGTAGCGTGTACAGTAACATCTGCAGTGCTAGAACCTGCACCGCGATCGTAAGTAGCGTAACCGCTAATAGATACGAAAGCAGGAGCATTAGTACCTGCTACTTCAGCAGCAGTATAGATTGCAGCAACATCACCCCAGGTAGTACCAGCGCTGTAGTCAATTTCTTGACCATTAGCCAACATAGTAGGAGCAGAGTTGATTCCGTACCACTGACGACGAGCTTCAGAATCTGGGTTCAAGCTAGGATCTCCTGGAGAAGGAATTGGAACCTGGTATTTTACAACTAATGGATTACCAGCTTGGTTGTAATTAGCCAAGGCAGCGTTGTAAACGTTATCGTTCCAAGACTTACAAGGAGGACAAGTAGCACTAGAGAATTCTTCAGCTAAGAAAGTACGTGGTACATCCTGAGCTGCTTGAATGTTGAAAGTTAAACCGTTGTCAGCTGGATTAGCATCGCTGTTGTTGTTAGGGTCGCTAACATCTAAGTCGATGGTATAAGAACCAGCACCAGGAGCAGTCCAACCTGGGTTCATGGTAATGGTAGCGAAGTCGCCAGTACCCAAAGTTTGAGTAATAGCAGTAGTACCCGTACCACCTTGGTTGTCGTCGTAGTTGTAGTTAAAGGTAGTGATGGTTTCAGAACCTTTGTTTTGTACAGTAGCTTCGAAAGTTTCAGCAGTAGTTAAACCAGCAATATCAGAGATAGAAGCAGTAATTAAAGCTAAGTCGTACTGTGGTTGAGTACCATATACAAACTCATAATAAGTATTGTCTAAGGCATCACTTTGGTTACCACCAGTAGCTGTGTTATTGGAAGTTAAAGCAGGAGAACCAGAAACGTTGATAGCAGTAGATCCATCGATTTGGATACCAGCAGTCATAGCAACGTTAGCTCCACCTTGAGAATAACTACGCATATCAACGATGTAGATACGATCAGTAGTTTCTTCCATTACAATACCCCAGTAAGTCCAACCGGCACCTAAAGTAGCATTAGAGGCAGAAGCCCAGATAATCCAGTGCTGACGGTTAGGAGCAGTACCAAAAGTTTTAGATACTACAGCATCATTAGCACCAGAAAGATCCATACCCCAAGCGCAGATAGACTTAGGAGGAATGCTTGCTGCTGGTAATAAGGCTGGAGTAAATCCAGGAGTAGTCGCAGGAGCACTGCTGGCAAAAGTAACTACACCAGAACCCGAAACGTAGTAAGTAGTTTCAGCTGAACCATTGAAGTTAAAGCTAAATGGAACAGTTTGGGCGGTAGACCAGGCGTCAGCCGCTGAAGTGGTAAGTACGGTAGTGTAACCTAAGTTGTTTCCAGAAAGGAAACCTTCAGGTTGCTCAGGGTCATTATTTAGGTTACCAGGATTGGTTCCGGCATTGATTGCAGGAATCTGATAGTAACCCTGACCAAATAATCCAAGTGCGAAAGCACTGAGGAAAAGGGACAAGTAATACTTTTTCATAATATAAACTTAGGAGTTGTGAAGGCCGAAAATTATAGAAAATTGAATTAAAAGCTATTCTCGATACCTGAATTTTATACATTTGTAATTCGTGTGTTAATTCTCTGCTATGAATAAAAAATTTACTCTACTTGCTTTAGCCTTGCTTTTAAGCACTGGTTTGCTTAGAGCTCAATTAAGTCTTGAGATAATTCATCAAGATTCCACTGTTGTTGGTAATGCCTGGTCAGATCGTGATTTACCTGCCTATGCAGTGGTGAAAAACATCTCTGGATTGCCAGTTGAAGTTGCACTCAAGCGCATTGATGGCAACTACAATGAATTAACCGATAGCAATGCTATTTGCTGGGGTTTGTGTTTTACCACCAATATTTCACAAAATCCCCCTTCTTTCAATAGAACCATTCAACCAGGAGCAACGGATACTGCGATTTTGCACGTATATCCTGATCTCGATGGCTACACCCGTTCTGGCCCGATCCAATATGTTTTATTTGACTACTATAATCCATCGGATTCAGTAGCCTTCACCATCAACTATCAGGTAAATGGTGTTCCTCTTTCCCAGAAAGAAGTAGCGAAACCTGAATTATCAGTTTATCCTAACCCTGCTGATGACTTCCTCCGTGTACAGTATGAGGTAAGTAAAGAGGCCTCTTTTGAGATCATTAACTTGGTGGGGGCAAAAGTATACAGCACTCGTTTGGATGCTCAAAACTCTGAAGTGGAATTGGATTTAAGTAAACTGAATCCCGGTGTGTATTTCTACACTTTGAAATCAGAAGGTAAAGTGGTTATCTCCAGAAAACTGGTGATTCGCTAAGTCTTGATAATACTATTTTGAAGAAAGCCCTTGTTTAGCGACAAGGGCTTTTTTTATTGCCAGCTTGGAAAGTTCCTCTCGAGCCAATTGCTGGATTCTGTTTTGGTGCTGCTCGCAGACGGTGATCTTATTCCGACAAGGCTAGAGCTAAATCAAGGGGTGTACATACATGTAATTAGGCCTAAGGCTTAATTTACTGATTGTTAGTCTGTTTTAGACCTTGCCATGTGTTTGCTAGGGTAATTCTAGGGTTTGTTTTACATGGAAATAGGACTTTATCCAAGGTCAATGCGAAATACTAAGCTTAGATTCGTTCGATTCAAATTTTAATATAATGAAGAGAAAGTTACTAGCCTTAGGAATTTTGGGAGCCCTGCTTTCAGGACATGAAGCCTATGCTCAATTACCAGTAAGTACCAGTCCGGAAAATAAGAATGTGGTCTTAGAAGAGTTTACCGGGATCCACTGTGTGTATTGTCCGGATGGTCATTTACTAGCCAGCAATTTTGCCAATGCAAATCCCGGGGATGTGGTATTAATTAATGTACATGCCGGGCCCTTCGCCAATCCAAGTGCCAATGAACCCGATTTCACTACCACCTATGGAGATTCTATCGATTTGATCTCTGATGTGGTAGGCTATCCAGCTGGTGATGTGAACCGCAGGGTATTTACAGGTTTAAGTCAAAATACGGGTATGGCTATGAGTAGAGGAGATTGGGCCACTGCTGGTAATATAGTATTAGGAGAAGCGTCTTATGTAAATGTTGCTTTGGAAGGAGATATTGATATTTCTACCAATGTGCTTACCGTAGATGTGGAAATGTACTTTACTGCGAATGCACCATCGGATGTAAATCTGAATGTGGCACTACTGCAAGACAATATTAGCGGACCGCAAACCGGAGCCTCTAGTAATCCTGGTCAGGTGAACCCTGATGGAAGCTACAATCATCAACACATGTTGCGAGAACTATTAACCGGACAATGGGGTGAGGTAGTTACCACCACTACTTCCGGGACAACGGTTACTCGTCAATACACCTATTCAATTCCTGCCTCCATAAATGGAGTACCGGTTTCAATTGGCGACTTGGAAGTGGTAGCCTTTGTGGCAGAAGGACAAACGGATATCATTACCGGAGCCAAAGGTCCCATGACTTACACTGCTCCAGCAGGCGCGGTGGTCGCTGATTTGGGGGCTAGTGCCTCTACGGTGAGCAGTACAGATTATTGTGACCCTAATTTCACACCGGAAATGACGGTAGTAAATAACGGGAATCAAGCGGCCAGTAATTTTGATGTTTCCTATTCTATTAATGGTGGATCTGCAGTAAGCCAAAATGTTAGTACTTCTTTGGCTGGAGGCGCTTCAACAACAATTAGCTTCCCTGCCATTACCTTGAGTTCAGGGGTTAACGTAATCAGCTATGAGGTTTCTACGGCGAATAATAGCAATTTGTATGATTTAAGCGCGGCAAATAATGTCTCCCTTAGTGATCCGGTGATTGTTGTGTCTCCTACTCCTTTTGGAACATTCTGGCATGAGGGCTTTGAATCCTATGCTTTGGGAGATGAAGACTTTAGCAATGCTCATACCTTAAATAAGGATGGTTATAATTTTTATGTTGTAAACCAAACTATTGATCCTTCAGTTACTACAAACCTTGGTGCTTATGGGAATTCAAGCAATAGCTTGATGTTTGATTTTTACAGCACAGCCAATGGTGGGAATATGGCTCTGATGTGGGAGAAATTGGACCTTAGTTCTACGACCAATAACAGCATCATTTTCGATCATGCTTATGCGCAGTATACTAATGAGAATGATCGTTTGGAAATTAAGCTGTCTACAGATTGCGGTGCTACCTGGAATTCGGTTTACAATAAAGCCGGATCGGCATTAAGAACTCGCACTGCAACGACTAACTATTATATTCCGAGCAGCAATGATTGGGCAACGGATACGGTGGATATTTCTTCTTACGATGGCAGCGCCGAGCTAATGGTTCAGTTTATCGGAACTTCCAATTATGGTAATAATCTCTTTGTAGATAATATCCAATTCTTCAATAGTACCTATGTGGGTTTAGAAGAAAACAAGCTTTTGGAAGCCTATCAAGTATATCCAAATCCAGCGCAAGATCATTTGAATATTGATTTGAATTTGAGTGCCGATGCTCAGGTGAAGATTAAGGTTTTGGATATAGCCGGTCGTGAACTTATGATCCTAAGTGATGGTCCCTTGCATAGTGGTGAAACGAAGCTTAATGTTTCTGTGGAGGCTCTGCCTGCTGGGACTTATTTTATAGAACTAAATGTGGATGGCACCGTATTTACTGAAAAGTTGATGGTGAAATAAGGATCAGACAAGATTCGATCAATCTAAGGAGGGGAGGGCTTAATAGTCCTCCTTTTTTCGTTTGAAAGCTGGAGGCTGATTTACCTTGCATGTGGATAGGTGAAATAAATGGAGGAAAAGATTCCCCTTTGATACTATATTCAGATTTAAGCCGTTCTACCGCCATCCTTCTGCCCAAAGTGGAAGGATAGCTTTTTTATTGGACGGGTGTATGAAAAGCGTATTTTTGGCGTTTTTCAGGAAAACCGACCTAGAACCATAGTTGTACAACTCCAATGTTGCATCACATCCGCGGGAAATTAATTGAGGTAAAACCAACTGAGGCAATCATTGACTGCCAGGGTCTTGGCTACCAGGTAAACATATCTTTGAATACCTATTCAGCCATTGCCCATCAGCAGGAACTCATGCTTTTTCTACATCCTATTTATAAAGAAGATTCTCAAACGCTCTATGGCTTTTCTTCCAAGCAGGAGCGTGATGTATTTGTGCATTTGATATCAGTAAGTGGCGTAGGGGGAAATACGGCTCGTACTATTTTAAGCAGCTTAAGTCCATTAGAGGTAATTGCTGGGATTGGAAGAGAAGATGTGGCTCTGCTGCAATCCGTTAAAGGAATTGGTGCTAAAACAGCGCAACGAGTGATTATCGACCTGAAAGATAAATTGGCATCATTGGCCGAGGAAGTAGATGTGGCTGGCCATAATCCAGGCTTAAAAGCGGAGGCGATTGCGGCCCTGGAAGTCTTGGGTTATCCTGCACGTCAATCGGAACGTGTATTGAGTAAACTCCTGCAAGATCCTGCAATTTCAAGTATTGAAGAACTCATTAAAGCTGCCCTGAAAAAACTTTGAGTTTTCCTAAAAAATATCTTAGCCTGTTGGGCCTTGCGGTCCTCTTTATTATCTATTCCTTCACTTATAGAAGAAACGTTGCCGAAGATATCCTTATCATGGAATCTGGTTGGGACGAAGAATGGAGTAGGAGATTAGCCCTTGCCGATACCAATGATCCTGATAGTGTTTTGCCTTATCCATTTGGAGGGAATGAATCCGGCGGGGTGTATGGAAATCAGCCTGGGAACTTTAACGAAGAGGTAGAATACGATAAAGAGTCTGGGAACTACTTTGTTTATCGTCGTTACGGCCGATTCAGCTCTGCTCCTCCTGTGGTGATGACACCTAGCGAATATCGAGCTTATGTGGCTAAGCAGCAGGCTATGGACTATTGGAATTCCCGAAGTAAAAGTCAAGAAGCGCAGGAAGCCGAAGGCCGTGATCCGGCTAGTTCAATTATTCCACAAATCACCATTGATAGCGAGAACTTTGCCCGGATTTTTGGTTCCAATACTATTGATATCAGACCGCAGGGTTTTGCAGAACTTACTTTTGGGGGACGTTTCCAGAAAATTGATAATCCGATAATCCCTGAGCGAAATCGAAATGTTTTCACCTTCAATTTCGATCAGCGCATTCAAATGAATGTGAATGGAAGTATCGGGGAAAAGCTGAAGCTTAATGTAAACTACGATACTGAAGCCACCTTCGCTTTTGAGAATCAGGTGAAAGTTGAGTTTACCGGCTTGGAAGATGATATTATAAAGAAGATCGAATTGGGTAACGTTAACTTGCCTTTGAACTCTTCTTTGATTACCGGGGCTCAGAGTTTATTCGGGGTTAAAGGTCAGTTCCAATTTGGGAAGTTGATGTTAACCGGTGTATTCTCGGAGCAAAGAAGTCAAACTTCATCTATTAATATTCAAGGGGGAGCTACCACTACCGAATTTGAAATTTGGGGCGACCAATACGAAGCAAATCGTCACTATTTCCTGGCGCATTACTTCCGCGATAACTATGAGAGCTTCCTACAGAACTCGCCATTAATTACCTCTCCTGTACAAATTACCAAAGTAGAGGTTTGGGTTACGAATAATCGTCAGAATACTCAGGATACCCGAAATATTGTGGCTATGCTGGATTTGGGTGAGCGCGAATCACGAGCTTATCGCGATCAAAATCGACCAGGCCCGGTGATTTTCCCTGGTCAGAATAGTTCTCAGTTTCCAGATAACTTAAGTAACCGCTTAGATCCTACTACTTTAAGTCAGGATTACCCTGGAGTACGCGATATTTCTGAAGTAAATGCAGCTTTAACAGGTGCGGGCTTTAATGAAGCAACCGAATTTGTGGAATTGGCCAATGCTCGTAAGCTGAATCCTAATGAATTTTACTTTCACCCTCAATTGGGTTATATCACCCTGAACACGGCATTAAATCAGGATGAGGTTTTAGCCGTTGCCTTCCAGTATACAGCAGGTGGAAGAACCTATCAAGTAGGTGAATTCAGTACCGACGGGGTTACACCGCCCAATAACCTGGTGGTGAAAATGCTGAAGAGCTTTATCCTTGATGTTCGGGCACCCAACTGGGATCTGATGATGAAAAACGTTTATTCCCTAAGCGCTTTTCAGGTGGGATCCGAAGATTTTCGCTTACAGGTTTTGTATCAGAATGATGAAACCGGAACCCCAGTGCCTTTCTTACCGGAAAGTACGCTACGATCAGAACTTCTTTTGCGAGTAATGGAGCTGGATCGCCTGAACCAGAATAATGATGATCAGGCCGATGGTTTCTTCGACTTTATTCCTAATGTTACCATCTACCCTCAGAATGGTAGAATTTTCTTCCCGGTACTGGAACCCTTCGGTTCAAACCTGGAAAGAAAGCTGGCTAATGATGAGGAAAAAGATAAATATGTATTCCAGGAACTTTACGACTCAACCCGCTTTGTGGCGCAGAATGAAACCCGCTTAAATAAGTATTTGATTCGGGGTCAGTTTAAGTCTTCTTCCAGTAGCGAAATCCAATTAAACGCCTTTAATATTCCACCGGGTTCTGTGTCGGTAACGGCTGGCGGTACTCGCTTGGTTGAGGGTCAGGATTACCGCGTTGATTATAATCTCGGGCGAGTTACCATTTTAAATGAGGGAATTCTAAACTCAGGGGTGCCTATTAAAGTGGACTTTGAAAATAATGCCCTCTTTAATTTTCAGACTAAAACCTTCATGGGTTTAAATGCTGAGTATCGATTTAATGAGAATTTCAATTTAGGCGGTACGGTAGTTCACTTGAATGAACGGCCCTTAACCCAAAAGGTGAATATCGGGGATGAGCCTATCTCCAATACCATTATCGGATTAAACGGAAACTATTCGAAAGATGCACCCTATCTCACCCGCATGGTGGATGCAATTCCCTTTATAGATACTAAGGAAAGTTCTAATTTATTGGTAAGTGCCGAGGTGGCTCAAATGATTCCTGGCAGCCCACGTGGTATTAAAATCAATGGGGAGCAGACTACATTTTTGGATGATTTTGAATCCAGTCAAACAACCATTCCCATTCAAAACCCTACGGCCTGGAAATTGGCTTCAACTCCGGCTGGCCAACCCGATGTTTTCCCTGAGGCTACGGTAAATAGTATTGCCTACGGTTTTAACCGTGCTCGTTTGGCCTGGTATACTATCGATCCACTTTTCCATAATGATGAGGCACGAACTCCGGATAATATTCGAAATAATAAAGATCTCCAATCTACCAATGATGTGCGTGAGGTCTTGGTAGATGAGGTGTTTCCGAATCTGGAGCTTGATAACAGTCAACCTCGAAATATTGCTACCCTCGATTTAGCCTATTATCCTCGCGAACGCGGACCTTATAATTATGATGTAGAACCTACGGCTTATTCTGCTGGTTTAAATGCAGATGGTAGCCTACGGGATCCTGAAAGTCGTTGGGCAGGAATTATGCGCGATGTAAGCGTAACCAATTTTGAAGAACAAAACATAGAATTCATCCAGTTTTGGATGATGAACCCTTTCGTGGGTTCCGAAAATCCGCCCAGTGGTGGTGATTTGTATTTCAACCTGGGTAGTATTTCCGAAGATATTTTACGAGATGGAGTTCAGGCTATTGAAAACAGTATTCCCGTAAATGGCGATTTAAGTAAACTGGATTCTACTCGTTGGGGTTATGCCACTAATGTTCGTCCGCCCGTAGTAGCATTTGATGCAGATCCTACTGCTCGTGATATTCAGGATGTGGGTTATGACCTATTGAATGATGAGCAAGAGAGGGTTTGGGCTAATGATACCGATTACGCCAATTATGTTCAAAGGGTACTTGCCGCATTTGGTGATGCCTCTCCGGCTTATGCTCAAGCAAATTCGGATCCGGCCTCGGATAACTTCCAGTATTATCGTGGTTCTACCTTGGATGATGCCGAAGCCAATATTTTGGAGCGTTATAAGGCATTTAACAATCCTGAAGGAAACTCTAATCCAACCCCGGTTGGAGGGGTGTCGGCCTTTGCGACCAATTTGCCCGATATTGAAGATATTAACCGCGACCAAACTTTAAGTAAAGCCGAAACTTATTATCAGTATAAGGTAAGTATTCGTCCTCGAGATTTAAGGGAAGTAGGGCAGAACTATATTACCGATATGGATACGGTGTTGTCGCCAGAGCAGCCCAATGGTCAGCGATATACAACCCACTGGATTCAGTTTAAGATTCCGATTTACGATCCAGAAAAAACCATTGGTCCTATAAACGATTTCCGTTCTATTCGTTTTATCCGGGCCTTCATGAAGAACTTTGGTTCGGATGTGGTATTGCGTTTTGCCCGTATGGAGTTGGTTCGAGGGGAGTGGAGACGTTATCAGTTTGCACTGGATGGTACTCGCGATCGCCTCACCAATGATGACCAAAACAATACAGTTTTTGAAGTTAATGCGGTAAACATCGAACAAAACGGATCGCGCTTACCTGTACCTTATGTACTACCTCCCGGAATTGATCGTCAGGTATTATTCGGTACAACATCAGCTAACCAGCAGAACGAACAAGCCTTGTCTTTACGCATCATTAACCTTGAAGATGGTGATGCCCGGGCGGTATTCCGGAATATCGATTTCGATATGCGTTTGTACAAACGTCTTAAGCTGTTTACACATGCTGAAGCCATTGGAAATGAAAATGCGCTTCGCGATGGCGACCTCCGAGTATTTATTCGCTTGGGTAGTGATTACGATCAGAACTATTACGAATATGAAATCCCGATGACGGTTACACCTTGGGGAGTTAGTAATACTGATGTAAACCTGATCTGGCCATCTGAGAACCAAATGGATTTCGCCTTGCAGGTCCTTAAGGATGTGAAGTTGGAGCGGAATCGGGCATATCGAAATACCGGTGACCCAATTAATGAACCTTATTCAGTAGATCGAGCCGGAGGAAGAGTAACAGTGGTTGGAGCACCTAACCTCGGGAATGTGCGCACTATTTTAATCGGAGTGCGAAATCCTAAGCGACGTTTTGCTTCAGATGTTAATGACTTAGGAATACCTCTAAGTGCTGAAGTTTGGGTGAATGAATTGCGATTAACTGATTTCGACCAGGATGGTGGTTGGGCAGCCAATGCCCGGGTGGCGGCTAAATTGGCGGATTTTGCCAATGTCTCCGTAACAGGTAGTACCAGTTCCATTGGTTGGGGGTCTTTGGATCAGTCGGTAAGTGAATTCCAGCAGGAGCAGCGTTATTCTTATGATCTGCAAACCAATGTTGAGTTGGGGAAATTCTTTAATAAGGATTATGGGATCCGTATTCCAATGTTCTATGGTACCAGCGAAACCTGGATTAACCCGCGCTTTAATCCTTTGGATCTGGATATTGAATTTGATGATGCTTTGGAGAATATTGAAGATCCCCAGGATCAGGATTCTTTACGGATGGCTACCCAGGATTATACCCGTCGTCGTTCGATAAACTTTACCAATGTTCGCAAGGAACGCAATCCAAATAAGGGGCAGCGTAAACCTCAGATTTACGATATCGAAAACTTCTCGGTGAGCTATTCCTTCTCTGAAGTCTTCCGACGCAATATCAATACGCGCTTTGATATTAATCGTCAGCATGCCGGTAATATTAATTATACCTATCGAGCCCGACCCAAGGCAGTAAAACCCTTCAATAAGGTAAGTTGGTTGCAAAGCGATTATTTGGCTTTGATCCGCGATTTTAATTTTTATCCATATCCCAAGAGTTTTACAGCTATAGCCAGTTTCGACCGAAACTATACCGCAATGCAAATGCGGAATACGGATGCGATTCTGAATGATATACCGGCAGAGTTAATCGGGGATATTGAACCGACTTATAATAAGAACTTCAACCTGAATCGTCAGTACAATCTTCTATTTGATATTACGGAGTCTTTACGATTCGACTACAGCGCTCGGGCAGGGTTCAGGATTGACGAAGTACGAGGAGCGCCGAATTCGCCAGAAAACCGCGATACCATTATGCAAAATCTGCGTGATTTTGGCCGTCCCTTAAGCTATCACCAACAGGTAACTCTAAACTGGCAGGTTCCCATCAACAAACTCCCATTGATGGACTTTGTAACCCTAACTGCGACTTATAACGGGGATTACGATTGGCAAGCGCCATCACTCGCAACAACCAGAGGATCGGCACGTACTTCCGGCAACAGTCAGTTTAATCTGAACTTTGGTAATACTATTCAGAACAACCGCCAAATTCAATTGAATAGCTCCTTAAACTTTAATGCCCTTTACAATAAGGTGCCCTATCTTAAAAAGGCATTAGCGGGAGGAGCAGGTAATAATCGTAGTGAAAGACGTCGTCCACGAGGCATACCAACACCGGGTCAGCGCAGTCAACAAGAGAATAATAAGAAAGATGATAATGAGGATGAGCCTACCGTATTTGATAAAATACTGATGGAGAGTGCCAAGTTCCTGATGATGGTAAAGTCTGGTTCGGTGAACTACAGCCAATCTAATGGTCAGGTGCTTCCAGGCTTCGCTTCCAGTCCAACCCTCTTGGGTATGTCAGAGGCAGGGGCAGCACCCGGGTTCTGGTTTACAGTTGGCGATCAAAGAGATATTCGTCCGGCGGCGGTAGAAAATAATTGGCTGGTAGCAAACCCCAATTTGAACAGCCAATATGCACGTACCAGCAATCGCAATCTGAATATGCGTTTAACCGCAGAGCCTCTTAACTCATTACGTATTGTAATTACTGCGCAACAGCAGGGAAGTAGTAATCTGAGTGCTTTCTTTAGAGCCGATAGTGTATTTGATCCGGTAACTGGTGACTTTACGAACTACGCTTTCCGCAGTCAAAACGAGTTCCAAACTCAAACTTTCTCCAGTTCCTGGTTTATGCTTAACACCGCTTTTGAGCCTCTAAGTGCACCAGAATACAATTCGGCCACTTATGATCAGTTCCGAGAGAATCGTTTAATCATTTCGCAGCGATTAGCCCGACAATTAGAGGCGGCTGATTCCATTCCAGGCTATTCAGCTGAATTGGTTGGGAATGCAGATTCATCTAATTATGGCTATCGCTATTACAGTGTGAGCTCACAGGAAGTTTTAATCCCCGCTTTTATCGCTGCTTATTCGGGTTTAGATGCAAAATCTGTGGAGTTGGGCTTCCGCCGAAGCAGTCCCCTACCTAACTGGCAGATCACCTATGATGGTTTAAGCAAGATGAAGCTCTTTAAGAAGTATTTTGCCAGCTTTACATTGAGTCATGCTTACCGATCTACTTACACCGTTTCTACGGTAACCACTAACCTTTTGCGTCAGAAACAACTTCAGGATTATCCCACTGAATTACCCTTGGATATTAATGGAGACCTCTTGCCACAGAATCAAATTAACTCGGTAAGCTTGAGCGAGCAGTTTGCGCCATTAATTGGGGTGAACACTAAGTTCAAAAATAATATGACGGTTAGGGTAGAATATAAGAGTGATCGGACCATGATGCTCAGTTTGACCAATAACCAGATTACAGAAAATCGTGGTAGCGAATGGGTAATTGGTGCAGGTTACATTATTAAAGATGTAAAGTTGAAATTTATTCGGGTAGGTTCACGTCGTACCAATCCGGTTTCAAACCTCGAGTTAAGAGCAGACGTAGGGATTCGCGATAATGTGATTTTAATTCGGCGAATTTTGGAGGATGTTGATCAACCTACTTCAGGCCAAAGGGTAACTACCGTAAAGGTATCAGCGGATTATCGCCTGAGCCAGCGGGTGCAAACCAAAATCTTCTACGACCTCAATATGTCGAGATTTAAGACTTCTAATGCCTTCCCGCTCACTACGAATCAATTTGGAATTAGTGTAAGGTTGAATTTGGGCCAATAATCGCCAAAAAACTGTTTAATTTGCCGCATCAAAAAAGCGAGGCATGAATATTCCAAATGATTTGAAATATACCAAGGACCACGAATGGGTTCGTGTTGATGGCGAAATAGCTACCGTTGGTATTACAGATTTTGCCCAGGGTGAATTGGGCGATATTGTGTTTGTTGAAGTTGAAACCGAAGGTGAAAGCCTGGATCGCGAAGAAACCTTCGGATCCGTAGAAGCGGTAAAAACAGTATCCGATCTGTTTATGCCCGTTTCCGGTGAGGTGATCGAGTTCAATGAAGAAATTGAAAGCAGCCCTGAACTGGTAAATGAAGATCCTTATGGCAAGGGTTGGATGATTAAAATTCAATTGAGTGATTCTTCCGAATTGGATGATTTACTTGATGCTGAAGCTTACAGCGAATTAGTGGGCTAATCCGTGCGGAAGCCCAATAAGATAGTATCCTATACCCCAGCATTGCTCTGGGGTTTTTTAATTTCCTACCTCACCCTTATTCCGGGAAAGGAGGTGCCGGCTGCATTGGCCAGTCTTAATGACAAGCTTTTACATGCGGCCATCTTTTTTTTAACCGCTGGTCTAATAATCATGGCTGCGACCCGTTATCAATTTAAGCGGAGTCTCAGCAAGCAACGATTAGCCGGCATCTGGCTTGTGTGCGTATCCTTTGGGGCGCTAATAGAGATTTTGCAAAATGACTTTGTTCCTGGCCGTAATGGAGACTGGATGGACTTTTGGGCCAACAGTCTTGGGGCAGGTATCGCGGTGTTGCTGTGGCTTTTGTTTCAAGGCCGCAGGGCCTGATCGATCTTCGGATCTAAAAACAAAATCCTAAGCAAAACACTATGCACGACAAGAAAAACTGGAAGAAGAATCTCGAAAATTTCCGCACTATCTTTTTTATGGTGGGCTTGGCTTTAAGCCTGATGGCAGCCACCGAAATTATCCAATGGACCACTGAGTATCGGGTACCCGAACCTAAGGTACCCATTGAGGAATCCAAATTCGTGATTCCCAATTTACCGCCAATCACCATCCCAGAAAAACCGGAGATTCCTGAACCGAAGAAGGAGCCAGAACCCGAGCCGATCAAACTGGATTCGGATAAGTTTAAGAAGGTGGATAATGACTTCAAAGAGCCCACTCGCCCTACTTTGAATTTGGGTGATTTAAATGATACTATGGCTGTGGAATTTATGGGGCTACCTGAGGTTCCTGAGCCGGTTCCAGCTGTTTTTGTGGAGAACATGGCTCGCCCTAAGGACTGTGAAGCTTTACAGGGCAAGAAAGAGCAGATGGAATGCTTCAGTAACTTTGTGAAGTTCTACCTGGCAGATGAGGTTGAATTCCCCCGTTCCAATGCATTCTTTGCCACTACGGAAACTGTTTATGTTCAATTTGTGATTGATGAGTTTGGCATGGTGAAAGATGTGGAAGCCATTCGAGGCGAAAATCCTGATTTTAGAGAAGAGGCAGTTCGAGCTATTTCCGAATTACCAGAGCTGGTGCCAGCTAAACAAATGGGACGTCCGGTTCCTGTTAAGGTGGTAGTTCCAGTTCGATTTCGATTAGATTAATTGATCATTTATTAATTGTAGGCTGGCCTATATTTTCATTAACTTAGCGCACTGCTAATCCATCGTTTATGCAAGTGAAAAAAACTGAAAAAGCCGACTTAGAGAACTATCGAGGTCTCTTTGTGCAGTTCGGACTGGTATTGTCCCTGCTCTTGTGCATTGTTCTTATTGAGTGGAAGACCTATGACACATCGGTAGCCGATTTAGGTGAGTTAGATGTAGAAATTGATGATGAGATTATTCCCATCACCAACCGTGAAGTAGCGCCACCACCCCCACCACCCCCACCCCCACCTGAGGTAATCGAAGTTGTGGAAGATGATGTGGAACTCGAAGAAGAGTTAGAAATTCAGACTACTGAAACCGATATGATGGAAGAGGTTGAGGTGATTGAATTTGAAGAAGAAGAATCAGACGAGATCTTGAACTTCGCCGTAGTAGAATCAGTTCCGATCTATCCCGGATGTGAGGATGCCAAGGATAATAATGAGCGTAAATTGTGTTTCCAGCAAAAGGTAATGCAATTTGTAACTCGCGAATTTGAATTTCCCGAAATGGCCCGTCAAATGGGGATCGGAGGTCGTATCTATGTAGACTTTGTAATTGAGAAGGACGGAAGTATTTCCAATGTACAAGTGGTACGTGGAGTAGATAAACTACTAGATGATGAAGCAGTTCGGGTAGTTAAGAAATTACCCAAGTTAACTCCCGCGAAACAGCGTGGAAAACCTGTACGTATGAACTTTACTTTGCCTATCAACGCAAAGCTTCAATAAGGAATACTTTGTAACTTTATAGCCGCCTCGGAGCACTTCGGGGCGGCTTTTTTTTTACTTCTCAAACAAAATCAAAATGGACCGTATCGAGATAAAAGTTTTGGCTTATGATGCTGTTTTAGCATCCATCGAAGCTGGAAAAGAAATATTGGAAGTTTACGAAAATACCTTCGAGGTAGAATATAAGGACGATAAGTCGCCCCTAACCATTGCCGATAAAAAAGCCCATCAGCGCATTATGCAAATGCTGAAGGAGACAGGTATCCCGGTTCTTAGTGAAGAGGGACGAGAATTGTCTTATTCTGAACGTAAAGACTGGCAATTGCTTTGGGTTGTGGATCCTTTGGATGGAACCAAAGAATTCATCAAGCAAAATGGAGAGTTTACCGTAAACATCGCTTTGGTGGAAAAAGGAGTGCCTATCATGGGGGTGATCTACGTTCCGGTGGATGAGACTTTATACTTTGGAGGGACTGAATTAGGCGCTTGGCGTGTTGATCAGGCAGCACATATAAAAGATACCGACAATATTGAAGATTGGATGGCCAAAGGAGTGAAGCTTCCTGAGACTCAAGATCGTCCTTATACCATGGTGGGCAGTCGTTCGCATATGAGCGATGAAACGGCGGCCTTCTTTGATGAGGTGCGCAGGGTGCATCCTGACTCTGAAGTAATTAGTCGCGGAAGTAGCCTGAAAATTTGCATGGTAGCCGAAGGCTCAGCAGATGTTTATCCACGTTTTGCCCCTACCATGGAATGGGATACCGCCGCTGGTCATGCACTGGCTAAAGGAGCCGGATTTGAAATATACCAGGCCAAGAATGATAGTGAGCCACTGCAGTATAACAAGGAGGATTTACTGAACCCTTGGTTTATTGTAAAAAAGCCTGATTAGATAGAATCATTCTATTTTGTCCGGCTGGGCAATCCGCTGTATTTTTGCGGCCCAAGAAAGGCCATTGAACAGCACTACCGAAATCAAAGTCCAGGAAATTAGTTTTAGCCAAAAAGCGCAAGCGGTTATGGAATTAACCAAAGCGCGCCTTAACCTCAGTGTCGTTTATTCGGCGCTGGCAGGTTACTTTTTGGGTGCCGAGCAAATCGGTTTTTGGCCTATTATGGCTCTGGCTTTGGGAGGTTATTTGGTGGTGGGGGCCGCAAATGGTTTCAATCAGGTTATTGAGCGAGATCGCGATGCTTTAATGGATCGCACAAAAAATCGCCCTTTACCTTCCGGAAGATTGAAAGTTTCGGAAGCCATGATTTCGTCCTCAATCATGGCAGTTGTGGGGCTCTTTCTACTCTATACTATCAATCCCCTTACCGTTGGATTTGGAGCCTTTGCCCTCTTTGTTTATGTGTTAATTTATACACCACTGAAAGCGCATGGACCCATCGCGGTTTTTGTTGGTGCATTTCCTGGAGCGATCCCTGCCTTATTAGGGTGGGTGGCCGCAACCAATGATTTTGATATCGAGCCCGGTACTTTATTCGCCATTCAATTTTTATGGCAGTTCTCGCATTTTTGGGCTATCGCCTGGATTGCCGACGATGATTATAAAAAGGCCAACTATGTGCTTTTGCCTTCCGGGAAACGCGATACCAAAAGTGCCTTGCAGATCGTACTTTATACCTTCTTTATCATTCCGGTTAGCTTATTGCCAGCCTTTGGGCTTAGCGGCGGTTTAAGCTTATCTGTGGTTGGGGTGATCATCACGGCCCTGCTCGGACTGTTCTTTATGTATTTTGCATTGAAGCTTTATCGCGAAAGGTCTATCCCTGCCGCACGTAAGCTGATGTTTTATAGTATTGTTTATCTGCCTTTGTTGCAGCTCTTATTGGTGATTGATAAATTTATTTAGAGATGGGGAAATTGACGGCAGCCGATAAACGCAAAGTTCAAAAGCCACTACTGTGGATTGGACTGGCTAGCATTGTCATGACATTCGCGGGTTTAACCTCGGGATATGTAGTAAGTCGATCGGCCCTGCTGGCAGATAATCGCTGGTTGATTTTTGGCCTGCCTCCGCAGTTCCTTTATGCTACTATTATCATTTTAGTGAGCAGCCTTACTATGATTCTCGCCAAGATGGCCTTGAAAAAGGGTCAAATTTCGATGGCTGGGAATTTAGTTTTGGTGAGCCTCTTTTTGGGTATCGCCTTTTTTGTGATCCAAATTTATGGGGCGCAGGATATGATCGATCGGGGCTTTAATGCGGTAGGTGTAAATACCGCAGTAAGCTGGGTTTACGTAATTGCCGGCCTGCATTGGCTGCACCTCTTTTCGGGATTAATTGTATTGCTGTACACCTGGTACCGCACTGCAATAAAAAAAGTTCATACCGCCACCGATCATCAAGGCTTTAGTGTAAGTGCTATTTATTGGCATTTCCTCGATGGTCTCTGGCTTTATTTGTACCTCTTTTTATTATTTATTCGCTAAACTTGCAAAAATTTTAATGCATGGCTAACGGAGCTGCTTTAGAACAGAACACAACCGCTATTTGGGGCGGTGGACGCCAACCATTTGGCGTTAGCTACGGCAAAATGATGATGTGGTTTTTCCTATTATCTGATGCCCTTACCTTCTCAGGTTTCTTGACCGCAATGGGCTTGTACCGCTTTAAGTACGAGACTACTTGGCCAGTTGCCGAAAATGTTTTCACCCACTTCCCATTATTACATGGTGAGCATCCTTTGCTCTTTGTGGCGCTGATGACCTTTATTCTGATTTTAAGTTCCGTGACCATGGTATTGGCCGTAAATGCCGGTCATAAAATGAATACCAAAGCCGTTGTACTTTGGTTAGGTTTAACCATCGTGGGTGGATTTACCTTCTTGGGTTCACAGGCCTGGGAGTGGTATCACTTTATTAACGGGGACAAAGGAGCGGTAATGTTGGAAGATCGTACCGTGATGTATGTAACCCCAATCGATGGTAATGGCGAGATCATTAGTATCTACGAGTTAATTACCGGTCAGGAGAAACCTCATGGAGATCATACTGAATTCAAAACTGCCGATATGATTGCAGCTTTTGGAATCAATGATAATATGACCTTAAGAATGCCGGGTAAAGGCACCGAAGAAGGAGCTATTACCTTAAGTCGTGAAGAAGCAATGGCCGCCATGAAGGGAGCTCGTGTATTGCAGGGAGCCGGAATGAAAGCCAATGAATATGGAAACACCTTATTCGCAAACTTCTTCTTCTTTGTAACTGGCTTCCACGGAACGCACGTATTCTCAGGAGTAGTGCTTAATATCATCATCTTTATCAATGTGTTGATGGGCACTTACGAGCGCCGCGGACATTATGAGATGGTGGAGAAAGTTGGATTGTACTGGCACTTTGTAGACTTAGTGTGGGTATTCGTATTTACCTTCTTCTATTTGGTTTAATCATATTTAGTAGCGAAAAACATGGCAAATAACAACGCATATCCCAGCGAACACCACGAAGGACCAGAAGGCACCAAATGGATCTGGAAAGTATTTTGGATTCTATTGATCGTAACTACGGTTGAAGTAGTATTGGGAATCATTAAGCCCGAAGTATTGATGGGTCAGGTATTAGGAACTTCAGTCCTGAACATCATCTTTATCGTGCTTACCCTGGCCAAAGCCTACTACATCGTTTCTGAGTTCATGCACTTAGGCCACGAGCGTAAAAACTTTATTTGGACAATTACCCTGCCCATCGTTATTCTTATTCCTTACTTAACCTTCATTCTGCTTACTGAGGGAGGTTATATGAATGCAATGTCTCAGATGTAATGGTTTTAAAATCTTCATTCTCGAAGGCAGTACTAATCCTGGTATTAGTGCTGCCTTCGGTGCTTTATTTCATCTTTGTTTACGGGGCAGAAGGCAACTTCTTCCAAACCCTGGATTATGTTGGGCCTCCAACCATAATAGAGCGTTTTGAGGATGGTGTGGCGACTAATGACACCCTTCATTATAGCATACCTCCCTATCAGTTCTACAATCAGAATAATGAGGTGTATGGCTCTAAAGACTTAGAAGGTAAAATCTACGTAGCCAATTTCTTCTTTAGTACTTGCCCAACGATTTGCCCGGCCATGAATTACAATCTCAAGCAGGTACAGGATCGTTTTTTGGGCTATGAGGATATCAATTTTGTGTCCTTCACGGTAGATCCAGAACACGATACGGTTGAGGTGCTGAAAGAATATGAGAAAAGAATCGGAGCAGAGGAGGGACGTTGGTTTTTCTTAACCGGCGAAAAAGAAAAGCTTTACAAAACGGCAAATGATTTTTTCCTGAGTGCTCAAGTTGATCCTGAAGCAGCAGGAGGCTTTTTACACTCCGAAAATTTAGTTTTAGTAGATTGGGAAGGTCGAATTCGCAGTCGCAGGGATGAACAAGGCAACTTAAAAGCGGTTTATTCCGGAACTTCAGCGGATGAGATTAGTCAGTTGAAGGATGATATTAAAGTGCTGATTGCCGAATACGAGAAACACAAATCAGTATCCGAGCATCGCGCTTCTAAAGCGAAAGATTAATGGGCGAGATCAGAGAATTGAAAACAGCCAATCCCAAGGCCGATCGGGTGGCCATTCCGATTATCATCGTATTATCCATTTTGGTTCCGGTGGCGGTAGCTTTATTGATATTGTTTCCCGATACCCTTAAACTGGAGATGGGCATCGATCGTGGTACCTTGCCGGCCTTTCATGCTGTTTTAAATGGCACAACCGCAATTTTACTCTTATTGGGATTGTATTTCATTACTCAAAAGAAAATTGCAGCACATCGTTTTGTAATGATGTCGGCCTTTGGCCTTTCCGCAGTATTCCTGGTTTCGTATGTAATCAGTAAACTCAATGCCGATCCCATTCCATATGGAGGAGAAGGCTATATGCGTGGTTTGTATTTCTTTATTCTTATTTCCCATATTCTACTGAGCGTGCCGGTACTACCCTTGGCAATGCTGGCTATATATCGTGGGTTTACCCAAGAGTATGGACGGCATCGCAAATTGGTGCGCTACACATTTCCCATCTGGTTGTATGTGGCAGTCACCGGCGTCTTGGTATATTTGTTCATGCAACCCTATTATTAGTATGCAACTGCAAAAGATAGTATTCCTGCTGGTATTTGCTGTGTTTTTTAGCCTTTCGGCGGAAGCGCAATGTGCCATGTGTCAGGCGGTAGCAGAATCCAGTACCAAAACCGGAAGTACAGTAGCCACCGGCCTTAATGGTGGGATATTGTACTTAATGGTATTTCCGTATTTGATTCTTTCGGTGATTGGTTATGCTATCTATCGCCATAAAAAAGCACAAAGGACTGAGCTAGGTCCTGAAGAATAAGGCGAAAAACTATCTTTGTAGGGCTACTTGAACGGGTAAAGTCCCTGTTATGTCAAAGATCACTGCCAGTCTGCTTTTTACTTTTCTCGCCCTTATTAATCTGCAGGGCCAGAACCCCCTACCTGAGGTGTGGACACTCACCGACTGTGTCGAATATGCCCTTCAGCAAAATATTACCGTAGAACAAGCGCGTTTGCGGGCAGAAATTGCTCGGAATAATCTCAATACCGCGCGAATGGATTACCTCCCGGATTTACGTTTGGGAAACAATTTGTTCTGGAATTTCGGTCTGAATATCGATCCGGTAACTAACCAAATTTCACGTCAAAGTCGACAAACGGTTAATTTCCAATTATCTTCAAACTGGGTGTTATACAATGGTGGAGCCAAGTACAATACCATTGCCCAAAGCAGTCATAATTTAAAAGCCGCACAATACGACTATGAAGCGGCACGCAATGATATTTCTCTATTAGTAGCTTCCAGCTATCTTCAGATTCTGCTCAATAAAGAAATTGAAGCCGTAGCGCGTGAGCAAGTACGCATTACCAATCTTCAAGTTAATCGCACGCAGAAGCTGGTTAATGCCGGAACCCTCCCGGAGGGCGAGCTTTTACAATTAGAGGCACAGCAAGCGCGCGATGAGCAAAACTTAATCAGCACCCAAAATGCGGTGACCATTAGTCAATTGCAATTGGCGAATATCCTGCAATTATCCAATCCTGATGACTTTGAAATTGGGAGTCCGGATTTAGGCTTACCGGATGCCAGTATTCTCGATCGCCCAGCCGCGAATGTCTATGAGGTGGCAGTGGATAAGCAGCCATCAATTCGTGCCGCCGAAATGCGAGTATTATCGGGAGAGGAAGGAATAGACTTAGCCTACAGTGGTTTTTTACCTACCGTTTCATTAATTGGTCAGGTAGCAACAAACTATTCGGATCAGATTCCCAATGTAACCGGAGCTACCGATATGGAGATTCCCTTTGGCTATGTTGGCAACACAGGCGATGTGGTATTTGTCCAGCAGTCCGTTCCAATTACCGATGGTGTGAAGCCTTTTAATGATCAGGTATCAGACAACTTAAATCAGTTGGTGGGCTTTAGCTTACAAGTGCCCATTTTCAGTAGGAGAGCAGTGGCTAACAATTTGCAAAATGCTAAGATTAATGCGGATATCAATCGCTTGAACCTGGATCAGGTTAAGAACGATTTAAAGCAAACCATTTATCAGGCGCATAATGATGCTAAAGCGGCAAAGCTTCAGTTTGAAGCGGCAGCGAAATCCGTTCAAGCTAGCCAGAAAGCATTTGAATATGCTCGCCAACGTTTTGAGGTGGGAGCCCTAAATCAGGTTGATTTTGAAACCGCCAAGAATAATTTGGCGGCAGCCCAATCGCAATTTTCGCAGGCCAAATTCGATTATATATTCCGGGTTAAGGTTTTAGAGTTCTATCTCACCAATCAAGTTAATTTATAAGCCATGAGCAGACCCTTAAAGACAATCATCATCATTGCCCTTGCACTTATCGTCTTTTTAGTGGTCGCTAAATCGGCCGGATGGATTGGCGAGGAGGAAAGTACCAAAGTAGAGCTTTCCAAAGTGGAGCGAAAAACCATTACGGAAACCGTAATTGCAAGCGGGAAAATTCAACCCGAGGTAGAAGTGAAAATCTCAGCCGAAGTTTCGGGCGAAATTATTGAGTTGCCTTTTCAGGAGGGAGCTCAGGTAAATAAGGGTGACCTGCTGGTGAAGATCAATCCCGATTTATTTATTGCCGCAGTAAACCGTGCTCGGGCTTCCGTGAATACCGCTAAAGCATCCCTAGCCAGTGCAAAAGCTCAATTTATTGAGGCCGAAAAGAACTTCAATCGAAATAAAAGCCTGCATAAGGATGGTGTAATTAGCGATGCTGATTTTGATGCCATTAAAAGGGCTTATCAAGTATCGCAGTTAGGAGTAGAAAGTGCCCAGTACCAACTGCAAAGCGCTGAAGCTACTTTACAAGAAGCTAAAGATAATTTAGCACGAACTACGATTTACGCTCCCATGGATGGTACTATCAGTATGCTGAATTCCGAGGTAGGAGAGCGCGTAGTGGGTACCATTCAAATGACCGGTACCGAGATATTGCGTGTTGCCAATCTGGAATTGATGGAAGTTTTGGTAGAGGTAAATGAAAATGATATCATTCAGGTGAATTATGGTGATACTGCTTTGATTGAGGTAGACGCTTACCTCGACAAAGAGTTTAAGGGTATCGTTACCGAGATAGCCAATTCGGCCAAATTAGCGGGAACCACCATCGATCAGGTTACTAATTTCGAAGTGAAGGTACGGATCCTTAAAGATTCCTATTCCGATTTATTACAAAAAGGTGGGGGCAGTCCTTTCCGTCCGGGAATGACCGCTTCCTTAGAAATACTTACCGATCGTCAGAATGGTGTGCTTTCAGTACCCATCCAAGCGGTAACCACTCGGGCAGATACTTCCGACAAGCCAGCTTATGCCCGCAAGAAATTGGATGAAGCCGATGAGGAAGGGGATGAGCTTTTTGAGATTGTATTCGTCAACAAAGCGGGGAAAGCAGAACTGCGCGTAGTGAAAACCGGTATTCAGAATGATGAGGATATTGTAATTCTTTCCGGCTTGGAAGAAGGTGAAGAAATTGTAACCGGACCCTATTCGGCAATCTCTCGAACCTTGAAACCTGGAACTGCGATTAGCGAAGAAAATTCCAAATCGAATAAAGAGGAATAGGCAATTGATACTGGCACTCGAAACTTCCACTAAAAACTGTTCCGTTGCAATTTTAAAAGATCAAGAACTGGTTCAATTGATAGAAGCTCAGTCTGATCAGTACATTCATTCCGAAAAACTCCATCTTTTTATAGCTGAAGCCTTGGAAAAGGCAGGCTTAAAGCCGGATCAGTTGGAAGCAATAGCAGTAGGTTCCGGACCTGGTTCTTATACCGGATTACGCATTGGGGTCGCATCGGCGAAAGCTTTGGCCTATAGCTTATCCATTCCGCTAATTAGTGCCAAAGGGACCGAACTTTTAGTGGCCGGTGCCCTGGAAGCCTACGATTTTCCCCAGGATGCCCTCTTACACCCAATGATTGATGCCCGAAGAATGGAGGTGTATACTGCTAGCTATAGCCCGGCGGAAAAGCAATGGACAGAGGTAGAAGCTCGCATTTTGGAAGCAGGGTCTTATGCAGAGGCGGGAAGTCATTACTTTTTTGGCGATGGGGCCCCCAAAGCCCAGAATTTATTAGAGTCTGATAGACATAGTTTTTTGAATATTCCTTTTCCTTCAGCCCGTCATTTTAGAACCTTAGTTCAAGGGAAAATGAAAGCTCAGGATTTTGAGGATGTCGCCTATTTCGAGCCCTTCTATTTAAAGGAGTTTGCAGCGCAAAGACCCAAAAGCGTATTTTAGGAACTTCAAATGTTCAGCGATTTAAACTACAATTTGTACGCTCTGGTACTGATAACTTCCGGAGTATTTGCATTCCTTCTGGCCGCATGGATAATGCGCAAACGCCGGCAGGTTTTCAATTGGTTTAGCATTATGCTGATTGCGGCTGCCTGGTGGGCAGTAGCCTATGGTTTCGAGCTGTCTTCAAGCAGCCAAGAGAATATGCTCTTTTGGATTAAAATCGAGTATCTCGGAATAGCCTGTTTGCCCTCTTTATGGTTGATTTTTTGCTATAGCTTTATTGGGCGAGAAAACCGTCTGAATAATCTAACCTTCTTTAGTCTCTTTGCCTATTCTGCAGTAACCTATCTTATGATGCTTACGAATGAAGGGCATCATTTGTTTTACGAGTCTACATCGGTAGATAGTAGTGGCCCCTTCCCATTATTAAGCATTGATCCCGGTCCCTGGTATCATTTACATACTATCGTGTTCTACAGCCTGGTAGTTGCTGGTTATTGGGCTCTCATTGCACATTTACGGCATACCAAGCCAGTGTTTCGGAGACAGAACCGCCTTTTAATATTAAGCACCTTGGTGCCCCTATCTGTCAATTTTGGATACATTTTCCTCGACTTAAGGCCCTATGGTCATTTGGATTTAACCCCATTTGCTTTTTTGCTTACCTCCTTTATAATTGCGGTGGGCCTGATGCGCTTTGGTCTTTTCGATGTGACGCCAATGGCGCGTACCCGGGTGATTCAAGAATTGTCGGATGGAGTAGCGGTAGTGGATTCTCACGGGCGCCTTATTGATTTTAATGGGGCCTTTGAAGAAATAATGAAACCCCGGGAAGATCTCTTTGGTAAACGACTTGCGGAATGTTTCCCAGCGGAGGAAATGGATCAAGCATTTCCCGATTTAGGAGAAGAAAATTTACAGGAGCATATTTTACATCTAAATGATGGTCGTATCTATGAAGTAAGCTCAACCATACTGTACGAGAAAACAGGATTGTTTAATGGCTCGGCCATTCTGATTAAAGATGTTACACAGCGAATAGAAAGCCAGCATAAGCTGGAAGATAAAACCCAGCAACTTATAAAGCTCAATGCGCTAAAAGACCGCTTGTTTTCTATCATTGCTCACGATTTACGCGGGCCTCTGATCAATTTGCAAGAAACTCTTAATCTGGTGAACTCCGATGTGATTACTCCCGAGGAACGAGATGAAGTACTTAAGATATTGGGGGAAAATGTGGAACAGAGCGTAAGCTTAATGAAGAATCTGTTAGATTGGGCCCAAAGCCAACAAAAGGGGGAGCGATTGGAGTTAAGTTTGTTCCATGTCGAAAGCCTGGTGCGGGAAGCTGTAGAACCTCTCCAATCTTTATTAAAGCGCAAGCAGCAAGTATTAGACTTAGATGTTTCTTCAAAATTGGAGGTTTATGCCGATCGTGAACGGATAAAGATTGTGCTCCGTAATCTGGTGAACAACTCCATTAAGTTTACTCCGGTGCAGGGCAAGATACGCGTGTGGACGGAACAGAAGAATGATGAAGTTTGGTTCTATGTTCGCGATAATGGAGTAGGGATGAGTGAAACGCAATTGGAAAAACTGAATAAAGAAATGGAGCTCGAAAGTACCTATGGAACACAAAATGAAAAAGGCTCGGGTTTAGGATTGATGCTTTGTCGGGACTTTTTGCGCCAACATGGGAGCAAGTGGGAGGTTGAAAGTGAAATGGGCTTTGGCAGTACTTTTAGTTTCTCCCTTTCTGCATTACCCAAGGATAGCCATCCGGCAGATAGCGACCTTTATAAATACCAATAGTCGGTACCTTTTTGGAGGTTACGGGAGATAAGAAAGTCTTCTAAATCCTTGCGTTCTGCTGGATTGGGATACACGCCAATTAAAAGCTTCAAACCTTTACGTGCTTCAATTTTACGGTAATCTTCAATAGGATGCCCTTGAATACCATCCGGAAATTTATGGGGCTCTAAATCCATCCAGCGAAAGCGAATACCCATTTCACGCAGCAGAGCGGCACTTAAACGCGCCTTTCGGCCAGAGCCCCAAAGAATAAGCTCCTCAAAGGCTTCCCATTCGATAAAACGTTGCAGCTTTAATCGGAAAAAGGCCTTTTGCTGATAATGTTCCGAATTGCGTGAAGTTCGCTGGGGATGCTCGCGCCACATTAAAGTGGTAGTAGTTAGGCATTGCACTTCGAAATCTTGCTGATAGCAGCGAAAACACCAATCGTAGTCTTCTGGATATTGCAGCCCTTCGAAGGCCCCAATAGCTAAAAAGTCCGATCGGCGCATGAGCCAATTGGGGGAGGCAATTACGCATTCCCGATAAATTTCTTCCCAACTTTCGCCATTGAGATTGGTTTCGTTGATCCAATTTTGATAGCGGCTGTAGCCTTTGGAAATAGGACGGTCTGAAAAGTACTGGACCAATCCGGTAACTAAGCTTTTAGGCTTACTGCCATTTAACACCCTAACCATAAGTTGCAAGCGATCCGTAGGTAAGATGTCATCAGCATCAAAGCGGCCTATATAAGTACCGCGCGCTTTTTTAGAAGCTACTTGCAGGGCGGCTAAAATCCCATTGCCCGGATTGAGGAAGAGTCGAATGCGAGGATCCCTTTCGGCGAAAGCCTCTACTATTTTTCGACTGCCATCACTGGAGTGGTCATCCACAGCGATAAGCTCCCAGTCCTCCAAACTTTGCTGCTGTAGCGAGGCCAGGGCTTCGGCAATAAAGTCTTCGGCCAAATAAAAGGGCATAAGAAGTGAGACCTCGGGCATAGGGTGAAGTTAGCTAAAAGCACCTTAGTCTCGATTTTTAAAAGAGCTTAGATTATGGAGCCCACCCATCTTTGTACTATACAATCACCTTTAATCTCCCACACTATGTGATACCCCCCAGCTCCATCGGAGCCCATCATAAGGATGAAAAAGCTGTCACCCCATTTCTTTTCTTGAACAGTAAAGCTCGACTTGGTACTGATCCAATCCGGATCGAATTTTAGATTAAAGAGACCTTCAAAGAGCATAGGTGATTGCGGAATACTGTCTCCATTCACAATGAGTTCCATGGCACTGCAGCGTGTCGCCGCACTCATCCCTGTTTCTACTCCGTAATAAGGAATTCCATTTACCCGATCGGGGTACTCAGAATTGCCACTAAAAAAGAAGTCGGTACTATCCGCTTTTTCCGCTTTAAAACGGAGTTCTGGAGCATCTTTGGCATCCGGTAGATTCTCAATATTTAGGAGGCGGCTTTGATGAATATATCCGCCATATGTGGCTTGGCCAAAGGAAATACTAAATGGGTTGGGATTGAAATAGACTAAAACCCAAGTAGAATCTAAAGACCAATATTCGATCTCTACAAAGAGAATTCGGCCACTGGGTACCCGGCAAATAATCGAGCTTTGGGCATCGGGTTCTGAACGCAAATTGCTGTATCCATCCGGGTCTTGAACAATCGCAAACTGGGCTATACATGGCTCGATAAGGAGACACAAGGAGAGGATTAATATATTTCGCATGCCTAAAATTACGGCAATTCAAAAACTGATTTGAATTGTTTTCCGACCTTATGCGCATGAATCGTCTACTTCAAATTTTCTTCGCTATTGGATTGCTCTTAAGCTTAAGTACCTGTCGTTCTTCGGCCGCACTCTTTGCCCGCGGGAAGGTGGGAAAGCCAGAGCATTCTGTCTCGCCAATTAACTTGCCAATAGAAGTAAAGCAAAACCTGCTTTATGTACAGGTGGAAATTGAGGGCGAACTGTACAATTTTCTTTTTGATTCAGGTGCCCCTATGGTTATTTCCCAGGAATTGGCAGAAAAGTATCAAGCCAAGGTATTACGTAAAGCAACAATTCGAGATTCTCAAGGAGAACAACAAAGACAGGATTATGTGCGTATGCCTGATTTTAAATTGGGGGATCGCACTTTTAGTGATTTCGTTGCAATAGCAGCCGATCTCAAAGCTTCACCATTATTAAGCTGTTTAAAACTGGATGGGATTATTGGAGCCAATGCCATGCAATTTCAATACTGGGATTTTTCCCTTGAGGATAATTTGCTTCGCATGAGCGATACCAAGGAGCATTGGCCTCAAGGCAAAAAGTATGTATTGCCTTTTTCCATTAAAAGCAGTCGTACACCTATGGTTACTTTGACTATTAATGGAAGCCAGATTAAGGGAATTACCTTTGATACTGGATCGAATGGAACTTTAACCTTACCCCAATCCCTGACTTCATCTTTTAAGCCCGAAGCTGCCAAATTTAAATCCTACGGTTTTTTAAGTGGTGGATTATTTGGCAGTGCACTCGATACGGCCTATGAATTTGAAATGAAATTTGAGTTCCCGGATACCATTATACCAATACTTGTAGATCAAGAACAAAGCAAGCAAGCCAAGCTTTTGGGGATGAATTTCTTACGCCAGTTTCACGTATTTATGGATTATCAGGAAGGGGAGATATTGCTCATGCCACGTAAGTTTGAGCCCGAACAAGGCACCTATCCTTTAACGCCTTATTACCGAGATGAGCAAGTGATTATTGGGAGTTTAAACAGCTTGCTTCCTCCCGAGCATCAGTCCTTGGCCATTGGGGATACCATAATTGCGGTAGAGGACTTCCAGTTGCCTGAGCAAGTAAGTGTCGATGATTTTTGCCGGGTGGTTCAAAGCTTTCAAGATGAAGAGGAAGCCTTGAATATCCAGGTCAAAGGGAAAGGCCGTATTCGCGTGGCAAGAACCGCAAAGTAGTTTATTGAAAATCTTCCTTAAAAGATTTTAGCTCCCTATAGGGTATTTGACAGGCGCCTTTTTGACAAGGGAAAATTCGATTGGATTCCTGAGTCCATCGAGCCTTAAAAACAGGGATCTCGGAAGGGATTTCGGATCGAAATAGGAAATGCAAGGGATGATAGTCCTTTTCCAATTCCCTTTGCCAAGTCTCGGTATCAGCACCTAATAGGGCAATTTCATAAAAAGCAGGATCTTGATAGAGGGCCAATCGAGACCAGTTTGCATAGGATTCACCGTATTCCAAAAACTGGCTTTTCAGATGCCCTAAATTCTGCTGGGCTTGTTCGGACCAAAGACTTTTTCCGAAAATCAGCCCCAATTTAAATAAGTTATGGGCCATGGTTGAATTAGCGGAAGGCATCACATTATCCTGTGTTTCCATGCCCGGGCTAATGAGCTTTTCTCCACTCTTGGGACGCGTATAAAATAAGCCACTGTTCCGGTCTTCAAAGTCTTCACTTACTTTTTCAGTCCAGGCTTTCGCCTGATGAAGGTATTCCTCCTTAGCACTAATTTGCCATAAATGGATAAAGGCTTCAATGCTAAAGGCATAATCTTCCAATAAGCCTTCAATATGAGCTTCACCTTCTTGCCAGGCATGCAATAGCTGATGGGCTTCACGGCTTTGATGGTCTAAAATCCACTGGGCCGTTTCTTCGGCAATTTTAAGAAATGACTTCTGTCCTGTAGCGCGATAGCTTTCGCAAGCCGCGGTAATCATCAAAGCATTCCAACTACAAAGAGCTTTATTGTCCAGGCCAGGCTTAATGCGCTGCTCTCTTTCTTTAAGTAAGATGTTTTGCCAGGTCTTAACCTTGACTTTTAAATCAGCTATTTCGATTACAAAGCGTTTCGCCAAAGCTTCCGCTGATTCTCTACGCAGAAGGATGTATTGACCATTTTCCCAATAGCCATTTTCGTTAATGGAATAATAAGCTGCAAAAAGGGCCCAGTCTGCGGTGGGGATAAGGTTTTGTAATTCTTCTGCTGTCCAGATATAGTACTTTCCTTCTTCACCTTCACTGTCGGCATCCAAGGCAGAATACCAGGCCCCGGATTCATCTCGCATCTCGCGAAGCAGAAATTCCCAGCTCTGCTCGAGTAGCTCCAGGTAAAGCTCTTTTTTAAAATAGCGATAGGCCTTACTATAGAGGGAAATCAATTGGGCATTATCGTACAGCATTTTTTCAAAATGCGGAACCTTCCAAAGGGCATCCACCGAATAGCGGGCGAAACCCCCACCGATTTGATCGTAAATCCCACCCATGGCCATTTTATCCAAACTAAACTCAACCTGCTTAAGGGCGGTTTCATTTTGACGGCTTATGCCATAATCCAGTAAATAGGACCAATTTACAGGCATGGGGAATTTTGGGGCTCTTTTAGTTCCACCCTCCTCGAGGTCAAAGCTGCGTTGCCAGATTTTAAACTGACTGTCCAGATCTTCAGGTGCAATTTCAAAAGGTCGACGTTCCAGGCTTAGGAGCATACTTTGTTGAATCCCCTCAGTTAGCTGTTCACCGTAATTGATTACCTGCTGACGATCTTCACGATACATTTCGGCGAGCTGGCTTAATACTTTCAGCCATTGATCTTTGGGAACATAGGTGCCACCCCAAATCGGTTTTCCATCGGGTAGGCAAACCAGGTTTAAAGGCCAACCACCTTGCCCTTTCATTAATTGAAGGGCACGCATATAAATTTCGTCAATGTCAGGTCTCTCCTCACGGTCCACTTTTATGGAGATAAAATCCTGATTCATCACTGCGGCTGCATCCTCTAGCTCAAAAACTTCTCGCTCCATCACATGGCACCAATGGCAAGCGCTGTAGCCGATACTTAAAATTATAAGTCGGTCTGTTTCAATCGCTTTTTCAATAATTTCGGCTGACCATTCCTGCCAATGTACCGGATTGCTGGCATGCTGTTTCAGATAGGGGCTTTTAGCGGATTGAAGGGCATTTTGATCCAGAAACATTGCGATGAAATTTGAGAGCAAGGTAAGCTCAAAAGCTTGGATGGTATTTATTATCGAAGCTTTTGCTCTCTTAACTTGGAGATAACATTAGAATTCAAAATTTGCAAACAATCTAAGATGCACGGCATATCCTTATGGACATATACTTAATTCTTGTCATTGCCCTTCTCATTCTGGCCATTGGAGATCTGGTAGTAGGGGTTAGTAACGATGCTGTGAACTTCTTGACTTCAGCGATTGGCTCTCGCGTAGCCACGCAAAGAACGATCCTAATCATCGCCGCAGCAGGCGTTTTTGCCGGAGCCGCCTTTTCGAGTGGTATGATGGAAGTTGCCCGTAAGGGAATTTTCAATCCTAGCTTTTTCAGTTTTGCTGATGTGATGATCATCTTCATGGCGGTGATGATTACCGACATTATCTTATTGGATGCCTTTAACAGTTTTGGTATGCCCACCAGTACCACTGTTTCCATTGTTTTTGAATTATTGGGGGCCAGTGTAATGGTGGGGTGGTTAATGCTACGTCGCGGTGAGCATCCCGAATTAGAATTACTGGACTTGATTAATACCAGTAAAGCGGGGCAGATTATTGCCGGGATATTTATATCCATTGGGGTCGCCTTCAGCGTGGGGGCTTTATCGCAATGGGTTTCCCGCTTGTGGTTTACCTTCAATATTCGTCGGGGCGTAAAGAAATACGGAGCACTCTTTGCCGGGATATGCATGACCATTATTATTTATTTCCTGGTAATTAAAGGAATTAAAGGAGCTCAGTTTGGAGGAGATATCAGCGCCTTTTTCATGCAGAATGCACTGCTAATTGTGGTGGGGTCTTTCCTCTTCAGCACTATTGTATTATTTGCCTTGCAACGCCTATTTGAGGTAAACCCACTTAAAATTGTAGTATTGGCCGGAACCTTTGCCTTGGCGATGGCCTTTGCTGGTAACGATTTGGTGAACTTTATCGGGGTACCCATTACCGGCTATCAGTCCTATAATATGTGGCAAGACTCTGGCCTGGCAGCAGAAGCTTTTAGCATGAGTTCATTAGCAGAAGCGGTACGGACTCCTAAAGAATTACTTTTTATCGCCGGCTTAATTATGGTAGTTACCCTCTGGTTTTCAGCGAAAGCAAGAAAGGTTACTGATACTTCGGTGAAATTGGGTTCGCAAGGAGCCGTAGACGAGCGTTTTAAGCCCAATTTGATTTCCAGTGGTATTATTTCAGTGGCTACCGGATTTTCCAACTTCTTTACTACCGTGGTTCCAAACCGTACCCTCGAAAGAATAGATGCTCGCTTTAAGTTTGAGGAAGTGACGGAGAAGGATCGTCCGGCCTTTGACTTACTTCGAGCGGCCGTAAATCTGGTTATTGCCAGTATCTTAATTGCCTTTGCATCCAGCTTAAAGCTGCCTCTTTCTACTACTTATGTATCCTTTATGGTAGCCATGGGAGCCAGTTTGGCGGATCGTGCCTGGGGTGCGGGCAGTGCTCCTTATCGGGTGGCTGGAGTAGTGAATGTAATTGGAGGTTGGTTCCTCACCGCTATTGTTGCTTTTGCAGCTTCAGCCTTAATCGCTCTCTTAATTAATATGGGAGGAAATTGGGTGGCCGTGGGATTATTTGTAGTGGCTCTGGCCGCCTTATTGCACAGCAACCGTCGTAAGAAATAAAAAACCGCCAAGTCCTTTCGGACCGGCGGTTTCTATAGATTTTCAAATTGCTTTTATTCGCCTTTCAGCGCAGCAAAATGCTTAAAGAAATGAGGGATGGTTTCAATACCCTTATAGTAATTGAATAGGCCATAGTGCTCATTAGGTGAGTGAATTGCATCGCTATCCAAGCCAAAGCCCATCAGGATACTTTTAAGGCCTAATTCTTTTTCAAATAAGGCAACAATAGGGATGCTGCCGCCACTGCGCACGGGTACCGGAGTTTTTCCAAAGCTATCTTCCATGGCTTTGCTAGCAGCCCGATAGCCAGGATCATCAGTTGGTGATACATAAGGTAAACCTCCATGGTGTGGAGTTACTTCTACCTTCACAGATTTAGGGGCAATTGCTTCAAAATGCTTTTGGAAAAGTGCGGTGATTTTTTCCGGTTCTTGATGCGGTACTAAGCGCATGGAGATTTTAGCTTTGGCCCAGGATGGAATAACGGTTTTGGCACCTTCACCCTGATAGCCACCCCAAATACCGTTTACATCTAAGGTAGGACGAATGGAAGCACGCTCCATGGTGCTGTAACCCAATTCACCATCTACATCACTGAGGTCGAGCGCTTTTTTATACTTATCCAAATTAAAGGGGGCCTTAGCCATCGCTTCTCTTTCGGCATCACTTAATTCCTGTACATCTTCGTAGAAGCCTGGAATGGTAATATGCTTATTATCATCTTGCAGGCTGGCAATCATATTAGCCAAAACGTTGATGGGATTGGCAACTGCACCACCGTAAAGGCCCGAGTGTAAATCGCGATTGGGCCCGGTAACTTTTACCTCTACATAGCTTAAACCACGTAATCCGGTAGTGATGCTCGGACTGTCATTCGCGATCATGCCTGTGTCGGAAATCAGGATAACATCCGCTGCTAATTTTTCTTGATTGCGACTTACGAACCAACCTAAATTTTCAGAGCCAACTTCTTCTTCCCCTTCAATCATGAATTTCACATTGCAAGCTAAAGTGCCAGTCTGATTCATTAATTCCAGGGCCTTTACATGCATAAACATTTGCCCTTTATCATCACAGGCACCGCGAGCGAAAATGGCACCATCGGGATGAATCTCTGTTTTGCGAATTACCGGTTCAAAAGGCTCGGTAGTCCATAAATCCAGGGGATCGGGGGGTTGTACATCATAGTGGCCATAAACCAATACGGTGGGTAAAGAAGGGTCTACAATTTTATCAGCATAAACGATGGGGTAGCCGGGGGTCTCGCAAATTTCAACGTTCTCGGCACCTGCTTTGCGAAGGCTTTCCGCCACTGCATCGGCAGTTTTTAAAACATCGTTTTTATAGGCGCTATCGGCCGAAATACTGGGAATGCGCAGTAATTCAAAAAGCTCTTCTACAAAGCGCTCTTTATTCTGCTCAAGGTATTCTTTTTGAGAGGACATTAAATAAGGATTTGCGTAAAGGTAAGGCTCATTTGAGAATTAGAAAGGACCATGGCCTGAAGCTTTCCATTAAGAAGAGCGAAATGCCATTTAAAGGCTATTTTGCAATTTTAGAATGAGGATAAAGCACAATTCAATAGTATCAAAGGCGTTTTATGGAAGCATGCGTTTATTGTTGATTCTAGTCTTTCTGGGAGTGAGTCACTTAGGAGCTCAAAATTGGCAGTCCCTGTCTGATTACCCAGGAATTGCAGTAGATGATGCTTCGGCATTTAGCATAGGAGATACGGCTTATTTCGGTGCGGGTTTAACATCCTGGTGGGCTCCTCGAGCTAATTTCTTTGGCCTGGATTTACAGAGCTTTCAATGGTTCTCTATCGCAGCTCTACCAGTTGGGGAGGAACGTCATTATGCGGCAGCATTTAGTACCGATCGCTTTGGCTATGTTTTTGGAGGTTATAATGGTCAGCAATTCCTAAATGACCTGTGGCGCTATGATCCCCTTTTAGATCAATGGATGGAAATGAGCCCCTTGCCGGATTCAGGTCGTTCGGGTACGGCTTGTTTTCGTATTGGTGATACAGCTTATTTTATTGGGGGTAAAAACGATTCCAATTATGCTTTAGCAGAAGTATGGGCCTATTCAATTAGCGATGACAATTGGCATTCGTTGCAAGATTTTCCTTTTGGTAATCGATGGGCCGCATCAGCAACAGCTATGCTAGGCAAAGGCTATCTACTTTTTGGCCGCAATGAAAAGGATGAATATCAAAAGGGTTTTTATCGCTATAATCCGAATACCAATCAGTGGATTCATATGATGGATTTCAGCGGAGCAGGACGATCGCATGCTTGTTTGCTAAGTCTGGACTCTTTATTAGTGGCAGGTTTCGGGATTGATAGTTCGAATCACTATTATGCGGATTGGCAGGAATACGATAAAACTAATCAAAGCTGGACCAGCCTTAATTCAATACCGGCTGGAGGCCGAAAAGGCGGGATGGCTATAAGCACTGGAGGTAAGCTGGTTTATTGCACTGGAATTGATGCTGCAGGTTTATGGACGCAGGAAGCCTGGCTTTATACGACCCAATTGGGAGATAGGGAAGTGGAGCCCACTGAAGCGCGAAAGTTATTGCAGATCGTAGATGTGTGGGGGAGACCGATATCGGCAAAAGCCAGTGGCTTTCAAATTTGGTTATACAGTGATGGTAGTGCTGAAAAGTACTGGATGCCCTAGTCCTTTTGATTTCCTTTGCTAAGGATTATCTTCCCTTTTCATTTATGCGATTGTACAGAAGGCTCTTGATTATAGTACTATTGGCTTCGGCTTGTAAGCCAAAGCATACGGAATCCTGCACTTTGGAGCCAGCCTTGTATCAAGTCGCAGATTTCCCCATTGGCTGTGCGGTAGATCTAAATCAGTTGGAGTTCAACCCAAACTACGCTCAATTGTTAGGGCAACAGTTTAATCAGCTCAGCCCTGAAAATCTGATGAAAGCTGAGCATATTCATCCTCAGGTAAATACTTACAATTGGTCGGAGGCCGACCGTTTAGTAAACTATTGCCAGCAAGAGAGCAAAAGCTTGCATGGACATACTTTGATTTGGCATCAACAATTACCCACTTGGATGGAACATTTTTCGGGTACAAAGTCCGAGTGGGAAGCGATGTTTAAGGATCATATCCAAAGCATGTGCAGACATTTTAAGGGAAAAGTTCGCGCTTGGGATGTGGTGAATGAGGCTTTTAATGAGGACGGAACCTTGCGGAATTCCATTTGGAAGCAACATTTGGGCGCAGGTTATATTGAAAAGGCTTTTCGCTATGCACATGAAGCAGATCCGGATGCGCTCTTATTTTACAATGATTTCAATCTGGTCTTAAGTCCTAAGAAGAGAGAGGCGGTATTGGGGCTGCTAAAGAGTTTGAAACAACGCGGTGTGCCTGTAAATGGTATTGGTTTACAGATGCATATTTCGATTGCTTTTCCCGAAAATCGAGCAATGGAGTCAGCTTTTCAAGATTTTTCAGAGGCAGGTTTTTTAGTACATATCTCAGAGTTGGATATTTCCGTAAACCCTTATGGAGGGGCTCTTAACAACGATTCTAACTTGTGGGAACGACAAGCTCAGAAGCTGGCGGTTGTGCTTAGCTTGTACAAACAGATCGACCACTCCAGGCAATACGGAATAACATTTTGGGGCTTAAGTGATGCAGATAGTTGGATACCAAGTGCATTTAATCGGGAGGATTACCCTCTGCTCTTTGATGTGAATTATCAGGCGAAAGCCGCCTATTGTAAAATGAAAGAAAGCTTATGAAACTGCGATCTCTACTATTTGTATTGTTTATTAATCTATTAGCTCAAGAGATTGTGGCTCAAGTGGCGGTAGCTTATTATCCTTTCCAATCGACCTTAAGTGTGAGCACCGATACTGAAAAGCCTTTATGGGCAGATTTCCGAATTGAGACCAATAGTTTTTATGGTAATCTGAATTCGGAGCTCGATCTGATGTGGAATTGGAAAAGAGGTGAGTGGGTAAACTATTACAGCGGTGTTGGTTGGAATTTTGCACCCTTCGCCGCAGCTTCAGATTTGGATTTCACTAATGGTTATCTATTTGCAACTGGAGCGCGGATTAAACCCTGGACTGCCCATCGGAACTTTCAGGTCATACTAGAAATTGCTCCTTATGTAAATCGGCAGTGGGATGGAGGTATTTTTCGTAGTAGTTTAGGCCTGGCTTATAATTGGTGAATGATGGGAAAATTAATATTCCTTTGATCTGTATTGTAGCCCTAATCCTTACATTTCCAATACTGTAGAATTTAAACTAATTCCTTATGACCACCGTAAATGTATACCTCACTTTTAATGGCAATTGTGAAGAGGCCTTTAATTTTTACCGCTCTGTATTTGGAGGCGAATTCGCAATGTTCTCACGCTTTAATGAAATGCCGGCCGATGAGGGGAACCAAATGCCCGAAGAAGAGGGAAATCGAATTATGCATGTGGGGCTGCCCATTAGCAAAGAAACTATGTTAATGGGTAGTGATACCGGTGGTGAATGGGCCGCGAACTTTAAGGCGGGTACTAATTTTTCCATTTCAGTTAGCACAGATAGTCGTGAAAAAGCAGACCAGTTTTTTAATGATTTGGCGGTGGAAGGTCAGGTGATTATGCCCATGAATGATACTTTTTGGGGTGACTATTTCGGGATGTGTGTAGACCAGTTCGGTATTAACTGGATGGTGGGATATAATGCCAATATGGCTGAATAGTCTTCAGGGTTTAAGGGGCTGTTTATCATTGATTTAAAATTGATTAAATTGGGGCATCTGTATCATGCCCCTGGAGGGGTATTCCTCTTCAGCCCTTAATTTTACCCTATGAAGAAAATTGTATTCTCTGCTTATTTACTGATGGCCACTTGCTTTAGTGGACAAGCCCAATGTTTACTCGATTTAGGTCCGGATCGCTATGCCTGTGGAAACTTGCAAGGAACAGATACTCTGGATTTAGGGGATCAAATAAGCCATCAGAATACGGTTGGCTCCCTTACTTATACCTGGGAGGCACATTATTTCCAGCAATTGGGATCTACAACTATTGAACTATGGGCCTCTGACCTATTGGATGATACCACATCCGCCAACCCTCAGTATATCGCTCCATTAGACTCGGTACAGTTCTTTTTAACCCTGAGTGATTCTCAAGGAAATACCTGTAGCGACTCCATGGTGGTCTACCTGTCTTCTTTTGTAAGTACTCTGGGGACCATTAATGCCAGTATTCAGGAAGGAGATTCGATATTCTTAAACTTTGGATCAAATATTAGCGGTGGTACCGGACCACTTACTTACCTCTGGCGTCCAAATCATGGATTGGTGGATTCTACCCTGGCAGATGGATTTTGGGCGAAACCCAGTCATAGCATTGCCTATTATGCCACGGTATCGGATACAGTTGGCTGTAGCGCCGTGGGTGCACCTTATTATTACATTACGGTGAATCCGCTTTCCGAAAAGGAATTAAGATTGGCAGATCATTTTAAGGTATATCCTAATCCAAGTTCTGGTGTTTTGTTTATCGAGAGCAATTTGAAAGAGCTTAGGAGTTTTAAATTAATTCGTGCCGATGGTCGGACTGTCCTATCCTTAGATCATTTACCCTTACAACTTGACTTATCAGGTTATTCTAATGGTTTGTATTGGTTACAGGTGAATACTGCCAGAGAAAGCTTAAGTAAGAGACTTGTTTTGCAGAACTGATACTTCGGGTTTTTTAGGGAAGGTGTTTTCTTGAAAATTCGGTTTCGGAATGTTTAAATTTTTCGGATTAAAAATGTCCGGTAAATTTTTTAATGCCTTTCACGTTAATTAAAATTTCAGAGCATTTTTTAAATACCCGATCTCCTTATTTAAGTTTTTAGCCAATTTCTTAAATAAAGAAATCTTGAACCTTGATCAGTTTTGTCTGACACCCTAGATTAAAGAAATTGCATCTCTTCAATCTATCCCAACCAAATCAAGCTTACAATCCCCCCAATAATCAACAGTCTATACAGATGGTTGAGGTAATGGAAGTGCTCTTTCTTTTCGGCGAAAGCCAAAAGGCCTGCACTAAAAAACAGACCGGCCAGACCCAAAGCAAGGTAGTAGCCGATACCGTTTAAGCCCACCTTATAGAATATGGCTCCGGCGGGAATTAAGCCTGCCAGGGTGAAGGCAGCTACCAACCATTTGGTTTTACGTAATCCCAAAGTTACGGGCAGGGTAGGGTAGCCAAGGATGACATCGCCTTTCAAGGCTTCGAGGTCTTTGATAATCTCCCGAATGAAAATGACCAGAAGTACAAAGCTTACATAGGTGAGAATCACTAAATCTTCAAGATGGAAGTAGAGGAAGATGGCAAAGAAGGGAGTGATGCTCAATAGGGCGGCCATCATATTGCCAATGAAGGTGATCTTCTTCAGTTTATGAGAATAGAACCAGAGGGCGAAATTAAAGGCAGCGAAAAAGAGAAATACATTAAAACTCACCAATGCCCCCAGTAAGCTTCCGCTGATGGCAAAGAGGAAATACAGGCGCAGGGTTGTGCTCTGCTTGAGGATTTTCTCATAGAGGGTTTTGTCTGGCCTATTGATGAGATCCTTCTCGAGGTCGTAAAAGTTATTGATGATATAACCCCCGGCCACTGAAAAAAGAGAGGCAAATACAATAGCATGGACTTTAAGATCCAGAACTAAAGCCAACCAATTATGGGGATCGTTTAGAACAAAGATGACCGCTAAATACTGGGCGAGCGCTAAAAAGAAAATATTATACCACCGCACCAGGGAAAGCAGTGCGGAGAGCTTAAAGATTAGGATCTTGTCTCTCCGGCGCAGCGCCATTTACAGACGGTATATCAATTCGGTTTCGTAGCCTTTAAGCAAAGTTTTGGCCTGGTCGTAATCAGGCGTAAAGCCTAATACAAAACCACCACCTCCACTGCCGCAAAGCTTGAGGTAATAAGCATTGGTTTCGATGCCTTGTTGCCATAATTCCTTCATGCTATGCGGTATCATTGGGCTGAAGTTCTCAAATACCAAATGACTCAATTTCTTGAGGTTATTGAAAAGAGGCTTGGTGTCTCCTTTCAGGAAAGCAGCAATACAAGCATCATTGTACTTGGTAAACTGCTCTTTCATTACTTTTCGGAAACCCTCATTTTTCATCTTATCCATAAAGATGTTTACCATAGGCTGGGTTTCCCCGGGCTGGCCGCTATTTAATAAGAAAATGGCGCCTTTGCCTTCCAGTCTTTCAGGAATATGTACCGTGCCTAATTCGTCTTTCGACTGAATTAATACTGGCAATTTGAGATAGCAAATAAGGGGGTCGAGTCCGCTACTTCTTCCGTGGAAATAGGACTCCATTTGACCTAAAATCTGCTTGAGCTTTTGAATGTTTTCTTTGCTGATATCCGCTTCAGGATCAATGCGGTTTATGGCATAACGATCGTAAATCGCGGCACATAATGCCCCACTACTGCCTACTCCATATCCTTCAGGGATACTGCTATCGAAATAGTAATTGGCTTCTAAATCTTTACGGAAAGCTTCCAGGTCGAAATGGGCTAAACTATCGCCACTGCTTTGTAGTTCCTGCAGGTAATTGAAGAACTTCCATAAGCTCTGATTGGAGCGCTTGGCGGTTTCCGACAATTCTGCTTCGTGCTTAAAGGCACCTTGATAATAGTTATAAGGAACCGATAAACCCTGGGAATCGTTTATAATGCCATACTCTCCGAAGAGAAGGATTTTGGCGTAGTATAGCGGATTATTCTTCATTATGTCAGCTTCGTTGGACCAGGTCCAACCTGATCGCAAATATACTCTCCGTTTTTTAAATAGCCTTTTATAGTGCTGTTAACGAAATCCAAAGCTTCTTGTTCGATGCTCTTAGGATAAAGTAAATGCACATTAGCACCGGCATCCAGAGTAAAGTAGAGCGGCTTAAGGGTTTCACGGCGGAAATTCCAAATCTCTTCAATGATCTGAAGGGTATTGGGCTTCATCAATAAAAAATAGGGGCGAGAGCTCATCATCATGGCGTGGAGGGTGAGGGCTTCACTTTCTACCAATTCGCCAAAGGCTTCCAAATCACCCTTAGCTAAAATGCTTTGCAGGCTGGCCATATTACGATGGGCCTGCGCAAAGCGTTCTTGCGCAAATGGATGTCCTTTCATTAAGCCATGTCCGGCAGTGCTGCTTACCGCTTTCTGACCTTTTTCCACCAATAAAATGGTATCTCTAAATTCCTGGAAAATGGAGTCCACTTTCCCGGTATAGGGGATGGCGTATTCATCACTGCTTTCGGCAATACCTTCTGTTTTACCCCAGAGTCCTAGGCCCCCAAATAAGGATCGGCTGGCCGAACCGGAGCCTAAGCGCGCCCATTCACTAGCCTTGCGGTAAAATTCGCTTTCACTAAGCTTTTGCCCTTCCGGGGAAAGGGATAATAAACAAAGGGCTAAGGCCGACATGCCACTGGCAGAACTGGCTATACCACTGCTATGTGGAAAGCTGTTATAGGTGTGGATGCTAAACTTATGGCCCTTTAAAAAGTCAAGCTCCTCTTCAATGCGCTTAAAGAATTGCTCAATTTTGGGTTTGAAATTATCCGCTTTGCGGTAATCGAGGTACACCTCAAAATCGAAGTCAGCCTGACTTCCTTCCTCCAGAATTTCCAATTTGGTTTCGGTATAGCTTTCTTTAAGGGTGAAGCTAAGGCTGGGATTCGCCGGTAATTGGGGCTCATATTTTCCCCAGTATTTTACCAGGGCAATATTCGAGGGGCTTCGCCAACTGCTGGACTTCGAATTCATGGGCTTCAATTCTATGCTTTAAAGCTCGGGTTTAATATCCAATCAGGCGCTTTGCGTTTCGGCTTCGCGGTGAATTTTTTTCACCAATCCTTGTAATACTTTACCAGGGCCCACTTCAATAAAGTTGGTAGCGCCATCGGCCACCATATTCTGAACACTTTGGGTCCATTTAACCGGTGCGGTTAATTGCTTGATTAAATTGCTTTGGATTACAGCAGGATCACTAATAGGGGTGGTGCTCACATTTTGATATACCGGGCAGATAGGCTCTTGGAAGTTAGTGGCATTAATGGCGGCCGCTAATTTTTCTTCCGCGGGCTTCATTAATGGAGAGTGGAAGGCGCCACCTACGGGTAAGAGTAAAGCGCGTTTAGCACCCGCTTCCTTCATCAGCTCACAAGCTTGCTCAACCGCGGGAATAGCACCAGAGATCACTAATTGTCCGGGGCAGTTGTAATTGGCAGGCACTACAATTCCGTCTACTTGTGCACAAAGCTCTTCTACCTTCGCGTCTTCCAATCCTAAAACGGCAGCCATGGTGCTGGGCTCTGCTTCGCAAGCTTCTTGCATAGCTATGGCTCGAGCTGAAACCAGTTTTAAGGCATCTTCGAAAGCTAAGGTTCCATTGGCTACCAAGGCAGAAAATTCACCCAAAGAATGACCCGCTACCATATCGGGCTTAAAGTCATTGAGGCTTTTAGCTAGAATTACCGAATGTAAAAAGATCGCAGGCTGCGTTACTTTAGTTTGCTTCAAATCCTCAGCCGATCCCTCGAACATGATATCGGTAATGCGGAATCCTAAAATATCATTCGCTTGTTCGAACAAAGCTTTGGAAGCTTCAGATCCCTCGTAGAGGTCTTTTCCCATTCCGGTGAATTGGGCTCCTTGGCCGGGGAAGATGTATGCTTTCATTGGTAGTTGATTTATGAGATATTAGACGATAGATCTTAGAAGTTAGATGGATTAACCTTCATAACTAAGAAATGTCTAAAGAGTTTGAAATTTGTGTTGCAAGGTTCGATTTATTTTTTGGATTTCATCCAAATCACTAAAAAGCTCTTCGAGTTTGGTCTTCTTGAAATAACCTAAGTCTAATGCCAGGTAAAGTTGCGTGGCTAGTTCAAAGGAAGATCCTTGGGCGATGGATAAAAATTTAACAAATTCTTTATTGCTGTTTCTTCCAGCACCTTCAGCAATATTGGACGGTATTGATATAGCAGATCGCCCAATTTGGCTTCGAAGGCCGAATCGTTCAATTTCAGGAAGTTCGGGTAATAGTTGATAGACTTTTTTAACCAAGCTGCGGGATTTTCGCCAAAGGATTAACTCACGATAATTATGCATAGATGTAAGGTTTTGGTTTGAAAGCAATTTAATGAATCTTCCACCGGAAACCTCTATCGTCTAAGGTCTATCGTCTAAAGTCTAATAACCAGCCTCTTCTCACCCAAAATACTCCACCGCATTATTAATTGTCTCTTCCAGGCGAATGCGATGCAATCGACAGCCATGCTTGGCGATGGCGGGTTCGAGGATTTTCCAGAATTCTTCAGCCAATACTTCGGTGGAGGCAAATTTGCCACGCATGAAGTCTACATCGTGGTTAAGGTTTGCGTGGTCTACCTTATCGATGACCTGCTCCTGAATGATTTTCTTGAGGTCTACAAGGTTCATAACAAAGCCGGTATCAGGATTGATCTCTCCTTTAACCGTAACAATGAGGGTGAAGTTATGACCGTGGAAATTCTTATTGGCACATTTCCCAAATACCGCATCATTTTGCTCTTCCGTCCAATTGGGATTGTATAATTGATGAGCAGCGCTAAAACGCTCCTTCCGCTCGATATAAATCATGATCGTCGCGTCAAATTTTTTGCAAAGATAGCCAATACTAAGGCGCTCTACTTCAATTTGGAATTGTTGTGATGACGGTCGTGATCGCGTTTGGTTTTGGCCTCCATTTTTCGATCAAAGGCAGCTTGTAAATCCGTGTCGGTTTGATTGGCCAAACAAAGCACTACAAAGAGTACGTCGGCTAATTCTTCGCCCAGATCTTTGGTCTTATCACTTTCCTTTTCACTCTGCTCACCATAGCGACGGGCAATGATGCGGGCTACTTCGCCAACCTCCTCCGTAAGTTGCGCCATATTGGTAAGCTCATTAAAATAGCGTACCCCGTGGTTTTGAATCCACTCGTCGACCTGGCCCTGTAATTCGGTAATTCCTTTCATACTTATCTTATCGCTGCAAGCTTAGGAATTTTTTATAAATCTCCCCTTCCCATTGCAATTGCAAAAAGTAGGTTCCTGTTCCGCAGGCCTGGCCTTGGTGTTTTCCGTCCCAGGCAAAATCGGCTTCCCTACTCTGGAAAACTTCCAAGCCATGGCGATCAAAAATGTGCACCTCAAAATCAGCGGGAGCCCGATTGATATCGAAATGGTAAGTATCGTTCATGAAATCTCCATTGGGACTGAAGATATTAGGGATGATTGGCAACTTCAATTCTGAATCAGGGATGTACAGCCAATAGGAAATGCTGTCCCCGCAACCTTCGCTATCGGAAACCCAAAGGCTAACCTTAAAAGGACCTTCTCCCTCGAATTGGTGTTGCGGGTCGAAGAGGGTAGTGCTGTCTCCATCACCAAAATCCCAAAGAACACCATCTACACTGCCTGTGCTGAAATTTTGAAATTGGATTTGGGAGGAATCGCTTGTTGGATATTGCCAGCTAAAATTCGCCTGAGGCCCGGTGAATCGAATTTCGACATTGATTATACTATCGCAGGTTCCGGCATTGGGTTTTTGGTGAATGAAATTAGTATCATTTCGGAACCAGCCATTATGATAAAAGAGGGAATCCTGGCGACAGGCACTTAAACTAACTTGTCCTAATAAAGCTTGTTTTAAGCTTAATTGCAATTGGGTAATTTGCCCGCAAGTGCCACCGGTACTTAGGGTGTCGAAATAGGTGCCTGGACTTTTCAAATACTGACCATTAAAGAGGAAGCTATCCCCCTGGCAAATACTCTCGCTTAAGGTGTTGCCAATACTATAAGGGCTGAAATTAGAGCCGATACTCAAACAAGTGGGAGGCTCTACCTGCCAGCCGGTCACCGAAACAGAGGCGCTGGAAGGCCAACTATTTGCACTGCTGCCATCAGTGGAGGTATAACGAGTACAATTCCCATTGAGGCGCACCAACTTTTGCCATTTCAAGGCATTATTAACTCCGGCCACTTGATTTTTTACCGCCACTCCATAAAGGCCCACCATATCCACGAAAGTGTTCGTATTGCCTAAAGTAATGGCAATACAGTCATCATTATTTACGCCTCCTAAATTGGTGCGTACCTGATCGGAGCAGGCTTTGAAATCGGCGCTGGAACCCGTATTGTCGGCATTGGATATGATAATGCTGGCTCCGGCATTGAGGATTCCTCCTAGTTGTACTGAACCGGTAGAGCTGGTATTGGAGCCATTGTAAACCTGAACATAATAAGCATTTAGGTTTATGGGGTTGGCTGTGGGATTGTAAACTTTGATGGCCCATCCGCTACCAGGATTCCAATCCACATATTCGGTAATCATCAAATCATTGGCCTGACCAAAAACAGTCAAGGAGCTGAAGGCTAGAAAACTAAGAAGCAGGGCGCGCATTTGCAGGAGTTTTGGGCGGCGAAGTAAGTAAACAGAAGTTAGCCCGATATTAAACCTGCTTTATTCTTTGTTTTTGGTGTCGATCCAAATGGTAACGGGTCCATCATTGATAAGCGCCACTTCCATATGAGCGCCAAACTGGCCTTGCGAAACCCGGCTTTCGCCGATGAGGGTGCGGGCCTCAGCCAGAAATTCTTCATAAAGCTGATTGGCCATATCGGGAGGAGCGGCCTTGGCATAGCTGGGGCGGGTGCCCTTTTTAACCTTGGCGTGAAGGGTAAACTGACTCACCACTAAGAGGCTGCCTTGTACATCTTCTACCGAGAGGTTCATTAAGTCTTGGGCATCATTAAAAATGCGGAGCTTCAAGATTTTTTGCAGCAACCAATCTCGATCTTCTGCTTCATCATCTGGGCCTACTCCTAATAAAATCAAAAGGCCTTTGTCGATCGCTCCCACAATTTCTCCTTCTACTTGTACTGAGGCTTTTTGAACTCTTTGAACTAATGCGCGCATAAAATTTATTCGCTGTAAATATCTTTTCGATAGGGTTCGTCGTCTTCCTGGCCCTCAATAAAGTTTAGGTAACTCTCATAGCGTGTGAAAGCCAGTTTGTGCTCTTCTACTGCAGCCTTTACAGCGCAACCGGGTTCGTGTTGATGCAGGCAGTTATGGAACTTGCAATCGCCTTTTAAGCGAAAGATTTCCGGGAAGTAATCACCCATTTCGGAGGGCTCCATATTTACCAAACCAAAGCCGCGAATTCCGGGAGTGTCAATAATATAGCCACCCTTGGCTAAGGGGTGCATTTCAGCAAAGGTGGTCGTATGTTGTCCTTGCTCATGCGCTTCAGAGATGGCGCGAGTCTTAAGATTTAAATTAGGATCAATGCGATTGATAAGGCTACTTTTCCCAACTCCCGAGTGGCCGCTGAGCAGGCTAATTTTAGATTGAAGGAGTGTTTTTAATTCCTCCAAGCCTTCTCCACTTTGGGCAGAGCATTCCATTACGGTATAACCGGCTTGTTCGTATACAATGCGCAAGAACTCTAATTCTTCAAAATGCGCATCAGTATAGAGGTCGGTTTTATTGAATACCAATACAAAGGGGATATCATAGGCCTCGGCGCTTACCGCAAAGCGATCGATAAATCGAAGATGGGTTTTAGGTTGGTCCAGGGTGGCAATAAGTAATGCCTGATCTACATTGGCCGCTAAAATCTGAGTTTGCTTGCTGAGGTTCACAGATTTGCGGATAATGTAGTTCTTGCGATCCAGAAGTTTGGTAATCGCTCCATGACCTTCTTCTGTTTCACTCACTTCCACTAATACCCGATCTCCTACCGCTACCGGATTGGTGCTCTTAAGGCCTTGCAGGCGAATTTTACCCCGAATACGACAGTCGAGTAATGCCTGAGGTGTTTGCACCTTATACCAGAGGCCGGTAGATTTTATGACCAGTCCTTCTTCAATCATTTTGCAAAGGTGCAGAATCTCCTGCCTTGGTCAAAAGCTTTACCTTCGTGCGTCTAAAATTGAAGCATGTCGATTGAAGTATCTAAGCTAACTAAGCTTTACGGCGAACAGAAGGCTCTGGATGAGGTCTCTTTCGAAATTAAGAAAGGGGAGATTGTGGGATTTTTAGGCCCGAATGGTGCGGGGAAATCGACGATGATGAAAATCCTGACTGGCTATATTCCACAGTCGGAGGGTCAAGCTAAACTTTGTGGATTGGATGTAGAGTCGGAGAGTATTTCAGTACGTGAGAAGGTAGGCTATTTGCCAGAGCATAATCCCCTTTACCTGGAGATGTACGTTAAGGAGTATCTCAATTTTATGGCTGGGGTTCATTCCGTAGCAAAGGATCAGGTTGATGCCATGATTCAAAAAGTGGGCCTGGAGCCCGAAAGGCATAAAAAGTTAGGCCAGCTTTCAAAAGGGTATCGACAAAGGGTAGGCTTAGCGGCGGCCCTTTTGCATGAGCCGGAAGTACTGATTTTAGATGAGCCTACCACTGGACTGGATGTAAATCAATTGGTAGAAATTCGTCAATTGATTAAAGAGGCTGGTGCCAATAAAACGGTAATGCTGAGCACCCATATTATGCAGGAGGTCGAATACCTCTGTGATCGGGTAATCATTATCAATAAAGGTAAAATTGTAGCGGACCGACCCATTGCCGATCTTAAGGAACTTACTTTAGGAACGGTCTATCAGGTGGAGTTCGATAAGGAGTTCAGTAAAAGTGCTCTGCGGAAAATCAATGGCATAAAACAGGTGGAGGAGCTGGGTGAAAATAAGTGGCTACTGGAAGGCCGACCTGATATTGATTTGCGTACCGGAGTCTTTGAATTTGCCGTTGAGCATGGAGCGGCGGTTCTCGAAATTCAAAAACGCGCCGCGAGCTTAGAAGAAGTATTTAAAAAACTAACCAATTAATCAAATGCGAAAAATTAGTCTGCTTTTTGTCGTAGCGGTGTTGTTTACTGCCTGCGATGTTCGCACTGTTTCCAAAGCTGCCAAAGCTATAGATCGTGCTAGTCAGGTTGAAGCCAAAGAGGTGGATATGGAGCGCATTCAGGAGGCAGAGGCTAAGCTGGAAGCGCGTAAATCCTATACCGGTACCAGAACCGAAGTAAATCCTCAAACCAAGGTAAAGACTGTAATCCCCTTTGTGAATGGCGTGAAGGAAGGGGAGGCCATTGCCTATTATCCGGAAGGAGAAGTTTGGAAGCGAACCCATTACAAAGCGGGTAGCTTAGATGGTAAGGCTCAGATTTTTCGTCAGGATGGGACCATTAAGCATGAAGCCAATTACGTGAAAGGCGAATACCATGGTGATTATATAGACTACTTTAAAAGTGGGAACCCACAATTTGAAACTGCATATAAAATGGGGCGGCCATTACCGGGATTTGTAGACCGTGATTATCGGGGTAATGAGAAGGAAAACCCGGATTTCGTTATTCAGGAAAGTGAAAAGATGGTGAACGGTCAGAAGGTGGTGAACATTAATGTAGGAATGTCGGAGCGCGTGGTGGATCCGGTTTATTATATTTTACCTTCTGACATTAGCTGGGCAGAATCAACGGGGGATGTACTCCGAGCTTACAAGATGAATTCAGTGGCCGGAGGAAACGGAGAATTGGAGTTTAGCCTGGAGCCTAATCAATATCTAGCAATCGACGGTCAATTAATAGTGCAGTATATGTATAAGAATAAACTGCGCGTAGCCCAAAGTAAGTCGGTTAAACTGAGCTACGAGAATCTTTAGATTTTCCGATAGTAATCCTTAAGCCCTAAAAGCAGGGAATTGGAAGGTGCATATTTTAAACCGCGCTCAATCCAATTTTGAGCCTCTCTTTTACTGCTTCGAAAACTGTAATGAGCCACTTTGCTATAAGCCAAGGCTACATATTCTTCATTAATAGTTTCGGGAAGACTTCCACCTAGGAGCTCTTCCAGTTCTTCTAAATTTCGCTTAGCATGGGAAAGCTGATTGCGGTTGACATGGTTTACCGCCTCTATTATATAGATCTCGGCCACTAAGTTTCGGTAGATCGGCATATCCATTAAGGGAGGGTAAGCATTGCTGTAATGTTGCAGACTATCCGAAATGGAGGGTTCCGTCCATTTCCCGGCCTGGATTTTCATGCCAATACCCGTAATTACTAAAGCTAAGCCATTCTTATGATTGGGGATTTCCGCTAAACACTTTTTGCCGTATTGCAGGGTTTCAGAGACCTTGCCATTATGAAAGGCTTCAGTGCCCAGGGTAGAGTAATGATTGGCACGAATCTGTTTTAAAGCGGAATCATGGCTGGCAAATACCTCCGTGAAAAAGTCAAACCAGGCATCGTAGATAGGACGGTCGATTTTCTTTTCCAAATACGAAGCACAATAGTATTCAAAGGCTTCAATATTATCGAGTTTTTCCTGCTCGGTATAAAAGGTCCAATTTACCCGGCAGAGATCGAAAAAGTAAGGCTTGTTATAGTCTTGTTTTTCAATCCAGGTGCCTATGATAAAAGGAGCTTCATTGTATTCAGCCTCGGGGGCAAAGAAGCGAGCTTTTAGATGGTTTTGAAGCGCCGACTGGTAGTTCTCGACTTCAAGGTCGTAGAGTGATTGGTTTTGATATTGGAGAGAAACCAAGCGGTTGGCACTTACAAATTTACGATCATCAAAGCTTGCCAGGATTGAGTCGAGTTTGGGGTCATTTAATTGCTCGGGGCTGATCAGTTTTTGAGCCAGGTATTCCTGAATGCTTTCTTCCCGACTCTGCATTTCAATTTCATAATAACCTTGCTGCGGATCTGTGCTTTCAACGATCCAGGTTTCATCATCGTGCATTACCATGACATAGACGTGGCCGGGGATTTCAATCATCATATGCGGAATTCCCAGACGCGCAAAAAAGTAAGAGTACATGCCCGATGCCGATACGCAATTGTAATAGCCCGTTTCGAAGACTTCGCAAAATTGATTGTTAAGCTCGTATTTGTAGAAGATTTCTTCGTGAACCGTGTTGAATACGGTTTTGACAATTCTCTTGGTGCTTTTGCGGACCAATTTGGCAGAGTCTAGTGATTGGAAGATTTGCTCCAGTTTTTCTTGATTGGCCAAAGCTGTAGTAGAGTCCATTTTACCCGATGCCGCTAAAAGGAGGAAGAGGTGATTGGTGTCGCCGCTGGCTGTTGCTTCAAAGCTTTTTTGTTCGAACGCATTACTAAACTCCAACCACTCCATTGGCACCTGAAAGTCTTGGGCAGAGGAGCTAAGGGGACATAAAATTAGAAGCAGGAGGCTGAGGTTTACTAGGAAGCTTTTCATGAAAAGGATTAAAACTTCAAATTTAAGATCATTTATACTAGTAAAGGCCAGAGCTTAAATAGTTGTTTCAAATTCAGTGATATATATTTTGGCTTCATTGAAATACATCCTGATAGGATCACAATTTTTAGCCGTAAAAATTTAAGAATATGGCTTACTTTGCTTCACTTTTTAGCCCCTAAATTCAATGTTCAGGAAAGTCCTGTTTTTGTTTTGGATAGCAAGCCTTAGCTTGAAGGCTCAGGTTTATCATCCGGCTCCACATCAGCAGCAGCATGATTTACCGCGTGGGGCCTATGTCGCCTGTGTTGATAATATGGTGCAGGAGATGGCTGGGGGCACTTCTCAGCAATTACAGGATTTGATCCGTACAATTGAGCGTCATGATTTAGGCTTTTTAGCCTTTTATGGTTTGCACTATGTGGTTGATAATAATCCGCAGGATAATCCGGAAGAAGCACAGCTTAGAGTTCTTATAACTCAATTGCGTAATCGTTTTCCCAAGCTGCAAATCGCCGCTGTAGGCGGGGGATTACAAAACCCCAGCGCTGGTAAGATTAATGCTCAGGAGTTTGAGCATTTAAAGACCGATAATTTTCTTTTCAAAGCAATTAGCGATGAAGCTTGTCCGAACCAAAAGCCGGGCTTAGGTTCTTTGGGAAAGTTAAATGGAATGATGAATCCTCACCATCCCGACGCTCAAGAGCAATACCGGGCCGAGGTAGTTAAGTTTTTTGCTCGCATTGCCAGCTCTTTTGGTTTTGCGAATCCCGCATCTCGCAGCAGTATGGGATCAGGGAAGTTCTTACAGCCTCAGGATTATTTTGATCATTTAGTATTAGAGGATGAATGGTGGTGGCGTTCTGGTGCTGTTTCGGATCACTTAAAGGATCATGAAGATTTATTGCGGGCCATGCGCAGTATTTTACAATTAAGCCATGCTTGCGAGGCGAAAGTAATGACCTATGAAAGTTTGCAAGTAGATAGTAGCGGATTGGTGTCCATGGATCAGCAGGCACGCGAGATTGCCGCCCTGGCGGATCGAGTTTTTGTTACGCATTATTTTAAATGTGTGCCGAATACCTTAGATCGTTATTGTAAAGTGATTGAGGCCTGGGGTAGCTTGAGTGGTGCGGAGGTAGAATTATGGCCGCTTTTCTCTTCCGAAGACCAATCGGCTAAGGTCTCCTGCAGTCGTTTTGACCCCAGTAAGTCCTGGAATGATTTCTGGGGGGAGTGGATGGATACTAATTATACGGCAAGCAATCCTCCACCTGATTTTTGTCCTGGTCCTGGTAGAGCCGGATATGGCTACCCTTATGAAACGGATGAGGCTGAAGATTTGTATTTAGATCGACTGGATAGTGCCGGCACGGCGGCTTTATTACCCAATAGTAGTTGTGTGGTTTTTCATCGCGGCACTTATCAGCCGAAAGGATTCATGTGGTTTATCGCCCATTTAATGGACCCGCATAATCGCAGCCGAGTAGGGCTAGCGGAGGCGAGTATCTTTAAAGCCAGTCCGGTACTTTTCCCTAACCCCGCTAATGAAAGTGTAAGTCTAAGCTATGGTACTTTGATTTCTATAAGTGGCATATCAGGCGAAAGCCTAAACCAAAAGCTAAGCGGGAACAAGTTTCAATTAACTGGACTGGCTCCCGGCTTATATCTGGTAAGGGTGTGGGCTCATGAACGCTATTATTATCTAAAGCTTCAAAAGTCTTAGCCTCTATTTCTTACGCATGAATATTTGGATGGGCACCCCGGTGAAATCATAGTGCTGTCGCAATTGATTTTCGAGGAAGCGCTTGTAAGGATCCTTAATGTACTGCGGTAAATTGGCGAAAAAGGCAAAGGAAGGCACCCGTGTGGGTAATTGGGTACAGAATTTAATCTTAATCAGTTTCCCTTTGGTTGCAGGGGGTGGCGTAGCCTGAATAATAGGGAGCATCAGGTCATTTAATTTGCTGGTGCTGATTTTCTGCTGGCGACGCTCAAAAACATTTACGGCTTCTTCTACGGCCTTATAAATACGCTGCTTGTTTAATACCGACATGAAGATGATTGGGATATCGCTAAAGGGTGCAATTTTTTCGCGGATATTGTCTTCAAAGCGCTTGGCGGTATGGGTGTCTTTTTCGATAAGGTCCCATTTGTTTACCAGAACAACTACTCCTTTTTTATTGCGTTCAGCTAAAGAGAAAACGGCTAAATCCTGGCCTTCGAAGCCTCTTTCGGCATCTACAATTAAAAGGCAAACGTCGGCGTCTTCAATGGCGCGTACCGAACGAAGCACCGAATAGAATTCTAGGTTTTCGTGGACCTTACTTTTCTTTCTCAATCCAGCAGTATCGACCAAAAGGAAGTCTTTACCGAAAAGGTTGTATCGGGTGTTAATGGAGTCACGGGTAGTACCAGCTACATCCGTTACAATATTGCGTTCAATGCCGGTGATGGCATTAATAAAGGAGGATTTTCCAGCATTCGGGCGACCGATTACCGCAATTTTTGGAATGTCTAATTCTTCCTCTTCCGGATCATCAGGCAGAGCTGCTACCATTTCATCCAGGAAGTCTCCGGTGCCACCGCCGTTCATGGCGGAGATATTATGCACTTCCCCCAGGCCGAGGCTGTAAAATTCGGCGCTTTGGGTTTGGCGTAAAGCATTGTCCACCTTATTGGCGACCAACATTACTTTCTTTTCGCTGCGGCGTAAAAGGTTAGCCACTTCTTCGTCCATGCCGGTAATGCCATCTTCGGCATCAACCAAAAAGAGAATAAGATTGGCTTCATCCACTGCAATTTGTACTTGCTTGCGGATCTCACCTTCAAAAACATCGTCGCTGCCTATGATATAACCACCGGTATCGATAACGGAAAATTTGCGACCGGCCCACTCGGCTTTACCGTAGAGGCGATCACGTGTTACACCGGCAATAGAATCAACGATAGCCTTACGTTGACCGGTTAAACGATTAAAAAGAGTAGACTTCCCAACATTGGGTCTACCGACGATGGCTACAATATTGCCCAAAGCTTAAATTTTGGGCAAAGATAGTTTAAAGCTGAGGCTTAGTCGCTAAGAAGATCTTCTGGAATTTCGCAAACCGGTATGGGCTCCATTTTATGGCGATTATTGCGGTGGTAGCGCTGGTAAATTTCCATCACTTCTTTTTCGCGACCGTGGAAATGCTCGGACTTTTTGCCTGTTTTTACCTGTTCCATGGCCCATTCGAGCTCGGGGTAACTGGCGCCAATTTGATCTTCGTCCGTACGATCATCGCCCCAAAGTCCATCGGTAGGAGGGGCGTCGAGGATTTCTTGAATCACGCCCATTTCTTCGGCCAACTCGAAAACCTGGGTTTTGTAGAGGTCAGCAATCGGACTTAGATCTACTCCGCCATCACCGTATTTGGTATAGAAGCCTACGCCAAAGTCTTCCACTTTGTTACCGGTACCTACCACTATTTTGCTTTCCAGGGCAGCAAAATAGTATAGGGTGGTCATGCGTAAACGAGCACGTGAATTCACCAAACTCATTTCGCGAGCTTCGCTGCCGGGTACATTAGGTAGGGAGCCAATAAACTGATCAAAAACGGGGGTGAGATCTACTTCCACCCGACTTACATTGGAGTGGCGCTTTTGTAGTTCTTCGATATGCTTGCGGGCACGACTTACCTGATCCGGGCTTTGATATATTGGCATCTCCACCAGAGTAACCGGAAAACCGGTTGCGGCAGCCAGGCAGGAAGTTAAGGCAGAGTCAATCCCTCCGGATACTCCTACCACATAACCTTTGGTGCCCGAATTTTCGGTGTATTCTTTTAACCAGTTTACAATGTGGTCAATAATGGCGGCGCGATTCATGGCAATAGTTTAAAACAGGATCCCTACGCTTAAAGAAACATAATCGAAGCGATAATTGAACTGATCGCTAAGGCGTGGATCTTCATCACTTAAAAGGTTGTCGGTTAAGGCGCGATGGTATTGCAGGCGCCCTAAGAGTTTGGTTTGTCCGCCAAGGTCGTATTCCATTCCCATTCCAATGCGGAAGGTGGCGTCGAATAGGCTAATTAAACTGCCGAAATCGCGACTGCTAGCGGGGTCCCAACTTACTTCTTCACCCGTTTCAAAACCAATGGCAAAACCCATTTCGGCAAAATAGGTGCTGTAGCCAAATTGGCGAGTACGCATTTTAATTTGCAATGGGATTTGGATAAACCCGGCCCGATAATCGGTAGTGGTGTCATTTATTTCCAAAGAACCACCACGATTTAAATACTCGAAACCGGAGGTGAAAGCATAGCGATCTGCAAAAGAATATTCAGCCAGGCCACCAAAGCCAAAAAGGAGCGCAGAACCGGTATTGGCATTGCCCTGATTGCTATTGAGGTAACTGAGTTGGCTGCTGCCGATAATTCCCAGTTGAAAATTGCGTTCTTGAGCTAATAAAGTGCCGCTGCTAAGAAGCAATAAGGCGGCATAGAAATAGATTCGCATAGATGCTTAGTTTTGAACAAAATTAAGACCCTTCCCATAATGAAGCGCCTTTTGTTATTTGTTTTCTGCACAATCCTGTTCACGGTTTCATGTGATGAGGATCCACAGATTGACCTGGATCAGATTGCTATTAACACCGAATTACAACGTTTTGATCGCGCCTTTTATACTTTGGATACCAATCATTTTGAAGAAGGTCTGAATGCAATCACTGAAAAGTATGCCCCTTTCTTTAGTAATGAGGCTGAGATGATTTTCTGGCGTAATCAACGCAAGGATGAATTGCAGAATAAATTGTTTGCCCTTACGGAAAAGGAGTTTGGCGACCTGGCTCAATGGGAGCAGGAGCTAAATAAAATGATGAAACGCTACTATTATTATTTCGGAACTCAGGATACTCTTGAGGTGTTTAGCTATATCTCCAGGCTTGATTTTAATTATCCGATTGTAGTTTCGGCTCCTTATGTTTTTGTAGCGCTGGATTTGTATTTGGGTGAGCCTGCTAAGGAGTACTATGAGATATTACCACAGTATTTGCAATACCACAGACAATCGAAATTTATGTTGCGAGATGTGGCCTATGCCCTGGCAGAGAAGCGAGTACCCAAACCCGCTGAGCCCGTAAGTTTGTTGGATGCGATGCTCTATCAGGGAAAGCTATTGAAGCTTACCGAATTGTTGTTGGGAAAGGTAGATGAAGCGACCCTATTGGTGTATCCACCTGAGAAGCAGAAGTTTTGTGTAGAGCATGAAAAGGAGATGTGGGTTTATTTTATCGAGCAACAAATGCTTTTTAAAAGTCAGGAGGAATTAAAACGTCGTTTTATGTCGGTTGCTCCTTTCTCAAAGTTTCGAACCAATATAGATGCTGAGACACCCGGCCGCGTAGGTTGGTGGTTTGGTTATCGGGTTTTAAACAGCTATTTGGATGAATACCCAGAGCAAGATATAAGCAGCTGGCTTAAGGAGATGGATAGTCGAAAGCTTCTTAAGCTCTCCTCCTATAAGCCTTAGGAAAGGACTTGAAAATTGCCCTGCAATTAAATTGGGGCTTTTACCTTTGCCAAAAATTTGAATATGGCAGTAGCGCATCGCTCCGATATAAACTTGAACATTGGTCTGGATGAAAATCGGGTTCCCGAAGAAATGACCTGGTCTGCCGCTGACAGTGGCGTGGAAAATTCTAAAACCAAGGCGGCGATGATCTCGATCTGGGATGAGAAAGCGCAGGAGACTTTACGCATTGATTTGTGGACCAAGGATATGCCCCTGGATCAAATGAAGAAATACATTCATCAGAATATTATGGCTTTGGCCGATACCTTAGAGCGCGCGGGAGGCGAGGCTGATTACGCCAAAGACCTACGCGAGTATGCGATGGACTTGGGGGAAAAAATGAATGTCCTGAAGCGCGGTTAGTTTAAGTCTAGCTTTCGATTAATCTCAGCAATGTAGCTGAGGATTTCCGTTTTTCCCGCTCCTGTTTCAGCGGATGTGGCAAAGTATACCGGTATTTCGGCCCAGCTTTCAAGCATCTTTTTATGGTAAGCCTGCAGGTTCTTATTGAGCTGATTCGCCTTGAGTTTATCAATCTTGGTGTAAACCATAGAAAAGGGTACCTGATTTTCACCTAGCCACTCCATAAACTCCAGGTCAATTTGTTGTGGGGGAATGCGGGAGTCTATTAATACAAAGAGGTTTATCAGATTGGGGCGTTCCAGAATATAGTCCTCAATCATTTTCTGGAATTTTTGGCGAGAGTTCTTGCTCACCTTAGCATATCCGTAACCTGGGAGGTCTACCAGGTACCAGGTGTCATCTACAATAAAGTGATTGATTAATTGCGTCTTCCCGGGTTTGGAGGAGGTGTGAGCTAACTTTTTGTTATTCGCAAGGCAATTGATCAAACTGCTTTTACCCACATTGGAACGGCCAATAAAGGCATATTCGGGTTTCTTATCCTGGGGACACTTGGCAATATTAGTATTGCTGATTACGAATTCGACCTGCTTAATTTCCATAGCCGCAAAGGTAGCTATGTTAAAGGATCGAAGCCTCTAAAATCCATATTCTCTAAAAATGCCCTAAAGATTAAAGGCTCTAGGCTAGAATCAGACTTGGAGATGGGTGTAAGCGTTAGCTTTATTTTCGGTTAAATTGATGGCTAAATAATTCGTTTTAGGAAGAAAAAAGCGAATTCGAAAATCACATAAAATTCGAAGATAGAATTTTCAATAGTGTTGAATTTTGGTGCTTTTAAGCTTTTTGATGGTGAAAATTTGTCAATTTATAAGGAGTTGCCGTTTCCCTTTTTGGGGATGGGTGTTAGGGAGAAGTATAATAGTTCTTAATTCTGTCTTATGGCTGATTTTTTATGTAAAAATTTATAGTATATTTTATTGACATTTAAATGAATATTTAGAGAACTAATAGTTCAAAGTTGTTGTAAAATAAATATTGTCATAAAATATATTTTTAACTAGGTTTACCTGAATCAAAAATTATAACAATGCAAAGGAACGTGTACTTAGTGGCCGTGTTGATGCTTAGTCTTCTATTAACGCAATGCGGTAAAAATGAAACTTGGCAGGGGAAATCAAACCGAGGAATTGAAATCAAACAGAGTGACTTTTTCAATTCCATGAAAAATGGAGCATTTAAGGAATACCTGGTAATTACCGATGGAAGTTGTGGATTAGAGACGGGGATTGGTGCCAATCCTGATTATTTTTTCAGTGCTTGTGAATCCGGTGAATTGCGGATGTTCGTTTTGGGTGATCAAGAACAGGAAATTGCCAATGCCACCCAGGTATTAAATTGGTTGACGGAGGAGTATGGTACCTATGCGAAAGAACTCGCTTACTATTTAGAAGCAGAGTATGCGATAACGGAATTCAAATTGGTTCAAATGAATATAGCCACCAGTGCAGGTTTTTTTGGAGTGATATTCAATGTTGAGTCTGCGGATGGAGCTTCCATTTCGGCACTTATTTCCAATGGAGAAGAGGGGATTCGCAGCGTTGTGGATTGCTTTGGTGCTTGCAGTGATGAAACTAAAGATTGTAAAGAACGCTGGGTACTGGCAACGCCCCCGTATGCTGAATGTAGCTGCCAAGGCGATGATTGCCGTATGAGCGTTTGGCCAATGATAGGCGAAGAATAGAGCCTTTGCTCTGGAGAATAAATAAGAGGGAAGGGTAGCATGAGCCCTTTTTATAGCCGTCGGATAAAAGTGTACAGCAACTATACTTTATTCGACGGCTTATTTGTTTTAAGATGCGCGATTATTTTTCATTACTCTGCTTCTTACCTTAGCGGAAACGACCATTAGTATGCGAAGTATTTACTTACTGGGCTTGGTATTGTGGGCCTGTGCGAATGGCAGTGCGCCGGATGCTTCTCAACCCGAACCCAGGCCATCTTATTCCTATTTGGCATTAGGCGACTCCTATACTATTGGCACGGCTATAGGCAAGGATAGCTCTTATGCCGCTTTATTGGTTGACTCTTTGGAGGAGTCAAATTCCAATACCAGACTAAACTATCAGGTAGTGGCTAAAAATGGTTGGACCAGTCAGGATCTTTTACAAGCTATGGCTAAGGCCGATTTTGATCCGAGCTACGATCTGGTAAGTGTGTTGATTGGTGTTAATAATCAGTATCAGGGTAGAAGTGTGGAGGAGTATAAATCGGAGTTTCTACTCATCATTGATCAAGCAAAAGAATTAGCTAAAAACGGGTATGCTTCCATATTGGTGATTAGCATTCCGGATTGGGGGCAAAGTCCCGCTGGAAGTGGTAATCGCTCTCAAATATCGACTGAAATTGATGCTTTTAATCAGTTGCAAAAGAACCTTTGCGATAGTCTTGCAATTCGCTTTATTGATATAACCGAACTAAGTCGAAAGGATCCAAATACAGGACCCTGGATAGCTAATGACGGTTTGCATTTTTCCAAGGCCATGCATCAATTATGGATGCGCAAAATATATCCGGATTGGTATGCCATTTTACAGGATTAGCATTTTACTTATAGGCCTTGGTTTTTCATTCTCGCAAACTTTAAAGGCGCAAAGTCCTATTTCTTATCAGGCTGAAGCCGAGTATGGTTTTTTGTTTTTGCATAGTCAGGATGTGGCTCCCATTGGCCAATCGTATCCATCCGCATTTGGTTTAAGTGTTCAGCGTTGGCTCTTATCTGAAAAGCATTGGGAAAATTGTTTTTGTTATCCAAGGCTGGGTTTAAGTGCTGCTATTCATAATTATGATAATCCAGAAGTTTTGGGTTTTGGCGTACCGGTGTATGGCTTTTTGGAGCCATGGTATAAGATTGGTGGATCCTGGTATTTTAATCTCAGAGCTTCGGTGGGATTGATTTACCTGAGTCGACCTTATGATGTGCTAGAGAATCCCCTAAATTACAGTTACTCTCTGCCCTTAAGTGCTTATTTGGTATTGGGCTTGGGAACGGCCTATCAGTTTAATGATCATTGGCGAATGTCACTTCAAGCACGTTACAATCATTCCAGTAATGGGGGCGTAAAGGAGCCTAATAAGGGCTTAAATTACCCTAGCCTGGCTTTGGGTCTTGACTATAGTTTGGAGGCGATACATCTTCAGGCGAAAGCCAAGCAAGCCTTTGAGCCTGAAAAGCGTAAAAAGCTGTTGAGCTTACATGGGATTTTAGCCGCCAAGGCAGGTGGTATGGTAGGTGAAGGCGTGGATGAGCGAGAGGTGACTTATTTGGTTTCGGGAGCAGCCTTGCGGTATTCCCATCAATTTGCCAGAACCTCCGCCTTTATTTTAGAAACCGAATGGATCAGCAATCTGGCTTATCGAAGGCAAATAGAGCGACAGGGTGGTGAGCAAAGTCATCAGCAATGGGGAATAGAGTTGGGCCATGAATTCATACTGGGGAAATTCACCTTTAGTCAGGCTGCCGGCTTTTACTTGTTTAAGGAATACGGTGCTTCTGCGCCCTGGTATCAGCGTTATACCTTGCTCTATCGCCCATTACCAGGCTTGGCCCTGGGGCCAGGTTTGAAAGCGCATGCGAATGTGGCGGAATTTCTGGATTTCAGAATTGTTTATGAGCTAAGGCTGTGAGCGTTTCATTCCGTAATTTTGCGGAAAATTATTTATCCATGAAGAATCGGGCTTTTCGTTTAAGTCTTTTGGCCATTGCCAGTGCAAGTATCATTAGTGTAAGTTGTAACCAGGCGCAATCTGCCTCTACACCTGCTAGTCAGCCTAAAGCGGATGGCTCTGGTTTATCCATGGCTTATGTGCACAGTGATTCTCTATTAGCGAAGTACGAATTACATCAGATGTACAAAGGTCAGTTAGAAGAGAAGGCCAAAGAGATTGAAAGCGAATTGCAGCGTCGCAGCGCCCTATTTCAGGAGAATGTGGCCAACTTTGAGAAGAGTGCCGGATCTATGTCTCAAGCTCAAATTCAACAAGAGCAAATGGAATTGCAGCAATTGCAGCAAAATTTGATGCGTTACCGTGATGAACGTACTCAGGAATTAGCCGATGAGGAGCAAGAGCTTAATGAGCTTATCATGGCAGATATGGATAGCATCCTGAAGATTATCCAGGAGCGCGAAGGTTATGACTTTATTTTCAGTTATGGACCTGCTTCTGAGCTATTGCTAGCCAACCCTGCCTACGATATTACCGATATAGTAGTAAAGGATCTTAATGAAGCTTATCAAAAAAATAAAGCCACTAAGAAGGAGGACTAATTCTCTTCTTAGTTGGGCTTTGGCCCTGCTAGTTTTGAGCTTGGTTGCCTGTGAATCAGACGACCCAAGTGAAAATCCTGTGGCTATTCGTGATAAGTACCTGGGGCAGTGGAATGTTACCGAAAACACCGGTATCAACCACCCCCAATTTTACCAGGTAAATATTGTGGCCGGTGATGCCGATGATGAGATTGTGATCGAAGGACTTTACAATGAGGTGAACTCCAAGGTGGCAGCCTTAGTTTCGGGCACCCAGCTAAGTATTCCTAATCAAAACTCAGCGGGAATAAGCTATGTGGGCAGCGGAACAGCGAATGCTGATTATTCCCAAATAGCCTTAAGCTTCACGGCCAATGATGGCAGTGGTCCCGATCAGATTGAGGCGGTTTTGGTGCCCTAGAAACGGATGCGAACTCCGGTGTTTAATCCGAAGTTGAGCAAGGTCTCGCGAGGCCAGCTATAACCATCAGGATCTACAATATCATTTAAAAGATAGCGCACAGAACCACGGGCAAAAATTCCGAATTCACTGCTTACCCAATAGGTACCTCCTAAGGCAATACCCACCGACCAATTCAATTTGCTAAGGTCATTATTCAAATTGAAGGTTGAATCTGCCGGTGCATCCGGATTGCCATTATAGCTGATTCTGCCATTGTATTGATCCAGGAAATTCATCTCCACCATCGGTACTACCTCCAGGCTGAAAACATCCGAAATACGAGTAGTGAAATTCACTTTGATAGGAATGGAAAACATCGTGATATCCACTTCATTATCGGCCAGGAAACTGGGGTTTAAAGTGTCGAGCACTACATCTTGCCAGGTGTAACCACCATGAGCTCTCACGATACCAATTCCCAAATGAAAGGACGGACCAATCTCATAAAAGAGGTCCAGGCCATAATCCAGTTTAAAGGATCCCGTGGCTTTAAACTCTTCAGAATAGGTGTTGAACAAACTGTTAGAGGCATCACTATTAATGAGCCGCATATCGGTATAATAGGGATTGAGGTTCAAAGCCAGGTTGAAGCGCGATTTATTTACATCCGAATCGGTGTAATAGTGAATGTCATCATCTACTTGTCCCATCAGGCTTAAGCCGATGAATACGAATCCCAGAGTGAAGAGTTTACGCATCTTTTTGTAATAAGGTTTTAGCCTTTAACAAGGCTTGTTCTATTCCTTCCGGTTTGCTGCCGCCAGCCATGGCAAATCCAGCCTGGCCACCGCCACCGCCACCGATTTCAGCGGCCAATTCTTTAACGAGATTTCCTGCTTTCCAGTCTTTGGAAGCTAAAATCGCATCTCCCAAAGCTACAGCAATATTCGCTTTACCCTCGTTTTTGGATGCGATTACCGCGGCCAATTGAGGTTTGTCGGCCTTTAATTGGAAGAGGGCATCCTTAATACTTTTGGCATCAAGGCTGGTTTCCAGGATCAGGCGATCCACGCCATTGATACTTTCAATCGCTTGAGCCCAGGCTTTGCGTTCCTGTGCTGCTTGCGCTTGTTGGAAGGCTTCCACTTGCTTTTTAAGTTGAGCGTTTTCTTCCTTCAATTTTAGCAATCCGGCTAAAGGATCTTTAGGATTTTTAAGCTCCTGCTGAAGGCTGTTTAATAAGGCTGCCTTGTCATTTAAATATTGGCGTGCCGCATCTCCGGTGCAAGCTTCGATTCGGCGAATGCCAGCTGCCACGGCACCTTCGGAAGTGATGGTAAACAATCCAATTTCGCCACTGGCTTGGACGTGGATACCACCACAAAGTTCAACGCTCTCGCCAAATTTAATGGCACGAACGAGATCTCCGTATTTTTCACCGAAGAGGGCCATGGCACCCATTTCTTTTGCTTCGTCCATGGGGATGCTGCGGTACTCCTCCAAGGGGAAGTTGGCCCGAATTCTTTGATTTACCAATCTTTCAATCTCGGCCAATTGCTCATCTTCTACTTTGCTGAAATGGCTAAAGTCGAAACGCAAGTAATCCGGATTTACCAGTGAACCTTTTTGTTCTACATGCGTGCCCAAAACTTCGCGGAGTGCCTGATGAAGCAAGTGGGTTGCGGTATGATTAAGACTGGTGCTCTTTTGGCGTTTGCTATCGACCTGAGCTTTAAATTCGGACTGAGGATTTTCGGGCAACTTATCACAAAAGTGAATGATTAGCCCATGTTCTTTTTTAGTGTCGTAAATGCTGATTTCCTCATTATCAGAAATCAATTTTCCATGATCACCCACCTGACCACCACCTTCGGGATAGAAAGGAGTAAGGTTTAATACGATTTGGAAAGATTCTTTATTCTTGGCTTTTACCTTACGGTAGCGGGTAATGCGCACTTTGGCTTCTAAATGGTCGTAGCCAATAAATTCCTCGCGATCATCTTCTTCAATCACCACCCAATCGCCGGTATCGACTTTGGTGGCCGAACGTGCACGATCTTTTTGCTTTTGCATTTCCGATTCGTAAGAGGCAATGTCGAAACTCATGCCTTCTTCCTTCAAAATCAAAGCGGTAAGATCCGGTGGGAACCCAAAGGTGTCGTATAATTCAAATACCCGAGCGCCATCTACTGTTTTGCTCTGGCTTTCCTGACGGATTTGATCCAAGCGATTTAATCCCTGTTCCAAAGTGCGTAAGAAGCTTTGCTCTTCTTCCAGAATTACTTTTTCTACCAATTCCTTCTGATCGCGAATTTCAGGGAAGAACTCCGCCATTTGCTGCGAAAGGATGGAAATTAATTTATGGATAAAGGCTTCTTTCAAATTCAGATAGGAGAAGCCATAGCGTATAGCGCGACGTAAAATGCGTCGGATAACATAGCCGGCGCCATTGTTGGAAGGTAATTGCCCATCTGCAATAGCAAAGGCAACCGCCCGAACGTGGTCGGCAATTACACGCAGTGCGATATCACTTTTTTCGGCCTTACCATAGGCGATACCACTTAATTCACTTAAACGAGTAATTAAGGGTTGGAATACATCCGTATCGTAATTGGATTGCTTGCCTTGCAGGGCCATGCATAAACGCTCGAAGCCCATTCCGGTATCCACGTGTTTGGCGGGAAGCGCTTTTAAAGCCCCATCCGCCTGACGGTTGAATTCCATGAATACCAGGTTCCAGATTTCCACCACTTGGGGGTGATCTTGATTTACCAAACTGGCACCTTCCACTTTAGAACGCTCTTCATCTGAGCGTAAATCCATGTGAATTTCAGAGCAGGGACCACAAGGACCTGTAGCACCCATTTCCCAGAAATTATCTTTTTTATTGCCATTTAGAATGCGCTCCTCTGGAACGTAAGCTTTCCAGGCATTGGCAGCGTCATCATCGCGCTCCAAATTCTCGGAGGTATCGCCTTCAAAAACAGTAACGTATAAACGTTCTTGGTCGAGACCATATACTTCAGTGAGCAGTTCCCAGGCCCAGGCAATTGCTTCGGTTTTAAAATAATCACCAAAACTCCAGTTACCGAGCATTTCAAACATGGTATGGTGGTAGGTGTCATGACCTACTTCCTCCAAATCATTGTGCTTTCCGCTTACCCGCAAACATTTTTGGGTATCGGTAATACGTGAACTGCTGGGTTGACGGTTCCCTAAAAAGGCTTCTTTAAATTGATTCATCCCGGCATTGGTGAACATCAGGGTAGGATCCCCTTTAATTACCATTGGTGCCGAAGGAACGACTTCATGTCCCTTATTTTGGAAAAAGTCTAAAAATTGCTGGCGAATCTCCTTCGCTGTCCAGGACTTATCTTGAGCCATAGGAATTACACAAGATTGTGTTTATTATATTATTGCAACTTTGCATTGAGATAGAGCTTTGCAGTAACTTGCAATTCTTCTCAAATGATGGCCAAAATTAAGGAATATGGCGAAGGTCAAGTACTATTACGACCCTAAAACACTTTCGTACCGTAAAATTGAAAAGACGCCTGCTTATCGCTTGCGCCGCAGCCTCTTTTATCTTACCTCTATCCTTTTGACCAGTGTCCTGCTTTATATGGTCGCTGATAGTTTTATCGATTCTCCTAAAGAGAAGCGTTTACGTCGGGAATTGGATAATATGAAGATTCAGTATACCATACTCAACGAGCGCTTCGATCAGGTTTCAGACGTATTAGACGATCTGCAAGAACGTGACGACAATATTTACCGTACCATTTTTGAAGCAGAGCCTATTCCTAATTCCGTTCGACAAGCGGGATTCGGCGGTGCCAATCGCTATAGGAAACTGGAAGGCTTTGAGAACTCGGAATTAATAAAATCTACAGCCAGTCGTTTGGATCGCATCACCAAACAGGTTTATGTGCAAAGCAAATCTTTCGATGAGATTGTAGAGTTGGCCAAGGATAAATCTGAATTTTTAGCCAGTATTCCGGCCATTCAACCGGTGGCCAACGAAGATTTAAAGCGGATGGCCTCAGGATATGGATGGCGTACCGACCCCTTCACGAAAACCCGGAAATTTCACCATGGTATGGACTTCTCCGCCGAGACTGGCACTCCGGTTTATGCTACTGGCGATGGGGAAGTAATCCGTGCGGATAGCAAATCCAGTGGTTTTGGACGCCATATCCGTATTGATCATGGCTATGGTTACATTACTATTTATGCCCACTTAAATGATTACAATATTCGCGTAGGGCAAAAAGTGAAACGTGGCGATTTAATTGGTTTTGTTGGGAATACCGGACGTTCACGCGGACCACACTTGCATTATGAAGTGCATTTAAATGGTGAGCGTTTAAATCCGGTGAACTTCTACTATGGCGAATTAACGGCCGAAGAATTCAGTCGCTTGATTGAAATGGCCAGTCAAACTAACCAATCCTTTGACTAATGGACGAGGGTTTCGACGAAGAAAAGCGCTATTACAGCATTGGCGAAGTAGCCGCCTTATTTGAGGTGAATACTTCCTTGATCCGCTTTTGGGAAAAGGAATTTGATATTCTTAAGCCTAAGAAAAATAAGAAGGGAAACCGCTTATTTACACCTCGGGATTTGCAAAACCTCAAGGTAATTCATCATTTGGTGAAGGAGCGGGGTTTTACCCTGAAAGGCGCTAAAGCTAAGCTCAAGGAAAACCGAGAAGATACAGCCCGTATAGCGGAGGCGGTAGAAAAGCTGAAGATGATTAAACAGGCCTTAGGTGAAATCCGCCGGGACCTGGATACCGGTCCCGACGAATAATCATCTAATAGGACCAACGATAACGCAATCCTGCCTGCAGCCATAAGCCAGGCATTTCTACATTACCACGATCAAAGTATTTCTTGTTCAAGAGATTTTGCCCCTTCAAGGAAAGGGTGAAATCCTTGATCTGATAATCCAAACTGGCGTTCACTAAGAAAACATCTGCATAATCGGTCAAGTCGCCAGAACTGGCATCGCGATATTGCCCTTGACGATCTTGATAACTTAGGAAATAATGCAAGCTTAGTTTTTCAGTTAAGCGATGACCTACTCGCAAGGTGATTTTGTTACGGAGGTGGTCAAATACATAAAGGGAGCGATAAACGGTGTCTTTGCTGGGGCTGCTGCTTTGTAAGTAGGTGTAGCTTAACTCGGCAAAACTTAAAGCCAGGAAGTTGTTCTCCGGGTTTAAGTTCTTGCGCAGGCTGAACTCGCCACCCATAAAATTCACTTCCGAGGTATTACCAGCAATTAAATCGCAGGTATCACAGGCTTGGGTCCAGTCGATGATATTTTGCCCATTACGATAGAAAACACTCACATTGCCATACCAATCTTTACCAAAGAAGCGGTAGCCTGCCTCGTAATTGTAGGACTCTTCTTCTTGTAAATCTGAGCTTCCACGGGCTCCTCCCAAACGATAGTAAAGGTCTGTGTAGGATGGAAAGCGGAAGGAACGATTAAAGCTGCTATACACTTTATGTGATTTACCTAAGCGCAAACCGGCATTTAAGGCTGGGTATAAGCCAAAGCCAAAATCGGTATTGTAATTGGCCTGTAAAGCAGCGCTAATTTGCCATTGCTTAATTCGGAATAAGTGCTGGCCAGACAATGAAAGGTTTTGGCGTTCAGCCCCCAAATAGTAAGCACCACGACTGTTGTTGATGGGGATAAAATCGCTGAGGCTGTCTCCTAAATTATTACTGCGAACCTGTTCATGCCTAAGGTCCAGGTTTAGGGCAGTGCTTCCCAGTTTTGAGTCGAAACTCATCTGACTTTTAGCGCCTAGCACATCACTGCGGTGGTAATTATGACCAGCATACCAGGTGGGTGCGGTGTCGTTGCCTGCGATAAAAAGTCCATTGCGGTACTGGTAAAAATCTTCACCTTCTTCACGGAAAAGTTGAAATTCATCCCAATTACGGCGCCAGTATAGATTGTGATTCCAGCGGATTTTTTCTCCACTGCTTAAATCTACGCTACCAAATAGGGTGCGGGTTTTTTCGTATTGATCAGGATAGGCATCGGAATAGAAGTTCTGGGCTCCAAATCCTTGATCGGTATAACCACCCTGCACTTTGATGTTTTGATTTCCTAATTTGAAATCACTTTGCAAGGAAACATTGCTGTTTACAAAGTCGGTGTTTTCCTTAAAACCATCACTGCGATTATGAGAAAGCGAGATGCGACTTTGATGCTTTTCACCTTTGATTTCTTGTTGCAATCCAGTTTGTAGGCTGTTAAACATACCATAGTCTAGATTAAGACTGGTGGCATTGCCCTTCGCTTCTTTGGTGATGATATTAATGGCACCGGAAAAAGCATTGGCGCCAAAGATGTAGGAGCCGCCGCCTAAGAGGATTTCAATTCGTTCGATGTCGTTTTTTGCCACCGGTAAATTCATAAGGTGGTGGCCGGTTTGCGGATCACCCAGTCGCACTCCGTTTACCAATACTAATACCTGTTCGAAACTACCGCCTCGGATGCTTAGGTCCGTTTGAGTTCCGTAAATCCCGCGCTGGCGGGCATCAATTCCGGTAGCAAAATCCAATAGTTCTGCTACACTGTTAACCGGTGCCTTTTCCAACTCTTCCCCGGAAAGGATCTGGACATTGCGGTTACTGTTCATCAAGCTTTGCTCGAAAAGGGCAGCGGAGACAGTAACTGTATCCAGCTGTATCTGTGCGCTCAGACTTCCCCCAATGAGCAGGCTAAGAAAAAGATTTCGAGTTTTCATTTGTGCTTTTTTGTTAGAGGCGGCAAAGCTACTTGCAATGTTCAATTTCGCTCTATTGGATTCCAAGAAGTCTTGTTATAGCTTTGCAACTTCTCACGGGGTGCTTCTCAAATTAAAGAGAGGCTGAGATTATACCCAGGGTGGTTCTGCCATCCATACCTGATCCGGGTAATGCCGGCGTAGGGAAAAGGAGCGTAAAGCACGCTTCAATCATTGTTTATTAAATCGCAAAAGGAGCATACCCCGGTTTCTTTTCATAACATTTTGTTTTATGAAAAGGCAACTACTTGTTCTTGCTTTAATGGGATTGAGCCCATCCCTTATTCGGGCTCAGGAAACGGACAGCACTAAGGTCCATCAATTAGAAGAAGTAACCATTTCTACGGTTCGGGCTTCGGCCGATGCGCCGGTAGCTCAGGTTACCCTCAACAAAAAACAAATTGAGAAAGTATTCCAAGGGCAAGATGGAGCCTTTATTCTGGAGAGATTAAGTCCTTCCTTGGTGGCCTATTCAGAGTCTGGGACCAACTTCAGTAATTATGGTCAAATGCGTTTGCGTGGTATCGATCAAAGTCGGATAAACATTACCCTGAACGGGGTGCCTTTAAACGACATGATGGACCAAGGGGTATTCTTCTCCAATTTTACTGATTTTGGGAATAGCGTAGAATCCGTGCAAATTCAGCGTGGGGTGGGAACTTCTAGTAATGGAGTGGCTTCTTATGCCGGATCGGTAAATTTCGAATCTATTTCCCTGACTCGCCAAAAGCCCAGTACGGAAGTTCAATTGACGGGCGGTTCTTTTAATACGCTTCGAGCCAGTGCTGAGGTACATACCGGCTTAATGGAAAACCGCACGGCCTTTTATGCACGCATGAGTCGTTTGCAGAGCGATGGCTACCGTCGCCATTCGGGTACGGAGTCGAATTCCCTATTTTTCTCTGGGGGCTATTTTGGGGATGAGCATGCCATTAAATTCACCGCTTTTGCCGGCAACACCCAAAATGATTTGGCCTATTCACCAGTTCCTCTAGCTCAAATTCAGCGCGATCCTCGCACGAATATTTTGAACGAAACCGACATTGATGATTTTTCACAGTGGTTGTTTCAATTGCAACATACCTGGCGAATCGGGCTTAACAATTCTTGGGTAAACACCATTTACTATGGCGGTGCCGGAGGCGACTTCCCGTATTCCTATCCAGATAGCAGCAGTCCATCGGGTTTAACCGCTATCAATTATCCGCTCTATAATGACCATTACGGTTGGCTTTCGAATTTTAATTGGAATTCTAATTTGGGCTCCTTTAATTTCGGAACTCATCTTTACACTTTCTTACGCGAAAATGCAGAGTACATTGTACCTAACCGCTTGAATCCCTATTATCAGGATAAGAGCAGTAAAGACGAATTTTCAGTATTTGCAAAATGGGAAAAGGCCTGGGGACCCCTGAAATTGTATGCAGATGTTCAAGCCCGCCAGGTCTACTTAAGTCTGGGTGGCGATGCCTCCTATCTAGGTGAAGATCCTGCCATTCCAACGCGCGATTACTTCTTCATAAACCCTAAAGCAGGGCTAACTTATGACCTGAAACCGAATTGGCAACTTTATTTGTCCTTTGGTCGCAGTGGCCGCGAACCTACGCGTTCCGACATATTAGGGGGCTTGCAGGTTACAAGCTACAATATAGCCGATGTTCGCAGCGGTGCCAATGTGAGTCCTGAATATGTGAATGACCTTGAATTGGGAACTCGCTTTGAGTACCAAAAATTAAAGGTAGATGTGAATGCCTATTACATGTCTTTCGAGAATGAAATCGCTCCCATCGGGGCTTATATCAGCGAAGGTTTCTATCAAGTTTATCTTAATCAGGAGGCCAGTTTCCGCCGTGGAGTGGAGTTGATGGCCGATTACAGCTTCTTGAAGCGTTTTAATGTGCGTGCACAAATGGCTTATTTGGATGCTCGAATCAGCACTTATGCACCGGCAGATGCCAATGTAGTATATGAAAACATACGTCCAATTTTAAGTCCGGAATGGAATGGATCGATCTTCTTGAACTATGCAATAAACCCCAGATTGAATGCTGGAATTCGCGCGCGTTTCCTCAGTGAACAGTTTATGGAATTGACTAATGATCCTAGTTTGGTGGTACCCGCTTCCACCGTATTGGACTTTGTTGCCGACTGGCGTTTTTATAAGGAACATCAAATTAGCCTCCAGGTAAATAACATTACAGATGCTCTTTATTATACCTATGGTGCGCCAGCTTTTGATGGTACTCCGGCCTATTTAGTGCAAGCGCCACTTAATGTTTATGCAACGCTAAGACTGGTATTCTAATGCGGAAATTAGTAATGTTTGCAGGACTCCTATTAGGACTGCAGTCTTGTAATAATCCGGTTAAACAGGAAGCGAATGCCAGGCCAGAAGAGGCTTTGCAATTGGATACTTTACGTTTGGCCTTGGATTGGACGCCTAATGTTTTGCATAGCGGTATTTTCTATGCCGAATCTCAAAACTGGTTTCGGGAAGCCGGAATTCACTTGATATGGGATACTCCGGAAAGAGATAATTATACCAAGAAACCCATCTTTCGACTGTTGGAAGGGGAAGTGGATTTGGCAGTGGGACCCTCGGAGCATTTATTTGCTTTCGCAGCGGATAGCGCCCAGGTGCATGCTCAGGCGGTAGCGAGCATATTGCAGAGTGATCGCAGTGCTTTTGTGGCAAAGAAGTCCTCAGGCATAAATCGTCCTGCAGATATCAGTAATGCCACCTATTTAGGTTACCACACTCCTTTGGAAGAGCATATCCTAAAAGCCATGATTGAATATGACGGTGCTGAGGCAAAATTCGGCACAGAGACTCCGGATCGACTTCAGGTTTGGGATGCTTTTCGTAAAGATTCTGGTGAAGTGGCTTGGGTGTTCTTACACTGGGAAGCCATGCAGTCGGAATTAGCCGAGGATAGTCTCAATGCTTTTATTCCTAATGAATATGGCGTGCCTTATGGCTATTCATCGGTAATCATGGCGCCCAAGAATTTGGATGCGAGTCAGACTAAATTAATTCGCCGCTTTTTAGACATTTGCCGGAAGGCCTATCGCGAAAGTCAGGATAAGCCGGACGTGGTTTTGGATGCAATATTGGATCATATTCAACATCCCAATTTTGTGGATCATGTTTTTATTCGGCAGGCTTTCGCCGATATCCGCCCTCATTTTGGTGCGAGTCGGTGGGGAGTGATGTCAGATCAAAAATGGTCGGACTATGCACAATGGCTAGAATCTCGCGGCCTAAATGATTTAAAGGGTCATGAGTCTACTGAATTCTACAGCAATGAATTTTTAGAGAGTAAATAGCTTTCTACAACAATTTTTGAAGAGCGTCCAGTGCATTGCTGAGGCGCTCTTTTTTTTGCCCTTTCACGATGGCATAGGGGCGATTGTAGGCTTGGATTAGCGCGAGGTTTTCGTGGAAAATGTCCAGGCGATCAATGGGGTTTTCCCGCAAGGGATCGGCTTCCCATTCTAAATCGGGATAGCAAAGCAAATAGCGATGCTCTTGCTCTTTTAAGATTTGTTGCATCAAGAGCGGCGGATCAAAATCAAAAACCCGTCGATTCCAAATCAAATAATTAAAGCTATCGGTATCTAAGAGGATATTGCCATTGGTTTGTTTTTGTAAGGCTTGCGCCTGATGAGCTAAATGGCTTTGGTAAATTTCCTGAAGGCTGTCTTTGCTGTATTCGGGGCCATTTTTCTCGAGGTACATGCGGGCATATTCTGCCACCCAGGGAATATTTAACTTTTCACTAAGCTCCCGGCATAATTGTGATTTACCCGAACTCTCGGGTCCGCTAACTACGATAATGCGCCGCTCCACAAGAGGTAACCGTTAATTGAGAGTAAGGTATAAATAAGAAAGAGGAGGGCGCTGAGCTTTAAACCTCTTTGGAAATAAAGCCAGATGCTTACCGTGTCAATTACAATCCAATATATCCAGTTTTCAGGGTAGAAGTTTACCATCAAAATAGTTGCAGCGATGCTTGATATAGTGGTGAAAGAATCCAGGTAGGGGAGCTTGGAGTCGGTGAAGTGACTTAAAGCATAGCCGCTAATCCCGATTAATAGTACACAGGCCGCCACTATATAAAGATGGTAATTGAGGTCTAAGGGGGGGAGGGTTTTAAATTCGGCTCCCCAGTTCAAATAGCCATAAACGGCAGTAGCCAGATAAAATGCCTGTAGAGCTAATTCTGCATAAATCTTTCGGCGAAAGCAAAGGATACTGAATAATATGGAGGCCAGAATAGCAAAGAGCCAGGACCAGATACTTTCGTAGCTCAGCAGAATGGTATACAATAAACTGCTGATTACGGCCGAAATCTCAAGGCTATTCAACCTTAATGCGCTCAATAGTCTTTAATTTCCATGGAAGATAAATCCCCTTTCAAAACCTTCAGTACGAATGGGCTTTGACCGCGTTCAAAAGAACGGGTGATCTCTTGCTCTAAAATGGGGAAAAGCTTATCTGCAGGGCCAAAGATTTGAGTACTGATGGAGTTTACTCGGATTTTAAGCTCAGGATGTTGATGCAATCTTTCTAAAAAATCATCTACTCCATCAAGGTATGCATCCCGCAAGGGATACTTCGAAATTTCGATACTAATGTCCATGCTAAAAACTGTGTATGGCCTTGGCGATATCGGCCATGGCTTCGGGATTTTTTTCGAAGAGATTTCCCACTACAATTACATCGGCTCCCGCTTCTACCAAAGAACGAGCGGTGGCGGCATCGCGAATTCCACCTCCCACAATTATGGGGCGATCAATGGATTTACGCACCGCTTTCATCATTTGAGGACTAACAGCTTTTTCAGCACCGCTTCCGCCATCTAAATAGAAATAGCGCAGACCAAGAAATTCACCGGCCATTGCCGTGCAAGCAGCAATATCGGGCTTCTCATACGGAAGGGCCTTACTGTTGCTCATGTAAATGGCAGTAGTGGTGGTTCCACAATCTACCAACATATAAGCGGTAGGCAGAACTTCCAATTTAGAACTTTTAAGGTAAGGGGCAGCGATAACATGATTGCCTATCAGCAAATCCGGATTGCGACCTGAGATCAGGCTCAGGAATAAAATTCCATCCGCTTGATCTGAAATCTGCAAAACGCTACCCGGAAAGAGTAAAACAGGGATGGAAATATGCGCTTTTACTGTACGTAAACATTCTTCAAGGCTGTCTCGACTCAGTAAACTGCCTCCCACAAAAATGAGGTCGGCACCGTTTTCACTCGCTTTAATACAGAGCTCAATAAGCTCTTTTTCAGAGGGTTTATCGGGGTCGATGAGTACGGCCAACATCTTTTTTCCTTGCTGTTGGGCGCCGTCAATGATATGCGAAACTTTGGGCATCTCCATGAGCCCACAAACCTACTAAATTATGCACTTCAAGCCTCTGAGGGCAGTGTGATGAAAATGAAAATATTTAATCGAGGGTAAAGCAGAGGCAGTAATTATTCTCCATTTTAAAGTATAAAGGATAGATTTCCTGATGCTTGCCTTTGCGTATTAAACCACGACTAACTGCGCTTCGACCTTTAGCAAAAGGAGCAATTCGAATTTCTTTTCGCAGGTCCAAGTCAGGCGCGTCTTTAACTTTTATCAGTGCTTCTTTCGCCGACCAATAGGCGGCAAGCATCTCCAAATCGGGTTCTGATCCCAAGGCACCCAATTCCTGTTTGCTCATATAACGGCTACAGAGCTGAAGCATTTGTGGTCGATAAGCTTCTAAATCTAAGCCTACTTTAAAATGCTTGCTTACTATAACGGCTGCATAATCTTTATTGTGACTGATGGAGAGTCCTTTCCATTGAGCAAGAGAAGGGGCACCCTTGGGGCTGTACTCAATTTGCGGTGTAGCTTCAAGAATATGTGCTAAAGCAGAACGTGCGGCTAAAAACTCGGCTTTGCGATTGGGGTTTTTCAATTCTTGCAGCCTTTTTTGGTCGCTACCGGATAGCTCCGCAAGCGGGAAGTCTGGGCTTTCCCCCGGCTCTATTGACCAGATTGCCAGATGGAAGTGTTCCCATCGATGCTCTTTATATAATGGCATATTGCTTTAAGATAGAATTTTGCAGCCGAAGCATTTGCGGTATCTTTGCCGAAATTCGCAAAAAATCAGAAGATAATTTATGAGTACAGCAGTTGGAAAATATATTCCTTATAAAGTAAAGGAAATTTCGTTAGCGGAATGGGGACGTAGAGAGATTGAGTTGGCCGAAGCTGAGATGCCCGGATTAATGGCCCTACGTGAAGAATATGGTAAAGAGAAGCCATTGAAAGGAGCACGTATTGCTGGTTGTTTGCACATGACCATTCAAACTGCTGTTCTTATCGAAACTTTAGTTGAATTAGGTGCTGATGTTACCTGGTCATCTTGTAATATTTATTCTACTCAGGATCATGCGGCTGCAGCCATCGCCAAAGCAGGTATTCCGGTTTATGCTTGGAAAGGAATGAATGAGGAGGAGTTTGATTGGTGTATCGAGCAAACTTTGTTCTTTGGAGAAGAGCGTCAGCCTTTAAATATGATTTTAGATGATGGAGGTGATCTTACCAATATGGTATTGGATCAGTATCCAGAATTGGCTGAGGGCGTAAAAGGTTTAAGTGAAGAAACTACTACCGGTGTTCACCGTTTGTACGAGCGTATGCGTAAGGGAACTTTGCCTATGCCTGCGATTAACGTGAATGACTCGGTAACCAAGTCTAAGTTTGACAATAAATACGGATGTCGCGAATCTGCAGTAGATGCTATTCGTCGTGCAACTGATATTATGATGGCAGGTAAAGTTGCCGTTGTTGCTGGTTATGGTGATGTAGGTAAAGGAACTGCGGCTTCCTTGCGTGGTGCCGGATGTCGTGTTATCGTTACCGAGATTGATCCAATTTGTGCTTTACAAGCGGCCATGGATGGTTTCGAAGTGAAGAAAATGATCAATGCGGTTGAAGAGGGAGACATCATCATTACTGCCACTGGAAATAAAGATATTGTAACTGGTGCGCATTTTGAAAAAATGAAGGACAAGGCCATCGTTTGTAATATCGGCCACTTCGATAATGAGATTGATGTAGCCTGGTTAAAATCCAATCACGGCAGTAGCCATGTTGAAATTAAGCCTCAGGTAGACAAGTATACTATCAATGGTAAGGATATTATTCTTTTGGCAGAAGGACGTTTGGTGAACTTAGGTTGTGCTACCGGTCACCCAAGTTTTGTGATGTCTAATTCCTTCACCAACCAAACTCTTGCTCAAATCGAACTGTGGAAGAACAGTGGCAATTACGAGAATGAAGTATACACCTTGCCTAAGCATTTGGATGAGAAAGTAGCGGAATTACACTTGGCTAAGATTGGGGTTGAACTCGATATATTATCGGATGAACAAGCCGAATATATCGGTGTAGAAAAAGCTGGACCCTTTAAGCCAGAATACTACAGATATTAGAATTTTATATTCTAGATTTTTTGACAAAGCCCGTGATTATGCGGGCTTTTTCAATTTATTACGCGTCGGAATCGCTTATTTATCTTAAGCTTAAGCGATTTTTGTTGTATTATTGTTATCGAAAGAGCGACTCTAATGTTTTCTACGATGAACGTTTTTCAGTTGATTGCAACGCATACAACCGATTTGGTTTGTTTGCATGATGCTGATAATACCATACGTTTTGCGACACCCAGTTCCATGCGGGTTTTGGGTTATAAAGCAGAAACCCTGGTGGGGAGAAAACTCACTGATTTTTTAAGTGAGGATTTCATCAATGAGATGGACTTTACCACATTGATGCGCTTTTTTGATCAGCCTGGAACTCGGATTCGATATCAGATCAATCATGGTGAAGGGCGATTGCGGTGGTTGGAAACTACATACACAGAGCTTGAGGGGATCGGCAATGTGCAATATCGCAGTTTAAGTACCACCCGAGATATAACCGAGAGTGTGCATTTAACAGAGGATCTGATGAATGCCCTTTCAAAAGAGCAGGAACTTTCTAAGTTTAAAACCAATCTGTATTCTGTAGCCAGTCATGAGTTCAAAACGCCCTTAGCGGTGATTCAGGCCAATATTGAAATGCTGAAAGTAAAGCATACTCCCAAGATGATTAATCTGGGTCTGACCACCATGGAGGAGGAGGTAGATCGCCTCAATACCATGATTATGGATATGTTGGAACTGAAGAAGCTTACGACAGGTAGGCGGAACTTTAATTTGAGCAAAGTTGATTTTGTGCAGATTCTTAAAGAACTGATCAATGAAAACCAGGAATCGGGTACCAATAGCTGTGTGTTAAAGCATGAGGTAATTGGTGAGCCGAGTGAATTCCAGGCAGACTATTCTTTAATTCGCTACATTTTCAGCAACTTACTGGGAAATGCCATCAAATTTTCAGATCCGGGTTCGGAGGTGAAAGTTGTATTGGATTTCGAAAAAGACGATTTGGAGGTATCTTTTATGGATAAAGGAATTGGAATTCCGGAAGAAGATCAATCCAAAGTCTTTCAATCTTTTTACCGCGGTTCGAACGTAAGTAATGTTCCCGTAACCGGAGTGGGATTGTCGATCGTTTCCGAGTTTGTAAAGCTCCACAAAGGAAAAATTAAATTGGTGAGTGAGGTTGGAAAGGGAAGTACCTTCACGCTGAGCTTGCCTAAACTCTGATTGTTATGCAAAAGAAACTGCTAATTGTTGAGGACAACGAGAAACTGTTGAACTCTATGACCGCTCTCTTTGAAGACTATTTTCAGGTTTTCGAAGCGCACAACGGAATGGAAGGCTTGGAGAAATGCCGCCTAAACATGCCCGACATCATCATCAGTGATATTATGATGCCGGAAATGAATGGCTACGAGCTCACGGAAAGCGTGAAATCGAACGAGCGTACTTCACACATTCCTATTATCTTATTAACGGCCTTAGGTGAGGACGAACGTCGAATCGAAGGATATAATTTCGGGGCCGATGATTACATCGTAAAACCTTTTAAATTCGACATCCTCTTAGCCAGGGTAAATAACCTGCTAAAGACTCGGGAGCAATTGCGAAGAATTTATGATACTTCTGCTCCGATTAACCATGAGTTTGGGATAAAGGATCCGGTATTGTCGCATATGGAAGCGCTTTTGGTGAATCATTTCCGATTCCGTAATTTCAGTATTCCCCAAATTGCTGAACTCATGAATATGACCACGCCCAAATTGGAGCGTGAGGTAAAGCGATTAACAGGGATGACGCCGATTCAGTACATCAATGATTTCCGACTGCATAAGGCGAAAAATATGCTGCAAACCGAGGATATGAGTATATTCGAAGTGTCTCACGCTTTGGGTTTCCGCAGCTTGAGTTATTTTGGGAAAGCCTACAAAGATAAATTTGGTATTTCCCCTTCAAAGACTAAACAACTATGAGTAATTCCGGGGTAAGCATCATGATCGTTGATAATGATCAGGTTAACAGCTTTGTACTCAAGAACATAATCATGCGTAATTATGCCGATGCCAAGGTAGAATTGTTGCCCGATGGTGCGGAGGCCCTGGAAGAACTTAAACGGATGGACCAGAGTTCGGAAGATTTTCCGGCAGTCATCCTACTCGATATTTATATGCCTGTAATGGATGGTTTTGAATTCCTCGATGCCTATGTCAAGGAATATGCACATAAGCAATCGATCATTTTTGCCATGAGTAACTCACTGATCAAAGAAGATCAACAAAGAGCCAATGAGTACGAGGTGGTCAAAGGATTTATTACCAAGCCATTGATTTATAATAACATCGAATTCATCATAGAAACCTACCTCCAGGAACGCGATAACTAAAGCCTTCCTAAGACCTCGCACAAGGTCATGAAACGAAACAACCATAACAATCCTGGCCGTCTTGCTAATCACAAGACGGCTTTTTTTTGAGTATGAGAAAGACCAGGGCTTCCTTTAGCTGGATTGATAGGATAGTTTAAAGTGTATCAGACAACCTGGGAATTTGTCATCTGACTGGAGGGCTTCCATCTTTATAGGCTCATCTGAGCTTTCCCCGTTATAATGTTTAAGTCTTTCTTTTACCAGTTGCATTCCCCTTGAGATATGCCGGTTCTATAATCTGTAATTAGGAAGTGAGCTAAATAATTCTAGTATTAAATGCTTGGAGTGAACTTAAAACATGATGCGATTTTAAGCATGTAATGACTGAAAATTTGAATCGGGAATTCGTAGATTGCTGGAAAATAACCTTGTAAATAAATGAGAAATCTTCTTTTTGTACTTTTTTTAGTGCTAATCACGCTGCCCGGGTTTTCACAGATTTGTTTAACTGATGAAACCATTATCGGAGATAATCAAGGACCTTATAATGTCCAGGAAGAGAGTGGGTATATTATTGATGTTTCATTTTGGGTGTTAAGAAAGTCGGATGGGACAAAGGGAAGGACTAATGAGGATGTAATGACCGCGTTTTGTGAGTTACAAAGTGATTATAATTCTATTGGTATTCACTTTAATTTGGTTGGTATTCAGTCAATTAATAGCACCTCGTTATATACTTTTGGTAATTCATGCGGTTCACCACCTACAATTGCTACTCTGAATAGTAAAATTAATCAAGTAGAGTTTCAGACCGGAAGGTATAATAATAGCGCCATAAATGTTTATGTTGCCGATATTGATCAAATGCATGCAGGTTATACGAAAGCCATTCCAGGTCAGGTGATTTTTCTAGGAGGTATAGAGCCAACATATTGCACAGGTGATCTTCTATTAGATGGGGTTTTGTCGCATGAAATCGGGCATGCTCTAGGTCTATATCATTTAGATAGAGGACTTTGTGGGCAGTTAATTCCAGGGCTGCCTAATGATTATGCGGATCCCAACCGACCTAATTCCAATTGTGCCTTGGCAGGAGATGAGGTTTGTGATACTTATCCAGATGTATTTGTCTATCAAAACTGTACCACGGCATACGATGATCCCGGGAGTACAATTATTACATGTAGTTCAACTTGGAATGGTCAAGGTACTGCCTCTGATCCTAGAGATGCCTTTAATGATCGATACTTAGCTATGCCGAATCAAAAAAACATAATGGATTTGAAATGGGCTACAAGTACTTGCGGTCAAGATCTAACTTCTGGTCAGGGAGATAAAATAAAAAGCATGTTTGTTAAATATCCAGATATGTTATCTGTTCTGAATAACGCGGCAACAGGTACTCCTATTTTGGGGAATGATTTATATATCCGTGATGATGTTGACGATATTGGTGTAGAACCGAACAATGTAGCCGGAATTACCACTTCTCCTGATATTTGGGTCAGAAATCAGGCTGATGGATATGTATATCAAACTCATGAAAATCCAGATTTCCTTAATGGAAATCCGCATGTTTATGTTAGAGTAACTAATAGGGGTTGCGAATCGTCGCTAATTCAGCCACTTAGGGTGTATTGGGCTAAGGCAGGTACCTCTTTAGCTTGGCCGGATAACTGGGATGGAAGTGTGAATTTTCCCGGGACGAACTTAAAGATGGGTGATCAACTGGGGGTCGTGCAAATTCCGATACTTAAACCTGGTGAAGAGTTTATTGCGGAGTTTCCTTGGACAATAGATCCAGATGATCTATCTGATTATGCGGAATTATTTAATGAATATTGGAACACCTGGCATTATTGCCTACTGGCCAGGATGAACGGTAGTTCTGGAGCCAACTTGATTACATACCCAGAATCAATAAATTCTGGTCAAAATGTAAAGAACAATAATAATATTGCGGCGCGAAATATCACGGTTGTTAATACTAATGGGTTTAAGTATAAAGATTTATATTATGCTGGGACAATATCCGTAAGCAACCTTAATGACTCTAATTTGAGTAATTCATATGTATTAGAGTTTAACCTAAAGGAAGGTGATGTTCAGGCATTTAATAGTGAGATGGTTATTAGGATTTTCCCAGATAGCTCTCTAATTGAGGATAGGATAATTCAAGACAATTTGTTTGCAAAACTCAAAAAAAGAGAAGAAGGGTATGACTTGCCATTTATTCCATATACTTTGAATTTGGAAATGGTAGATAGTGCCATTTTCCCAGGGATAATGGCTGTTGGGTTTTTGCCTATTTCCGGAAGTTATATGGGGGAAACTTATTCGTTTTTAAGTCGACAATACTATTCGGATCAATCAAATGGTCTTACTTTTATTGGAGAAGAAGAATTTGAGGTAACTCTGCCGGTAGAAGAGTTTAATTCTTTGGTTGAAATTGATAGTGTGGTCCCATACGGTCAGTCATTTTTTCATTCTACATCAAGTGATTCAATTGCAATAAATGATTGGCAAATCGGGGATACGTTAACCCTTCGTGGTGATGAGGTGGCATTTCAGATGAATAGTTTAAATGAAACCTTGGTACTTATTTCACTAAGCAAGAATTCAGGTTCTTTGGCTATTGATTCTCTTACGATTAATAGCTCTTTAGGCGAAATAACTTCGGTATCGCCAAACCCGGTTAGTGCGAATACAATTTTGACCTTTCAGTTGAACTCCACTAACTTAAACTATACTATTGACGTTATTAGATCAACAGATGGATTATTGATGCAGAGTAATCCTGTTAATGGAAGTTCTATGTCAATTAGTTTTTCAGGATATCAGGCAGGGTATTACTATGCCGTACTTAGGTGTAATTCTCAAATAATTGATCAACAAGTAATTCAAATGTATTAATGGCCATATTTCGAATTTTGTCTTTAGGCATATTTGTACTACTATCTTTGAATGTGAATTCACAATATGTGAAGTATAATCCTTCAAATGATGGTTTAAGGATTTATGGCTTGGTTAATTATTCAAACCAATATTTAGCTATCACCTTGCATCCTTATTTTTTGAAAATCGATCAAAATTCATTAAACTCCAGCGGCTTTACTGATTTTCAATCAAATTTTAAGGTTGAAAATCTGGCCTCATTAGGTGATACTATTCTTTACGAGTGGAAGCGCTCAAGTTTAAGTCAGTCACGGGTGGTTTCTATTTCTAAAGATGGAGGTGAAACTTGGAGTCTTCACCCCTTTTTACGAAATTATTCAGGGCAACTCCACATTTTTGACTCCCTATTTGTGGTAGATGGGGAATACAACCTGATTCGTTATACTCTTAACGGAGGTAGATCTTATGATAGTTTATCGCTATCGGGTTCTCAGTTATTAGGGGAAGATGATCAAGGTGTATATATTAGAAAGCTGGGTACAGATAGTTTAGTATATATTGAAAGCTCTGGACCTAACCACATTGGAGTTTTAGATAGTAGTCTTGGGACTTTGAGTCATTTACAAAAAAGCGCTGGGCAGTACTTCGTCCTTCAAGATTGGAAAGATCTTATTGAACTTGACAGTAATTTTAATTTTACTCGTCAAATTCATCGGTTTGAGCAAGTGGCTCAAGGAAACTATAAATCTTTTAACAATGGTGATACATTGGTTTATGTGAAAGAAGATTCAGTAGTATTTACTTTAAATGCCGGACAATCATGGCAAAAGAGGAATATTGGGGCTCCTTTGGATCGAAATCGAAAGTGTCTTGCCTTATCGGGTTCGAAAATAGTCTATAGTTATGGTGCAGGAACATTGTTGATTTTCAATTTGAATAATAGCAACATAACTTATAATGGTGTAAATCGATATCCTAATTTATATGGTCTATGTAAAGCGGGTTATCAATTTGCTGGGATCGAACCTGTAAAATTGGAGGGGCCAAATAATAGCCTAGGAATATTTCATAGATTGGATCAAAATGGAAATCTCGTTGACAGTAGTTTGGTTCCTTTTGCGTCCCCTAAGTCAGATCCTCCAATGGCCTTTAAAGATTCGCTAAATGGCGTTTTTGCTGCTCTAGGAAGAACCTATTACACTGGCGATGGGGGAAATTCATGGAATTTCACTTTGGACGTTGATTCCGCTGATTATATAAGACTTAGAAGTTCTAGAGATGGTAGTTGTTATTTCGGATATGGGATAGCGAAAAACGGTTTTTTTATTGCTAGGATCGATGATTTTGGGAACCGTAGTCCATTAAACTTTAGCTTAAATGGAAATGAGAAAATGCAAGACATTATTTTTAGTACATGTGATACAGGCTTGATAGTGACAAATGTCGATTTTTATAAGACTACGGATGGTGGACAAACTTTTCAGTCGATTAATCAAGGTTATGTGCCACTTTGGCGATTTCAGTTTAAGGAGGATAGTATATTACTAGCGGCAGCAAATAAAAACTATTTCTCAAAAGGTCCTATTGGTCCATTTACACCTATAGATAATCAGCCTATATTTAGTAGTCCTTCAAGTAGTAATCCATATTTCTTTTTTAATGCCCATCGAGTCATCAGCTATGATGCAGATGAGAGTAAGTTTAGAATTGCAGATACCCGCTATAACTTTAGCCAGAGTTTGAGTCTACCTGTAGATTATATTTATGATTTTCTGCCTAGTGATTCCGGTGCGGTAGCTATCGGTGCTGGAGGGCAGTTCTATGGGATTCGTGAAGAGGCTTTGTTTCCAGCGGATCTTGCTTTGATTGAAGGGCTGTCATTGCAGCCTGAGATTAAAGTGTATCCAAATCCCAGTAATGGTTATTTGAGCATTGAAGGAGGGGATTTTAAAGAGTATAAGCTCTATAGCCTTAAAGGGTACTTACTGGATTCAGGTTATATAAATGAGCATATTGATATTTCGAAGTTCCAGTCTGGAATTTATATTTTGGAATTGAATGGCTCAGGAGAATCAAGTTCGGTTCGTCGGCTGATTTATCGAGAATAGTTAGGGGCCTTTAAAGGGCAGGAGAAAGCTAATTTTGGTTCCGGGGTAATCAAGGTCCTCGCTAAGAGGACTAATACTAATTAATTCAGTTTCATCTTGATTGTTGAATTGCATTAGCCTTTCCAGAACTAATTGGATGCCTCTGGAAATATGTTTGGAATCTCTTTTTCTTTGGCCCTTCTTCCAGCCCAAGCCATTATCTTCAATACAAACTTGCAGTTGTTCAGGATTTTGAAGTTTAATTCGGAGTTTTAATTTTTTGTCTTTTTCGCGCTTCCTTAACCCATGCCACAAGGCATTTTCAATGAAAGGCTGTAGCATCATGGTGGGGATATATGTTTCTTGAATATTTAGTTTTTCATCTACCTCAATTTGGAATGTTAGTTCGGAATCAAGGCGAACGGACTCCAGTTCAACATATAGCTTCAGGCGTTTGATTTCTTCTTCCAAACTAATCCGATTGTGAAACAAGGACTCTAATTGGAGTTTTAGGAGTTTCGAAATGCCGCTGATATAATGAATGGCCTTGATGTCCTTATATTTTGAGGCAAAGTGTTGCACTGTATTCAATGAGTTGAATAGAAAATGCGGGTTCATCATGGCGGTTAATGAGCGTAGCTCTAAAGCTTTAACCTGCCTAAGGGTATCTCTTTTTTGGGCCTCTTCCTTTCGAACTTGTTTAACGCGCAACAAGGCAATCCATACAACCAGAGCCATGATGGTCAAAGCCACAGCAATTTGAAAATAAATGCTCCTCCAAAAGGGGGCCGCAATTCGAAAGGTATACCTCTTTGCCGGGGAAGCGTCAAAAGGGGAATGGGCCATTCGAATATAGAGCTCGTAAACACCAGGGTGAAGCTTGAATAGCTCCAAAACATCATTGTTCATGGGTAGCCATTGACCACTACTTGTATTGATTTGATAATAGGCGGTAGCTTTGTTGCCGGGCCTTCCTTTTCGCTTTAAATGAAAGCGTAGGTCATTTTGATCATAGTCTAATTCTGAAAGGGATTCACCTTCAATAGGTTGATTTGCTCCAGGAATAATGGAGTAGGAGTCAAGATAGAATTCTGGGTATTGAGCCTTGAGCTTATTCCAATACTTTGTTTTAAGGATACTAAGGCCTTTATTCCCTCCCACCCATAATTGGTCCTCATCCTCATCATAAAATAGATAGTTCACTTCATCTGAAAGTAAACCTGAATGTTTGCCCAGGTAAAGGGTATCCTTGTCGGCAAAGCAAAAGAGTCCGGTTTTAGTACCTGCATAAATCCGATTTTGAGAATCGCTGCAAACGGAGGTGTAAATGGATTTATCTTTTTGAGGGCTTAACTTTTTAAAAATGCCTTCACGAAAAGCATAGAGTCCGATGGAGGAGGCAATGAGTAAATCCCCATTTGGCTTTAAGTGGAGGTCGTTAATGGGAGCCTTCAGTAGTTCGGCAGCAGTATTGGCGATCAAAAAGTCCAAATGATTACGATCTTTCCGATATCGATGGAAGAGATGTAAGCCAGTTTTTGTTGCCACAGCGCTCAGGCCTCCTTTTAAAAGCACAATATCTGTTAACTGCCGTCCGGCAAAACGCGAGACTTTTAAGGTAGAATCCTGGTATTTCTTGAGGACTGCTCCGGCATAACTGCCTGCGTAAATGGTATCTTGATCTGCAGCCAGGCAAGAGGCGGGAATGTTATGAACCCAACTATTCAGAGGGAGTTCGGCTACAAAATAGTCTTCGGGTTTCCCTTTGGAAAGAGCGGTGTAAATTTCACCCGAAGGTAGGCGTAGCACATCATTGCAATAGGGATGAAGGCTTTGTGAATTGCGTACTGGTCTGGCATGGTAGTTCGAGTCGATCAGATCAATACCGGCACCACTAGCCGCGAGGTATTGTTTGGGGCCAATAGCTTGAATGCGATTAATGAAATTGCTTCCCAGCCCAGACTCAACATTGATGTATTTGAATGGCTTATTTAAAACACAGATCAGTCCATCGTAATTTGTTGAGATCCATAGGTTTTGCTGCTTATCGGCATAGAGGTAGTTAACATGTTGGTTGTCCAGCGATAGTTGTCGGGTTTGATTTAGCCATTGACCATTATAGTATTGCATGATTTGCATGCCTTTGCTGGCTATCCAGATATTATTGCGGTCCAAACTACAATAGGCTCGAATTTCATCTGAGAAGGGAAGATTAAGGCTGTCTTTTATGTTTAGTTCCTGATCTAAGAAATAAATCTTTTGATCTAGTATCATGGAGATTAAGCCCGATTGATCTTGATAAAGGGCGGCAAGCTCTTGTCTTTTTCCCTTAAGGGAAGTCAGTTCTTTAAACTGGTCATTCTCAAAGAGGAAGGGTCCGTGATCTGTGCCAATCAATAGGCGATTGGGCCTCAGTTGGATAAGTGAATTTATTCGGGGTTTTAATAAGGGCTCATAGGGAAGGTGAAATGCTTTTCGAAGGGTCCTGTATCGATTGGAAATAAGAATTTCTGTTTCGTGGTAGCTGATTAATGAGGTGTCACCATTTTGAATGCGAATGCAGGTATGACGAGGGGAACCGGAACTAATGGTTTCTACACTTTTACCATTATAGTGCAGTGTTTTAAAAAGTTGGATGTGGCTGAGCCATATGTTTTGATCGTCGAGAACTACGATACCTTCTACCAGGCCTAGTTTGCTCGCTTTTAAGAAATCAGGTACTGTAAACTGATTGCCATCGAAGTAAACTACTCCATTTGCAGTGCTTACCCAGAGTTGCTCCCATTGATCTTCGTCTATGCGATAAATCTCATTACTGGGAAGGCCGTCTTTGAGGTCATAGTTCTCGAAAATAAGAGTAGCCTGGGCCAGACTATTGGAAATAGTGCATAGGGTAATAAAAAGGAGGTAATAGGATTTCATTACATACCCGGCCGAGTGCAAAACTCTTCTAGTTTTCTTTTAAAATCGAGTAGCTTCCTTTTCGCGATGGGTACCTTTTCGCCATTGGTCAAGATTACCGTACTCCCGCCTTCTGTGGTGTAGGAGCTCATATAGTTTAGGTTGATCATATGAGAATTATGCGGTCGAAAGAATAATTCTTGGGGTAGAGCTTTTTCGAATTCCTTCAAAGTTTTAGAGACCAGTCGGTTGCCTTCCTGGCTTAATTTTAAGAGGGTGTAGCATCCATCCGCTTTCAGGCTTACAATTTCGTTGATTGCTAAAATTTCGATGCCATTGGATTTGGGAATTGCAATTCGGTTGCTTTGTTTTTGGGGTCTTAATTTCCTTTCTCTTTTCAGGCTTAAAGCCTTTTGACAAGCTTTTTGGAGTTCATCCGGATCAATGGGTTTGGTGAGGTAGTCCAGGGCAGAGGCTTTAACGGCTTTAATGCCAAAATCACTGAAGGCCGTAACAAAAACCAAGGCCGGTTTAGGCTTTAAAAAACTGACTTTTTCTAAGAATTCAAATCCATCAATATCGGGCATTTTAATATCCAATAAAAGGAGATCAAAATCTTCGAGCATCATTAAGTCCATGGCCTCCTCAGCAGAACTGGCCATGCTAATGGAGTCAATATGAGCTGAACAGAATTGCTCAAGCAGAGAGCGGAGGTTTTCACGCGCAAGGCGCTCATCATCAATAAGCAGGGTTCGTAATTTCATTGAGCCTTTAGTATCAATAACACCATTCAAAATATGCCTTGGTCTTTGAATGAAGAAACAGATATTTATCTGTGGGGCTTCAAATAAAAGCGGAAGTGCTGCTTTATTTCTGGTCCTCCAAAAATTTTACCGATATAAAAATGCTAATTAGATTGGAATTAATCAATTCTGATTCAGAGGAAAATTCCTGATTTTAATAAATCAGAGGGCAGTTTAAATGTCTGCCCTCTGATCTGGATTTATTATTTAATTAGGATGCTTCTGCTAAGCAATCTATCTTCCAATTGAATATTGAAGTAATACATCCCAGGGCTCAGTTGGGAGACATCAAGAATTAAGGTATTGTCTTCCTGAGTGATCTTAAGCTTTACGCTTTGACCTATACTGGAAAACAGTTGAATGTCTTCAGTTTTAAGCTTGGCATATTGGTCTTCTATTTTCAGGAAATCATCCACGGGATTGGGGTAAATACGCAATCGCGATTCCGTTTCTTTTAAGGCCAATTGACTGGCACTTAAAATGAGTTCTTGTTCTTCCTGATTGGATTGATTGAAAGCAATAAGCTCATGGGCAGAGTTAATTTCCAATTGATCCAGGATTAGATCGGATACCTTTAGAAGCTGCCAGGAAACCCCTTGATCATCCGAATAGATAACCCGAGTTTTAGTCATGGCCATATCCAGTCGCAAGACATAAATCCGACCTCCACTTAGCAATACGGATTCTACCGTAAGGAAAGGATCTGCGGCCAGAATTCTGCTGGTCCCATGTTGACTGCTTTGGTACAATCCGGGTTCATCCGTGTTTTTTTGGATGTGATAGGAATTTTCAGCTCCCTGTTGCTGGCCTAAAGCACTGCCCTGGGCAAATGCAAACTGACTTATAATGAGGAATAGGCTCAGGAGTTGTTTTTGTAGTCTATTGGTTTTCATAATTGTCTTATTTGAAATTCACATTAGGCGTGCAATCATTGCAATAGGTATTGTTATTCGTGATATTACCTAGCATATCACCAACATTGCCTGAGCCGGAAACATGGGCGGCTTTATCGCAGGCATCTCCACAACTGAGTATGCCAAGATTGTTATTGATTACATATTCAATAAAGGGGGTGAGGTCAATAATGTGACAACGACTAGGGGCGCTGGGGAGTGTATTTGGCGGCATAGTCCATATCGGACAGTTTTGAGGCCCCTGGGTGAACATTTCCACTTCTTCTAAAATAGGATCAACGAAGTCTTCGCAAGGGGAAGGGTCTTCTGCTAAACAGCGGAATTCATTGTTTTGAATATCACTATGCCAAATAGTTCCATCAGGGTCGGCACAGGTGCACATTCCCAGCCAGGCATGTGGGGTAATGAGGATGTCGGTGTAATTCTGTGTGAAAATAGAGCTGTAAACTCGAGCTACACCACCAGCATAAGCATAGTCGTACCCTGCTCCGGGATCTCTTTTTCCAAGAAGGATACCAAGGCTAGCGTCTCTCAGTACCATTTCATTGGCGGTTAATTGTCCAATAATGCTGAAGTCATTGGAGCAGGCATCCATATGTCCCCAAACTTCGATACCTAACCACTCGCAGTAGCCTAAGCTGGAGCCATCAATAATTAGTTCAGCGCCTCTTTGCACTTCAATTTTACTGCAATTACGCATGATGATTACCGAATTGCTGATATTGAGGGTGGCATTGGTTTCGATTACAATATTGCCATCAAAAACCAAAGTGTCATTTGAGTACTGTGCAGAGTTGCCATTGAAAATGGTGTCCCCAAGGGGGTAATCTGAAGGCTTACTACAGCAGGGTTCAATTTCAATTTCAAAGCTGGCTGTTGCCTGGCATGCGCTATCTGGGCCATAAACGGTAACCTCATAAATGCCTGGGTTTAGCGCCAAGATACTGGAGGTGGATTCGCCGGTACTCCAATGGTAAGTTAAATTGCTGCCGGAGCTAATCGTGCTGAGTTGCATGCCACTTACCGGTAAACAGGGTAGGTCTTCGCCTTCAATGCTAACAGTTACGGCTTCATAAACATCAATGTCGATGGATTTTGAGTCAGTGCATCCGAAAGCATTGGTATAGCTGTATTCAATGCTGTGCGTTCCTGGGCCGGCAAGTCCCGGGTCGAAAACTCCGCTGGCATTAACCCCTGTTCCATTGTAGTTTCCACCCGTTGGCGTAGCGCTTAGGTTTACCGAAGGGTCGGTGATACAAAAACTACCAGCAGGATTGAGTTGAACATTAGGCTTGGGGTTGATAGTGATTTCAACCGTATCCGTACCATAGCAATCGGGTAATACCCAAACTTCAACAATATAGGTTCCGCTTTGATTAACCGTAATTGTTTGGGTTCCTTCGCCAGTATTCCAATGGTAGAGCGCGTTTTGGAAATAGCCAGCATCTAATTGGAAGGAAGCGGGTTCGCAGGCTTCTTGATCCGGACCAAGATCTATTTCCATTGAGTTTACCACTACGGTTACAGTATCCTTAGCCGGGCAGTTAAGCTCCACAAAGTTCCGGGTCACTTCATATTGGGTGGTCACATTAGGGCTTACCGTAATAATAGCGGTATTGCCTTCGGGTTGACCCGTGTTGAGGTTGATCCAAGAATAGGTAGGGGTAAGATTTAAAGAATTGCAAACCCGGCCAATGTCAACGGATTGAGTGGTGTCGCAGATTAGGGTGTCTGGACCTGCGAAGTCGAAATTTTCGATGATTTCAATATCATCTACCGTTGAACCTATGGTAGGGGGTAGGGAATCGGGATTGCGGGTGTAGAGCCAGATATTAGACCAGGCGCTATCCGGATAAAAACAATCCGCGTAAAGCATAAAGCCGCTGGTGTTGGGTTCGAAGCTAAGCAGGTTTTGACTGCCATTAACCGAGGGTCGGGCCCATCCACCTTGATGCAAAGAATTGGTTGGTATAGGAGCGGTGCTGGTTACTTCTACTTCTACCTGGGCAGCTCGAGTAGAGGAGGCCATATAGCTGTTAATGCGTTTCGATTGGAGAGCGACGATATACTGTTTGCCGGGAACTAAAGTGGAGATTCCCTGGGAAAAGCCTTCACTAAACATTTGTTGGCTGGCTGGTCGACCTGATAGATAGGCTGCAACAAATTCCATGGCTGATGGCGAGGAGGTTGAAGCTGTGGTGGCGTGGGGAGTGCCATGCGAATTCCGCCAAGGGGGATAATAATCGTAGGTTGGGACATTCATAGGGCTCCAACATGCAGCAGAAGGATTGCTCGAGCAGGGTGGTTGACTAGTCCAACTTAGTTCGCCATTGGTGACGAGATTGTCGCATTGGCCCCAGGTGGGTATAGAAAATAGTAGCAGGGCAACTGCTACTATTCCCTCAAAGAGAATTCTTCCAGGGGGTAAAAGTGCTTTCATAATGTTCGTATATGATTTGCACTTAAGATCCGTTCTTAGACTAAGCTTAGGAAGATGAAATAAGCAGATGGGAGGGATGGGTAAATGAGTGGGCGATGGATTGAGCTAAATGGGAATGGGGTTTTAAAGAAATTGAAATGATGAGCTTTAAGTCAATAGAATTAGCACTATTTTTAGGTGTGGTGCGTTAATTTTTAGGATGAGGATGAAATTTTTTTTCCTGCTACTGGCTCCTGTTTTACTTTATGGTCAAGAGGGTGATGAGTTCTTTCGGGTTCGGGATTTTATATTGGACTCGGTGCAGGTTTCTAATGCCCTCAGTTTTATTCAAGGAAGAGATGACAGCATAGGTTTGATGTCTGATTCGCCGTTTTTTGGAGATGGTAGTGACTTTAAGGTGGGGCGTGTTAGAGTAAGTCTCTTTCGAGGAGGTCAATATTTGTATAGTGCGGTTAGTCTTGGGAGATATCGTGAAGAGGAGATAGCTGAATTGTATCAAATGTGTGAGAAAGGTGATTCTCTCCTTATTGAGGATATTACAGTTTATTATAAGTGCAAGCGTGCCTTTAAAATTGGTGAACCGGTTTCAGTTGTTTTAAGATGAGGTTTTTACTTCGGATCAAGCTTTGTGTTTTGTTTTTAACAATGGTTAGTGTTTGCTCAGGGCAGAGTAGGTCTCCCGAAATTCGTATTCAAGCCATGTCAAGAGTGGAATCCGTAGTGCATATTCTGAATGCGGAAATTAAGCTCCACTCTTCGGGTAAATTCTATTTGCTCAAAGAATTGCAAAGTTTGGGACCGGACTCTATCTTTAATCTGGCTCTAAGGAAGGAGCATATTCCTTATGAGGATCTGTGGCAGAAGCAGGAGTCAGGGACAATTATTGATACTCTAAGTTTAGCATTAGTCGATTCATTTCTAAATTCTCTGGAAGCGAAACCACTTAGTTTTAATTCCTATCTGGATTCTATGGCTTATCAAAGTTTCGTGGTAGATAGTATTCATAAGCTATGGCAATTGAAAGAGGAGGGAAGTTTGTTGCCAGAAGCATATAAAAGGGACCCCTATAAGTTTGAACAATTGCTTTTAAGGCCTGAATTTGAATTTACCCAATTAATAATGGTAGGGATTCTAAGTCCGGGCTTTGGGGATACCCTTCGGTTGGAGTCCAGGAGTAAATTGAACTTTATGCTTCCTTGGCAATTGGAAACGGAGGTTTATTATAATCCATCCATTAGTCGAAGTTTATTTGCGCTATTGAAAGCTTTGAATGCCTATCCAAACCGTCAAGTTCTCTCTGGAAGAGGAACTCTGATTTATAATTATCCAGAATATTATGCGAGTCAATTTCTTGCTAAGGAAAATTAGACTTGGTTGAAATAATGTTCTTTGACACGGTTATTTTTTACTGAAAATGGAAAACCATAATCATTAATCTCGGTCTAATCTTAAAGGTGTGTCTCTTGGAGATATACTTAAGCTCTGGAGCTCAAGCTTAAAATGAAAAAAGCCTCAGAGCTGTTGCTCTAAGGCTTTTCTAGTAGCGGGGGTCAGATTTGAAAATCAAGGAAAATCGCTCTGTATCTCGCATTCTGCCGTTTGTATTTTATTTCAAATTTTCCTGTATTTGTGTAGGTCAATCTATTGATTTAATGATTTCCTCGTACGTTCTACCGCTCCATTTCCCCTCCGTCTGAACAGTTTGATAGATACTTTCTTTTTTATCTATAAAGTCTTTAAATTGATAATTACCATCATATTCTATGTTGATCAAGCCTTTGGTGTTTATAAAATCTCTAAATACATTTCTTATCGAACCGGCAGGCTTACCTTTTGAAAAGTTGTAGTTGACGAATATTATATCGCAATGAAAAATATTTACTACTCTTTTAATTATGGGGTGATCAAATTGTAAGCTTCCCTTAAAACCGAACTGTTTAAAAGTAGAGGAATAGGATTAATTTTAAACAGTCGATTATGAGAAAGAGTAAGTTTTCGCCAGAGAAGATTGCCAGGGTCTTGAAAGAGTTTGATCAAGGTAGAAGTGCACAGGAATTGAGCCGAGAGTACGGGGTTAGTACCGCAACGTTTTACAAATGGCGAGAGCGTTATGCTGGCATGAGTGGAAAGGAGTTAAAGCGTATAAAGGATCTTGAAGAGGAAAACAGGAAGCTTAAGCAGATGTACGCGAACCTGGCCCTAGATCATCAACTAGCTAAAGAGATTATTGAAAAAAAGCTTTAAAGCCCTGCCGTAAGAGAGAGATTGGTCAGGAAATATCTAGACGCTACGGTATTAGCAGGGCATGCCGTGTATTAAACCTCAGTAAAAGCGTGTATTACTATCAAGCCCAAGCAAAGGATGATCGTGAGCTGGAAGAAGCATTACTGACGAAAGCAAAAGAACATTCTGAGGAAGGCTTTTGGAACGCCTATCACCGCTTACGTAATGAAGGCAAGACTTGGAACCACAAACGACTACATCGTGTTTATGTGGCTTTAAAACTACCTTTAAGACGAAAGGTTAAGAAGCGATTACCCGCTCGGGTAAAAGAACCGTTAGTGGTGCCTGATAGGCCGAATCAGACCTGGAGTATGGACTTTGTACATGATGTACTAGAAAACAAGCGCAAGTTTCGTGCATTCACGGTAATTGATGACTACAATCGAGAAGCACTACATATCGAAGTAGATTTCTCACTTCCATCAAACAGAGTAGTATATGTGCTTAATCATTTAATCAATCGCAGGGGTAAACCCGATGTGATCCGAATGGACAATGGGCCCGAGTTCATTGCTGAGCTCACTAAATCATGGAGCGTCATTCATGAAATAGAATTTAGATATATCCAACCCGGCAAACCCACACAGAACGCTTTTATAGAGCGATTTAATGGAAGCTACCGCCGAGGAGTGCTGGACAAATATATTTTTGAAGATATCCATCAGGTAAGGGAGCAAACAGAAAAGTGGATGCATGACTATAACAACTTTAAACCTCATGATTCATTAGGAAATATACCGCCTAGGGTATACGCCAAACGCAACCACCCCGAGGGTACCCTCGGGGTGGTTGAAAACAATACTATCTTTGGAAAAGTCAATTAACTAATGGTTCGGATCAGGGGAAGCTTACAAAATAAATAGTTGGCACAACCATTTTTAAGGTAGATGTTTGAGTGAAAAAATATTGGAGTTGATTGGACTTTCAATTTGATATTTGGAAGTCCTTTGTTCTTTTCTTTTTTTTCTGCGAGGCATTTTTCCCAAGTGTCTATTAGTCTTCCAACCTTAATAAACGCAAAACCGCAATACCTTTTCCTTTGCGCCGTCTTTAGAATTGTTTTTTTGGCTTCATCAACGCCGCAGCAGGATACTCGAATACATGATTTTCGATTATGCTCCTTTATTGAGGGGATAATTAAGGTTGTAGGTATTTTGAGTAGTTGATCTTCCTCCTTGAAATCTCCAGGGAGTAAAATAGACCTGCAAATAATGTCTGTATTCTCAATTTGGCACCACTCTATTTGGTTTTCTCCCATACAAATTTGCTGCTATCTAAGAACTGTTCGACAATTAATTGTACTTGATTTTCTAAATCAATAATTGAATATTCTTTGTCCACAAGGATTTCTTTATTCTCGAAAGTGATAGAGTAGGAATCATTGCCTATCTCTACTGATAGCTCACTTCCTTCGTGACTAACCCAATTAAATGATATGGTGCCCCAACTGGAAGGCTCAATCGCGGTATTCAAGTTGCGGCGTATATGAGTGAGAACTTCAGTTGTGAGGTTTGAGACAAGTGATTTAGAGTTTAATATTACTTCCTCATCAAACAGGTCAATGTCTTGATAAGATTCTTTGTAAAATTTAATTAGTCGATTAATTTCGTCATTCACGATTATCTTATCAATCCCTTCAGCTCTGTAATTAATTGTATAAGGTTGGGAGTAGTAAAGCGAGTTTATATCAGTGTTGAAGTCTAGTTCCATATTTAGCTATTCAGATGAATTATTTCGATTAGTGACTTATGAAGTATGTCATTAAGAATAGATTTGTTGTAGTCGTGAGCCTGTTCAAAGAAGTCGTCAAATTTTTTTTCTTCAATGGATTTTTCAATGCTTCTTGTTTTTGAACTAATTCTTGTTCCTGAGTGCGAAACTTTTAATTCTCCCAATTCTTTTGAAAAGGAAATATTCAAATTGTCTCGAATTTCACGATTTGATTCAAGTTCACCACTTGTGTCAATAATTAATTGAGCTTTATCTCTTGACATCAACTTTCTGGGGAAATATTCACTATTGGGATTTATACCCTCACTGATACTAAAATCATCAACGTTCCCTTTCCATTTAAACCTGTCTCGATAGACTAAAGTGTAACTGCCAATTGGATAGTGTAAATTATAAATTGATGCTAGCTCAAGGCAAATAGCTTTAAACTGCTCGATTACAATATTCCAATTATCATAGTATGTAGTGACAAATGTTAAATTGCAGGCATCAAGACCCCAGTTTTCTAGCACGACACCCTGAGCAATTTTAATTTTGTTGTTGGTTTCTTCTCCAGAGTTTTGGAGGAATTGAACTCCAATAATATTGCTATGATGTTCATGGGAAACTTGGGTTTGTTTTTTAAACTCTCCCTTGATTTCATGCTGATACCTTATTGCCATTTTGCTACCAGGTAGGTTTTTTAGTTCTACCTCAGCAATATTTCCTTCAGTATTAAATTGACCTAATAAATTCACAGAAAGCAAGACTTCCTCTATAGCGTGATTTTCATGGATAGGTATAAACATTAACTGCATTTGATGTGGATTTGAAAGGTAATAAAATACCGTCTTAAAGAAGCGTTAAATCTCCTTTATCATTTCTTGGCAAAAAACTATGGATGTAAAAGTGCCCTGCGTTATCGTCAGGATTTTCAAGTTATTGTGAATCATTGTCTTGTGCTGATGGGTGATAGCTACAGATTCAAACTGACGTAATTAGAGTCCAACTTGTAAGAATTGTGGTAAGAACTGATTTCAAAAGAAACTAATTCCTTTGGTGGCTTAGAATTGATTTTCTTTCTCACAACTGTTTTTTTAATGATAGTGGAAAACCATAATCATTAATCTTGGTCTAATCTTAAAGGTGTGTCTCTTGGAGATATACTTAAGCTCTGGAGCTCAAGCTTAAAATGAAAAAAGCCTCAGAACAGTTGCTCTAAGGCTTTCCTAGTAGCGGGGGCCAGACTCGAACTGACGACCTTTGGGTTATGAGCCCAACGAGCTACCAACTGCTCCACCCCGCGATATGTTGTTTCCCTATTGGGGCGGCAAATATAAAAGCTTTTTGGGAACTGACAAAAAGATTATTGAATTCTATTAATTTAGTGGCATGGCCAGATACCTGATCGTCCTTTTACTATGCCTGGGATGGGCTGGAAATCCGCTCCTTGCGCAGGGAAGACCTTATACTGCAGAGTTCTGGGAAAAAAATTGGCGCGACTGGCCTCGCCCGCGTTTTGATTATCGAGTCGACTCCTTTGTAGCCGTAGAAAATATTATTCAGAGGGAGTATTTTAATAGTGGCTCGGATGTGAGTGGTGAGCGGTACTTTCACTATGCTCGTTTTCAATACCCCGACCAACAATCGATTGAGGATTGGTCGAAACTCCTTTTCCAATTGCCGAATTATGAAATTCTGAAGGATATCGATTTTCGTATTTGGGAAGAGGATATTCTGGTTTATGAAGCCCGAACCGCTAGTATACGCAATCAGTTTTTAGATAGTTTGGTGGCTGACCCACATAGTGGTAAGCTCTTCGCCTTTGCCTTGCGTTTCCCCGAATTAAGACCTGGTCAGGTGGTGGAGGTAATGATAAGTCTGGAAGGAGCTCCCTTGCCTTATAATCTGAGTTTTAATGAGGCTTATCCTATAAAAGAATCTGTTCAGCGAATAAAGGTCTTATCCGCTTATCCTTTGCAGTTTGATTTATCGGACGGAATTGAACAAAGTGAGGAACGGATTTACGAGAATAACTTTTACAGCTTTAAGGCTCAAAACTGCAAAGCACTCAATATGGAGCGTGGCTTAACTACCGTTCCCGCTGAGCTGCCTTCCGTTTGGTTGGATTGGAAGGATCAAATCTTTGTTTACGATCGAGAGGAGAGTCGTTCCTGGTCGAGGATTATAAACCATATGTTTTATCAGGGGGATGTGCAGGATTATGCGGTATATCGAAATACGCTCGATCAAGAATTTGGTCTGCAGCAATATTATGGTTCCTGGATTCGCCCAGTGCGCTATTTCCACGAACGATCCTTAAGTCTATCCAATAATGAGGCTTATGCTGCGGGTAGGTGGCGGCTTTCCCGAGCTTATGCCGAGCGATGGATTGCCATTGAAGATCAGCTGCGATCCATTGTGGAGGAGAACGCAGTACCCAATTGGCAAGAAGCGATAAATATCATTTACCAGGCCCAACAAACAACCGCTCGGGCTTATCTAAGGACCATGCCAGTTTACCCTCCGGTTTTTACGGACTATGGATTGTTTTGTTCGCATTATGAAGCCTTGTTTCAATATTTCAAAATTGAGCATCGCTTGGCATTGTTTTATCCCAAACGCAGTGGGAGCCCAGGCCTGGATTTTCCATCACCCTGGCCAGCTTATGCCCGAGGTTTGGCGTATCGGCTTTCGCCTGAATCGGATTGGCAATTTGTTTTCCCGGGTCCCTATTTAGGGCAGTTTTTTTATCCAGGGAACATCCCACCGGATTTTTCGGAAGGAAGGGCATTATTATTTAAGCGGGGAGAGGAAGATCAGCCGGAGTGGGCTAAATTGAAAAGAGTAAACCCTTCGCAGCATGGTTTTGAGGAAAGGATTAGACTAAAAGTTTCCAATCCGGGTGAACGCCTGGTCCTGCGCGATAGCTTGAAATTGAAGGGTGCTTTTCAATCTATTTTGGCTTCTGCTTATTTGCGAAGCGATTCTGCCCAAGATCAGTTGGGCTTTACAAACTATCAGTTATTGCACAATGCCTTGTTAAATGACTCACTTAAAATTGAAAAAACAAAGTTGATGGATTGGCAGGATACTTTAAATCTGGAGATCGATCTTAAAAAGGCTTTGATCTTAAAGAATGCACCGGCTTACGATCGGGACTTTGCCGTTCCCATGGTTTTTTCGGCTAAATGGCATTGGGAGTTTGAAGGCTTAGATAGCTTAGATCTACAATTGCCTTTCCCTGAAACTGAAGATAACCCGGTATTTAAATGGCACTGGGAACAAAAAACAGAGGGCGATAGGTCTTATTTAAGTTTGAATTTAGATTTGAAGCAATGCTATATAGATAAGTCGGAATTAGCTTTTTACCTTGATTTATATAATCGCTTGATGTCGGAGGCGGCAATTGAGATTCGCCTGAACAGGGCTAATCATCTTTAAAGCTCCTTCATAGTTTCCGCTGAAAGACTTAGACTACCTTTGTGGCTTCATTAATATCCCAATTTGGCATGAAGCATAAGGCTGGCTACGTAAATATTATCGGTAACCCTAATGTGGGAAAATCTACTTTGCTAAATGCCTTATTGGGTGAGCAATTGTCTATTACTACGCCCAAAGCGCAGACTACCCGTCATCGGATTTTGGGCTTTTTAAACGGGGAAGATTACCAAATCGTTTTTTCCGATACACCTGGAATAATCAAGCCTGCCTATACCTTGCAGGAACGCATGATGGATTTTGTGCACTCTAGCTTCGAAGATGCAGATGTGTTTCTTTATTTGGTGGAGCCTGGGATACGTTCCTTGAAAGATGAAAAGGTCTATGAGAAGTTAAAGAAGGTTCAAGAGCCGGTTTTTATTATTCTCAATAAAATTGATATGATCGATCAAGATCGTCTGGAAGAAGAAGTGGAGTATTGGCATTCTGAGTTTCCGGATGCCGCTATTTTACCAATGTCTGCCTTAAATCAGTTTAACACCGATGTTCTTATCGATCGGCTAAAGGACCTCTTACCCGAAAGCCCACCCTATTATGATAAGGAGGATTTAAGTGATCGCAATGAGCGTTTCTTTGTCGAAGAAATGGTACGCGAGCAAATCCTGTTTAACTATGCCAAAGAAATTCCCTACGCGGTAGAAGTAGAGGTAGAAGAATTTAAAGAGGAGGAAGAGATTATCCGAATTCGCGCCAATATCTATGTGGAGCGCAACACCCAAAAGGGAATTTTGGTAGGAGCTAAAGGCAGTATGATCAAGAAAACCGGTACTGGAGCCCGGAAGAAAATGGAGTCCTTTTTTAAGAAGAAGGTGTTCCTGGATTTGTTTGTGAAAGTGCGAAAAGACTGGCGTAGTAATGATCGCGACTTAAACCGCTTTGGTTATAAGTCTTAGTCGCAATCGCAACCCCAGGTTGATTCAATTTCCCATTCCGGGGCGCATTCATAAAGCCATTCCAGATCACGGGTTCCAAGGAAATTTCGGCGTACGTCGATTCTTTTTAAAGTTGGGTGCTGGCAAAGCTCAGGGCTGATGTATTTGATTTCGCAGTCCCAAAGATCCAGCCATTCCAATTGACTAAGTCTCAATACTCCGGAATTCAGACTGTCTATCGGGTTTTGGTCCAAATGCAATTCCTTCAAATGCTTGCATTGCTGCAATACTTGAGGCAGGTGCTTAAATTGATTGCTGGATAAATGCAGCACTTCCAAATCTTTAAAAAGGCCAAACCAAGTAGGTAGGGAGTCTAATTCATTTTTGGAAAGATCCAATTCTTTGATCTGAAGGCAATCTTTTAATTCAGCCGGAAGGCTAGCTAAATCGCAACGGCTTAAGTCGAGTGTTTCGATAGAGGAGCGATTGCTGTCCGCCAGAAACCGTTTCAATCTGGATTGCCCTTCCGCCGAAAGGCTAAAGATGAGCAAGCACAGCGCGAGCAGCTTTTTCATCAACTTGTAATTGAGCTTTCAGAGCTTCGGGGCCATTAAACTTCATTTCGTGACGCAAGCATTTGTGGAAATGCAGGCTGAGTTCTTGTCCATAGAGATCTTCATCGAAATCAAAAATATGGGCCTCGATGGTTTGGAACTTTCCGCCAAAGGTGGGGCGAATGCCGATATTACACATGGCTTTTTGCGGAGCTTTTTCACTTTGATTGGGAAAGCTTACCGTGATGGCATAAACACCATTAGCCGGAACAATTTTGTAGCTGTCTTTTATCCGAATATTAGCTGTGGGGAAACCAATGGTGTGACCGATGTGCTCACCCTCAACTACCTTTCCGGTTAAAGGGAAAGGGTATTCCAGGTATTCATTGGCAACTTCAATAGTACCTTCTTCAATCGCTTTGCGAATCTTGGTGCTGCTTACGGTAGTGTCTTGAATGTCCTGGGCTGGAATTTCCTCTACCTCAAAGCCATATAAGGGACCGTATTCTTTAAGGTGTTCAAAGCTTCCTTCGCGATTTCTACCAAAATGATGGTCGTATCCAATAACCAGTTTTTTAGCGCCAATTTGATTGACCAGAATATTGCGCACAAAGTCTAAGGAACTGGTACGAGAGAATTCGGTAGTAAAGGGATGTATTATTAGGTGGTCAAGGCCGGTAGATTTAAGCAGTTCAATTTTCTCGGTTTGGGAATTAATCAACTTTAAATCGAGATCCGGTTGTAAAACCATCCTTGGATGCGGAAAGAAGGTGAGGAGTACACTTTCGCCCCCAATTGTATGGGCAATATTGTTGAGTTGAGCCAGGATTTTGCGATGACCATGATGAACGCCGTCGAAAGTACCGGTTGTGACTACCGCTTTCTCCAGTTTTTGAAAGTCATCGATCGAATAGTAAACCTTCAAATTTTCAGTGTTTTAGAACGTGTAGAGAGGGGCTTTGCCTCCCTGTTAGTTACCTGTTCAAAATTAGCCAAATTAAATTTCCAACCAGCTTCTGTTAATTAATATAAAATGGACTAATTTTGCCCGCAAATTAAGACAAAGGCTCTCGCCTCAAAAATTGTAACTCATGTCTCAAGTAGTTGGAAAAATTGCTCAGATCATCGGACCGGTAGTTGACGTGTACTTCGACACCACCAATGCTGAGCTTCCTAAGATTTACGATGCACTTCATGTAGTTCGTCCTGACGGAACTCGTTTGGTTTTGGAAACCCAGCAACACATCGGTGAAGATACCGTACGTGCTATCGCTATGGATTCTACCGACGGTATGCAACGCGGTCAGGAAGTAAAAGCTACCGGAAGTCCTATTAAGATGCCTGCAGGTGAAGGTATTCGTGGTCGTTTATTTAATGTGATTGGAGAGGCCATCGACGGATTGGAGCAATTGCCCACCGAAACTGGTTTACCTATTCACCGTGAAGCACCAAAATTCGAAGATCTTTCTACAGCTACTGAGATTCTTTTCACCGGTATTAAGGTAATTGACTTGATCGAGCCTTATGCAAAAGGTGGTAAAATTGGTTTGTTCGGTGGTGCCGGTGTAGGTAAAACCGTATTGATCCAGGAATTGATTAACAACATTGCCAAAGGCCATGGTGGTCTTTCGGTATTCGCCGGAGTAGGTGAGCGTACTCGTGAGGGTAATGACCTTTTACGTGAGATGCTCGAGTCTGGTATTATTAAATATGGCGAAGGCTTTAACGAGTCTATGGAAAACGGTGGCTGGGACCTGAGCAAGGTGAGCCCCGAGGAAATGAAAGAATCCAAAGCATCCTTCGTATTCGGTCAGATGAATGAGCCTCCCGGTGCCCGTGCCCGTGTAGCCCTTTCTGGTTTGACCCTTGCTGAGTACTATCGTGATGGTGAAGGTGATGGCGCTGGTCGTGATATCCTTTTCTTCGTAGATAATATCTTCCGCTTTACTCAGGCTGGTTCTGAGGTATCGGCACTTTTAGGACGTATGCCATCTGCGGTAGGTTATCAACCTACTTTGGCTACTGAGATGGGGGCCATGCAGGAACGTATTACATCTACAAAAAACGGATCTATTACTTCCGTACAGGCGGTTTATGTGCCTGCGGATGACTTAACTGACCCGGCTCCTGCAACTACCTTTGCTCACTTGGATGCTACTACTGTATTGTCTCGTAAATTGGCTGCCTTGGGTATTTACCCTGCGGTAGATCCACTGGACTCTACTTCACGAATTTTGGCTCCTGAAATTATTGGAGATGAGCACTACAATTGTGCCCAACGCGTGAAAGCCATCTTACAGCGTTATAAAGAATTACAAGATATCATCGCTATCCTTGGTATGGACGAATTGTCTGAAGAGGATAAGATGATCGTAGCACGTGCCCGTAAGGTTCAGCGTTTCTTGTCTCAGCCTTTCCACGTGGCAGAGCAGTTTACTGGTATCCCTGGAGTATTTGTAGGCATCGAAGACACCATCAAAGGATTTAACATGATCATGGATGGTGAGATGGATGAATATCCTGAAGCAGCTTTCAACTTGAAAGGTACGATCGAAGAAGTGCGTGAAGCTGGTGAGAAGATGTTAGCCGAAGCTCAGGCCTAATCTTACTAAGCACAAGACATGACTTTAGAAATCATCACTCCCGAATCTAAAATCTTTGAAGGCGAAGCTGATGCCGTGCGTTTGCCCGGTAAAGAAGGTCTCTTTCAGATTTTAAATGGACACGCCCCTATGATTAGCACCTTGCGTGCAGGAGAAGTGAAGATCGATATTCCCACTTCTTCTAAAACTATCGATGGCTTACACGGTACTATCGAAACCGATAAAAGCAACGATAAGGTTTTGCGTATGCAAGTGAAAGGTGGCGTTGTTGAAGTGCAAAAAGATCGTGTGATTTTATTAGCGGATTAATATCCACACACACCTTACTATATAGAGAACCCTGGTTTAGCAATAAATCAGGGTTTTTTGTTTTAGTTCCGAACCCGAATTACCGCCCCATCGAAAGTACAACGGTATTCTACCATGGATATAGTGGCGTTTTCTCCCGGGGAACCGTCAAAGAGTAAATATTTCTCGCCATGACAGGGACATTCGGCAAAAACGCGGTCATCACTTAGCTCCAACTGTGAGCAATCTTCAGAATAATGTTTGGGGCAAGCACGATCAAAAGCCGCAAAGTCATCGACCTGATTATTGCCATAACGACGGAATATTATTAAGCCTCGATAACCACCATTAAAGTATATCGCACCACCAGGGCTTTGCAGCTCAATATTAGAAGGATTATTCAAATAGATATACTGATCAAAACTAACCAGCGGAAAATCCCTCTGTTGGTTTTTTTTACATGCGGAGGCAACCGATAAAAAAATCAGGGTCAAAAGAAGTGAAAGGCACTTGTTCTGGAACACGGAATGAAGCATTTCTGCAAAATAACTCTGAATCAACGTTAAAATTTTATGGCCTATGAACTTATTCTTAAAATAATGTTAACACTTAAGGGTTCATTTTCAAGAAATTATTAGAAAACACACTGATACCTCGGATTTTGGGCTTTGTCGCCGACCACGTTTTAACTTATATTTACGGCCTTTTAAATCCAGGAGGGATCTTAATAACCGAAAAATAGTATGGGAAAGAAAATACTCTTACTGCTATTCGTCACTTTTAGCACCGTTGCATTTGCGCAACAACGCCCAGGTTCTTTAAAAGGAACAGTGACAGAAGCCAGCACTGGCGAAACTATACCACTTGCCAATATTTCAATCAAAGATGGAGCAGGTTCGTATGTAACCGGAGGGTCAACTGATTTCGACGGGAAATACAATATTAACCCAGTTTCTCCCGGAACCTACACCGTTGAAGTGAGTTTCATGGGTTTTGCGACCATTACTTTAAAAGGGGTGTTAATTTCCCCTAACTCAGCAACCTTGCAAGATTTTAAAATGCAGCCTTCGAATCAAATTTTGGAGGAAGTTGTTATTGAGTATGAAGCACCTTTGATCGATAAGACCAAAGCTTCTAAAGTAACTACCGCTGAGGACATTCAGAATATGGCGGTTCGTGATATTACCTCTGTAGCTGGTCAGGCTGCAGGTGTAACTCAGGATGCCAACGGTAACACCAGTATTCGTGGTGCTCGTGGAGAAGGTACTGTTTACTTTATTGACGGGGTTAAAGTGCGTGGTAATGTGGGAATTCCACAGGCGGCAATTGCACAGACTGAGGTAATTACCGGTGGTCTTCCTGCTCAATATGGTGATGCGATTGGTGGGGTAATTAACACTACTACTCGCGGACCTTCCAGTGAGTTCTTCGGAACCGCGGAGATCTTAACCTCTTTGCCATTTAAATACATGACCAAGGCGGATGGAACTCCTATCCTCGATGGTCAGAACTATAACTTAGGAGCCTTTACTTTAGGTGGCCCTATTTGGAAGCGCAAGCGTACCACTGCTACTGGTGCTGAGCGTCAAGAAACTGTGATCGGTTTCTTATTCAGTTCAGAGTTCCAGTATGTTGAAGAGCCTCGTCCCGTTCCTTCTGATATCCCATACATTCAGTTGGATCCCGAAGTATTGGCTAGCCTTGAGCAGAATCCTATTAGTATGGATCCAGGTGGTCGTGCTATTAATATCAACTCCGAGTTTGTTACTGAGGATGACCTTAGTAATATTTGGCAACGTCCCAACTCTTATACTAATAACCTGCGTTTAAGTGGTAACATTCAGTTCAAAACTACTGAGACCACTACTTTAACCTTAGGAGGTCGATTAGTATACAGCGATGATATGTCTTCCAGCTATGCTAGTCATATTTTCAACTATAAGAATAACATGCGTTCAATCAACTCAGATTGGCAGGCTTACTTGCGTTTCCAACAAACTTTCAGAAACCCTGAAGAAAAAGAGGGCGAAAGCAATTTGATCCGTAACGCATATTATACTGTGCAGGTAGACTACACTCGTACTTTTGGTGAAACCATGGACGAAGTACACGGAAAGAACTTCTTCAACTACGGTTATACTGGTAAGTATGATGTTCAAACTACTCCGGCTTATGTATACGGAACCGATACCACTACCGGTCTTAGCGGCTACCGTTATGTAGGTGATTTCGATGCAGGAATCAATTACACCCCCGGTGGTTTAAATCCTATCCGCGATAATTACATTAGCTCTTTCTTCGATATTGCTGCCGATAATCCTGGCATCAACAGTCGTACTTTGGATGATGTTCTTGGATATGGAATGCCCATCAATGGCTTTAACCCTCGTAGTGTATATGGTCTTTGGACCAATGTGGGTTCACAGCAAGGTGGATACAATGTAGGTCGTACCAGCCAGTTCCGTGTAACTGCTTCTACCAACTTTGATATCAAAGACCACTCACTGATTTTAGGTTTCGAATATGAGCAGCGTATTGACCGCGCTTATGGTTTAGGTGCTCAGGGACTTTGGACTCGTATGCGCTTATTGCAAAACCAACCTAACTCTCAGTTAGATATTGCGAATCCAATTCCGGTTTATGACCAATTCGGAAACTATCAAGATACTATTAACTACAATTACGCTTACAACCCACAAGATGCTTCTCAGTTCTCAGAGGAAGTTCGTCGGGCTCTAGGTTTAAACCCTTACGGAGTTGAGCAAATCAACATCGATAACATGGATCCAAGTACTTTCTCTTTGGATATGTTCTCGGCTGATGAATTAATCAACCCTAACGGTGCGGCCAGTGTAAGTTATTACGGATACGATTATACCGGAAATATTCAGGATGGTAACCCTAGTATTTCTGAGTTCTTTACGGCTCGTGATGAAAATGGTCGTTATACTCGTCCGGTTGCACCTTTCCAGCCTATTTATATTGCTGGTTATGTTCAGGATCAGTTTACTTTCCGTGATCTTACTTTCAACGTAGGTATCCGGGTTGACCGTTTTGATATGAACCAGGATGTGCTTCGTGATCCTTATGTATTATATCCTTATTATACTGTAAGTGATTTACCAAGTTCACCTCTTTCTGAAGATGCATTGAGCAGTGTGCCTGCTTCTGTAGGTCAAGACTATGCGGTTTACGTAAGTGACTTCGACTACACCAAAGCAAAAATTGTGGGTTACCGTAGTGGCGATCAGTTCTACAATGAGAATGGTGAGCCATTGAGTGATCCTGGCGTATTGTCTGATGCAGCTGGTGGTGGTATTAAGCCATTCCTGGTAAGTCCTCCCGGAGACGGAACTTCTACTGGTGGTGATATTCCATCTGAGTCTTTCGTAGATTACGATCCTCAGGTTGTAGTTATGCCCCGTGTAGCTTTCAACTTCCCAATTACCGATGAGGCTATCTTCATCTTCCACTATGATGTATTAGCTCAGCGTCCAACTACCGGCTTATCTCGTTTGGATCCGTTTTCTTACTTAGGTCTTACTTACCTGCGTAATGGTGGAGTGTTGAACAATCCAAACTTGTTGCCACAACGTACTACCGAATACGAAATGGCATTTAAGCAAATGCTTTCTAAGAAGTCTGCTTTGAAATTGGCTGCCTTCTATCGTGAGTTACGTGATTTACTTCAAGCAGTGAACTATCCAGAAGCTTACCCTATTACTTATGTAGCTTATGGTAACCGTGACTTTGGTACTGTAAAAGGATTTACTCTTGAATACGAATTACGTCGTACTAAGAACTTTAAGATTGATGCAAACTACACCTTGCAGTTTGCCAGTGGTACTGGCTCCAGTGCTACTACCGGTGCTAACCTGGCTCGTGTAGGTGCTGCATCTCTGCGTACTCTTTTACCATTCGACTACGATAACCGTCACCAGATTTTGGTACGTTTTGACTGGCGTTATGGCCGTGGTTTACAATACGATGGCCCTAAAATCAATGGTAAGAACATTTTGGAAAACTTCGGTGTGAACATTACTTGTAATGCTCTTTCCGGACGTCCTTATACTCGTCGTGATCGCGCTTATGCTGTTACTGCATCAGCTTCATCTTCGGCACAAACTGCAGGTCAGATCAACGGTTCTCGCTTACCATGGCAAGTGAACTTTGATGCCCGTATCAACAAGACTTTCATGTTGGATAAGAAGGGTAATAAGAGCCTTGATGTATACCTCCAGATTTTGAACCTTTTGGATACTCGTAACATTGTTTCCGTATATCCTTTCACCGGCAGTCCTGATGATGATGGTTTCCTTGCTTCTCAAGCAGGTCAAGCTCAGATTCAAGGTCAGATTAGTGAGCAAGCTTACGTTGATTTGTACAACCGTCGTATGGCGAGTCCTTTCAACTACTCATTGCCTCGTCGTTTCCGCTTAGGAATTGCCTATAACTTCTAGATCAGAAATAAGTAAATAGCTGTATGAAAATCAGAAGCTTTTTAACATACGCCTTGGTTTTTTCGGTAAGCATTACCGGATTAAGTGCAAAGGAAAAACCGGCGAAGAATAACAAAAACAAGTCGGCCTTAGAGGCCTTGGCTGAGGGCTGTGCCCCGGCCACGGCCCAAACCGACCTGAACATTAACAACGTTCGGGCCCGTATCCTCGGTGGTGGTGATATGTGGTGGGACCTTAACGATGCCCAGTATGAGGTGCCAAAGGGGTCTAATAAACACTCCATGTTTGCTGGTGCACTTTGGTTAGGAGGTATCGATGATGCCGATCAGCTTAAATTAGCTGCTATGACCTACCGTCAGGATGGTGTAGATTACTGGCCTGGTCCACTGGATGACAATGCCTCTATTGATGAAGCTACTTGCCAGCAGTACGACCGTCACTGGATGGTATACCGCAGTGAGGTGGAATTGCACGCAGCCTGGATCGCTTGTAAGGAAGATCCTACTTGTGATCCTGAAACACGTTACCCCGGCTATTCCGGTAATATTCCTGAAAGCATTCAGGAATGGCCTGGTAATGGTGCTGATGGTCTTTTGCCTTACAGCTTGGCTCCTTATATCGAGTCCGATACCAATGGTATCCCCGGATTTTACGAATATGAGTGGGATTATCCCGGTTACGATTTCACTCGTGAGGCCGATTGCCAGTCTAAAGAAGTAGACCTATTATATGGTGACCAAACCATTTGGTGGGTATATAATGATAAAGGAAACATTCACACCGAAACCAATGCATCAGCTTTAGGTTTTGAAATTCGTGCGCAAGCCTTTGCCTTTACCGCGAATGACGAGGTGAACAACATGACCTTTAACAACTATCGTATTCTTAACCGTTCTACTTTCCGTTTACGTGATACCTATTTCGGTACCTGGTTTGATGCGGATTTAGGTAACCCCTACGATGATATCATTGGTAGTGATATTGCTCGTGGTTTGGGTTATGTATACAATGGTGATAATGATGATGAAGGTGCATTAGGATACGGAGCCAATCCACCCGCGGTGGGTTTTGACTTCTTCCAAGGTCCTTTCGCCGATTATTTCAATGGCATCGACGATGACCGTGATGGCTGTGTGGATGGTGTGCGTATTGATGGTGTTTGTGTTGCTGAGGATCCAAACTCCAATATCAATGAGCGTATTATCATGTCGGGTTTCATGTATTATAACAACTCGGCTAACTTTAATGGTCCTTCAGGAACCACCGACCCTAATAATGCTCAAGAGTTCTATAACTTATTGAACAGTATCTGGAAAGATGGTCGCCCATTGGTTATTGAAAGTCCTGCGGGTAAAGGGAATACAGGTAATGGTGACGGATACTCTCTGGACCCTGCTTTAGTACCTACTCGCTTTGCTTATCCTGGTGTTTCTATTGATACCACTGGCGCATATGAGCCTTTTACTCCTGTAGATTGGTGGGAATCTCCCAACAACCAAGCAGATAAGCGTGGTCTTCACTGTGCGGGTCCTTTCTCTTTGGCTCCTGGCGCTTTGAACTTCATTACTACAGGCGCGGTTTGGGCGCGTAATTTCGCTTCTCAAGATTTATTTGCTTCTGTAAATGATGTGATTGTAGCGGATGATAAAGCACAACAGTTATTCGACAACTGTTTCCAGGTATTGGATGGACCTTTTACTCCTGATTTGGAGATTATTGAATTAGATCAGGAATTGGTAATCAATATTTTGAATCCATTTACTGAAAATACCATTGGATACGAGCAACGTGATCCACGTATTCCACCCGATCCAAACTGGACTTCTACTCAATTAGATTCAGCTTTACAAGCAGGATATTTCAACTACCTCTTCGAAGGTTTCCAATTGTTCCAGGTGGCGAATGCTGATGTGGGTGTGGATGATCTTTATGATGTAGCACAATCTCGTCTGATTGCCCAGTCTGACCTTAAAAATGGAATTGGTCAATTGGTGAACTATACTGAAAGCCCTGACTTAATTGGAAACCCTCTGACTCCAACCGATATGACTTTGGAGGCTAATGATGATGGTATCGTTTTAAGTTACCGTGTGTTGGAAGACGCATTTGCTGAAGGGAACCGTGCCTTGATTAACAATAAGGATTACTATTTCTACTTAATTACCTACGCTCACAATAATTACAAGACTTTCAGTCCGGGAAGTGCTGGAGATAACTCCAACGCACAGAAAACTCCTTATTTGGCTGGTCGTCGTAATATCGGTGATGGTTCAAAACCTTATAAAGGAACCCCAAGTCGCGTTGAGAACCGGAATAATGGTACGCGTTTGAATGCGCAGTGGGGTGATCTGGTTAGCGTTACCCGTTTAAGTGGTAATGGTAACGGTAGCGCCTACCTCCGTGTAAGTGCTGAAACTGAGAATGAAATTTTACTCAATGGTGGAACGAATGAGATTGAGTATCTCGCTGGTTCAGCTCCCGTTGAAGTGAAAATCGTAGATCCTTATATCGTAGGTACAAAACGCACAGGTAAGTATCGCTTGTACTTTACGGATTTAGACACTAGCCGTAAATGGATCCTTACTGATTTGAATGATTCAGTGATTGATGTGGCAGAGTCAGAAATTGATTTCCGTACGGAACAAATTGTTTTCAATGCGAATGGCGAGAGCCTTGGTTTCTCAATAAACGTTAAGGAACCACTAGCTCCCGGATTTGATCGTCCTAATTCTACTAATAATGGTGTAATTGGTGGTTCGGTAACCTTTGCGGATCCAACAAAACCATGGTTAAGTGGTGTTGCGGATACTGATAATGAGAATCCTACCAACTGGATTTTAGCCGGTTCTAATGAGATCACCGATAATGACAATTTACCTTCGGTATACTATAATGATCATTCTACTGGTGACAATAATGTGGATCCATTAGGAGAGTTTGAGAATATCATTGGAGGAACCTGGGGCCCTGTTGCCTTAGCCAGTAATGTTCCCTTCGCAGGTATTCCATCAGATGAGCCTGCCAGACGTCAGAGTCCTGGATATCCATTACGTGATGGTTCAAACTTCAACCGTATGTATCCTATTGACCAATTACCCAACATTAATGTGGTATTATCACCAGATCCTGCAAAATGGTCTCGTGTACCGGTATTGGAAATGGGTAACTATGCTGATGCCAACGAAGGTGGTGTTCAAACCTTCCGCCTGCGTGCTGGAACCAGCTTAATGAAAACTTCAAATGGTGAATTAGTCCCAGATCCAAATGGTTCTACAGGTTGGAGTTATTTCCCCGGTTATGCTTATAACGTGGAAACTGGAAATCGCTTAAACCTTGTAATCGCTGAGAACTCCTGGTTAAAGAGTGAGTTTGGAGACGATATGAAGTGGAACCCAACTGCGAATTACACTCAAAAGCTTGGAACTATTGCTTTAGGAGGTATGCACGTGGTTTATGTATTGGCAGATTCTTCTACTTTCCGTGGTACTATGAAGGACCTTACCTATAAAGGAGATGCCATTGATGATTATCCTATGAAGGATGAAATCGAAAACATGAATAGTGCATTAACACGTACCGACGTCTGGGGTGCTATGACCTGGTGTTCTATTGGTATGTTGAGTGGTAATGAGTATCAGTTTACGGACTACCGTGATATTCCTACTGAAGCATTAGTGGAAATTCGCGTTCAAAGTCCATTTGGTGTAACAGCCACGGCTCAAAATGAAGGACGTCCATTATACGAGTTTGACCTGGATGCTTACAATGCGGAATTGAATAACTTAACTATTGCTGAAAGCGCTTTAGATAATATTCGCGTTGTACCTAACCCTTATTATGGCTCATCAGCATACGAGGATGGTCAGTTGGATAATATCGTTAAGATTACCAACCTGCCTCAGCGTTGTACCATTAACATCTTTATGCCTAACGGTACTTTGGTACGTACCATTTCCAAGGATAACTCCTTGACCTTTACAGAGTGGGATTTGAAGAACGACTTCAATGTACCCATCGCAAGTGGAGTTTATCTGATCCATATCGATGCCGGACCAATTGGTCAGAAGGTGGTGAAATGGATGGGAAGTTTACGTCCAATTGACCTGAATGCATTCTAAGAACGAATTAACGAGTAACGACCAATGAAATATTTTCGAAAGATCGCAACCTCAGTTTGTCTCCTTGGCCTCGTTGGAAGCGCGTATGCGGGTAACCCCCAACGTGCAGGACAAGCAGGTGCTCCCGAATTATTAATCAACCCTTGGGCACGTTCCTCTGGTTGGGGTGGAGTTAACATTGCTGGAGTTTCTGGCGTAGAGTCTAGTTTTTTAAACATTGCTGGGATTGCAAACACCAATGGAACGGAAGTTTCATTTGTGAATACTCAGTGGTTAGTAGGTGCCGGAATCGGGATTAATGCTGCAGGCTTTAATCAGTCGGTTGGAGATAATGGTGTTTTAGCTGCCAATTTTGTCTCCTTTGACTATGGTTCCTGGCAACGAACTACCGTTAATAATCCAGAAGGTGGAGTAGGAGAAGTAAGCCCTTCTACAGCCATCATCGGTTTGGGTTATGCCCAGAAGTTCACGGAATCTATTCGTGGTGGGGTGAACATTAAGATTTACACTACCAGTATCGTAGATATGAATGTTACTTCTGCCAGTGTAGACGCCGGGGTGCAATACGTAACCGGTGCTCGTGATCAGGTTAAGTTTGGTATTACTTTGAAGAATATCGGACCATCCGCTCGCTATAACGGTGAGGGGCAATCTATCACCTTGGTGGTGCCTCAAGGCGGTTATTCTCAAGAATACAATGAGCGTAGTGAGTCATTCGAATTACCAGCAACTCTGTCTATTGGGGGTAGCTATGATTTCGAATTTGACCAACAGCGTTTAACCGTAGCAGGTGCATTCCAGTCTAACTCTTTCGAGAAAGACATTTATACGGTAGGTGCCGAATATTCATTTAAGGAAATTGTAGCGGTTCGTGCCGGATACAATTTCTTCGATGATCGTTCGTATGCGAAAAATACTACTGTATTTAATGGTATAACTGCTGGTTTATCATTTGATATTCCGCTTTCCAAAGACAACGATAATACCTTCCAATTGGATTACGCTTACCGTAGTACTGACTTCTTCAGTGGAGTGCACAGTATCGGTGTATCCATCCTGCTCTAATTAAGTAGCGGAAGGAATCGAATAATTTTAGATATCTTTGCCAAGCAGAAAAGACCTCATTGAGGTCTTTTCTGCGTTTTAATCTATAGAAGAATGGGAGTAAGTTATTATAGTAAAGAAGGATTAGAGAAGCTTAAGAAAGAATTGGAGCAGATGAAGAGCGTAGAGCGTCCTAAAATCTCACAGCAAATTGCGGAAGCAAGAGATAAGGGTGATCTTTCTGAAAATGCCGAATACGATGCTGCCAAGGAAGCGCAAGGCTTGCTCGAAATGAAGATTAGCAAGTTGGAAGAAACCTTGTCTAATGCCCGTTTAATGGACACCTCAAAGATTGATACCAGTAAAGTAATGGTATTGTCTACCGTGACCATTAAGAACAAGCGTAATGGCGCGCAAATGACTTACAAATTGGTTAGTGAAAGTGAAGCCGATCTTAAAAGCGGTAAGATTTCCATTAGCAGCCCCATTGGAAAAGGTTTGTCTGGTAAGCATGTTGGCGAAGTGGCCGAAATTCAGACCCCGGCAGGTAAAATGGAATTTGAGATATTAGATATCAAATTCGATTAATATGCCATCCATCTTTAGTAGAATCATTCAGGGCGAATTGCCTTCTTATAAAATCGGTGAAACGGAAGATGCCTTTGCCTTCCTGGATATTTCACCTTTGCATTCAGGACATACCTTGGTTGTTCCTAAAAAGGAAGTGGATTATCTGTTTGATCTACCTGACCATGAGTATCAGGCTTTAATGGCATTCTCTAAAAAGGTGGCGCATGCAGTTGGAAAAGCGGTGCCCTGTAAAAGAGTAGGAGTAGCCGTAATTGGATTAGAAGTCCCCCACGCTCATGTTCATTTGATTCCCATCGATAATGTGAGTGACATCGACTTTAGCCGACCTAAACTGCAATTTAGCGCTGAGGAGATGGAAGCGGTGGCCACCAAGATCAAATCCTATTTGGATTAAGCCTTACGATCTGGATTAGCGCGTAAGAATTGCTCCCAGTTTTTCGCCTTAGTCCCCCCTAAAATTGGATTGCTGGCCTGATAGTGATGGCATAGCGCTACTGCTAAAGCATCCGAAGCATCTAAATAGCGGGTTTCAATTTTATGTCCGAAACTACGCTCCAGCATTGCATATACTTGTTCTTTACTGGCGCTTCCCTTGCCCGTAATACTTTGCTTGATTTTACGTGGCGAATATTCTTCTACTGGAATGTTTTTAGATAAAGCCGCGGCCATCACCACTCCTTGAGCTCGCCCCAATTTGAGCATACTTTGCACGTTCTTCCCAAAGAAGGGGGCTTCTACTGCCATTTCATCGGGAAGGAATTTATCAATGATTTCCGAACTGCTCTCAAAGATTTGCTTTAAACGCAGAATGGGAGTATCCGCCAATTTGAATTTGATACTTCCCAAATCAATCATCTTAAAGGATTTTCCTTGTACCTCAATGATACCATAGCCCATGATTTGGGTTCCCGGATCAATGCCGAGAATGATCTTTTCCTTGCTCATTAGGCCAAATTTAATGCTTTACCTTTGAGCACCTAGCACCCTGTTCCGATGCTCCTTCTCATCCTCTTGGGCCTTAGCTTATTATATCATGCACAACTAGTTTTTTTAGCATGGGGATTACGATCGCGTATACCTCGCGGTAAAAAAACAAATGCAGCAAATACTTCGGTGGCCATACTTATTGTACATCGCAATGAACCAGAGGCCCTGGTATCTTGCTTAAGATATTTGCAAGAGGCCGAAAAACCCACTTCGAAATGGCCGATCTACGTTCTGGATGATCATAGCTCTAAGGAGTATACAGATGAGCTGCAAATGATCCCTCAGAATTTTGGGGTGCATTTGGTTTCAAGTGAAGCGGCTGCGGGGAAGAAAAATGCACTGGCCTGGTTTTTACCACAAGTAAAGGAAGACTTTGTTTTACAAACTGACGCAGATTGTGAGGTCGATTCCGATTTTCTTCTTGCCATTGAAGCTCATTTGGCTAAACAAAAAACAGATCTAATAGTGGCCAGGGTACGAATGTTACCTAATAGGAATTGGTGGTCCAGGTTAGCTGCATTAGATCATATGGCCTTACAATTGGTCAGCTTTAGTGCTATTAATCAAGGGAAGTTGGTAATGGCGGCTGGAGCAGCCATGGCGTATCGTCCGAAAGACTATTTGCGCCATCAAGGGATTGGTGAGCAATGGGCTGGGGGAGAAGATACTTTCTTTGCCCAGTCTATGGCGAAGGAAGGCGCATGTATAGTGGCAGAACCCCATAGTGGTGTAAGTACTCCGGCACCAGAGGACTTTAAAGCTTTAGTTCGGCAGAGAATTCGCTGGGGCGCGAAGAGTGTGGATTATCCTAGTCGATTGGCCAAAAGCTTGGCAGCATCAGTGGCATTGATCAATCTTGGAATAGTGATAGGTATTATCCTCTCACCCTTCTTTGATGTAAATGGCTTTTTATGGTATTTCTGGCTCTATAAGATAGGCTGGGATGCTATTTTGTTACAACGCTTTGCCGCACTTTATGGCGGCTCAGGATTGCTACGTGGCTATTTGTTTCTAGCCTTGCTCTATCCATTTTATATCTGCCTGGTCCTCTTGCTTATGCCCTTTTCGGCTAAAGGGAAGTGGTTAGCGTCTTAGTTCCCTAAAATCAGAGCCACTTGGGTTTTGGAATATATGAAGCTCAAAATGACCAACGGCTGCCATCAAGTGATCCATAATATTGCTTTGAATCTGCTCGTAATTAAGCCAGGCAATATCATTGCTGAAACAATAGATCTCCAGAGGAACACCCATTTCCGTTGGCTGCAACTGACGCACCATTAAGGTTTGGTCCTGAGCAATATTGGGATGCTCTGCCAGGTAACTTTCCATATAAATTCGAAAAACCCCAATATTGGTTAAATGCCGGCCATTGATCAATATTGATTTATCTACTTTTTTACTCTCATTGGATTGGCGAATTTCTTCATGCCGCTTTTCCAAATAGCCTTTAATACGCTCCACTTTGAGTAGCTTTTTATAGAGCTCATCATCTACAAATTTGATGCTGTGGATGTCGATATTTAAGCTGCGTTTAATCCTGCGAACCCCTTGGGAGGTCATGCCGCGCCAGTTTACAAAGCTGTCGCTGATAAAAGCGTAGGTAGGTACCGTTGAAATAGTCTTATCCCAGTTTCGAACTTTAACCGTGGTAAGATTGATTTCGGTTACATCGCCATCAGCGCCATATTTAGGCATACTCACCCAATCGCCAATGCGTACCATGTCGTTCCCCGAAATCTGAATACTGGCTACCAATCCAAGAATGGTGTCTCGGAAAATGAGAAGGATTACTGCCGTAGCTGCACCAAAAGTGGTGAGGATGGCCGTGGCACTTTTATCTACTAAATTGGAAAGAATAAAAACGCCACCAGCGATATACATGCAGATCATCGCCACCTGAATGTAACTGCTCACAGGCTTGCCTTCAAAGCGGGGTGAGCTAAGGCCGATGTGCTCTAAGGCCTTCAGGAATTTATGACCAACATTAATGATGTTGATGATCATATAGGTGATCACCAATTTCTGTAAGAACTGAATTAAGCTAACTGATTCATCAAATAAATAGGGAAGTGAATAGTAAATCACCAAAGCCGGCATAATATGGGCCAGGGATCTAAAAACCCGCTTCTCTAAAAGGATATCGTCGTATTGATTTTTAGATCGCTTTACGTAACGGGTTACGATGCGTAGTATGACCTTTCGGGCGATGAAATCCACCACCAGACTGAGGAGTAGCACTAAAATAATATCGATGCCCAGGGTGATGTACTCTACCCAATTGGCACTCAATCCTAAATCGGCCAACCACTCATGTGCCCAGTGATTCAGCACAACTTTATCATTCATGCGAAAGCTTTGAACAAAGCTACAATTTTAGGGCTGATAGCGAATTCCATTACGACTGCTTCCTACTACTTGAAAGTATCCAAAAGCATAGGTATTGGGCTCATTTTCTTTATGAATATTTCCCAGAACCAAGGCGGGGGGAGCATCGAAAGGAGACCCGGTTTGCACCTGTGAATTCAATACCTGCATATAATCGAAAAACTCTGGCGAAACCGATTGTAATAAAACTCCCAGGCTATCGGGGTCTTCTCCGGCTTCAGGCTCTTCGAAGGGGCCGTAAATAGCAATAGGAGGAATAAAGCCTTGACCGAAATAGATACCATCAAAGCCTTCGTCGGAAATAAAGTTATTTTCCTGGGCGAAGATGGAATCATTCAAATTACGAATCACACGATAGTAGTCGCCTTCACCCGGAAGGTCGCCAAAATACATTAAGGCATAATCTCCTTCAAAAAAGGCCTGGGGCGTAGTGTTGCGATTCAAGGTTCTTTGCTTCATCGAATCAATAGGCGGCACGAGGCGTAATGTGTCGATTGCACTAATCCAGGTACCAGCGATTTTATCCGGAACATCACCACTTATCTCCACTTTTATTTGGTAAGTAGCATTAAACTCCCCTCTAGTAGCACTTTCATAAAGGCCAGGAGTATTTTGGTTTTCGTCTAAAACAACCAATTCCTGACCATCTTTCCACAAGCTTACTCGGGCATCTGATATCGGCTTAAATGGCTGGTTGTCGAAGTAAGCAGCAGTCTGACTCAATTTCACAAACAAGTTGCGATCATTGGTTAGTACACCATCCACCACCAACTCGGGCTCTGAAGAATCCACATCTAGTTCTACCACATCGGTACAAGCCGAAATGCTGATCAATAAAGTGAATACGAATAGGAATAAGGAAAACCTTTTCATGCTTAGAAATTAAAGTTCCAGGTTACAGATGGAATGATGGTACCGAAGATGGATAATTGAACAGCCTGTGTATTTAAATTAGTGGTCGTAGCGCCGGCTGCATTGTCTTGCTGTTCGAAGTAAATCGAATAAGCATTTCTGCGGGCGTACACATTGTAAATGCCAATCGACCAGGAGGAATAGAATTTTTTGCCTTCTACTTTGGGGGGAGTATAATTGGCAGAAAGGTCCAAACGGTGGTAGTCAGGAATTCGATACGAATTACGGTCGCGGTATATTGGAACCACATAATCCTCAATTTGGAATTTACCTTCCGGTGGGGTAATTGGGCGACCAGTTTGATAGGTGAAGTTTAAACCAATATCCCATTTCTTGGTCAACTGATAATTTAATACCAAAGAGATATCATGGCGCTTATCGTAATTGGCAGGGTACCATTCGCCGGCATTGATGGCTTGCATAGGATTAACTCCTTCTACCTTTAATTCGGTTTTAGAAAGAGTATAGCTTAGCCAACCTTTTAAACGACCTTGTTGCTTGCGCAGATAAAACTCCAAACCATAGGATCTGCCAATGCCAGAAAGAATTTCGGTTTCAATGGTTTCGTTGAAAATCAACTCTGCTCCATTGCGATAGTCTACAATATTTTGGAAATCCTTGTAATAACCTTCCAGCGAGAACTCGTATTGGTTATCCATGAAGTTTTGGAAATAACCCGTTGCAATTTGATTTACCGTAGCAGGTTTAATATGCATGCCTGCCGGGCGGTATAAATCCACTGGAGTGGGGGCCGTGGTATTACTGATTAGGTGTATATACTGACGAGTGCGGTTATAGCTCAGCTTCACACTTTTTTCATCATCAATACGATAATTCAAAGCTATACGTGGTTCTAAACCTTCCAAACCATTATAGGCTTTAATTACTTCACCAGAACTGTAAGTGCGAGTTTCCAGCACTTCATCTTCATCGGGTAAATCTTGGTTTTGATAGATGTTCTTTACCTGCGAGCCCAAATTGTAGAAGGACGAATAACGCAAGCCATATTGCAAAGTGAAGAGCGGACTGAATTTATACTCATGGCTGAAATATAAAGAAGGCTCTAAGGCATATTCCTCTTGTAATTTCATTTCTACAGTTCCGGTAATGGTTCCGGGCTTAAATCGGTAGTAAATACCTTCCATTCCAAATTCGAATTCACTCTTGGCATTAGCATACCAGGTATATTGATTTTTGAAATGGTAATCCTGGATGGTAGACTCTAAACGAAAATTAAAGGCATCATCTTCCGGGGTACCCAGGGCATAGGTGTAATCACTAAAAATCAAAGTGAAGTTGGAGAAGAGCTGATCGCTAAAGAGGTGATTCCAGCGTAAGGAAGTCGTCGCATTTCCCCAATTAAAACCAAAGAGATCATTGATTTCAAAAATATCACGACCGTAATACCCACTGAGGTAGAGTCGGTCTTTTTCCCCGAGAATGTAATTCAGCTTGGCATTGAAATCGTAGAAATACAGGGTGTTTTGAGAAAGAGCTTCATTCGGGCTTAAGCCTAAGAAGATGTCGGCATAGGAGCGGCGACCGGCAAACATAAAAGCTGACTTTTCTTTTACCAGGGGACCTTCCACCAAAAGGCGAGAAGAAAGTAAACCAATGCCCCCGGTACCCGAAAACTCACGATTGTTACCATCTTTTTGGCGCACATCAACTACCGAACTTAGTCGTCCGCCGTAGCGCGAGGGAATACCTCCTTTATAAAGCTTTACATCCTTAACAGCATCGGCATTAAAGATGGAGAAGAAACCGAAGAGATGAGAAGAATTGTAAATCGGAGCCTCATCTAAGAGAATTAAATTCTGATCGGTATTACCTCCTCTCACATTAAATCCGTTGGAGGCTTCACCCACCGTACTGATACCGGGCAGTAGAGTTAAGCTACGGATGATATCTACCTCCCCTAAAAGAGCAGGCATTTTCTTAACATCCTTCACATCGAGTTGAGCAACGCTCATTTCTACGCTACTCACATTACGGTCAATCTTTTCCGATTCAACTACCACTTCATCCAATTGCGTGCTACTCTCTTTGAGTTCCCAATTGAGCTTTAGGTTTTTGTCGAGCGTGATTTTTCGTTCTTGACTGCTATACCCAATGTACTGCACGCTAAAGGTGTAAGTGCCAGGGGGCAGGGAGATGGAGTAGTAGCCATAGCTGTTGGTGGAAGTGCCGGTTCCCTTTTCGGGTACGACAATATTTACGCCTATTAGTTCTTCACCGGTACCAGCGTCGCGAATATATCCGCTTAAAGTGTACAGATCATTTTGCCCTATTGCTGCGTTAGATATCAGGATAAGGCAAAAGAGCAAAGCTCTTTTCATTTTAACTTTAGTTTAGTTCGTTGTGTCAGACTAAGCTTAAAAAAAGAGCTTATTTTAGCCTGAATTCCTTTATGAAGCGGCAAAAGTAAAGTCCTTTCAAAAGCCCTTTGTAGAATTTGTTGAGTTTAACAAAGAATTAAGCAAGATATTATATGTCAGTTCTTAAGAATCTGAATCGTTACCGAATCTTAATATTGGTGGCCGCCATTGGTCTGGGTTTTGCCTTTTATCCACCCGTACCCAAAGCAGACGAGAAGGATAAATTGATAATGAATATCATTTATCAGGTACTGCGTACAAATCATTTCTCTCCTCAATCATTGGATGATGATTTCTCGGCAAAGGTATATGAGGGTTTCCTGGAAAATCTTGATTATAACAAGCGCTTTCTGATTCAGGAAGATGTGGATCAATTGGAATCTTACCGATTGAAGCTTGACGATGAAATTCGTAGTTCGGACCTCAGCTTTTTTGATGATGCTTTTGATCGATATCAAAATCGCTATACGGTAGTTAAAGATTTTTATAAGGAAATTCTTGCGCAGCCCATGGACCTCGAAGTAGAGGAAAGCCTGGAAACAGACGATGATAAATTAAGCTATGCCGGTAGTATGGAGGAGCTTAAAGATCGCTGGCGTCAATATTTGAAGTATCGCATTTTACTGCGAATGGATGATATGATGACCGATCAGGAGAAGGACTCTGCCGATAGTGAAACTGAGGTATTGACCTTAGCGGAGATGGAAGAGAAAGCGCGTACCAAGGAATTGGAAATGCATGATGATTGGTTCAATAGCCTGGACGATTTGGAACGCATAGACTGGGTTTCAACTTATATGAATGCAATTACCGCATTGTATGATCCCCATACTCAGTACTTCCCACCGGAAAAGAAGGAGGATTTTGAAATTAACATGACTGGTCAGCTCCAAGGTATCGGTGCTCAATTACAGCAAAAAGGGGATTATGTAACTATCTCTAAAGTGATTGTTGGTAGTCCCTGTTGGAAACAAGGCGATCTGGAAGTGGGAGATAAAATTTTGAAAGTAGAGCAAGAAGATGGCGAGGTAGTAGACCTGGTGGGTATTAGTGTGCGCAAGGCGGTAAAACACATTCGCGGTCCAAAAGGTACAGTGGTGAAATTAACCGTTCGCAAATTGGATGGTAGCAAGATGGATATTCCCATTACCCGCGATATTGTAGAATTGGAATCAACTTTTGCTAAATCTACAGTAATCGGTGAGGGTGAAGACAAGGTGGGCTATATCCGTCTCCCTAAGTTCTACGTAAATTTCTATGGCGATGAAAACCACGATTGTGCTGAGGACGTAGCCAAAGAGCTAGAAAAGCTTAAAGCCGAAGGCGTTAAAAGTGTAGTTCTGGACCTTCGTAATAATGGTGGGGGTAGCTTACAAGGCGTGATTGATATTGTAGGTCTCTTTATCGACAAAGGGCCAGTAGTTCAAGTGAAAGCTTCGGGGCAGAGACCTAAGGTCTTATCGGATACCAAAGGTGGAGTAGTCTATGACGGGCCGCTGGTGGTGATGGTCAATAAATTTAGCGCCTCAGCTTCGGAAATCTTTGCCGCAGCCATTCAGGATTACAAACGAGGAATTATCATTGGTAGCAATTCTACCTTCGGTAAAGGAACTGTGCAAAATGTGGTAGACATGGATCGCACTGTAAACCTGGCCTATAATGATTTGAAACCCTTAGGCGCATTAAAACTTACCATTCAGAAGTACTATCGTATTAATGGAGGTACACCTCAATTGAAAGGGGTGCAAGCAGATATCGTTACTCCGGATAATTACATGTATATCCCTTATGGTGAGAAGGAGCAAGACTATGCTTTGCCTTACGATGAAATTGAGCCAGCCGATTATGATCTTTGGGAGTCAGGCGTGGCGGCATATCCAGCGATTATTGATCGTAGCAAAAGTCGCATGGATACCAATTCACATTTTGCTATGATCGAGGAGTATGCACGTTGGATTAAAGAGGAACAAGAGCATACTTTAATCCCCTTAAGATTGGAAGAATTCCGCAAGTATCAAGAAGACTATCGTGCGGAGGCGAAGCAGTATCAGGGGATGCGAAAGAGTCAAACGGAATTGACTATAAGCTCCAATAAAGCAGATTTGGAAGAAATTAATTCTTCGGAGGAGAATCTCGAGAAAAGAGATAACTGGCATAAAGCCCTTAAAAAGGACTTGTACTTAAGCGAAGCCTATTTAGTAGCTTTGGACTTAAGCGCTAATTATACTCCTTGAGAATACTGAAAGGCATAGGGAAGGACCCGCTGGGAGCAGCCGGACTTCTGATAATCAGCATAAGCGCCATCATGGCGCTTTTTGCTTATACCTTCATTGAGGATAATAGTCCCAATGCCAATGAGATGCACTTAGCCCTGGCTAATCAAGCTCCGGGTTTTGAAGTGGAAATGCTGGCTTTGCCCCGTGAGGTGGAAGATCAATCCTGGTGGGATATCCTTCAAAACGGCCAGGAACTAGAGTTTCAGCGTATCCCATTACAATGGCATAAACAGCGATGGGATAGCTTGTACTACCGCGAATATGGTCAAGCGGCCGATTCTGATCCACAAGTAATTGCTCTTTCGGAGTACTACGGATTGGAGGCTATTCGGAACAAAGCGTATTTGCAGTCTAAGTACTTTTTATTTGGTTCTGATCGCTTTGGTAGGGATTTGTTCAGCCGCTTGGTTTTAGGGGCACGAGTTTCATTTTCAGTGGGTTTTTTAGCAGTACTTATATCTTTAATTATTGGAATTCCTATTGGTTCCCTGGCGGCTTATTATGGGGGCTGGGTAGATAAACTGATTCTTTGGTTAATCAATGTGGTATGGTCTATTCCCGGGCTTTTATTGGTGATTGCCATTACCTTGGCATTGGGTAAAGGGCTTTGGCAGGTTTATGTGGCTATAGGCTTTACCATGTGGGTAGAAGTGGCCCGGGTAATAAGGGGGCAGATTCTAAGCATTAAGGAGAAAGAGTATATCCAGGCCGCTCGAGTGTTGGCTTTTTCAGATATGCGGATCATTTTTCGACATATTTTGCCTAATGCTTTTGCGCCGCTTATTGTTATTTCGGCCGCAAATTTTGCTGCTGCCATTTTGATCGAAAGTGGCTTGAGTTTTTTGGGTTTGGGGGCTCAACCTCCTACACCTACTTGGGGCACCATGATTAAAGATCACTATGCCTACCTCATTGTAGATAAAGCTTACCTGGCAATAATTCCGGGAATGGCTATAATGTTTTTAGTATTAGCCTTTATGTTTATCGGAAATGCCTTACGCGATGTTCTGGATATCCGCAGTACTTAAAAGCTTAAATGAAGACTAAAGCTTTGAGCACTGACTCTCAGATCGGCAGGAATCGCTTTTAAAAACTCCAATTGATCTTGCCGATGCATCCAATAAAACAAGAGGTCAAAGGCCAGTAAAAAGGCACTGTTTACCGCGATAGCCTGGCCAAAACCTTGATTACGTAGCGCCTTTTCTCCTTTATTCCCCCAGTGATTGAGCGCGAAGCCACTGCCAATATAAAGTAGGTCCAGGCCGGCATTAATCAGCAGTATTTGTTGAATGCGTTCCTGGGCTTCCAGGCTTTCAATAAGATTGAGACCATAGTTTGCGGTGGAGGCCTGGTAAAAGCCATAAATAGCGATCCCCAGATTAACACTATTCCAGGCCAGGTTCATTTGATGATAGGATCGAGCCAGTGCATCCGGGCTTCGAAGTTTTGTAGCGCTTAAACCCATGTTAACCAGGGCCCAGGAGCCAAGTATCAACATCCCTTTTTGATTCTTCAATTCACGCTCCTCATTAAATTCAATAATTTGTTGAGGACTTACCTGAGCTTTTAAAGCAGATGTACCTAGGGAAACTAAAAGGAGAAGGAGCCAGCTTTTCATAGCATCGATAATGAGCTGACCTATAAATTGTTCGCTTAGGAGAATATTTCTTCCCAATCCGGATATTCGCTACGGCAAAAATCCAATGCTTTTAAAAAGCTTTCCCGGCTAATGCGATAAGCTCCAAGACTGGCGAGATAGCTATTGTATATCTGGCAGTCGATTAAGGGAATGCCCCAGAAGTCGAGACGCTTACACAGTTCAATAAAGCAGATTTTACCGGCATTACTTTCCTTTGAGAACATCGATTCTCCGCTAAAACAAGCTCCGGTTGTAAGTCCGTAAAGTCCACCCACTAACTGATCATCTTGCCAGGCCTCAACACTAAAGGCTTTACCTTCGAGATGTAACTGCTTAAAGCTGGCAATATGCTCATCAGTAATCCAGGTACCTTCTTGTCCTGGTCGAACTACCGCTTTGCAGGCTTCTATAACGGAATTGAAATCCTTATTAAAGCTAATTTGAAAGCGCTGTTGGTTAAGGAGGTTTCGAGAGCTTTTGCTGATATGCACTTCTTTTGGCCTTAAAACCATACGTTCCAGGGGGCACCACCAAAGCAAATCGGACTCTGGTTCATTCCAGGGGAAAATACCTTGATTATAGGCTGCTTCCAATCGCTTGGGGCTAAGGTCGCCACCCACCGCAACTATGCCTTCATCAGGCTCCCAAAGATCGGGTGTAGGAAACCATAAGGACTGGTTGTCTAATTGGTAGATTGGCATTTAGAAAAGCATTAATACCCCTAAAAATACCACAGCGCCTAATAGCATCAAAAGCAAAGTGTAGGGAACAATTCTGCGCGCTTTTAAACCGGTGATACCCAGGAGGGGAAGTGCCCAGAAAGGCTGTAGCATATTGGTTAATTGATCACCATAAGCCATGGCCATAATCGCTTTTCCATAAGGGATTCCCAATGTTTGGGCGGTTTCCAGTAGTACTGGCCCCTGAATGGCCCATTGACCGCCTCCGCTGGGAACAAAAATATTGATGATACCAGCACTGAAGAATGTCCAAAGGGGAAAGCTAAAGGCACTACTATTGGCACTAAAATAATTACTCATGGCTTCAATTATGCCGCCGTCGCGCATTAAGCCCATAATGCCAAAGTACAAGGGGAATTGCAAGAGAATTCCAGACGCACCGTGAATGGCATCATCCAGAGCGTTTAGAAATTTTTGCAAACTTCCATGAAAGGCCAATCCTAAGGCCAGTAAGCTGAGGTTAATGAAATTAGGAGTAAGAAAGTTTAAGCCTTCACTGTTCCAGGCGCTTCGAAAGCCTATGAGCAGGATAACTAAACCTATCACTAAGCCGAACCAGGGCGAATGATCTAATTTTTCAGCACCTTTATGTTCACGGCTTTCAATGCTACTATTTTGAGCTTGGATGTGCTCTTTTTGACCCGGAGCTTTGCGAGCCAGCCAATACATTAATAGCGGGATAAGAACCAGGAGAATTAAACTGGCGCTTCCATTCATTGGGCTGAAAATGGTTTCTTCCCAGCCTATACGTTCGGGCATTTGAATAGTCTCACTGTGGACTAAACTTTGTACATGTCCGGGCTCGGTTGCCTTAATGGGGGCACTGCCGCTAATTCCACCATGCCAAACCATTAAGCCACTATAACCCGCGGCTCCCAAAAGCCCATAATTGAAAACCTGTCCGCGGGCACTAAAATTTTCTGCAGCCTTGCGGGCCATTACGGCACCAAAAACCAGAGCCAGACCCCAGTTTACAAAGGCCAGACTTAAGGTGAAAAAACTAATTAAGGCAGTGTTTTTAGCCGGATCACGACTAAGTGAAAGGATCCAATCGACGAAGAGGGTTACCGGTTTTGCTAAGGCTAGGGTATGACCTAAAACCAAGATCAACATCATTTGAACCATGAATACCAGCAGGGGACCGTTCCACAGTCCCTCTTGCCAGTAATCAATAGAGTTTCCCAATCGGGAGAGCCAGGGCCCATCGGCGTAAAGCCAATATAGGCCGAAGCTGAAAATTGTAAGTAAAAGAGCTATCGCAAAGGGCGAGGGTAAAAGAAAACGAAATATTTTCTCGAAGCGCTTTGCGAAACTCATAGGCTATTTAAAAAGGTAGATCGTCGTCGTCTTCCTCATAGGGGGTCATGCTGGGAGGAGTCCCGAAATCGGTGCTTGGAGCTGCTCCACCTTGAGGGGCTGGGTTAGAAGGAGCAGGAGCCGGATTACTCTTCTCAATTCTCCATCCTTGAATGGTATTGAAATACTTTACTTCACCTTGAGGAGAGGTCCATTCACGACCACGGAGGTTAATGCCGATAGTCACTTTTTCACCTTCACGAACACTGTCGAGGAGATCGGTTTTATCTTGAACAAATTCGATAGAGATATGCTGTGGGTACTGCTCTTCGGTAGTTACTACCACTTCTCTTTTCTTAAAACTGGCACTGATCTGTTGGGTGCCGCCAACGCGTTTTACGATTCCGCTTACTTCCATTCTGTATTAAACTCTGTTTAATTTATCGCAAAGCAAAGCTTTCCAAGCTTCACTCACTTCATTGATATTTAATAATTCTTTTGCATACTGGTGAAGAAGCTCACGGGCTTCCATACCATTGTCTGATTCTTCAAAGATGCTGCGAATGCGACTACCTTTAGCAAATTCTTCTAATTCAGCATCATTGGGCAGGCGTTCTACATTACCTAGTTTACCCAGATCATTGCCATCCAGGAAAATACTCTTACGAATACGATCCGGAATTTGATCCACTCCAATGCCTAAGGTGGCAAGGGGCTTTTCTACTTCGAACATGGATTCGTGATTAGCACGGCAATACCAATTGGCTCCCATACGGGCTACCAAATCCAATTTGGTGCTGTCTGTTAATCCGGCTTCGTTTAAAACCGATTCATCTACATGCATGCGAAGCACTTCGCAGATGATCATGTTTCCCGCACCACCATTTTCACCTAAGCTAATAATTTCATTCACCTTACACTCGAATTGTACCGGAGATTCCTTCACCCGAAAGGGTTTTACAATGTCGGATTCAATTGGAGTTAAACCGGCCTTTTTGAACTCATCTACCCCAGTGGCGTATTCGGTAGAGGCCAGAGACATCTGTTGAACAAGGTCAAAATTTACCACATTGATCACTACCTCTTTGGTCGCTTGAGCATTGTGGAGGGTATCTTTAGTGGTATTATTTCGAACCCTTCGGGAGGGTGAAAAGACTAAAATTGGAGGATTGCTTCCAAATACATTAAAAAAGCTAAAGGGACTAAGATTGGGCTTACCATCCTGATCCACAGTGCTTGCAAATGCAATGGGACGCGGCCCTACAGCGGCCAATAAATGACCATGTGCTTCCTTCGATGGGAGCTCATTCAGATCAAATGATTTCATAGTTAAAATCTAAAGTGGCAAAAGTAACTATTTCAAAGCGGCTCTTCCGGTATAAACGTTACCGAAGCGTTTATTTCCAAACTAGATTTTTTTTAGACAGAGAAAGGCAAAATTTATATATTTGCCGCCCCTGAAACGGGAAATGCGGGCGTGGTGGAATTGGTAGACACGCTAGACTTAGGATCTAGTGCCGCGAGGTGTGGGAGTTCGAGTCTCCCCGCCCGCACCGTAAAAGAAAAGGCTTGGTTCAATCGAATCAAGCCTTTTTTCTTTAATGTCTTATGTGTAATCTCCTTTGAATGCTTTGGTTTGAGCCTTCTAGTTTGAGCAGATAAATCCCATCAGGCATTTGGCCCAGGCTTATTTCACTGTGTCCATTTAGATTTAAGTCGCCACTACGGATCTGTCTCCCTTGTAAATCGAGTAGATAATAGCGATGGTAATCTCCTGCTTTGGCGCTGATCTGAACCTTGCTATGAGCGGGGTTGGGGTAAACTTGAATTTCGGAATCTTCAAATCTTTGGAGTCCAACATTGCTTACCAGTATGCAAGCCGAGGTATCAACACAGCCGTTTAAACTTACCTCCACGGCATAATTTCCATTTTGCACAAAGGTGAAGACTTTGCCAGTTGCGCCACTAATTTTACTGTAATTGTTATTGCAGTTTAACCATTGGAATTGAGCATTGGAGTCCGATTCTAAGGCTTCTAATTGATTAGCTGATATGCGGTTGGCTGCCGAATTAAGATTGGTGACATTTAAGTTTAGGTCTATAATGGTATCACAGCCGGAAGCAGAATTAATCGTGTCTTGATAATGACCGCTTGTACTATAGGTTATACCATTTGGCGCGGTGTAAGGTCCGCAAGAATTAATGCTCAAGGCTAAATTAAGCCCGGCACCCTGTACAGGTGATGCGATAAAGTTAGACCCGGTACCTGCCAAAGCGAAGTTTTGGAGGCTGCCATTATTGCCATTGGCTGAACGATCAATTATTCCGCTAATGGCGCTATTGTTCGCTAATGCAGTTCCATCATTACATTTATAATAAGCCACCAAATTGTTTGGCGAAATACAATATTCACTGCTGTCTTTTAAGGCCAATTGGCTTGGGTTCAAAGCGGTGTTCCAAACTCGGATTTCATCAATATCCCCGTCAAAGTAATTCACACCATCTACACGGCGCCCAATCACAAAGCTGCCGGAACTGGTATTTACTCCACTAAGAGTTCCACTGGTATCTAAAACTCCATCCACGTATAAGCTCACTAATCCTGATTTATAAGTAGCGGCCACATGGTGCCAGCTTCCATCATTAACGGCAGTATTTCCGCTTAATCCAGAACCACCAATTTCCAAACGGATGGCATTGTTCCAGAGCAGGCAAAATGTAAAGCGGGTGCCGGTGGTCATACTGCCCCAGTTTACTAATACCTTTTGACCACCCTGGCCTGGTATGGAGTTGGCCGTAGTGCGAATCCAGGCTTCAATGGTTCGCTCACCGGATCCCGTGATTCCCGAATAATTGCTGGTAATATGATCATCTGTGCCATCCAGGTTAAGAGCGGCTTGGGCCGATGTAATTTGATGAATCAGTAAAAGACTGAATAAGGCGTATAGTTTTCTCATAAACCTGGACTCTTAAAATTATTCTTTTAATTCAATTTTGATAGGTACCACAAAGCTCATTCGAACCGCTTTCCCGCGTTGCTTGGCGGGTTCAATTTGGGGAAGACCGGAAATTACTCGAATCGCTTCATTATCCAAATAGGGGTCTACGCTACGCAATACCTGCACATTGGAAACCTGACCATTTTTCTCTACCACAAAACTTACTATTACCCGACCTTCAATTTTAAGTCGGCGGGCCGTTTCGCTGTACACAAAGTTTTGACTTACGTACTGAAGCAATTGCGTTTGGAAACAAGTCTTTCGTTCATCATTCGTTTCGAAGCTCTCGCAACCTGGGAAAATGGGGACTGTTTCTACTACTGCGAAGGGAATAGGGTCTTCCAATTCTTCTAAATCTTCGGCTTCTTCGCCCACTATTTCTACTTCTCCTTCCACATATCGAACATCTTGATTTTCAGAAATAAGATATTCATCTTCATCGGTTTCTGTGGCGCTCATATCCAGCTCATTATCCACTACTGTATTGTCATCAACAACATTGAGTTCACTGGGAAGCTCTTTTGGTTGCTCCACCTTAACTGTCTTGGGAGGCCTTACGGTGATGGGAATAACTATATCATCGCCATCCACTACAATTTGCTCCGGTTTTTCAATTTCGGGTTCCGAAAAGTTGATGTTAAAGAGTTGAATGACAATAAATAATGAAAGGGCGACACCCGCTAATAAAAAGTGAGTGCGGTATTTTTCGAGGTCTATTTTTGGATTTTTTTTATTCTGCATCCCTATATCAGAGTTTGGTAGCAATTTACATTTTTAAAGATTTGTGCAGGGTGAGGGAGGCTTCATAAGCATAAAAAAAAGCCGGCAAAAAGCCGGCTTCATTTTTATTCTTTTATCAGAGGATAGTGCAGTTCTCCGAATGGACCCTGGATGACTAAATGATAGTATCCGGGAACCAAGGCACCTAGGTCTATGGCCTCTTTTAGTTCTTCACTTTTAATTCTACGTATCAATTGTCCGGTACTGTTGTATAACAATAAATCATCCGGGCTTTTTGCCTCTTCCGGCCATTCAATTCTTAAATAGCGTTGTACCGGATTGGGATAGACATGCGGGTCAGGAACTTCACTGGCATCTAGCCCCAGCTGATTGAGCTTGAAACTTCGGGTAGAGCTGCCGCAGACCCCATTAATTGTGAGGGTAACTTTATAAAACAGTCCGGGGGTACTGTAAATGTGAATGGGCATGGGCCCGGTTCCGGTGTTGCCATCACCAAAGTCCCAACTATAGGAGGTAGCTCCGGTGGAAAGTGTTCCATCAAATTGAATACGTAATCCCGAGTTAATCGGACTGAGTACGGTGTAGGTCCAGTCTGCCCTAGGTGGATCACAAGCTTCGACTCTACGCGTATTACGAACGGTATCACCGCAATTATTCCAACTAACCAGAGTTACGAATTTATCGAGAGTGTCTGAGTAAAACGCGGAGGCTGTGCTGCCAGTAGCACTGGTACCATTGCCTAAATCCCAGGAATAGCCGCTGGCATTGTTCCCCGGATCTGCGGTAAAATTAGTACTGTCTGTACTTTGCGTCCAATTAAAATTGGCTCTTAGAGTATCGCAAACCTCCAGGACCTGAACGATGGTGTCGCTATTCCCGCAAATATTGGAGGCAATGAGCGTTACCGAATAAGTTCCAGGATTGGAATAGAAATACACCGGGTTTGTGAGTGCACTGCTGTCGCCATTTCCGAAATACCATTTCAAACTATCCGCATTTGTGGCGCTGGAGGTAAAATTCCGGCGGAGGAATCGACTGGTATAAGTGAAATTAGCCGTAACGCTATCGCAAACCAATGTGGAAAGGGTGTCGATTAAGCTGGCGCTAATGGTGGTGGTGCAGCTGTCAAATAGCTCAATAACATATTGACTACTTGAGTTGAGATTATTAATGGAGTAAGGGCTGCTTACATTCGGTACCACGGTAGCGCTGCCAATTCCCAATGCAGCATCGTACCAACGCAAAGTAGTAACCGAGTTTCCGGTATTGCTGTTTTGCCAGCTAAAGCTCAGGCTGGTATAGCCCTGGTTTTGCACCTGCAAATTATATGGTACTCCGCAAGAGGGTCCACTCGAGCGAACAGATACATCATCTACCGCAATATCACCCTGACCACCACTGGAAACCGCTCGGAACACTACTTCAATGGTATCGCCAACATAGGCGCTTAAGTCAAGTGAGTCTTCTTTCCAGGCCGCGCCATTGCTAAACTGTTGCTGACCTGTCCAGGTGCGTAGAGTGATATTATTGCCATTGTTCCGGGTGTTAATCTGCACCTTAAGAGAGCTAATATTATTACCGAACATATGGTAGCTATAATAAAGCTTAGGGGTAGAAGTGTTTACTAAGGCTATTTCGGGACTGGTCATTAGTGCCGGGTTGGCACTGGTGCTGAAGTCACTTTCGAAATAGATATAGTTTCCGGAGCCCATAGCGTCTTCTTGTGGCCCGGTTGCGAAGCTTGGAGTGGTTCCGGCGCCTACACCCCATTTGTCATTGCTGGTTTGACGGTTTCGGGTCCAACAGGGACTGATCTGATCATTGGTGTTGAAGAAGCCAATTCCCTCTTGCCATGGGGTGTTGTCAAAGTTCTCATTAAAGGGTAATGATGATACACCACAAGCGGTATTGCCAATAAATGGACCTTCCCACCAGCTTACATCGTTGCTGCCACAGCTGTCGCGTACAAAGATTTCGTAATTGGTATTTGGGTTTAAGCCATTCAAAACAAAAGGTTTACTGCTTACCGATACCAGATTAAAGGCACCGGTGGATCCGCTCGGGCGGTATTGGATTTGCCAATTTGTTGCACCACCACTTGTCCAATCTAGAGTAAGGGTGGTTTGGGTATTGGCTGTTTGTTGAATATTGGTAGGATTGGGGCAGGTAGGCGTGTTGTCAATTCGAATATCATCTATGGCCATGCTGGCTCTAAATGCCGTGCCGTTAGAGCGGAAAGCTCTAAATCGAATTTGGATGGTATCTCCAATATAAGAGCTTAAACTAATAACCCTCTCTAGCCAGGCTGCACTGGCTGCAGTTTGTTGTTGGCCACTAATCGTATTTACATTAGACCATCCTGAGCCGGTATTTACGGCTACTACCAGTTTATCGATGTCCTGGCCAAACATATGATACCAGAAACGCAATTCCGGAGTGCTTAACGTGTCCAGGCTTATCAATGGCGTAAACAGATCGGTACTTAAGTAGCTGTTAAATCCACCTTGTCGTAGTGAATACGCGTAAAATCCATTTCCAGTGGTGTGGTCTGCATCGGGACCGGTATTAAAGCCATCACTCGCACCTTGATTGCCTCGCCAAAAATAGGTAGTGGTATCGGTTCTCGACCAACAAGGATCAATATTTCCGGGGTCATTAAATACGGTGGGGTCGTTCCAAAGTCCGTTTTCAAAATCCTCGAAATAAGGGGCTATGCTTACTGTACAAGCGGTACGACCTTGTACAAAGCTCGACCAAAAACTAACATTCCCCAAACCACAACTATCTCTTACAATAAATTGATAGGGGGTATTTGGAGTCAAGCCATTTAATACAAAGGGATTGCTGCTGGCATTTACCAGTGTTCCACTGCCCGCTGAAAAGCCGGGAGCACCATATTCTATTTGCCAATCGGTAGCGCCACCTGTTGTCCAACTTAGGGTAATGCTGTTTGAGCCCACTGCTGTGATGCTTAAATTACTGGGCTGTGGGCAAGTAGGTTGCTCATCGATTCGAAAGTCGTCTACTCCTATGGGTGCCTGGTTGCTAAAAGGTGAATTTCGATAGCCAATGATGCGAACAGAGATAGTGTCATTCGCAAAGTTGGCTAAAGAAACAATTGCTTCGGCCCAGGGATCGCTACTGGCGGTTTGTTGCTGTCCGCTAATGCTCCACACATGTTGATAGCCGCTACCATTATTTACTTCAACTCCTAAAGAGTCGACTCCCTGACCAAACATATGGTACCAAAAGCGCAATTCGGGGCTAGTTAAAGGACTTAGGTCCACCAAGGGAGATTCCACTGCAGTTCCGGTTACCTGGCCTAGTCCAATGGTAAATACTGCTTGCGTAAAAATGTATTGTCCGGATCCGGTGGTATGATCTGCATTGGGTCCTGAGTTAAATGTCCCGGGAGGCCCGTCTTCCACCGACCATTGGTAATTAACAGCGGTATCCTTAGACCAACAGCTGTTTAAAGTACCTGGGGAGTTAAATGCCCCGGGAATAAAATCGGTGCCATCGAAGTTTTCGAAATAGGGTGCTGCTATTGCATTGCATTCGGTTTGAATACGCAAAGGACCGGTCCACACGGAAACATCGCCAGGACCGCAACTGTCTCGAACATAAATGTCATAAGTGGTATTGGCTGTAAGGCCGGATAAACTAAAGGGATTGGAGCCTGCATTGACTATGGTTCCGGAATTGGCTGCAGTGCCGGGAGCACCATAGGAGATGTTCCAATTGCTGGCCCCACCAGTAGTCCAGCCTAAATTAGCTGAGGTGGTTCCTACACTAATGGCAGCCAGGTTTTGAGGACGTGGACAACTAGGTGCCTCGTCAATAGTTATATCGTCAATACTAATGTCGGCAGCAAAGCCATTGGCTGAACGAAAACCTACAAAACGCAATTGAATGGTGTCGTTGAGGTATGCACCCAAAGGTGCAATTACTTCTTTCCAGCTTTGGGACTTACTGGTTTGTTGCTGTCCGCTTTGGGTGTTTAATAGCTGAAAGGCACCGCCGTTGGAAATATAAACTTTAAGCTGATTGATATTTGCTCCAAACATGTGCACATAGAATTTTAATTCAGGCGCACTTAAGCCATTGAGGTCGATCAAAGGGCTTTGAAGAATTGTAGAGTCTGAACTTCCTCCGGCAATTACCTCAGTGTACATAAACTGCGCACTGCCGGTGGTGTGATCTCCGGTGGGACCGGTATTGGTTGGGCTAAATAGCGGAGGTCCGGTTTTCCAGGCGTAAATTAAGATGGGCGAACGTTGCCAGCAGTTGTTAATATTACCCAAGCCATTAAAAGTTGGGCTGGTTACAAAACCATTGGCATCGAAATTTTCCGAATAGGGAGTAGCAATTGGATTACAGGCAGTACGAAAAGCAATGGGGCCAAACCAGTCTGATACATCACCGGGGCCGCAGCTATCGCGTACATAAACTTGATAGTTGGTATTGGCTGTTAAACCGGTTAAACTGCCAGGGTTGGAATTTTGAGCGACAATAGTGCCGCTATTCGGAGAAAAGCCCGGCGTACCGTAACTTAACTCCCAGTCGCTTGCACCGCCACTAGTCCAGGAGAATTGTGCAGAATTGAAACTGGCAAAAACAAGTTGTAGATTGGAAGGTTTTGGGCAACTGGGTGCTTCTTCTATGCTCACATCATCAATACAGATCGCATTTTGGAATCCTACTGATTGTTCCACCGATCTAAACAAAATGCGAACCGTGTCATTCGCGTAGGCGCTAAGGTTCAGAATGCTTTCTTTCCAGGCATCGGTATTTGAATTTTGCTGTTGACCACTTATGGTTTGCAATAAGGTGTAGTTTAGGCCAAAATCAGTACTGATATAGACTTTAAGCTTTTCAATGTCGGCTCCAAACATATGGTACCAAAAGCTCATTTGTGGATTGTTTAAGGTGCCTAAATCGAAAAGTGGAGAAACAAAATCAGCAGAATCTGAAGTATTGATCGGAAAACTGATTTGATCAATCTGGATATACTTACCATTTCCGGATTTGTCATTATCAGCACCGGTAAAATTGCTAACGAAGGGGGGAGGGCCAGGTTTCCAAATATAACCGCTAACCGCATTTCGCTGCCAACAGTCATTGATAGTCCCAGCAGTGTTTGTGGCACCTACCGTCCATGCAGCTCCATTGAAATTTGATGTAAACGGAGGGTTTACCACGGCACAACTGGTTCCGGCGCTTAAGAACGCCGGCCAAGGATTAGTACCCGAAGTACACTGCTCTCTAATTTGCACTACATAGGTCGTATTGGCACTAAGGCCATTAATGGTGAGGGGTTTGCTGCTGGAAGTATTCACTGTGGCGGTGACCAAACTGCCACCTTGCACCACAAAGCGGTATTCGAAGGTGCCAGCAGTAGTGTTGTCCCAGTCGATAGTAATAAAATCCGGACCATAGGCAACTAAGCTCAAATTAGTGGGCGTATTGCACTGTCCTTGAAGATTCAAACTAAGGAAGCTGATAATCAGGGTTAGTAAGAAGGGGCGTAATTTTCCTTTCATTAGAATCTACATCTTGGGTTCTTCGTTACTAAAATAGCGTTGTTTCCTGATAATCTGCTAATTCCGAGGATCAAATTGATTAAAAGTGTGGTTTGAATGAGTAGCTGATTTGGCTATTACAGGGATTTGGTTTTTTTAGGGATTTTGAAAGCAGAAAAAGCAGAAATGCCACCTGTTATCGTCAACTTCCGGAATGCAGAATATTGAGCTTTGACATCAGTTAATAGCTTAAATTCATCGCCTCCTTCGTAAATTAGCAGGCCTTTCAAAATTTGGCAAACAAGAGCAAGAAATAGCATGGCAGAAAATCAGGAAACCCAGCAAAGTATAAAGGAAGTCTTAAAACAGAACTTCCCGGTTTTTCACAATGACCAATTGCTGGAACGAATTGCAAAGGAGGCGCGGGTTTTTCATAATGAAGAAGAAACCGTTGTGGTGGATTTGGGTGATTTTCCAAAATGGATTCCTTTGGTAATAAAGGGAGCAATAAAAATTAGTCGTGCTGATTCTGAGGGAGGAGAGATTTTCCTCTATTACCTCTATCCGGGGCAAACATGTGCCATGACTTTAAATTGCTGTATGGTGGATAAACCCAGCGAGGTGCGAGCTATTGCTGAAGCGGGATCAGAATTCATTGGTTTACCGCGAAAAGCACTGCCGCAATGGATGCTCGAATTTGAAGAATGGCGTCAGTTTACCTTGGAGTCTTATAATGAGCGTTACGAAAACCTACTGGCAACCATAGATGCCATTGCTTTTCAGAAATTAGACGAAAGATTAATAGGGCTTTTACGGGATAAAAGTATCGCTTTAGGTAGTACCTCAGTTGAGGTTACTCACAAGCGCTTAGCCGAAGAGCTTCATTCTTCACGGGAGGTTATATCCCGTTTACTCAAGCAGTTGGAAAAAATTGGTAAGGTTCGATTAATGCGGAATAAAGTGGAGCTTCTCGACTTTTAAGTGATAAATATCATACTTTAATTGGGGTCTATAGTTTACATTGATCTTCGATATTGAAGTAAAATGGAAACTATAAAATCGGTTGAAAGACTTCGCTATAATCTGACTTTGGGCCCGGGATACGGAGGTTATAGCGAGCTGCTGAAAGCAGTCGATTTAAGCGAAGAAGCCCTGCAGCCTTATCTGCATTTCGATCCCCATTCCTATCAAAGAGTTCGGCTTTATGATACGAATGTAGTTGAAGCGGTTCTCACCTGTTGGGAGCCAGGACAAATTGGTCAAATTCACGACTTTCACAATTCTCTAGGTTGGTTCAAAGTATTGCAAGGTGCTATTGAAATTGAGCACTTCAATTTGGAAAAGGGCGAACCTAAACTCCGTTTTAGTTATGATTACCCCGGTGGTTCTCAGGGTTTTTTGAATGATGATCTCGGATTTCATCGTTTTAAGAATACCTCTCAAGTACGTACCGTGATATTGCATTTCTATGCGGATAAAATTCGCCACTGGGAGGTGTATAATGAAGCTTCCCATAAAGTGGAGGATCGTCAGGCATCGGTTCATTATAACTATGATAAACCTGCCTAGGTCGTGATGGCAGTCACCCTTTAATTTTACATTTAGTGCTTGCTTTGCCAGCCTAATAAAAACACATTATGGGATTATTTTCATTTCTCACGAAAAAGGGTGATAAAATACAAGACTTTAAAAGCCGCGGCGCGGTTATTATTGATGTACGCAGTAAAGAAGAGTTTCGAGGAGGCCATATCAAGAATGCCAAGAATATGCCTTTACCCGGATTGTCTTCTAAGCTTGCTGAGATTAAAAAGTTGGACAAACCCGTAATTTTCTGTTGTGCCTCAGGAATGCGCAGCGGACAGGCTACTGCTATGATGAAAAGCCAGGGGATCGAATGTATGAATGGCGGTGGCTGGATGAGTCTGCAAAGACATTGGAGTTAGTTTTCCGAGTTCAATATTTCTTTAAGGCCTCCTATTTAGGGGGGCTTGCTGTTTTAAGGCCTAAGTATTCAATATTTTTGGAGAAGATTAGATAGCATGTTCGAAAAGACTTTAAGCAATTTGGAGCACCTGGCGGTGCATATAGTAGGCAATAAAAGCAAAGAAGAAGAGCTGGTGTTAAGTGCCTCTGAAAGTGGCTTGGATCAGCCTACCATTAATATCATTTGGCACTATTTGCAAAGTGCTTTTCGCGATCTAGATTTTTATCGCTTTCACCACCCTAGTGGCTTAGAGTTTAATTCGGTTTTTCAAGTAGCAAGATCGCTCTTTAATAATCCCGAAAGTTTCTTGTCCGCTTCTCAAAAGGTGGCGCAACTTTTATACGATGTATCGGATCATCCACAGGTACGCTCCGGGGAATTATTAGTCATTTACTTTAGTCATCTACGTCATGCTCAGGTAGAAGGCCCTGCACTGGCTCTTTTCAAATCTGAAAAGAAACAGCCCTTTTTATTTACCGAAGAGGAGGCGCAGAATATTGAGCTTTATAGCTATCAGGGTATCAATCCTTCTAAAGTGGATAAGGCGGCCCTAATCTTTGCACAGGAGGAATCCGAAGGATTTCAGGTAATGGCCGTAGACAATATTAATAAAGGAGAAGAGGCTAAATTCTGGTTTGAGCAATTCTTGCGTATCCAAATGCGTTCCACAGAATTTACTAAGACTTCGGAGATCATTAAAGTGACCAAAAGTTTTATCGATCAGGATTTGGGTGATGAAACGCCATTGGAGAAAACCGAGAGTATGGAATACATTGGGCGCTCTAAGGATTATTTCGAACTCGAGGAGGAGTACAACCCAGAATCGTATAGCAAGCAGGTTTTCGAAGATGAGGCCGTGGCAGATCGCTTTCGCGAATATGTGCGCAGCCGCGATTTACAAAATTTAGAATTAGATGAGAATTTTGCCGTTTCCGAGCAAGCGGTAAAAAAGAAGGGGCGCGTGTTTAAAAGCGTTATTAAACTGGATAAGAATTTTCACATTTACGTTCACGGAGATCGCTCCAAGATTGAGAAAGGAGTGGATGAAGATGGGCGACAGTTCTATAAATTGTATTACGAAGAAGAGAATTAAAAAGGAAGGCCCTGTAAGTACAAGGCCTTCACTTTTTTAAGGAAGTCGATAATATAAGCCCGCGTAGATATTGCGCCCAAAAATGGGTCCCCAAACAAAATTACTGTCAAAGTAATTCGAATAAGGTTGTGTCGCATTAACAATGGGGTTCTCCTGTTTGTAATTTAAGAGGTTATCAACCCCGGCAAAGAATTCAAACTGACGCCAAACTTTATTAATCTGAAGGTTGACCGTGAAATAATCCGGTGACCATTCTTTTTGCTGGAATTCTACCGGACTCAATGTCGTATTAGGCTGACGTTTTTGACCAAACCAGTTTACCGTGACATCGAACTTCCATTCCTTTTTAGTTGAATAAGCCAGGTTTAAAAAGGCTCGATGAAGTGGAATCTGGTAGCTTAAATCCAGACCTTCTAAAAAGTTGTCCTGACTATTCAGGTATTTATATGCCAATCGGATGTCAAAACTTTTACCCAAACTGTAATCCATTTGGCTCAACAAGGACCATGACTGGGAACCACTGCGATTTAAGATATAAGCCTTTAGGGGATCGTAATCCAGATCCATCACTAATTTGCTTTCAAACCAGGTATAGAAAAGATCGGTATTCCACCGCAGGATATTGTCGCCAAGGATAATATTCTGACTCCAGCTAAATCCTCCATTCCAGGCGATTTCCGGAAAGCGATAACTATCTACAAATTGCAGATCCCGGGATGAGGCTAATGCTGAACTGCTTTCGGCCAAACGATTAGGGCTGCGCTGCCCTCGCCCACCACTTAAACGAAAGGTGGTGTTTGGAGATAGCTGATAACGAGCCTGTAGCCGGGGGCTAATGTAGAGCTGCTTAAAAAAGCTGTTATAATCGGTTCGAACTCCAGCTACCAGGCTAAAGTCATCCGCAGGCTCATAGCTGTATTCAAAATAGGCACCGGGCACAATTTCTGTGCGTTGATGCTGGTACAAACTACTGTCTTTGTTAAGGAGGTAAAGCTCCTCATTTACCTGATCAGCATTTAAGGAAATACCAGTTTTGAACTGATGCTCGAGATTCCCGATATAATCATGTAGTATGGTATTTAGATAGAAATTACCCTGATGTAATTTCGTTCCTCGATTGCCATAAGTGCTGTTTCGCTCTTGATAACTGCCATTGTAAATGATGCCAATACTGCGCAGTTCTTTATCAGGAAAAAGATATCCGTTTTTTCCGAAGAAGCCGTAGCGTTTCTCACGACTGCTAAAAGCCCAGCCAAAAGGATCGGAATTTTCCAGGGCTGTCATTTGTCCTCCTTCCCTTAGATCATCAACTAGAATCAGTCCGAACTGACCTTCCCAGTTTTGATTCAGTTTATAATGGATACGATGCAGGGCATTAAACTGTCTGCCCATGGTGAGATCAGCAAACTGGTCACCATTGCGATCTTGCGCATAAGGTACACTGCTGAAGTGAAGCATCGTGCTGTTATGGGCTTTGGCAGGATCGCTCCAACTATCGCGAATAAGGGCATTGATTTCATTGCGACCACCGGTATTGCCAAAGGCATTTATAAGAAGGCGAGGGGCATTTTCGGGTTTATAGTATTCCACATTAATTTGCCCAGTAATGCTTTCATAACCGTTTAATACTGAGCTCAGTCCTTTGGTAACTTGGATGCTTTCTATGAAAGGACCGGGTACATAAGACAGGCCGTTTAAGGAATTGAGTCCACGGGCGAAAGGAACATTCTCCCTTTGAATCAAAGCATATTTCCCGGCCAAGCCCAGCATTTCGATTTGCTTGGTGCCGGTAATTCCATCATTAAAGGAAACGTCAATGCTGGCATTAGTTTCAAAGCTTTCTGAAAGATTACAACAGGCTGCTTTACGCAGTTCTTTATTGTTGATCTCAAAATGCAAACCAGCCGCTTTGGCATTCACCTGAGTAGCCAGGGCTTCACCGGTTACTGTAACTCCATCCAGTTCTGTAGATTCTGGGACCAAAACGAAATTGGTGCTGCCTTTGCGGGAGATAATAACTTTAGATAGGCTCTGGTAGCCTGTGAAGCTAGCCACCAGGGTGTTGTGTCCGGCTACTTTTTCGAGGCTGAAATAGCCCTGATTATTAGTGGTTGTCCCGGTAGAAGTTCCTTCCCAATATACCGCAGCATTTGGTGCGGGTACTTGCTGATCGTCTTCATAGAGGTAAACATATCCCTCAATTTGGGCCATAAGGCTATAGGCACTCCAGAGGAGAAGTGCCAAAAGTAAACTAATACGCATCTGATTATTGCTTCTTATGGGAATTGTTAGGATCCCGATAATAACAACAAGGAGCTAAACTATAGTAGCTGGAATCGCTGGCCGTCTTGAACTCTGTGTCGTAACCCGAAGCAACTACGGCGTCATTGATCTTCTCGAGATCGGCTATAGCTGGATCGAATTTTAATTTCAATTCCAGGGATTCCAAATTCCACTCGGCAAAGCTAACGCCTTCAATCTTAGCCGCTTTTTCGATGGTGTTTTTACACATGCCACATACTCCGTTAACAACGATGGTTGTATCGGTACTGGACTGTGCATGTAAGCTTAATCCGCTTAATAATAGGGTGATAATTAAAATGCTATTTTTCATGATTTAGGATTTTTTGACTATTAATTTTTAAAGGACGAGTTAATAGTCAATCCTAAATTTGATAGCGCTGGATTTGAGCTCGAAATTTTCGTGAAAGATTTAGATCTGGAGGACCAGGAATATTAGCCTCAGCAAGATCATATTCTGAGTGGTTCCAAACGAGAACCAAGGTTTCTTGATGATCAAATTGCCATGGTGAGTCTAGAATGAGCTGACTGGACTTCTGCTCTTGATTAAGGGTGTCAACAGGGCAGATTTGAATCCATTCATTGCGGCAGCAATCTTTATCTGACCATGAACTTTGTTCTTCGGGGGCTTGGCAGTCAACCTCCTCCATAAAGGCCATTTCACAAGAATCCTTGGCAAAGTAAAAATATTCGTCTACCAATAAATCCATGCAGAAATGGCGGCTGAGCGAAAAGCCCATGCCTGCCCATAGGAGCGATGGAATTAGGAGCAGAGCAAATATTTTGCGGAATCTCATCTTACAAAATTATCATCTTAAATTGAGAATACAAAAAAAGCCCGACAGGCGGGCTCTTAATTTTATGGGATGTGATTCAGTGACTTAGAACTTCGCGATCCAGGCATCTGAATAATACTGACGAGCTTCTTGGGCAGCTTTCTTAGCCGCGTCGAGGCTTTCACTTGATTTGTATATAACGCGGTAGGTGTCCAGCTTTTCGATATAAGCAATCATCATTTCGCTTTTATCCAGTTTAGTGCGATCAATAAAACGCTGCGCACCAGCTTGACTAGGAGCGGATACTACCACTACGCGATAGCGAATGGGTCCCAACTCTGCATTAGTAGCGCCAGAGGATTGGTCTGTGCTACTTTCGCGAACAACCATGCGTTCTCCTTTGCCAGGTTTCACTTCTTTAGTTACTACCACAGGATTGGCTTTTAGGCTGTCGAGCTCGGAGCGCATCATTTCCAATTGCATATCCTTCTCTTGGTTACTCATTTCCAAACGAGCTACCTTTTCATTATTACGATTAGCCTGGGCAGCAAAGGCATCACTGCTATCAGCTTTCATTTGTAGAGCTTGGAATTTTTTAGGGTCTACTTCAATTTTAGATTCATCCTTATCCGATTTCAAGTAGAAAGTTACCCCTGCAGTTACATAACCATAGGTATCAAACGAATTGGGATCATAAGCATCTACCCAGGGCTGGAAAAATAGTAAGCGATGAGCATAGCCGATATTTATATCCATCTTTTTATTGATTGGGATGCCAGCATTGGCACCGCCTAGAATAAATGTTTGAACAGAAAAGGCATCTCCTGATACTCCGGCATTGGGCACTTCCACCAATCGATTACGAGTAGTAATGTCGTAGAGGTAAGAATTCATCATTCCGGCTCCAATTCCGATCCGGGCATTTAATTTAAAGTTATTGCTTACCGGGCCAAAAATATGCAGGAGGTTATACTCATAAGAGAGGCTACCTTCATAAGAGTTGGCCTGGAAATAGGAGGTGGCATTGTTGCCATTAAATTGCCCGGCCATAAGATCACCGCGCAAGCGAGAAGCTTTATCGAATTGATAACCAATACCTGCATTAATTCCCAGATTGGGCTTGTAACCAGGGTAGGTGTTCTGGTTGAGCTCTACAAAAGGAATACCTAAGCCAAATTCAATGTTGGCAGAAAATTTATTCTGAGCATTTAGGCTCAGACTTGCCAGAAACGCTAAGGTGAAAAGGCTAGTAATTTTTTTCATAAAGCGAGGTAATTAATAATAAATACTTTATCCAATTTCCCGTAAAAATAGCACAATTAATGATTTGCGATTTTTTTTCATCTCAAAAATGCTAAATCCGGATCGTTAATAAATCGAATCCTTGGCTCTTGCATTTCCCAACTAAGGAATAATGTCTACTTTTGCGCTCCCTTTTTAAGAACATACTGAATAGAAGGAATTTATGAAGGTTAATGTCCAAAAGATAGATGACTTGAATGCCGTACTGACAGTGGCTATCGAGGAATCAGATTACCGTGAAAAGGTAGATAAGACTTTAAAGGATTACCGCAAAAAGGCAAACATTCCAGGATTCCGTCCGGGGCATGTGCCTGCTGGTTTGATCAGAAAGCAGTTTGGAAAGTCGGTTTTGATCGAAGAAATCAACCACATTCTTCAGCATGCGGTATACGATCATATTCAAGAAGAAAAGCTGGATATTCTGGGTAACCCTATGCCGGTTGAGCAAGATAATATCGACTGGGAAGGACAGAAGGATTTTCAATTTGATTACGAATTGGGTCTGGCACCAGAATTTGAATTAAAGCTGAATGCCCGCACAAAGATTCCTTTTAATAAGGTAATCGCTGATGATGAGATGATCGATCGCTATGTGACGGATTATGCCCGTCGTTTTGGCACGATGTCTTATCCTGAAACTGTAGAGGAGAACGCAATTCTTAAAGCCAAATTTGTTGAGGTTGATAAAAAAGACCAGGCAGTAGAAGGCGGAATTGAAGCCGAAAGTACCATCGCCCTTGAGGCCCTTACTGATAAAGCAGCCAAAACTGTATTAGGTAAGAAAGTGGGTGATAAAGTAGTTCTAGCTAAAAAGGATTTTAAAGATGATTTCCGTTTAGCAGGTGTGTTGAAAGTAGAAGATGAGGTATTGGAAAATTCCAGCTACCGCTTCGAGCTTGAGATCACTGAATTGAGCAAATTGGATCCGGCCGAATTGAACCAGGAGCTTTTTGATAAAGTGTTTGGTGAAGGTGCCGTGAGCAACGAAGAGGAATTCCGTGCGCGTATTAAAGCGGATGCTGAGCGAGTATTTGTAGGAGATTCGGATCGTAAGTTCTATCAGGATGTTCGTGATAAACTTTTAGATAAGTACAAATTCGAATTGCCTGACTTGTTCTTAAAAAAGTGGATGAAGACGGCCACTGAAGAACCCATGTCGGAAGAGGAGATTGAAGAAAAATTCCCTCAAATGAAAGATGATATGCGTTGGCAAATTATCGAGAACCGCGTGATTCGAGAGAACGATATCAAGGTTGAGCACGAAGAAATGGTGGAGTATACCAAACAAATGGTTCTTCAGCAGATGGCTCAGTACGGTCAGTTCCCTGAAGGAATGGACTTAGATAAAATTGCACATAATGTATTGGGTAACCGCGAGGAAGCTCAACGCATTAATGATCAGTTATTCCAACAAAAATTGATGCAATTCTTTAAAGATACCTTCAAGCTGGATGAGCAAGAGGTGACTTATGGAGAATTTGTTAAATCTTTCTACGGGAATTAACTGCAATCCTGTCATAAAACAAAAAAAGGCTCGATCATTGTCGAGCCTTTTTTTGTTAATATTATCTCCCTTAAAACGTAACTAATGGATTTCGGAAAAGAATTTATGCAATACGCGGTTAAGGATCAAGGTTTAAACTCCATGCATGTGGGGAATTACCTTCAATCTTCCTTAACTCCCTACATTATTGAAGAACGTCAGATGAATGTGGCCCAGATGGATGTGTTCTCACGTCTGATGATGGACCGTATCATCTTTTTGGGTACCGGTATCAATGACCAAGTAGCCAATATTGTACAAGCTCAGTTGCTCTTCTTAGAATCAGCAGACTCAACCAAAGACATTCAGATTTACCTGAATAGCCCTGGTGGATCGGTATATGCTGGTTTAGGGATTTACGATACCATGCAATTGGTGAAGCCTGATGTGGCTACCATTTGTACGGGTATGGCAGCTTCCATGGGAGCGGTATTATTATGTGCTGGTGCCGATGGCAAACGTTCCGCCTTAAAACACAGCCGAGTAATGATTCACCAGCCCATGAGTGGTGCCCAAGGTCAGGCCTCCGATATGGAGATCGCCGTGAAAGAGGTTTTGAAGATGAAGAAAGAACTTTATCAGATTATCTCGAATCACAGTGGTAAGGACTTTGAAAAAGTTGAAAAGGACTCTGATCGTGATTACTGGATGAATTCTCAAGAAGCGAAGGATTACGGTATGATCGATGAGGTATTGGATACCAAACGTAAGCCCGCATAAAAACGTTTCTCTAGTAAGAGTCAATCAATTGGAATCCGTTTCAGTCTGCTCTGAAACGGATTCCGTATTTTTGCACTAGAATTAGACTATGAGTTCCAGTAATAAAGAAAGTTTAAGTTGTTCATTTTGTGGGCGTGAGAAGAAGGACACTAATGTTCTGATCGCCGGAATTAATGGACATATCTGTGACCATTGTATTCGCCAGGCCTATGGTATTGTGGTGGAGGAAATGGACATGAAAGAGCGCAAGGAACTCAGTCGTTCCATGCGAATCGTTAAGCCCAGAGAGATTAAGAAATTCCTCGATCAATATGTAATTGGTCAGGATGAAGCCAAGCGTATCCTTTCTGTGGCAGTATATAATCACTATAAACGCTTAAGCGCTGATAAAAGCGAGCTGAAGGAAGACGCCATCGAAATTGATAAATCCAATATCATGATGGTTGGTGAAACCGGTACTGGTAAAACCCTTCTGGCGCGCACCATCGCTAAAATGTTAAACGTTCCCTTTACCATTGTGGATGCCACGGTATTAACCGAAGCCGGCTATGTGGGTGAGGATGTGGAAAGTATTTTAACGCGCTTATTGCAAGCGTCCAATTACGATCAAAAAGCAGCAGAGCGCGGGATTATCTTTATTGATGAGATCGACAAAATTGCCCGTAAGAGTGATAACCCTTCCATTACCCGCGACGTGAGTGGAGAGGGTGTTCAACAGGCCCTTTTGAAATTATTGGAAGGAACCAAGGTTAATGTGCCCCCTCAAGGTGGACGTAAGCATCCAGATCAGAAATTTATTGAAGTAGATACTCGCAATATCCTTTTCATTGCCGGTGGAGCCTTTGATGGCATTCAACGCAATATTGCCAATCGCCTTAATACGCAATCTGTAGGTTTCCATTCGTCTAAGGATCGTGAAGCTTTGGATAAGAATAATATGCTGCAGTATGTGGCGCCTCAGGATTTGAAAAGCTTTGGCTTGATCCCTGAGTTAATTGGTCGGATTCCGGTATTAACGCATTTGAATCCTCTGGATGCGGATGCCTTAAAACTGATTTTAACCGAGCCAAAGAATGCCATTATCAAGCAGTACGAAGAATTACTGCGTATGGACGATATCAGCCTTGATTTTAAAGAAGAGGCTATCGACTATGTAGTAGATAAAGCCATGGAGTTTAAATTAGGTGCACGGGGATTGCGTTCGATTATCGAAACCATCCTAACCGATGCAATGTTTGAATTACCAGGAGAGGTTGAGCAAAATCACGAATTGGTAGTAGATCAAGCCTATGCTAAGAAACGCATCGATAAAATGTCGATGAATGCCTTAAAGGCTGTTAGTTAGAGCTTGATTTTTTTATAAGTCTGAAATTCAAAGGGGTGGGCGTGTTTATCGTCCGCCTCTTTTTTTTCGCCTCGGGCTAGCTTCCAAACGTCCGAATCGAATTCGGGGAAATAAGTATCGCCTTCGTAATCGGCCTTAATTAAGGTGAGTTCAATGGTTTTCGCAAAAGGCAAAGCTTGTTTATAGATCTCCGCACCACCCACGATAAAAGGTTGATTATCCTCTTTTGCTAGTTCTATGGCCGATTCCATACTGGAAGCCATTAAGCAGCCTTCCGCTTTATAGTCGGCTTGTCTGGTGATCACAATATTCTTGCGATTGGGTAAAGGGCGGCCCAGGCTCTCGTAGGTTTTGCGGCCCATAATGATAGCATGGCCACTGGTCAGTTTTTTAAAACGCTTTAGGTCTTCCGGGAAATGCCAAATCAAATCATTGTCTTTGCCAATTACTCGATTTTGAGCCATGGCGGCAATAAGAGTTAGATTCATAATCCCGGTGTTTCTGTGTTAAAAATTATGGAGCCGAATTCTCGTTGCGGCGAAGATAGAGGATAATAGAATTATAGATTCTAATTCAACCTTACGTTGATGGGTAATGTGAAATTGATTCTTACCGGTTTGTTTTTTTGTAGAGCAGGTTTCATCGTTGGTATTTCGGAAACAACTCGAATGGCCTCTATATCCAACAGGGGATCAGTTTTAACTAAAACCTGAATGGTTCCGACTTCTCCGGATTTCTCAATTGAAAAATCGACATAAGCTCTACCTTGAATCTTTTTCCGCCGTGCTTTCAAAGGGTAGTCAAACTCCTTGGAGACATATTTCATGATTTGATATTGAAAGCAAGTCTTTAAAACCTCGTTTGCCCATGTTGAATCACAACCTTTGAAAACAGGGATTCTTTCAATTTCGGCCAGTGACTCCGAAGTTTGGTCGCTATCCTTTATTGTTTCCATAGACTGCTTGTGTTCGAAACGTTCAAGGGTCCACATCCGTTGCGGAATATTTCCTGAAGTGAACTCGTTCTCTAAGTAGGCCAATAGCAGTTTGTTGTAGGGGGAAAGTCGACTTAAGGTATCAATAAATGGCAGATTGTGAAATGGATCTATGGCTCTTCGAAGCTGAGACCAGTTTTCATTTTTGATATAAACTCCGTAGCGTTGATCGAAGTAGGAGTTGGCTTCGCTACTATCACTTAGGCCCAAGTGCTGGTAGTGATAAAAATAATCACCCGCTTTTGCCAGACTTTTCTTTTTAAAGTTTCGATCATCAAAAAGCGGGAATTGCTGTAGTGCATCAAATGCGCGCTTATTGATTAATGGAGCCCGAGTGATATAGACTCGATATAGAGTTCCTTCGCGGTAGTACAAAGATGCCGTGAAATCATCTTCAAAAGTCTCTAGTTCTAAAGCTTGGTCCATCTCATAGGAGATGAAGTATTTCGCACAAGCTAATTGGGCCTCTTCATTAAACTTACTGCACTCTTTAGCTTCTGGGAAGTGGATGGTCTTATTAAGGTATGGAATAGATGAATCTGAATTATCATCACCTTGCTTATAGTGCAAATGAAACTCTTTCCCCGCTTCCATTTCTGCCGTATTAATCTGCTCTTTTAGAGCATTAGCATAAACACTGATTGCGTCTTCATTAATCCAGGCAAAGGATTTCAAGGTTTTAATTTGCCCATCAGCCTCAAGCTTAAAATCAAAGCTAAGGCTGTCATTGTATTCAAATCCGTATTGGGCATAAATCTGAGCTTCTACTTCAGCCATAATGGCAAAATAGCGCTCCTGACTGCATTCCGGGTCAGAACATCCTTTGAATGGAATTACCTGAGCTTGGGATAGAAAGGCCAGGAATAAAAGGGGCAGGAAATGAATCTTCATTACACTAATTTACCTCTTTAGCCTTTTATTGCAATCTTGCATTTATAGGTAGAACAAAACCCATTGGTGTTATTTTACCGCTTGGTATAGAAGAACTAAAATTTGGTAGTAATGATATCACCCTTATACCTTCTATGTCTAATAATGGAAAGGATTTCTTATTTACTTCGATAGTAGAAATCGAACCATCTTCTTCAATTTGGAATTCCACATAAATTCTTCCCCCCTGGCCGTTTTGTTTGCAAATTTCAGGGAATTCAAAATTTTGTCCAATGAATCCCATAATACCTCTTTGAAAGCAAATTTTTTGTTCATCAAGCTCCAGATTAGGATCGCAACCAGAGTAAATCGGGATACTTATATTTTCCTCAGTAGAATCATTAAGCTCCATTATTTGTCGCACAGTCCACATACGAGAAGGGATATTACCTTTTTGTAATTCAGCTTCAAGGTAGTCTAGTAAAGCGATACTGTATTTATTATTTGAAGACAGTGTGTCGATTTCCGGAATTTGATGATGGGGGTCAATAGCTAATCGCATCTGCGCCCATAATTGGTTCTTAACGTAAAAGCCATAGTTAGTTTGGATATAAGCTTTGAGCTTCCGTGGAACTAACTGAAAGGGGTGAGAGTACTTTATATGATATTCGCCCGCTCCACGCAAACTGTGCTTATTAAAGTTCACCGTATCGTACACCGGGAAACCTTGAAAGGTTTTTAAAACATTTTTATTTGAAATGGGAGCTCGACTAATAAATACGCTCTGTAGTCTTCCTTTACTATAATGTAATTCTACTTCCAATTCATCTTCAGGTATAGTAATCTTAGTGGCTTCATCCAATTGATAAGAGATCACATATTTTGCACAGCCCAATTGGGCCTTTCGATTGAATTGACTGCAGGCATTAGCAGTTGGAAATGCGCTGTTGATATCAATTTCGGGAGCTGATAGCTCGGTGGAATTGAATTCTTGGTTCCAGTGTAATTGAAATTCTTGTCCTGGATTGAGCGCGGCGCTATCGGCCAGGCTTTTCAAGGCCCTAAAATATCGGATGGGAGCCTCTTCGTTTATCCAGGCAAAGGATTTTTTTAATTGAAGCTGAACGTTTTCATCAACTTTTATGCTAAGGCTTATGCTGTCATTGTATTTAAAACCTGTTCCTTGATAAATACTAGAAGCAACGCTGTTCATTATAGCCTGATAGCGTTCAAGGCTACAGCTGTCATCAGCACAGCCCTTAATGGGAAATACCTGAGCTTGGCTCAAGCTTTGAAGAACGATACTTAGCAGGCAGATTAATAAGGGTTTTTTCATGCTTTGGGTTTAAACCGCCACCTGAGCACGAATGGCAGGATGCGGATCGTAATTCACTAATTCAAAATCTTCAAACTTAAAGGAGAAGAAATCCTTTACTTCTGGATTAATTTTCATTTGAGGAAGGGCTCGGAAGTCGCGACTCAATTGCTCCTTGGTTTGATCCAGATGGTTTTCATATAAATGGGCATCGCCAAAGGTGTGCACGAAATCTCCTAATTCCAGATCACAAACCTGAGCGACCATCATAGTAAGCAAAGCGTAAGAGGCAATGTTAAAGGGTACTCCCAAAAATACATCTGCCGAACGTTGATAAAGCTGGCAGCTTAATTTATTGTCAGCTACATAAAACTGGAATAGGGTATGGCAGGGTGGTAAACCTGATTTGGCCATAACCGGAATATCCTTAGGATTCCAGGCAGAAATGATATGTCGGCGACTATTGGGATTGCGCTTAATATCTTCAATCAATTGCGCCATCTGGTCTATACCCTCAAAGTTTCGCCATTGGCGCCCGTAAACCGGACCTAGCTCCCCCCATTCTTTAGCGAAGCTCTCATCGGCAATAATTTGCTCTTTAAAACTTTGCAATTCCGCTTTCCAGGCATCACTATACTTAGGCAGTTTCTCACTTAAGCCTTTTTCATTCAGGTAATTCTGGAAGGGCCATTCATTCCAGATGTTCACTCCATTTTGCACCAAATAGCGAATATTGGTGTCGCCAGCGATAAACCATAGCAGTTCATGAATAATCGATTTGAGATGCACCTTTTTGGTAGTTACTAAAGGAAAGCCCTCTTGAAGATTAAAGCGCATCTGATAACCAAAAACGGAAATGGTATTGATCCCGGTCCGGTTCTCTTTAAGGGTTCCTTGATCCAAAATATGACGCATCAAATCGTGATACTGCTGCATGGCCTGATAATTTGAAGTAAAAATAAGGGCTCTCTGTCGATAGACCTCAAAGCCTGTGGATGAAAAAAGAAGCTTGTTAATTTCTTTTGTCAGGCTCAGGCATTGTCCCTAAAAATAGGCAACTTTAAGCTGTAAAATCTACGCCATGCCTAAGCTTAATGTGCCCTTGATAGAATGTTCCTGGGAAGTATGTAATCAAATTGGCGGTATCTACACTGTTTTGCGGTCGAAGGTCCCTGCTATGGTCGAGCATTATGGAGATGATTATACTCTTTTAGGCCCTTTGGTGGCTAAGGGTATTGATGCCGAACTGGAAGACATTAAGGATGCTGATGATGCTATTGCTCGGGCGGTAGAAGTTTTGCAAAAGGATGGTGTTGAAATCCGCTATGCCCGTTGGCTGGTTACCGGTCGCCCCAAGGTTGTTCTGATAAAACCGGATTCCGGAGCCGAAAATTTGGCCTTATATCAAGAACATTATCGTAAAAACTACCAGCTTGAGAAAGACCCTAAAAATGATTTGCTCAATGAGATGATTGTTTGGTCGAGGCTCAACTACCGTTTCCTGGAGGCCCTGGATAAGGAGCTGGGCAGTGGCTCCAAAATGATTGCCCATTTTCACGAATGGATGGCTTCATTGCCGATTTTGGATTTGCATAAAAATCATCCGGATATCCGCACGGTATTTACTACCCATGCTACTTTGTTGGGACGTTATCTGGCTTCCAATTATAGCTCTTTCTACAAGGGTTTGCCTAAATATGATTGGGAGAAAGAAGCACGCCATTTCGGAATTTTACCCATGGTGCAAATTGAAAGGTTAAGCGCTCAATTTAGTAATTGCTTTAGTACAGTGAGTGACATTACGGCCAAAGAATGTAAATACCTTTTAGGCAAAGATCCTGAAGTGATTACGCCTAATGGTTTAAACATCAAGCGCTATGTAGCCATGCATGAAGTGCAAGTAAAGCATCAAGAGTTTAAGGAGGTTTTGCATGATTTTACCATAGGGCATTTCTTTCCCAGTTATCATTTTGATCTGGATAAAACCCTTTATTTTTTCACTTCTGGTCGCTATGAGTTTAGCAATAAAGGCTATGATGTGAGTTTAAGAGCTCTTGCGCTTTTAAATGAGCGGATGAAGCAAGAAAAGCTGGATGTAACAGTGGTAATGTTTTTTGTAACCAACAAGGAAACCTGGTCTATCAATCCCAAGGTTTTACAATCCAATGGGGTGCTGCGCGAAATCCGGAAATGCGTAGGTGAAATTCAAAAGCAGATTGGAAAGCGCCTTTATGAATCGGCTGTAGGTTCCGACGATGATCATCGTTTACCGGATACATCGGCCATGGTCGATGATTATTGGAAACTACGCTACCGTCGTACCATCCAATCCTGGAAAAGTGATGAATGGCCCTATATCACTACCCATAATTTAAAGGATGATCAAAATGATGATATCCTAAATGAGATGCGGGCTAAAAAGCTATTCAACAGTCCTAAGGATAAAGTTAAGGTGGTATACCATCCGGAGTTTATCAATAGCACTAATCCTTTGTTTGGTATCGATTACGGCAATTTTGTGCGGGGTTGTCACTTGGGTATTTTCCCCTCTTATTATGAGCCTTGGGGCTACACTCCATTGGAGTGCATAGCGCGTGGTGTGGCTACCGTTACTTCCGATCTTTCCGGTTTTGGGAACTATGTTAGTGCCCAGGATACCGGTGGGGTAGATCACGGGGTGCACGTGTTGCGCAGGGAAGGAAGAACCGAGTCACAGGCGATTGAAGATTTGGCCAATTACCTGCTCGACTTTGTAAAACTGAGCAGGCGCTATCGCATTATCCAAAGAAATCGAGCTGAAGATTTTTCAGAGCGATTTGATTGGAAACAACTCTTGCCCGAATATGAAAAGGCTTATCAGAAGGCCCTAGCCTAGTTTCGGATAGATTTAAAATAGAGCGTATCAGGATCATTTTTATCGGGGTACATATCGGCTTGGTATTCCAAACATTGCAATGCCCAGTCGCGACGGTTTATCCAAACTAAGTCCAAAGGATAAAATTGATTGCTTTGGAACTGCCCGGTTTTTTGAAAATTCAGGCTATCTCCCGCACGGATTAATTGGGCTTGTACCAAGCTAAATCCTTGACCGCTGTAAGTATCTACTCCCAAAAGCATAAACTGATCTTGGCCGGGGGCTGGGATTAATTGGGACCAAGCTCCATCGTAATTGCCGTTTAATACAAATTGCTTTCCGCTTAGGCTGTCAATAATCAGGCTTTGCCCAACAATCCTGCTTCTGCCCGCAAAGTGAAGTTTTAAGTTCGGAGCATAGCCGAAATAATGGTAATACCAGTCCTTGGAATGCCAATTTGGATTTTGAACCCGGCTGTCGTAGTGCACAAAGTGCTCTGTAGTGGGAACATAAAAATTGCTGTACTCCTCATAGAGGGCTTGTTCTGCCTTAAAAAGATTCTGACTTTTATAAAGCTTCTTATAGCGATTATAATCTGTCTTACTAATTGGAATGAGTTTCCAACTATTAGCGCTGTCGCTGAGGTAAAACAGATTATCCGGATAAGAGCTGGGAATTTCCCAATGCCAAACGCTGTCGCGCAGAACTGGAGGAATTTTTTCTTTTACTTTTTGTTCTGGCCTTTCGGCGGATGGTTGAGCGCTAAGTTGCTCAGTTTGGGTCTCTGAATTCTGGCAGGCCGTAAAACCGAGAAGGGCAAGGACTAGATAGACAGATTTAGACAAGGGAAATTACTTTGTCTAAAGGTAATTAAATCAGATAATCATCCCTACAATCACCGCGGTAAAGAGGCTGGCCATAGTACCTGCGATCAAGGCTTTAAAGCCGAGTTTGGAAAGGTCACCACGTCGCGATGGTGCTAAGGAGCCGATACCTCCAATCTGAATACCAATACTGGCGAAATTGGAGAAGCCGCAAAGGATGTAGGTTGCGATAATGATCGATTTCTGGGATTTGAAAGCGTTGCCCTGCATCAAATCACCAAGGGAAACGTAGGCCACAAATTCATTAAGAATGGTTTTCTCTCCCAGCAGTTGTCCTACTAAGAATATATCCTCCTTAGCTACACCCATTAACCAAGTAATAGGGGCCAGCGTATAACCCAAGATGAACTCCATTGAGAATCCGTCATACTGACCATCAGTAAGATCCGATACCCAGGCGTTCAATCCGGTTACATCCCCAATAAAATTGGTCAGGATGGCATTTAACATGGCTACCAGCGCAATGAAAACCAGAAGCATCGCCCCAACATTCACGGCTAGTTTTAAACCTTCGGTAGTACCATTAGTGATCGCTTCCAGAGCATTGCCGCCAATTTTGGTCGACTCAATATGCATTTCATTATTTACCTCCTTGGTTTCAGGGAGGAGGATTTTAGCAGCCACTACCGCAGCTGGTGCACTCATTACCGATGCGGCAATTAAATGCTTGGCAAAAAAGGTTTGCTGTACCATATCACCACCACCTAAAAATCCGATATAAGCAGCTAATACCCCACCAGCAATGGTGGCCATACCTCCACTCATAACACAGAGTAATTCGCTGCGGGTCATTTTATTGATATAGGGCTTCACCAGTAAGGGGGATTCGGTTTGGCCTAAGAATATATTCCCTGCTGCGGAAAGACTTTCGGCTCCACTAAGGCGCAGGCTGTGCTTCATGATCCAGGCAAAGGCGTAAACGATTTTCTGCATCACTCCATAATAGAATAGGAGAGAGGTTAAGGCCGAGAAAAAGATTACGGTGGGTAATACTTTAAAAGCAAAAATATAGCCCAGAGAAGAGGAGTCATTAATGAGTTCGCCAAAAAGGAATTTGGCACCCACATCCGTAAAGCTCAGGAGAATCACAAACTTTTCGCTGATCCAGTCAAAGGCCCCGCGGATAAATGGAACTTTTAAAATGGCAAAGGCGAATATAATCTGAATCAACAAGCCACTAAATACCTGGCGCCAATTGATAGAGCGGCGCTTGGATGACATTAAAAAGGTTAGGGCTAATAATACAGTTAGGCCTAAAAGACCACGGGCAAGGGAAGCTAGCTTAAATTCACTCTGACTAAAATCGTAATTCAAAGGCAGGCCTTGCGGACCGCTTTCTTGCATCGCTAGGGCTGCAGAGCTGCTATCGCTATTCCGACGGCTAAAACGATAATGCACACCCTTTTCTTCAATATCCAGGAGGCTATCATTTAGGATATGAATGGCGTAGGAGCGCTGGCCATCGTTCGGTGCTAAATAATGGAAATGCAAGCTGTCATTGCGGAGGACATAGCTACCATAGGCTTGCAAAGATTTCGCCTGCAATTGATAAGCGAAACTGTCATTGGGAAAGATGAAGAAAGAATCTTGAGCGGTTATTGGGAAGAGACTTTCTCCTTCGGCAGAAAGGATTTCATGGAATGCCCAATTTCCGATGGCACTTTGCGCTTTGCTGGAATGGCCCCAGAACAGCACGAGAGCGAACAGGATCCCAAATAGTGTTGATTTTTGCTTCATCTCGGCTGGTGAAAATAGGCAATTAAGACCTTGATTTAGTCTTTATTTCCTTCCCGTTTTTCAATTTCGTCCCGGAGTCGGGCAGCGCGCTCGTAGTCTTCATTACGAACCGCTTCATCCATTTGTTTTTTTAAGCTTTCCAGACTTTGGGTAGAGAGGAGTCCGGGGCTGCTGCTACTTTTTTCGCTAGACTTAGTTTTACTGCTTTTGCTTTTTTCAGCATCAGCTTGCCCTTCGCCAAGAATAACTCCGGCTTTGTCTAGTATTTCTTCAGAAGTGAAGATGGGCGTTTTAAAGCGAATGGCCAGTGCTACCGCATCCGAAGTGCGTGCATCCAAGCTGTGGGTTTCGCCTTCACGTTCACAAACCAAGATGGAGTAAAACACTCCATCTTGTAATTTGTGAATCAATACTTCTTTTAAAGTGATCTTAAACTGATCGGCAAAATTCTTAAACAGGTCATGCGTCAAAGGTCGGGGAGGATTCATATCCTTTTCCAGGGCAATAGCGATGCTCTGCGCCTCGAATCCCCCAATGATAATGGGCAAACGCCGTTCTCCATTCTCTTCGCCTAAAACCAAAGCATAAGCACCACTTTGGGTTTGGCTGTAAGAAAGCCCCTTTACATAAAGCCTGATTTGCTGCATTAATTTGCCGCCTTGAATTTTTTGATTTCCTCAGTTAATTTAGGAACAACTTCAAAAGCATCGCCCACCACGCCGTAATCTGCGGCTTTAAAGAAGGGGGCTTCAGGATCTTTATTAATTACCACGATGGTTTTTGAAGCGCTCACCCCGGCAAGGTGTTGAATTGCGCCCGAAATTCCAACGGCTACATATAAATTTGGTTTAATAGCGATACCGGTTTGTCCAACGTGCTCGCTATGCGGACGCCAATCCATATCCGAAACAGGCTTGCTACAAGCAGTACCTGCGTCTAATACTTCGGCAAGTTCTTCAATCATGCCCCAGTTCTCAGGACCTTTCAAACCACGTCCACCACTAATTACGCGCTCGGCTTCAGGTAATGGAATTTTACCCTTAACACGGTCTACTTCCTTAACCGCCACAGGGCTAATAGAACCTTGACCAGCAGAAGTTCCTTCTACGCTCGCACTACCACCGGTAGCTTCAGGAGCAATAGAGTTAGGAACAAATAATACAATGCGCTTAGCCGCATCGCTAGTCAATACATTAAATCCTTTACCAGAGAATACACCACGTTTTACGCTAAATGGACTGGCATTTTCAGGTAGGGCTACTACATTGCTTAAAAGAGCAGCATCAGCTTGAATGCTCAATGCTGGAGCCAGGGCTTTACCATTGAAAGTAGCACTTACAATTACCGTATCGGCAGATTGAGCAGCGGCAACTTCTGCAATTGCGGCGCCGTAAACATTGGCGTCGAATTGGTTAAAAGCATCGCCTTCGAGCTGTAATACTTTGGAAAGACCATAGTTACCACCTTCACTGGCATCTTCTTCTAATTTACCAATGCAGAGGCCAATGGCTTCGGTACCCAGCATTGAAGCTGTTTTGGCAGCGTAGGTAGCTGCTTCCCAAGTGTTCTTTTTGAATTTCCCTTCCCAGGACTCTAGATATACTAATACAGACATTCTTCCAATTTTTTTGATTAGATCACTTTCGCTTCTTCGTGGAGCATGCGAACCAATTCGGCCATGTTTTCGGCATCAACCATTTTAACTGCACTCTTAGGAGCGGGCTTGCTAAAGGCACCGGTTTGTGTCTTATTAGCGGCTTCTACCGGAGCTTTAACTTCTAATGGTTTAGTACGGGCTTGCATAATTCCACGCATGTTGGGGATGCGAAGATCTTTTTCTTCAACCAGCCCTTTCTGCCCTCCAACAACAAAAGGAGCAGAAGCACTTAGTTTTTCTTTACCGCCGTCAATTTCGCGCACAAAATCATAGCTGTCGCCATTGACTTCCATACCTACACAGGCATTAACAAAAGGCCAGCCTAATAAGGCAGCAACCATACCTGGCACCTGACCGCCATTGTAATCGATCGATTCGCGACCGGCAATGATCATATCATATCCACCTTCTTTAGCTACAGCAGCAATTTGCTGAGCTACAAAAAATGCATCTGTGGGATCAGCTTCAACGCGGATGGCCGTGTCGGCTCCAATCGCTAAGGCTTTGCGCAGAGTGGGCTCGGTTTCTTTGTTTCCTACATTGAGCACGGTGATCGAAGCACCCTGCTTTTCCTTAAGCCAAACCGCACGGGTTAAGCCAAATTCGTCATAGGGATTAATTACGTACTGAACTCCATTTTTATCAAAAGCACTGTTATCAGCAGTGAAGTTGATTTTAGAAGTTGTGTCGGGTACGTGACTAATACAAACTAGTACCTTCATATGTGTTTATTCTGAGAGTGATATTGTCTATGCCGCGAAAATAGCCTAAAAAAAGCCGCGGTCAAAATATTATGCATGCATACTAATTTCATTTTCAGGGTATCCATGTATTTTGCTCTGCATATTGCAAGCTCTTTAGTACTTTTGGCCCTGCAAAATCCGAATGATGGGCAGAATTATACAGTTCCGTGAGGCCGTTGCCGAGGCCATGAGTGAAGAAATGCGTCGCGATGAGCGCGTGTATTTAATGGGTGAAGAGGTTGCCGAATACAATGGTGCCTACAAAGCCTCCAAAGGCATGCTGGATGAGTTTGGTCCGAAGCGCGTTTTGGACACCCCCATTGCCGAGCTGGGATTTGCCGGTATTGGAGTGGGTTCTGCTATGAACGGCTTACGTCCGATCGTAGAATTTATGACCTTCAACTTTTCGATGGTGGCCATCGATCAGATCATTAATAATGCCGCTAAGATGTTCCAGATGAGCGGTGGTCAATTTAATGTACCTATCGTATTCCGTGGACCAACCGCATCTGCTGGTCAGCTTGCGGCAACGCACAGCCAGGCTTTTGAAAGCTGGTATGCAAACTGTCCGGGTTTAAAGGTGATTGTACCTAGCAATCCTTACGATGCAAAAGGTTTATTGAAAAGTGCCATTCGCGATAATGATCCAGTGATCTTTATGGAGAGTGAGCAGATGTATGGTGATAAGGCGGAGGTTCCAGAAGAGGAATACCTAATCGAAATTGGAAAGGCTTCTATTCGTCGTGAAGGTTCGGATGTAAGCATCGTTTCCTTTGGTAAGATCATTAAAGAGGCGGATAAAGCCGCTGAAGAATTGGCTAAAGAAGGTATTGAATGTGAGATCATCGACCTGCGTACCGTGCGTCCGATTGACTATGCCGCGGTGGTAAATTCTTTGAAGAAAACTAATCGCATGGTAATTTTGGAAGAGGCCTGGCCTTTAGGAAATATCTCTACAGAGATTATCGCGCATTGCCAGCAGCACGCCTTTGATTATTTGGATGCTCCTATTCTAAGAATCAACACTGCAGATACCCCAATGGCCTATGCGCCTACTTTGGTGGAAGAGTTCCTTCCTAATGCCGGTCGAGTAATTACTGCCGTTAAGGAAGTGATGTACAAAAAATAATCGCTGCTAATTTCAGCAATAAAGTCCCGCACAGTCGGGACTTTTTTTTGTCCCTTTTTTTCTTGCTTGTGCTCATAATCAGGGGCTATGCCTTTGGCTGATTGGCATTTTAGATTACTTTTGCGCCCCTTATAAAGAGAACAAATCAATCAATACAACTATGAACGACTGGTTAATGTATGCGGTTCCTGGCCTTGGCCTTATTGGAATCCTGATCATGTTGGCGAAGTCTTCCTGGGTGAGCAAGCAAAGCTCAGGAGATGCGAAAATGTCTGAGCTTGCAGGACACATTGCTGATGGTGCAATGTCTTTCTTGAAAGCCGAATGGAAGATCATGAGCTACTTTGTAGTGATCGCCGCCTTATTATTAGGTTTCTCAGGAACCCTGGTAGAGCACTCTCATCCTATTATTGCGGTGGCCTTTGTTATTGGCGCCGTTTTTTCTGCTTTGGCAGGATATATCGGAATGCGCATTGCAACCAAAGCAAACGTTCGTACTACCGAAGCCGCTCGTACCAGTTTAGTAGCTGCCCTTAAAGTTTCATTTACCGGTGGTTCGGTTATGGGATTAGGTGTAGCCGGCCTGGCCGTTTTAGGTTTAGGTAGCTTATTTATCATATTCTTCAATATGTTCGTGCCCGAGGGCGCTGCCATTACTGGCGACGAAATGAAAACTGCAATCGAAGTATTGGCAGGTTTCTCCTTAGGTGCTGAATCTATCGCATTATTCGCCCGTGTGGGGGGTGGTATTTATACTAAAGCTGCCGACGTAGGTGCTGACCTGGTAGGTAAAGTAGAAGCTGGTATTCCAGAAGATGATCCCCGTAACCCTGCTACTATTGCCGATAACGTAGGTGATAACGTAGGTGATGTTGCCGGTATGGGTGCCGACCTTTTCGGATCTTATGTTGCAACAATCTTGGCTACTATGGTATTGGGTCAGGAGATTAACAGCCTCGACGAATTCGGTGGTATGGCTCCAATCTTATTACCGATGGTGATCGCCGGTTTAGGCTTGATCTTCTCCATTATCTCTATGGCCTTAGTACGTATTAGCAATGAGAATAGCTCCGTACAGAAAGCCCTTAACATGGGGAACTGGTCTTCTATCATTATGGTAGTGATCGTATCCTATCCTTTAAGTATGTGGATGTTGCCCGAGAGCATGGTATTACGTGGTTACGAATTTGGTGCTATGGATGTATTTATGGCCATTTTAGTAGGATCAGTAGTAGGTGCCTTAATGAGCTGGATTACCGAGTTCTATACCGCTATGGGTAAGAAACCGGTTAACTCTATTGTACAACAATCTTCAACTGGTCATGCGACCAATATTATCGGTGGTTTAGCAATGGGTATGCAGTCTACTGTAATCCCAATCATTATTCTTGCTGCCGGTATTATCTTGTCTTATATGTTCGCTGGATTATACGGGGTGGCTATCGCTGCTGCCGGTATGATGGCTACTACCGCCATGCAATTGGCCATTGACGCTTTCGGTCCTATCGCGGATAACGCGGGTGGTATTGCTGAAATGAGCCAGTTACCTGAAGAAGTGCGTGGTCGTACCGATAACCTTGATGCCGTTGGTAACACCACTGCTGCTACCGGTAAAGGTTTCGCGATTGCCTCCGCCGCTCTTACTGCCTTGGCTTTATTTGCAGCCTTCGTAGGTATTGCGGGTATTGATGCGATTGATATTTACAAAGCACCCGTATTAGCGATGTTGTTCATCGGTGGTATGATTCCTTTTATCTTCTCTTCTTTGGCTATTTCGGCGGTAGGTCGTGCAGCCATGGCTATGGTACATGAGGTACGTCGTCAGTTTAAAGAGATTCCAGGTATTATGGAATACAAAGCGGAGCCCGAGTATGAGAAGTGTGTGGAAATTTCTACCAAAGCTTCGATCCGCGAAATGATGTTGCCTGGCGCCATTGCCTTAATTACTCCGGTATTAGTAGGTTTCGGATTTAATGGAGTGTTCGAAGGAACTTCTTCTGCCGAAATGTTAGGAGGTTTATTAGCCGGTGTTACCGTAAGTGGTGTATTAATGGGAATCTTCCAGAACAATGCTGGTGGTGCCTGGGATAATGCCAAGAAGTCTTTCGAAGCTGGTGTTGAGATCGATGGTAAGATGGAATACAAGGGTTCTGATGCGCATAAAGCTTCAGTAACTGGTGATACTGTAGGTGATCCTTTTAAAGATACCTCAGGTCCTTCTATGAACATCTTGATCAAATTGATGTCGATCGTTTCTTTAGTTATTGCTCCTCATATTCATGTAGGTGGTGGTCACCATGCTGGTAATGATATGCCTTTAGGTCAAGAGGAAATGGCAAAATTGGCCAGCGATAATGTAATGACCGCTGAAGGTACTACAGTAGGGACTATTGATTTCTTAGGACCAGAGAACTTTGGTGGCACTTTGAATGCACGTGCTTTTCGTTTCGACTTCCCCGAAGGTGAGATGATTATCGACTTCCAAATGTTATTGAACAATGAGGAATTGGGTAATATCCTTCAATCGGAAGTGAATGAAGCAGTGGTTCGTGCTGAAGAAATGCGTTTAAACGCCGATGGTCGTTTTAGTGGCCGTGCTTACCTGATTTTAGATGGTAATGCCATTCCAGCTCAATTGCGTGTAAGCGTATTAGGTAAGAATAAAATCAGTGCTTCTTTAGCCATGTTTGGCTAGACTAAGCTTAAGATATTTTGGAAGCCCCGATCTGAATAAGGTCGGGGTTTTTTTCTGCCCGGGATTGAAGCGTAAAGCCCGGAGCGAAAAGCATTGCGCAGCCAGGCTTTGAGGGGCGACCACAGGAAGCCACAGCAAAAGCCTAGACTAAGCATGCTTTGCAGTGAGGACTTGCAGCGTAAAGCCCGCAAGGCAGCCTAAAGAAGCTTAATTAAAATAAACCGTTGAGTTCGGCGTCGATATTATTGATGATACTTCCCAGATCTTCAGGATTGTTGGCAAACTTGTTTTCATCTACATTGATGATCAGTAATTTGCCTTTATCGTAGCCCGAAATCCAAGCCTCGTAACGCTCGTTGAGGCGGTTGAGGTAATCGATGCGGATATTGTTCTCGTAATCGCGACCGCGCTTTTGTATTTGATCTACCAGGGTAGGGATGGAGGCACGGAGGTAAATGAGTAAATCGGGTGGCTCCACGAAAGACTCCATTAATTCGAAAAGCGAGATGTAATTTTCAAAGTCGCGGCTGGGCATTAATCCCATAGCGTGAAGGTTGGGCGCAAAGATGTGAGCATCTTCGTAGATAGTCCGATCCTGAATAATATCCTGACCACCATCACGAATTTCCTTCACCTGACGAAAACGACTGTTAAGGAAGTAGATCTGCAAATTGAAGGACCAGCGTTGCATTTCGCGGTAAAAATCGTCCAGATAAGGATTGTCCTCAACGTCTTCAAAATGGGGGGTCCACTTATAGTGTTTGGCCAGCAAACGGGTTAAGGTGGTTTTTCCTGATCCGATGTTTCCGGAAACGGCAATATGCATGATTGCTAATTTTAGCCCACAAATCTAAAATATTTTAGGGCTTGTTCGGGCTTTTACTTGGGCTTTGGACACGGTATTGATGGAGCTTATCACCATCGTATAAATACAATTGGGGATGAAAGTAGAATACCTGGCGAGCGGATTCGACCGGACATATCAAATCCCAATGATTCTGGAAGTTCAGATTATAGATTCGTAAGAGGCCATTGCTCAGCAATACACTGAGCTTCTGATTAAAGTAGGAATAGGAGCTGAGGCTGGCACTTAGAGCAAGCTTTTTTTGAAAGGAGCCCTGAGCATCGAAGAGTAGGAAGGATTCTTTTTCTGCTTGTTTGATATGGACCACCAATTGATCAAAACCGGCTTTGAAGCTGAGTACTTCGGCTTGATCATCATTCAATATCTGACTAATAATTGGACTGCGATTCAGGATGCGATTCTCCACAAAGGAATAGCGAATCATTTGATCGGCATTTTGATCGTAGAGCCAAATACTGTTTTCTGCCGCCGCGGCAATGCTGCTGGGGTCATTAAAAGTATAAGCCAGGTTTAACTCCCGACTTTGATTAAGGCGATTATCCAAAATCCGTAGCTCATTCGAATTTTGGAAATAAACAATGGGGTTCATAGGGTTGAGCAGGTCAACATCGGATATGCTTCCTTGCAAAGGATCGCTGTAACTGGCTTGGTACTCTCCTTTATTATTGAGCTTACGCAGTTCATTATCCAATACTAAATAGATGCTCCCAAATTGGTCTACTTCAATGAAGTCGGCCTGAGCTTTTAGCTGGATGCTATGCAGCCTTTCTAATTCCTGGCCCTCTAAGTTTAAGCACAGCAGGATACTTAAAATGTAGAGGATAGCTTTCATGTTTGCAGGGCTAAAAGTTCTTCGATATGCTCGCGACTATTGCTAAGGCGCGGTACTTTATTTTGCCCGCCTAATTTGCCTTTTTGCTTGAGCCAATCGTAAAACAGGCCCTTGCGGGCAGAAATTACTTCCAGGGGTTTTAGAGCCATGCCCTTATGTCTTTTGGCCTCGTAATCGCTGTTGAGGGCGCAAAGCTTTTGGTCCAACAATTTGGCGAATTCTTCCAGACTCTTGGGTTCTTGATCAAACTCTATCAGCCATTGATGGGCGCCACTCTCTTTGCGCTGCATAAAGATGGGGGCGGCGGTGTATTCATGAATGCGCGCTCCCAATTCGTTGCAAGTGGCGGTAAGGGCCGACTCGGCATTTTCGATAATCAACTCTTCTCCAAAAACATTTATAAAATGCTTGGTTCTGCCGCTAATGCGGAAACGATAGGGGCTAATGGAGCTAAAGCGGATGGTATCACCAATAAGATAGCGCCATAAACCGGCATTGGTGGATATTACCACGGCATAATTGGTGTTGAGTTTCACCTCTTCCAGGCCAATGGTCTTGGAATTGGTGCCATCAAATTGATCCATGGGGATAAACTCATAATAGATGCCATAGTCTAACATCAGGAGCATATCCTCACTTTCCTTCTGATCCTGAATGCCAAAGAAGCCTTCGGAGGCATTATAGGTTTCGAGGTAGTTGATGTCTTTGCCAATCAGTTCTTTAAACTGACTGCGGTAAGGGGCGAAGCTCACGCCGCCGTGCATATAGAGCTCGAGGTTGGGCCATACATCGATGATGTGCTTTTTCCCACTGATGTCGAGCACCCGTTCTAATAGCACCATCATCCAGGAGGGAACGCCAGCCAATGAGGTTACATCTTCGCGCATGGAGGTGGTAGACATGGCCTCGATTTTAGCCTCCCACTCCTGCATCAAAGAAATTTTATTGCTGGGGGTACTACGCATTTCCACCCAAAAGGGCAGGTTTTCGATGATAATGGCCGATACATCTCCGTAATAGGAGTTGATCTCTTCATTATCCACAAAGGTGCTACCACCCAATCGCAGGTTCATCCCGCTGAAAATGGTGGTTTCCGGATAGAGATTGCAATAAATGCTGAGCAGGTCCTTACCTCCCTTAAAGTGGCAGTCTTCGATATGCTCATTGCTTACCGGAAGGAATTTACTCTTGGCATTGGTGGTGCCGCTAGATTTGGCGAACCAGCGAATATCACCGGGCCACATTACATTATTGGCTCCTTCGCGAATACGTTGCACCTCCGGTTCAATATCTTCATAGCGATGCAGGGGAATACGATCGCGAAACTCTTCATTGCTGCCAATCGACTTGAAGTCGTAGCGTTTTCCCCATTCGGTTTGCGCGGCAGTACCCAATAAATTTTGTAGCACTTCGGCCTGCACTTCATGCGGGTATTTCATGAATAACTCCAACTGATGATAGCGTTTTTTCATGCGCCAGCTTAAGAAGGAATTTACCAGATCGAGCTTCATGGGTTGCGGTTGTTTTGTACTAGATTTACAGCTATGGAATTAACGCTAACTCTGGAAAAAATGCCGGCCTGGCTAAATGATGAAGGGCAAGCCACTTACATCTTAAAGGCCGATCAGGATTTCATTCAGTTACAACGCCTCCTTGGGCAGCAAATTACGATAGAATTCGTGAATGAGAAGTATTGCGCCAATTGTGGCAATCGCTTTGAGCAATTATATCGAATGGGATTTTGTCAGAATTGTTTCTTCACCTCGCCACAGGCGGGCGAAAGCATCATTCGTCCCGAGTTGAGTCGTGCCCATGAAGGGATTGAAGATCGCGATTTGGAATTTGAAAAATCTTATCAGCTACAGCCCCATTTGGTGTATTTAGCCAATAGTGGTGATATTAAGGTAGGGGTTACGCGCATGGGTCAAAGGCCTAACCGCTGGATTGATCAAGGGGCTTCGGAGGCCATTGTATTTGCCGAGACTAAAAATCGCTACCAAGCCGGTCAAATTGAGGTAGCCATGAAATCGCATTTGGGGGATAAAACTCCCTGGCAAAGAATGCTGAAAAACGAGATTCCCGAATTTAATTTGCTGGAAGAAAAGCAAAACTTGAAATCAAAATTGGAAGGCGATTTAGCGCAATTCTATTCCAGCGATGATCAGATTTGGAAGATAGACTACCCGGTGCTGGAATATCCTAGCAAAGTGAAATCTGTAAACCTGGATAAGGAACCACAGATTGAAGCGGTATTAAAAGGGATCCGCGGTCAATATCTGATCTTTGAAGGGGGGCGGGTGCTGAATGTACGTGCCAATACAGGCTATCGCGTTAAGCTCTCTTTCGCTTAAGTCGATCGATTTCCACTTTCTTGAGGCTACTTAGCCCCACAATGGCGGGGATAGCCCAGTTGAAAAACCAAACTGCGGTACTGGCCAGAGTAAAGCTTAAGGCATCGGTCTCAAATACATCGAAGAAATAGAGGGCCAAAGTGCCTTTAATGATGAAGTCGATTCCCGTATAACTGGGGATTAAGGCCGAAATAAAATAGTACAGCGGTATAGACCAGTACAATTGCCAGGTGAGTAGTTCTGGTTTAAAGGCCAATAATACCAATGCCATTTGGGAGGAGAAAAGCAGAAAGCGCAAGGCATTTATAGCTAAAACGGCCAGCTTCTGCTGGATAGTGGGTTTGCCTTTAATGAGGTAGTCTTTTAAGGGACGGTTCCATAACTCCTTTTCATGTAAGAGGCTGATCACCCTTTCCAGGCGTAAGTATAGAACCAGACTAATCAGAATTGCCAATAGGACAAAAAGGCTGTATTGCATTCCCAAGCCTTGATTGGGTATCATAAAAGCTAAAATCCCAAAACTTACAATGGCCTTGGAAAAGAGCTTGGGGGCATGAGTCCAAAAGGTGAGAAAAAGTGCTTTTTTTCGATCGTAGGGTTTTTCTTGGATGAGATATCGCCCGGCAATTTCGCCACTGTTCATGGGCGAAATAAAGGCCAATCCATAACATTTAAGATTATGAACTAATGCGGTTTTTAACTTTATGGGGTGAAGGATGCTTTGCACGATACTCCAGGCCTGAGCATCAAAGAGCAGGTTTAAAGACCACAAAAGCAGGAAGCCCATCAAGTAATAAAGGCTTTGAGTGGTCCAAGCCCATTGTAAGTGATTGAGCTCAATAGAATCCAGCTTCAAATACAAAAAGTAAAAGGCCAGGCTAAGGAGCAAGATCTTTAATGACCAGAAAAAAGCTTTGCCTACCATAGTGCAATTTCTTCTCCGCGCTGCAATTTAAAGTGTGCTCGAATCCAAAGTACCAGAGGATAAATGATTATGGTGTCTGCGGCGGCAAAAAGTACCTTGAATAACCAACCATCCCCGATTAAGGGCAGCATTTCGTCAAAGCTTTTAAGGCCCCAGAAAATTACGGCAATTACTAAAACCGTGTCTACTAATTGCGAAAACATAGTCGAGAAATTGTTGCGCAACCAGAGGTGCTTACCCTTGGTTTTTTGTTTGATAAGGTGGAAGATGCGCACATCTACAAATTGGGCTACCAGGTAAGCGATCATGCTGGAAGCGATTACTCGCCATGAGTTTTGGAATACGGTATCGAAGTATTCATTGCTTACCGGGGATCCATCAATGGCGGGAAAGATATGCCCGAGGTAAAGGATTAATAAAACCAGCAGGGAGGCGAAAAAACCACTCAAGACAACAAGGCCGGTATTACGCCGACCATAAATCTCACTGAGGATATCGGTAATTAAAAAGGTGAGGGGATAGGGGATTACCCCCGCAGAAACGATAAAGGTTTTGAAGCCTAAATCTACTTCCACAAATTTATTGGCTACTAGATTACAAGTAATCAGGGCCGCAATAAACAAAGCCGCCAGGACCACGAAGATGATCCCGGCGTGCTTATGTTGTTTTTTATTGAGTGTTTCGCTCATTAATCAATTTGCAAGTCGAACTCTAATCGGGTTTGGAAGCCCTGGCGCTTTTCAGCATTTTGAATCAAATCGAGGTAATAGGCATATTGACCTAATTCCTTTTTGATTTGGGCGGATCCAAATCCCTGATTTAATTCTTTTAAGAAGGCTTGTAAAGGATCTTCTAATTCAGGATAGCTGATTACACCGTAGTCGGCAGAGATTCCGGCTTTTTCAGCTGCCAAAGCAATAGCTTCATCCAGACCTCCCATCATATCTACCAAACCTAAGTTTAAGGCTTGTTGACCAGAGTACACTCGTCCTTGGCCAATGCTATCTACATAGCTGATATCCATACCGCGGCCCGTGGCTACTCTTTCTTTAAAGGTGCCATAAATCTGATCTACCTGGGCAATTAAAATTCGCTTCTCGGAAGGAGTGAGGTCGCGATCCATAACCCCTAAGTCGGAATGTTTATTGGTGGCAACGGTTTCGATATTGATGCCCAATTTATCGTGCAGCAATTCTTCAGCAGTAAAGAAAAGTCCAAAGGCACCAATACTTCCGGTTACGGTGTTTTCTTGAGCCAAGATGGTGTCAGCGTAACATGCAATATAATATCCACCACTGGCAGCCACATCACCCATTGATGCAATTACGGGTTTCACCTGACGGGCTAAGTCCATTTCGCGCCAAATAATTTCAGAAGCTAGCGCGCTACCTCCAGGACTGTTAACACGAAGAACGATGGCTTTAACCTTGTCGCTTTCGCGGGCCTTGCGAATGGCTCTGGCGATACGTTCGGATCCGATGGTGTACTCATCACCTTCACCGCTTTGAATTTCCCCTTGAGCAACAATTACCGCAACACGATTTTCATTGTAACCCGAGTTTCCATTCAAGTCTAAATTGCGGGCATATTTCGCAGGTTTGATAAAATTAACGGCTGAGATTTTGTCTACGGCCATCGCTTTGCTGAGCATTTCATCTACTTGATCTTGATAGGCTAAACCCTGAATTAAACCGACCTCTGCGGCTACTTTTGGGTCAGTTAGCATATTATCGGCCATGGCATTTAATTCTTCAACCGATAAATCCGTGCTGGCAGAGATATCCGATAAATACTGTCCCCATACTGAGCCTAATAGTTCAGTAAGCTGCAATCGGTTAGCCGTACTCATAGAATCGGAAAGGAAGGGCTCTACGGCCGATTTAAATTTATTTCCGGTGGCTCGAAGCACAACTGGCTTAACGCCGATATTATCCAAAGCCTGACGGTAATAGGTTACATTGGCACTCATTCCGGAAAATTCGATAATACCCTCTGGGTTTACCATAAAGCTATCCGCAACCGAAGCTAGGTATAAACCTTTTTGAGTAAGCACTTCGGTATATCCATATACAAACTTGCCGCTACTTTTGAAATCGAGAATTGCTTCACGAATGTCTTTTAAGGTAGCGCTACCGGCCATGGGAATTCCTCCATCCAGGAAAACTCCTTTGATTTTCGGGTCATCTTTGGCTGCTTTTAAGGCAGCGATTACATGGTCAAGACCCACGGCTGATTCCAATTCACCGGAAAATGGGTCGAAACTGTCGAAGGGGTTGTTCTGGGCTCTTTCTACATACCGAGTATTCATATCGATACGTAAAACCGTGTTATCCAATACTTCCAGCTCAGGACTCTGAATCGAGGCCAGTGAGGCAAAGAAGATGAAAATGATAAAAATTAAAATGCCGCCACCTAAGATGGAAGCTACCAACATTTTGAGGAAAGATTTCATTTTAGAAATTTAGTTTTGCGTTGCATTAGCAATATTAAGTAATACTAAGATTTGTCGAAAGTTGTTCACGGCGTTTATCTGCTGTTAGGAGCGAATCTGGGGAATCCCCCTGAAACCTTCCGTCGGGCAATCCAATTGCTGAACCCTTCCATTACTATTAGTAGGAAATCCTCGCTGTTTATTACAGCACCCTGGGAAATGACGACTGAAAATTGGTTTTACAATCAAGTTTTGGAGGTGGAAACCGGCTTAGAGCCGGAGGGGGTTTTAGCATTGATTCTCGATGTGGAAAGGGAATTAGGGCGTTTAAGAACGGAAGGTGCCGGCTATGAAGATCGATTGATTGACATTGACATTTTATTATTTGGGAAAAGGGAATATCAGAGTGCCAACTTGCAGGTACCTCATAAATATCTCCATAAACGAGCCTTTGCTTTAATGCCATTGTTGGAGCTTCAGCCGAATTGTGTGGAGCCAGGGACCAATATTCCCTATGAGAATTATTTAGAACGCTTGGATGAAGAGCGTCAAAAGATCAAGAAGCTTGAAGGATATTAAGTATATAGCTATAGAGGGCAATATTGGTGCGGGAAAAACTACTCTTGCCAAATTACTGGCAAAGCAGTTGAAAGGTCGCTTGATATTAGAGGAGTTTGCGGACAATCCTTTCCTGGAGAAATTTTATCAGGAGCCAGAGCGCTACGCCTTTTCGGTGGAGATGGCCTTTTTGGCTGATCGTTATCATCAATTATCGGAACTGCCTAGTAGTGGCGATTTGTTTCAACCTTATATTATTGCAGATTACGCCCCCTTTAAGAGTTTAATATTTGCACAGAATAATCTGAATGAAGCTGAATTCCGCTTGTACCGCGAGTTTTGGCAAATGGCTTTCAATAAGATACGTCAACCAGACTTGATTATTTACCTCCATCGAAGCAATCCAAATTTGATTCAAAATATTAAAAAGCGAGGACGCAGCTATGAACAAAATTTGAAAGAGGATTACCTTTTAAAGTTAACAGAGCGTTACGGAGTGTATTTAAAAAATTTCTGGGATGGGGATATTTTAAGAATTGACGCAGATTTGCAGGATTTTTTACACTCCGAATCGGACGTCCTGTCTTTGATTGACCGTATTCAAGGTCTTTAGTTAGAAAATGAATAGATTTTAGGGGCTATTAATTTTTCTACAAGCATTCATTTTTATTTGCTGTTACCCCCTTTTTAGTACTTTTGCCTAGTATTTGTATAAGAGCAACTACTTAACCTTTTATAATTGTATGAAAAGATTAGGATTACTTTTCGGATGTGTCTTAATGGCTGGTGGAATGAATGCCCAGGATAATGAGGTTCGGCTTTCCGAAGCTCACCGCAGCAATTTCAAACATTGGTCTCTTGGACTGAACGTAGGAGCTACTGCCTCATTAGGTGATGCTGCTAGTTATTTCTTTGGTGAGAAAACAGACGCTATGCCTTCGGGTGTAGGTGGTTTCGAAATTGGTTTACGTGGTAACCTGAATTATTGGTTCAGCCCTACTATCGGTTTAACCGGTTCTGCTGGATACCACAGTACTTCTGGTACCGATTTTAACTACTATTTCGAAGGAAATTATATCGATGCTGACTTGAGCTTGAATTTCAACTTGAGCAACATGTTCCTTTACGGAAAGGATTATGATCGTAAGCATGCCTTATTATTTAGTATCGGTTTAGGTGCTACTTCTTTAGAGGCTGAAGGTTACGATGAGGCTGGTAATTTCCTTGCTAGCGCTGGTGGTCCTGATCGCGCCTTTACTACTACTATTCCATTACAATTGACCTACAAGCGTCAATTGAGCCAAACTTGGGACTTAGATATTCTTTACAAGCATACCTTCGCAGGAATCGACGGTGCTGATGCTCAGAGTATTGCCCCAACTGCTGATTTCTTTGGTTACTTCGGCGTAGGTGCTGCCTATAACTTTGGTTCTGACGATAAAGAGTCTATCGTATACTACAGTCCTTTCGAGGGTGTGTTTGCTGATATGACCGAGATCAAGCAGAACTACGAGAAATTGGTAAACGATGACGACGGTGATGGAGTTAGCAACCTTTTCGATGAGGATAACAGCACTCCTGCCGACGTAAACGTTGGTCCTAACGGTGCTCCTCTTGATGTTGACGGTGACGGTATTCCTGATTACCTGGATGCGGATCCATTTACTCCTAAAGGAGCTAAAGTTGACAACGAAGGTCGTATGGTTGACTCTGATGGTGACGGTGTTGGTGATCACATGGATCAAGAGCCTAACACTCCTAAAGGTGCCTTGGTTAACTTCAAGGGTATCTCCGTAGCTAGCGCTGCTTCAGGCGGTGGCGGTGTAGGAGCTTACTTACCTTCAGTATTCTTCAACTTCAATAGTGCTACTGTAACTGACGCTAACTACTTACGTTTAGCTGCTATTGCAAATACCTTGAAGTCTAATCCTAATGTTAAAATCGTACTTACCGGTTACACTGATGCTTCCGGTCCAGAAGATTACAACAAGACTTTAGGTCAGCGTCGTGCTGATGAAGTGAAACAAGAATTGGTTCAGGTTTTCGGAATCAGTGCTGATCGTATCGAAACTAGCTCTAAAGGTGAAAACGATCCTTTGGCTAAAGGTCACAATAACATCAATCGTCGTGTAGACGTTGCGGTTAAGTAAGCCTCAATAAAATAATAAAAAAGGCCTCCTAATTAGGAGGCCTTTTTTTATGCCTTGATGCGTCGTATATAGTCCCAAAGGACGACCCCGGCGCTTACCGCTATATTTAAGGAATGCTTGGTGCCGAATTGCGGGATTTCAATGGCTCCATCACAAAAATCCAGTACTTCATCGCTTACCCCGCTTACTTCATTGCCAAAAACAAAGATTTGCTTCTGATCTAAATTCGGTTCCCAATGGCGGAGGTCCACAGAGCCTTCACATTGTTCTACCGCCCAAATTTGATAGCCTTCTTCTTTAAGTGTTTTAAGAGAGTTTAATCCATCTGGAAGACTCTCCCAGTTTACAGATTCAGTCGCTCCCAAGGCAGTTTTTCGCATTTCCTTGGATGGTTTTGGGCTTAATCCACCTAGATAGATTTTTTCGCAGCGAAAGGCATCAGCGGTGCGGAAAACGGATCCTACATTAAGTAAACTTCGTACTTCGTCTAAAGCGATTCGGAAGGGAAATTTCTCTTCCTCTTTAAATTCAGAAACGCTTAGTCTATTAAGCTCACTCATTCGAAGCTTTCTCATTGTCCTTTGTATTTTAGCTCGCTCGCAAATTACTTCAAATTGGCCGCTAAAAAGAAAACTCAGACCCCCTTAATGCAACAATACAACGAGATCAAGCAGAAGCATCCCGATGCTATTCTCTTGTTTCGTGTGGGGGACTTTTATGAGACCTTCGGGGAAGATGCTATTGCAGCAAGTCGGATTCTGGGAATTGTATTGACTAAAAGGGCCAATGGCTCAGCCTCTGAAATAGAATTGGCGGGCTTCCCACACCATTCTTTGGATACTTATCTGCCCAAATTGGTGAGAGCCGGACGCCGGGTGGCTATTTGCGATCAATTGGAAGATCCCAAACAAACTAAGACCATTGTTAAGCGCGGAATTACCGAATTAGTAACTCCAGGCCTCACAACGCATGATCAAGTATTAAATAGCGGTGAAAATAATTTTCTTGCTGCGGTTCATATAGGGGCTAGTATACAAGGGGTGGCATTTTGCGATCTCTCTACCGGTGAGTTTATGGTGGCCCAAGGGAATCATGAGCAGGTAGATAAACTGCTGCAAAGTTTAAGGCCCACCGAGGTTCTGTATTCTAAGAGTAAGCGCAGGGTATTTGAAGATGTATACGCCAGTCAGGCCTATTCCTTCCCTTTGGATGAATGGATTTTTCAATTTGAATTTGCAGAACAAAGTTTACTCGATCATTTTAAAGTAAAGTCATTAAAGGGTTTTGGGATAGAGAACATGGAGGAAGCCATTATTGCTTCCGGTGCCATATTCCATTACTTAAAAGAAACCCATCATAATCGCCTGGATCATATTCAGTCGATCAATCGCTTAGATAATGGGGAGTATGTTTGGATGGATCGTTTTACCGTCCGCAATCTGGAACTATTCGAATCCAATAGTCGTGGTGGCCAGAGCTTACTGGGAGTTATTAATGAGACCTGTTCTCCGATGGGTTCGCGTTTATTGCAACGCTGGTTAGCTATGCCTTTAGTGGATATGCAACGCTTGGCTAAGCGACATGACCACGTGGAGGCCTTTTATCGTAATCCGGATTTGATAAGCTCTGTTCGGGAGGCATTAAACGAGATTTATGATTTAGAGCGTTTAGCTGTAAAAGTTAGTACTGCTAAAGCCTTGCCTAAGGAATTGGTGCAATTAAAGCGTGCGCTGGTCTTGGCTAATGATGTGAAGGCCCTTTGTGAAAAGGAGGAGGCATTTGATACATTGGTAGGAAGAATTCATCCCGCCAAGGATTTAATAGCTCGCATTGGCAGTACTCTAAAGGATGAGCCTCAGAATAATATGGCTAAGGGCGAGTATGTTCGGGAGGGCGTTTCCGCAGATCTTGATGAGTATCGTGAGTTGCTCTATAATGGCAAGGATAAGCTCTTGGAAATTCAGCAGCGGGAAGCAGAGAAAACCGGAATCAGCAATTTGAAGATTGCCTTTAATAATGTCTTCGGCTATTATTTGGAGGTGCGCAATACGCATAAAGACAAGGTTCCAGAGGAATGGATTCGCAAGCAAACCCTGGTTAGTGCCGAACGTTACATTACCCAGGAACTCAAAGAATATGAGCAGAAGATCCTGCAGGCCGAAGAAAAGATCGTTGCTCTGGAACAAGAGATTTATCAGCAATTATTGCAAGATCTCTTAACTCAATTAGGGCTAATTCAATCCAATGCTCAGGTATTGGCGGAAGTAGATTGTTTGAGCGCCTTTGCTTACCTGGCCCAACGCAATGATTATCATCGCCCGGAAATGAATGATGGGGACGCGATTGAGATTAAAGACGGGCGGCATCCGGTGATTGAAAAGAGTCTTAAGACTGGTGATGAATATGTATCCAATGATGTGAAATTGGATCGCGAAAATCAGCAGCTCTTAATGATTACCGGTCCGAATATGAGTGGTAAGTCGGCCTTATTGCGGCAAACCGCTTTAATTAGTCTGATGGCGCAGATCGGAAGTTTTGTTCCCGCCAGTGCAGCCAAACTGGGCTTTTTAGATAAGATTTTTGTTCGAGTTGGGGCTTCGGATAATATCTCACAAGGGGAATCAACCTTTATGGTGGAGATGAATGAAACCGCCAGTATTCTAAATAACCTCTCTGAGCGCAGTTTAATCCTCCTAGATGAGATTGGTCGTGGCACCAGTACTTATGACGGGATAAGCATTGCTTGGAGCATTGCAGAGTATTTACACGAGCATCCGAGTAGGGCTAAAACCCTATTTGCCACCCATTATCATGAATTGAATGAAATGGAAGGTAATTTCGAGCGCATTCGCAATTATAATGTGAGTGTAAAAGAAATGGGGGATAAGATCATTTTTATGCGTAAGCTTAGTGAAGGAGGTAGTGCGCATAGTTTTGGTATTCATGTGGCGCGAATGGCAGGGATGCCTGCTTTGGTGATATCTCGTTCTCAAAAGATATTAAGTGAGCTAGAGGCCAGTCGAGCTAATGGTAGGGAAGCGGAAACACTTAATGATCAGGCCAAGGAAATGCAATTAAGTTTCTTTCAATTAGATGATCCAATTTTGGATGAAATCCGCAAGGATATTGAGAATCTGGATATTAATACCCTTACCCCGGTAGAGGCCTTGATGAAGCTAAATGAAATCAAGAAAAAAATTGGTGCTTAGGCTTGCTCAGGTTGGATAAATGATATTATATTTGCCGACCCAAAGCGAAAGCAGCGGTGTTCTTTAACAGAATAGAATTGCGAGAGTAGCTCAGTTGGTAGAGCACAACCTTGCCAAGGTTGGGGTCGCGGGTTCGAATCCCGTCTCCCGCTCAGAGGCCCTCCTGAAGAGGGCTTTTTTTTGCGCTTCCTGGAAACGCAGAAAATGGTTCTGGAATTCGAATGTAAATTTGAATTCTTCATAGCCGCCCTGGTGGTGGAATTGGTAGACACGCGGGACTTAAAATCCCGTGGCCAGCAACGGCCGTGCGGGTTCAAGTCCCGCCTGGGGCACAACAGAAAAAAGCGTTAACGAAAGTTGACGCTTTTTTTGTTTGTAATCCTTTCTGGGAACTCTTCTGAGTTTCAAAATCAAGTATTCTCATTTACTCTCCCTTTCGAACCAATCATCGTGCCTTTGAAACCAATGATTGCTAGGGCTTCTGCCAATCTTTGCCTCATCATTAAAGAAACACAATCATGAATTTGAAAAGGGCAATGCTTTCGGCAGTTTTAATATGGGTATTAGGTGTAAGCGCTTATACAGGATCCTTCTTTATCCATCTCATGGCAGATCCTAATTTACAAGCCAATTTGGTCCTCACATTCGCCTTGATTCCCAGTGCTATTTTGGGGGCTAAATTGTACTATCGGAGTGGACTCAAGACTAATGGGTTTAAGCTAGGTACAGGGATGTTTTTCATCGCGATGCTCCTGGATGCACTTATTACTGTGCCCCTATATATTATTCCAGAAGGAGGTGATCATATTAGCTTTTTTAGCGATCCGGGATTTTGGTTTATCGCGGTAGAGTACATTTTAACCGTGGGATTGTATTGGCGATTTAAGGTTTTTACCAGAAGTCGAAAGCTTTTTAGTTAGTTCCATGCTTAGTACAAAAAGAGCTTATATAAGGCCTTTGAAGAGCTCCGACTTTGAGCTGCTCTTAGAAATGTACTTGGAACCCGATTCCAATAAATATATCGCTCCTCTTAAAGATCAATCGCCCGAGTTTTATCTGAATTTCCTGCAAACTAAGCGGCAGCAAAATCAAAAGGAAATGGGATTCTGGGTGGCGGTTGAAAAGACCTCGAAGCAAATTATAGGTACTGTTAATCTCAATACCTATGCACCCTTAGCTATTAAGCATATTGGCTGTCATTTGCGAATCGCTTTTTGGGGAAAGTCTTATGCCTCTGAATTGCTAAGTGCTATGATCAAATATGGATTCGAGGAAAGGGACTTGCCCCGCATTCACGGAGTTTTAGAAAGGGAAAACCTGGCTTCAAGGAGGCTCATGAATAAACTGGGCTTTAGCTTTTACCGGAAGGAGATTGTAAATGATGTGCAACTAGAAGTGCATAAGCTTGATATTGACGAGTACCCCTTGAAATAGATGAAAGGCCGGCAAAAAAAAAGCAGACTACTCAAATTTTGAATAGCCTGCTTTGAAATGAAAATTATTCCTGCTTAGAATCCAATCTTATTACAAACGGATTGTGGTAGATTGATATCATAGGTATGCCCATCAATCACTTTGACATTCATGGTGTCAATCTGGTCCTGGCCATACTGTGCGCGGAAGTCATAATAGGCGCCATCTTCCAGACTGGTAAAGCTGTATTGGCTTACAGTATTATTTACAAAGCGATAGAGTTCGCTAAAAGGAGCCTCATCGCTGGGATCATGAGCACGGTAGTACATCACTACCCCTACCGGAGGTTGGATGAAAGCGCCATCACAGCGCAAGCGATAAGCTAAGGTTACCGGATCAATGGCACTGTTGTAGTCAATTTCATTTTTCCAGCCATTGCTGGTTTCGCTGGCATTAAAGCTGTAATTGCTGTTTTTCAGGCTACCGGATTTGGCTCTAACCTCTTTTAATACTAAGGGTTGCAAGGCTTTAATATCTTGTTGAGGGTTGGAGGAAGTAATGCTTGGTGACTCATAATTGAAAGAACCGCCTAGCTCAACCACATATTGGATATTAGTATTCAGAATTTCAAAAACCAATTCTAAGTTACCGGTAGCGCTGGGTACATTGGCGCTCTTTAAATTACTGCTAATGCTGTATTCGTATGAAGGAGTGAGTTTAGGGGAATACCAAAGTCTGTAAGCACTGCTTTCCGTGCTATAGCTTAAGGGATCAACTGAAATATCGATGTAGAGAACGTCATTGTCATCTTTCTTTACCACTAAATCCTGGTTCGACATAAACTTCCAAACCTGTTCTTCGGGTTCAAAGTATTTTACGCCAGCACGATCACCTACCGCAAAGGGCTGTAGCGTTTCGGGATTGTAGAGATTGGGATCTATATCCAAGCGAACTGTAGCATTGAGGCCTGGAGGGGTCAGGATTTCGGTTAAACCGCCATTCTCATTAATTGCGGCAAATGAGAAATCTTCGCCTTCACCCAAGCTAACATCTCCATTTCCTGTTGTTGGCACGACTAGGTCTATAGCGCCATCCCAAACAGCAATAAAAACGGAGCCGTCAATAATTTCAATTTCAAAACGGCTAGCCTTCTTGCCAAGAATAAGGTTTCCTTGCTCATCTAAAAACTTGGTGCCTGGAGGTATAGTTAAGGCCACTTTACTATTGGCTGTTTGGGCAGAAACTTGAATGGTGTCGCTGGTTTCTCCAGTGCTGGGATTGGTGCTGAAACCAGCTGTGCCCACGGCAATATTGGAAGGAAGGTTAGCAGTGTTCAATAGCCTTAACTCCTTGTTTTGATAGTATTGGCCTTCTTTTACCTCATAGGAGAGGTTGCTGCCTAAATAGCCGGGGGCTGAAGCATTTATACTAAATCGAAGGGAAGAACCCGCAACAGGTTCCTGCTCTGTGGGAACCATTAATTGCACCAGCTTACCACTGTTTTGAATATTCTGAGTTCCGTCCAAAGCGTAGATCTTGCTGGCATCGGGGCCACTAAGTCTAATACGCAGGTTCGCTGGTAAAACGGCATTGGAATCAGAGACATCTACCAAATCGGTAATGGCGATATAGCGGTAAAATGTGGGGTTTACATGTACATCAAAATCATTGATGATATCATCTGGTTTGGTGCAGGAAACAAGACTTATGCTTAAAGCTAATAGGAATAGGGGTTTAATAAAGCGAATCATATTGGTTTTAAATCGGTTGCAAAAAGAATCCTTAAACAACCAATACCAAGGTTTATCAAAAGCAGTAGTGGGAGTAAGGGTTTGTAAATTTAAGTAAAGTAGCAGTGAGTCTTAGGGGTTTAGTTTTCAGGCACTAAGCGTATGGGCTTGTTTTTTGGCTGAGCCGAAAATTGCCTGCTTAGCATATTCTAAAGATCCAAAAAGGACGCTATTTCTTTGGCATTAGTAACTATACTGATAATCCTTCCTTTAGGAGAAACCAGTATAAAGCTTGGAAAGAAAGTAATGTTAAATCGCTTCCGAAATTGATTATCAGCTAGAGCTAAAGGCCAGGGAATCTCATGCTCCTTGCGATAGGCTTCTACGCTTTCGGGCTTATCGTGTTCAAATACCCCAATAACTTCAACCTTATTTGTTGCGTATATTTTTTTGATGTCTGGCTCTTGCTTGAGGCAAGCTCCGCACCAGGTGCCCCCCACATCAATAAGTAAAGGATTTCCCTGCGATAGGAAAGCGTCCAACCTTACTTTACTTCCATCCAAAAGTTGAATCGTAAAGTCAGAAATATCCTCACCTTCTACGAATACTGGATCAGGCTTCGTATTGGTTTCGGCTAAGGTGATGTGTCGGCCATCGGGGCTAAAGCTTTTTAAATAATAATTCTGATCATATAATTTAAAAATAGCGTTTGGATCCAATACTTGAGCTTGCCTTAAAATGGAACTGAAGTCTTGGTTGCCGTCCTGTATTCCTTCTGTAATTAGAATGCGGTCCCCTTGAGAATGAGTTTCCAGGCTAAAAAGGCCATCCGCAGAGTTGTCGAGAAGTAAAATGCTAATGATCTTGCCATTTAAGATATTCTGACTAAGGGCTAAGTTTAGTCGATTCGCTGTTAACCAAAATCTAGGAGCAAGGATTTCGCTCTGTGGGTATTTGGACTGATAACGGGCTTTAAGCTGAGCTTTATAGTTAGGTGAAATTTGACTTCTCGCAATGCTGTAGTGCAGGGCAGCGGTTTTGTGCTTTTCATTAGTCAACTCAATACTTATGCTGTTTGATAGGGAAATACCTTTTCCATCGTCACTGAAATCCATATTACCATTGCGATCCAGGTAAATAGTGGATTGTGATTCGTGAGGGTTCTCAATCAGGAAACAGATTTCCTGGGGAAAGGTAGGTTGACTCAGGCCATTAAAGTATATAAATCCATAGGCTGTATTCTCCAATTTCAAACCAGGAGGTAATTGCTTAATGGGGGCCTCTTGCGCTTTATTATTAATTTGATTTTCCGATAATTTAAAGAGGGGGATAAAACTTACCAGATTGCTATTGAGCCCAAATTGACTTAAATAAATGGGCTCAGTCTTTAATTGTTTATCCTGAGCAAAGCTTTGAATGCTGAGAACCAGAAATACCAAAAGAGCAAAAAACTTCATGGGAAACATGAAAATTGAGCTCAAGAATAGCTTGCTTGGGTAAATCGCTTAGGCCATGGCCGTGTTAAAGATACAAAGGCATTGAAAGTTGGCTTGTCAGAGAATGCGCTAAGCATTTTATAATGGCTCAACTGGGTAAGATAAGCCCTTCATTAAGGGCCCATTTGTAGAGATCCAGGCTGGTCTCCAATTCCAATTTTTGAAAAATCCGCGCTCGGTAGGAAGCTACGGAGCTATTGTGAAGCTTGAGGATTTCGGCTATTTCCCTGGAGGTTTTACCTTGAATCATTAAGGAAAGTACTTCCGACTCTCTTTGGGAAAGGCAATTTATTGATTGCCGGTGGTCGGAGCCGGAAGCTATACTTTCCATTAAAATCTCACTTGAAAAATAGTTTTTACCATGCAAGAGGTTAAGAATGGCGAAGTGCAGTTCTTCATCAGGGGAAGTCTTCTCAATAAAACCATTGATCCCTAAGTCAACTAATCGCTTAATGTAAAGCTTGGCCGGCTCCATAGAGAACATCAAAATGGGGCTTTTGGGTATAAGATTACGAATGATGCGCACCAATGATATTATTTCAAAGTCGGGGAGATTAATGTCCATCAGGATTAAGTCCGGAAAGTCTTGTGATTCAGCAATTTCTTGGCATAGGCTTACCGCTTCTTTGCCATTGGCGGCTATTTGATAAGTGTCGAAGAGCTTATTGCGTTCACAAAATGATTTAACTCCCATTTGAACTACCGGGTGGTCATCGATAATTAAAAGCTTAGGCATGAAATGATTTTCTGGCAAGGAATAGATTTCCCCTATTTCGCTTTTTAGAAAAATCGGATTCTTACTGTAGAACTTATTTTACAGAGCCTAAAAAGCTTGTTATGTTCGGTTATGCTAGTTTAAGTTCTACATGAGATTAGAACGAATGCCACAGGGTCTTTCTCTTTGAATCAAGAGGTTTGTAATATCAAAAAAATGAAGTTGTGCGAATATTAGTTCTTGAAGACAACCAGTTTATAGCCTCAATAATTACAGCGTCTTTAAAAAGTAGTGACTGTGAATTGCTAATCGTTAAAGACCAGTTTGAAGCCGAAAGGCACTTCGAGAAAGAGCAGCCCGATATTTTGATATCCGATATTCATATGGAGCAGGGTACCAGTCTTGATTTTTTGAGAGTGGTAAGTAAATATCCAAAGACGAAGGTTGTAGTGGTAAGCTCAGATTTCGAGCGTTTGATGGAAGTAGAAGAAAATATTGGACTGAAGAACTGGTCTTATATCAGCAAGAATAATCGCAAATGGTTGATGATGATCAAGACGGAGGTTCTGTCTTTCCTCAATACTAATAATAGTAGTACAGCTACCTCACTTGTTTAGGTCCTGAACAGAAAAAAGAGGACTCCGAATTAATTATTGCTTTTGGGAAAAATCGATTCATCCTCATTGTCTCCGAATCCCTCCTTTCCCAAGCAAATGTGCCGGTAAATAAAAAATACCGGCACTTTTTTAGGGGTGAATGAGTCCTTCCTTTAAGGCCCACTGATACAATTCAAAATTACTTTTCACGCCAATTTTATCGAAAATTCGGGTGCGATAGGTGGCTACGGAGCTTTTATGTAAGGACAGTAATTCACAAATTTCTTTAGGGGATTTCCCCCTAATCATCAGGCCTAAAATTTCCGATTCTCTTTCAGAGAGATCATTGGAAATACTACTGAGTTCATCGGCTTCATCCTTATCATTCATTACCTCCATTAAGATGTCACTGGAGAAATAGGATTTACCGGATAAAATGCTGCGAATGGCAAATAGCATTTCATCATCAGTAGAGGTTTTATTCAAGAAGCCTTTAACGCCTAGCTTAATCAGGCGTTTGATATAAAGTTTTGGAGGCTCCATGGAAAACATCATAATAGCAAGTTCCGGAGCCCTGTCCAGCATAAATTTTACCAAGGCTAAAGCTTCATAGTCGGGCAAGTTAATATCTACAATAGCCATTTGGTAATAGTCAGGATCTGACTGATGTTCCTTAATCTTCTTTACCGCCTCTTTACCACTTCCCACTACATCAACTTGGCTGAACAGTTTATTGCGCTCCATAAAAGCACTCATTCCCATTTGCACTACCGGGTGATCATCAACGATTAAAATATTGCCTGCCATAGCCTTGAATCAAATTAGCTTAAAAATATCACTATACCCTCAATGAAAAAAGGAAAGAGCTTCAAAATGAGTGATTAAAGTGATGAATATTTAAAAATTAAAAGTTGGAAATAATAAATTGAATGGGGATATCATGGGCCTCGGTGGGGATATTTGACTGAAGCATAAAGGGATAGCAGAGCGCAAGTGTTTGAGCCTCAGGGTGTAATTTCAGGAAACGATCGTAGTATCCGCCTCCGTAGCCAATTCTGGCACCCTGAGAGTCGAAGGCCAGGCCAGGGCAAATTATTAGGTCGATACTTTTCGAATATAGCTCCCCTTTAATTGGTTCCCAGGTACCCCACTTGCTTTGCGTTAATTGATCCTTGCCTTCATAAAGGATAGGTTTAAGAACTCTATTGGGGGCAATTTTGGGGATAATAATTTTAAGCCCCTTCTCTCGCAGGGCTTCTAATACAGGCCAATGATTAACTTCATGAGCCATTGGAATAAAACTGTGGATAGTCTCAGGTTGAATATCTTCAATCCGCTCGAGTAGTCGATTCTGAAGCTCATGGTCCCAAGCTTCCTTTTGCTTGAGATCTAAATTTTGCAGAGCTTTCAAACTCTGGGCTCTGAGTTGTTCTTTAGAAGCTTCCACTATGCTGCATTAGCTGGTTAATGGCCTGGTTGATTTTTTGACTAGCACCAAGTTTAGCTTGAATATAGGATTCAAAGTCTTGAGGCAGGGGTTTCTTTGAGCTAAAATAGCGGAAGGCATTTGCCAAATCATCGTAATTGTTAATTTCAGCGGCAAGACCTCTATCCAACATTTCTTGTGTTTCCGGGAATTTCTTTCGCTTGGGGCCAAATAAAACCGGGATATGATAAACGATAGCTTCAATGGTATTGTGAACACCTTTGCCCAAACCGCCACCAATAAAGGCGAGATCGGCGAAGCGGTAGAGGTATCTTAGTTGTCCGATAGAGTCGATAAGAATGACGCGATCCTCGGGTTTGGTAGTCTTTTTACTAAAGGGAGATATGCCAAAATTGCTAAATCGCTTTAGAATGCTTTGGATATTGGATTCACTAATATCATGTGGTGCCAAAATGAGTTTAAAGTTCCGCTGCTCTGCCAATAATTTGAGGACTAAGCTTTCCTCTTTTTTCCAGGAGCTACCGGCGATTAAGCAGAAATCATCGCCTATGAATGATTGGATTAGGGAGCTTTCGAAATCTTGCTCCTTATTTTCCAATGCTCTTTCAAAACGGCTGTCACCACAAAGGCTGATTCCTTGAATGTTTTGTTCTTGTAGAATCTCTAAACTGGGCTGATCTTGAACTAAGATACGGTCGAACTTATGCAAAGCTTCCCGGAAAAAGGCTTTTTGATCTCCTTTGAAATAGATTTGATTAGCTCGAAATACAGCTGGAGCTAAAATGAGTTTGGTGTTTAGGTCCTTTAGTGCTGAGAGTAAAAAAGGCCAAATCTCATATTTGATGAATAAAGCAAGTTCGGGTCTTAATATTTGGGCAAAATCGGTACTGTTCTTTTTCTCATCCAAAGGCAGGTAAATGATGGCATCGCAAAGCTCCGTTTCTTTAAAATACTCGTAACCGCTAGGGGAAAAGAAGCTTACAAAAATTTGATGCTCCGGCCATTGTTTTCGCAGGCTTCGCAATACTGGCGTACCTTGTTCCATTTCCCCCAGGGAAGCAGCGTGAATAAGAATCCTCTTTTTATTGGGGTTTACCAGTTTTTGTAGATCCTCTCGCCATTGTTGTCGGCCATCCACCCATTTTTTAGCCTTGTCCGATTGCAGGGCTGCCAGATGTATTAAGGCCTTATAGGTCTTAATAACCATGGGGTACAGTATTCTTTGAAGGCTAGTCAAGATAGTATTCCTCCTTTTTTCCACCCAGATAAATAGGGATATACCACTTTAGCTTTAAACTGTACATGAAATTGAGCTGGGGATCTGAAGATAAAAGGCCAGTCGGGTAATAGTATTTACGTAAATCGCGAGTCCAGATTTCGGATATTTCAAAGGAAACTTTGAAGTTGATCATGTGGTTGGGAGACAGATACAGGTAGCTGATATTCTGTCGTAGACTAAATCCACTGGAAAGCCGATCGTATCCTTTTTTATACTCGTCTAAAATCTGAGGAGAATCATTGTTGACATTATCGATATTCAGCCAATAGAAACCATAGCCAGCTCCTAAGCCCAGGCCTAGTCCACTATTTAAATTTGGACCAGTATTGGCAAAAATCTTTTCCAAACTTAAATGAAAATGCGTTCCACTCTGATTGATATTTACCACAGCATAATTTCCGGTAGTGTTTATAAGGTTACCATTCTCAGTGAATACATTGCGCAGGGCATTTTGACGATCTGGCACTTCTCCGCCAAAAAGATATTCACCCTCCAAACTCAGCATAAAGTTGGATCGAAATTTACGTCCAACATTAGCACCAATGCTGAAACTCTGGGCATAGCGATCCGTCCAATCTCCAGCTGGAATATTAATGCTGGCTTGGGCTCCTAAGAGCCACATTCGATCTGGCTGATTCGAATTTTGAATTTGCCCCGAAAGGTATGGAGAATCTAAAAAGAGTATAGGGAGTATAAGGTAGTAGAGTGCTTTCATTAATGGCAAAAGTATTTTATTTCAGCATAGTATAATCTTTCCTTTATTCCATTTTAACTGTAGGTAAAGGCAAGGCTGGGGTTAAGTAGTGCACATCGTGCAGATTCTGCATCGCAAATCTTTTAACGTTTGCCAGCTGTAAATCTTCTCTAAATCGAGCGGTATTTCTTAATGGAATAAATTCAATGAGAGCCAAAGCGCAATGGCCGAAGTCGATTTAAGCTAGAGGCTCTATTTATTTAGGGTTTACTTGTGGATATAGATTGACAAGTGTAGTTGCTTTTCTACAATTAATCTGCTAATGTTTTACTCATCAGTCGATTAGGCTGTAATTCATTTGTGATGGGAAAAAATGATTGGATTTAGGGCCTGATGGTGTTGATTTTCAGCAATCCAGATCAGGGGGTGACTTGGACAATCACAAAGAAACACATGCAAAACTCTTGATTTATGAACTTTAGAAGGATTATTCTACTCGTATTTATTTTGGGGCTCTATAAAGCTCAAGCTCAGCAATTGGCCAGTGCTTATGTTGGTGGGGATTTTACTGCCAATAAAAGTGGGGTTTTTTTTCAGAAGAATGTGGTGAATAGCCCACATCCGGAATCTTTGGCCGGACAAGCCATGTGGTCTCACAATGGCACTATTTATTTGTTTGGCGGTTCTTCGAAAGATCCGAGTAGCAATAACTTTACGGTAAGAGCCAATAACAGATTGTGGACTTATACAGCTGCCGCTGGTTGGACCTTAGTTTCGGGTTCGACCGGATTTGCCACTAATTATTCACCTTATGTGTCTGGAACATCCTCATTGGTCTATGGTCAAACTGGAGTGGCTGCATCTAAAAATTTGCCGGGAGCCCGCACAGGGGCAGCGACCGCTCAAAGCCCAAGCGGGCAATTGTTTATGTATGGTGGCTTTGGCTTGGGTTATAATAGTTCCGGTACTAAAATAACCGGCGCTCTGGAGGATTTGTGGATGTATAATGGAAGTCAATGGGTTTCATTGATGGATTCAGTTTCGGTGGCTCAAAGTGGGGTTTATGGTACCCTGGGTCAGGAAGGTCCAAGTTTTACTCCCGGTTCCAGAGCTAATGCCACCATGTGGTATCAAGATGGTTATTTGTATCTATTCGGAGGGGCCAGTGCAGTTGACAATGGTTGGATGGGACCAACACTTAGACCTACCCAAAACAAAAATGATTTGTGGCGCTATAATATTTCTACTGGTCAATGGTCTTGGATTTCGGGAAGTAGTGGGGTAAATCCTCCTGCAACCTCCAGTGGTTCTGTGTATACCTATCCTGAATCAAAATCAGGCGCTGCTCATGTGTTAGGAAGTGATGGCAATCATTATTTCTATGGAGGTTGGACTGTAACGAGTTCCAGTGTTGTTGCTCGATCTCAAACTTTCTGGAAGTTTGATGGGCTCAACTGGTCAGTACTTTCGGGTGATCCAAGTAATGTTTCCACTGCAAATGGCAGTTTAAGCGGAGGTTTAACAGGGGCGACTTTGGCTGAGGCGAATGGAAATTTTTATCTGATTGGTGGGATGATCAGCGTGAACATATTCCCATTTAGCTATTGGGCGAACTCAACTATTTATAAGTGGGATGGCTCAGCTTGGTCTTCTTATAAAACTTGTGCATCAACCTACAACAATATTAGCAGTACCGAATATTCCAGCACAGCCTGTTTGGGTTCTTTGGTGGGTGAAATTAAGTCGGTTAAGCTGAATGATGAGATCTACCTTTATGGTGGTTTAGGCTTGGCTAATGAGTTTTCCTCTTTATTATCCAAATTTGATGGTGAAGATTTCGCCTTTGTAAGTACAATGGGTAATACAGCCCGAAATTATCGGAATGGTAATGCCACCACTATTTCTGTCCCTGGGGGATTGTATTCTGCAGCATCGGCCTTTAATTCCGCTAGTGGTGAATTATTTATGTATGGCGGGGATAATCAAGAAGCCGGGCTTTTTTCAAATTTATGGAAGTACTCCGGTGGAGAATGGATTTGGTTAACGGGAGCCGGTGCTTCCAGTGCTACTTTACCGGTTCATGGTACCCAAGGTGTGTCGGCAACAGCAAATACTCCAGGTTCACGCATGGGGTCCGTAATGTGGTTTAATACAGCTGGCGATACCCTATGGCTGTTTGGCGGATATGGATATGATTCTAATGGAAGCTTAGGTCGTTTAAATGATCTCTTCTGTTACGTTAATGGGAAATGGGCCTGGATCAAAGGCTCTAAATTAGTGAATCAAACAGGTGTCTATGGTAGTCAGGGGGTAGGTTCTGCTACTAATAATCCTCCGGGATTAAGCGGGATGAAAGTTTGGGTGAATAGTGCTGGTAAGGCCTATATGTTTGGAGGTATTGCTCAGAATTCCGGGACTTTAGTGTCTCAAAATACCTTGTGGAAATTTACCGGAACCAACTGGGTTTGGATGAATGGAACCAATTCAAGTTTGCCTTGGTATAACATTTTTGGTGTTCCAGGTGATTATCAATCTTATTATACTCCTTCCGGTAGATCGAATTTCTGTATGGCAGGAGATGCTAATGGCTTTTTCATCTTTGGTGGTGAAGGCTATTTCAATACTACCGCTTTAGGGAATTCGAATCAGTTATGGCATTTTGATGCTAGCCTAAATCAATGGTCCTATATGAGTGGACAATTGCATTCTGTAACCAGTGCTCCAGCTCAAAGTTACGGGGCTGCAACCTTCAATAGTTCCTCAGTAAGCCCGGGCTATTTGAGGGGGGCGACAGCTTGGATGGTCGATGGTGTTTTTTACGTTTTTGGGGGCAGACAGCATCTGGGAGGGACCACTTATACTAATTCCAATAATCTTTGGGAATGGAATGGTTCGAATTGGGCTTGGCTAAAAGGTGCTCAGAATGCTTTTGGATATAATCAAAGTCCGATTTATGAGACTGCTAAGGAATTTGATTATGATAATTTGCCGGCACCACGATACAATGCTATTAGTTGGCAAGATGGCAATACTGCGTATCTGGCAACAGGATTGGGAACAGCAAATTTAACTGGCGATCAATCTCTGAATGATATCTGGGCCTTTAAAACTGGCAATATTTGGAATGGGGCCATATGGTCCAATGGCACACCCACTACACGATCCGAAAATGCCCAAATCCTTTCTGCAACTGCAGTAAACACCTCCTTTCAGGTTAAATCGGTTTTAATCGATGCCAATCATAGTTTAACTATGAATGAAAAGGATATCAGTATTGCAGGCGATTTGTTTAATTATGGGCCCTTAGTTAACCCCGGGAGGATACGTTTTAATCGAAGTGGTACTTCTGAGATTAAGGGAGGGCTTTTAGAAGTGGATAGTATTGTAATTGTGGAGTCACAAACTACCTTATCTACGAATAATAATCTCTGGTTAAAAGCTAGTGGTCCTGGCGTTTTTTCTGAATTGGTGAACCTTGGAACCGTCAATGGTAATGTAACCATGGATTATTATATTCAATTGGAGAATACCGCTCTTAATGGTCGTTACGTACATTTTGGGAATGTATTTAAAGACGCTACCATAGCAAATTTGATTTCCGCAGCGGATACGACGATACGATCTGGAAATGCAACTCCATCGTATAACACAGTGTGGTATGTAAATGCTTCTAATGCTTCTTGGGTAAGTCCGCCAACAACGGATCCTTTTGAGCCTGGTAGAGGATATGCGGTATACGCTGGGACCAATAGTTCTGGTCGCTTTCTTCTTAAGAGTGGTCAGGCTGGGGTGCTGACACTTAGCGGGCAAATGCCAATTACCAAAAATCCGACGCGATCCATTTATTATAATGATGGTCAAAGTGGCTCTATTAACTGGGTTGGAGGAACCTCTCAAGTTGCCACAGAAGGTTGGAACTTTTTGGCCAATCCCTTTACCCACAGTATTAAAATTAGTGATCTTCTAACTAATCTTTCTGGCAAGTCCATATACTTATGGAACGGCACAAGCTATTCTGCCTATAACACCTTTACTGACGTTTCCACCTCTGGTGGAACGCCCTATCTTGCTCCAGGTCAGGCCTTCTTTATTCAACTGGATCAGAATGATGTTTTGACCTATCCTAGTTTGACCTTTAATAAAGAGACCCTTTGGAATGCAGTAGGTGCGAACCGCGGCCGATATTTTAAAAATGCCAATACAGGGGCAGATGGAATTCGAGTAAAGCTTAGCACAAGAGATAGTATCCCATTAGAGGATGATGCTTGGGTTGGCTTTCATCAAGATGCAAGTCAGGCCTTTGATCGGAAGTTTGATGCCTGGGAGATAGGTCTGGCAGAACCCGGTGTATCGATACCCAGTTTAGAAGGGAACCTAAGTATAGCAACCTTTAATCCCGATTCTACCTATTATGTTGATTTGGAATTATTGGCCAGGCAGGGTGATACCCTAAATCTTGATTTCAATGTGGGGGAACTAAAGGCATTTGATCAGGTATATCTGGAAGATTTGAAATTTGACATCAGACAGGATCTAAGAATTAAGGCCTCATATTCATTTGTTCATGACAGTACCGAACTTAGGCGGTTCCGATTGAAGTTTGCGGGTCGATTAGGTCAAAGAGAAATTCAGGGTCTCGCTAAACAGAGCTCTAGCTATTTGTTCTATAATCAGGAAGGGAAGGTCTTTTTAAGCTATCAGGGCGTTTTAAGCTCGAATGCTCAAATGAAGCTTAGTATTTATGATTTAAGTGGACAGCTGGTACAAAAGCTTCAATGGGAAGATCTGCAGGAAAATATCCAAATTCTTCAAAATCAGAATCCAGGCCTTTATGTGGTGGCTCTTGAAGCCACTTCGGGAGCTCAGGAATTAAACGATAACTTGAAAGTATTTAAGCTCAAATAAATAGGACGGCTGCTAATTTTTAACGTGTAAAAATTGATTACTATGAAAAGGATACAATTGTTATTTGTTTTTATGTCGATTTCATTGTTGGTAAACGGACAAGATAAATACGATAAAGTTTCCAAATTTGGAGAATTCCACGATAAATGGACCTTAATTGAGGTAGGTGGGCTGTATGGGTTTATTGACAAAAATGGAGTTGAAATTGTAAAGCCTCAGTATGATAAAATCTCCAAATTTGGAGAATATCACGGTAAATGGGCCTTGGTTGAGGTAGGTGGACTGTATGGGTTTATTGACAAAAATGGAGTTGAAGTTGTAAAGCCTCAGTATGATGAAATCTCCAAATTTGGAGAATATCACGGTAAATGGGCCTTGGTTAAGGTAGGTGGTCTTTATGGATTTATTGGTCTAGACGGAGCCCAAGTTGTAAAGCCTCAGTATGATAAAATCTCCAAATTTGGAGAATATCACGGTAAATGGGCCTTAGTTAAGGTAGGTGGTCTTTATGGATTTATTGGTCTAGACGGAGCCCAAGTTGTAAAGCCTCAGTATGATAAAATCTCCAAATTTGGAGAATATCACGGTAAATGGGCCTTAGTTGAGGTAGGTGGGCTGTATGGGTTTATTGGTCAAGATGGAGCCCAAGTTGTAAAGCCTCAGTATGATAAAATATCACCGTTTGGAGAATATCATGGTAAATGGGCCTTAGTTGAGGTAGGTGGTCTTTATGGATTTATTGGTCAAGATGGAGCTGAAGTTGTAAAGCCTCAGTATGATAGAATTTTCAATTTTGGAGAATATCACGATAGATGGGCCTTAGTTGAGTTAAATGGGCTGTATGGATTTATTAACCAAGAAGGTGCTGAAGTTGTAAGGCCTCAATATGAGGAGTTTAGGATTAAAAAGGGACTTGAATTCATTAGAAAAGGTTAAAGAGAAGTGATAAATAAGTACAATAAAAGCTTAGTAGCCATGGTGGTTAGTAGTGCGCTGATATTCCAATTAATTTTCTTGACCTACGGTTTGATTATCGTAGCCCAAAAATCTCAATGGGCTTTTTAGCTAAAACAGTCCCCTTGCTTTCATATACTTAAGACTTAAAAAGGTTCCGATCATAATGGTCGGAACCTTTTTTGTTTCAAAGCCCTAAAGGCATTAGGGGGAATTTCGTATTTTCAAAAGGTGCATTGTCAAAGAAGGAATGTTATGTAGAACAATCATGACATTAAACATTATTCGTACTACTCTGTGCTTCTGAGAATTGTGTTTTTTTTGAGAGTTGAATTTCCACGGCTTAGAATTTGAAAAAGTAACTCTGAGTAGTTATGAAATACAGCTTAAGGTCCTTTTTAATTGAACGATAAGGTATTTGAAACAGAGTCATATTTATAGAGCGTCTTTAGCTTTCTTCCTTTTTCTGGTTGGAATTAATCTCCTTGCAGAAAATGTGAGACTAAAGGTTTTAGCCCCCTTGCCTATTCTCAATTATAATTTTGAATATATAGATAATACCTCTGGCTTAATGCAAAATGAGGTGACTGCCCTTCACATGAGCCCTGAGCATTTATTATGGATTGGAACTCAGCAGGGCTTATTCAGATATTCCGGTCGACAGTTTAAAGCCTTTCTCCCTCAAAATGACTCCTTAATGAATGGTGTGCGGATATTGGATTTTTACCGTACACGATCCAATCGGATATTAGCCTTAAACGAGTTTTTCCAATACTCCTTGCTTTCTGAGGATCAAAGAACTCTTACCAATCAGAATGAAGATGATAAGGGTTATTTGTTTTTCCGTCATGGCAGTGTTGGTGAAAGTGCTTTGGTCCGATGGCATGGCTTTCATCAATATATGGTTGATTCGAATCGATATTATTTCGATAATGATGGGGAGAATAGCGCGCTTTACTTTAATGAGGGTGAGAGCATGAAGGAGGTGCCTTATAAGTTGAGCTCTTTTAGCCGAGAGCATCTGATGGTATTCGGAGAGAGTATGTTTCTTTTGGAACAGGAAGGCTCTGTAATTCGAATAAAGGGAACTCAGGTTGATACCATCGGAGTGGTCCCCGACCTCGCCGCACCTAAAAATTGGTCGGAGAACCCACAATTGAGCCAGATGATGTGGAATGCCGCTGAAAATAAGGCATTTCTATATAGGAAAGGGGAGCTTTACCAGCTATTCGCATCTGGAGATGGTGGACTTCAGCTTCAGCTTATTGCTCGTTCGGTTCCTCAGCATGAGTATTCGGCTTGCATATATAGTGAGGAGGATGCCCGGATATTTTTAGGGACCCGAAAAAGGGGACTATTAGTTATGGCCCCGGTTTTTATTAGACAGATACTATCTGATAGTACTTGCGCTGCAGGAGTTCCCAATTATACTTTGGCTGCCATTGGGCAAGATTCCGTGATTTCATCAAATGGTTTGCTTTACCATGATTCCAAAGTGCTTTGTGGTTCACTGTTTCAACAGTATAGTGGCTTATTGGGTTTTAAGCCCTCCTTGAGGCATATCTATGCAGTAGAAGAGCCTTCTCGACCACTGCGAATCGACCTAAGAAATGGAGAAAGAAGGTATTTAAAAGTCGCGGTGGATTCAGTGAATGTACGAACCGGTCATATGATTCAGAAGGAAGGTGAGGTCTATATGTTTATTGAGTCTCTGGGATTGATGCAATTGGTAGGGGATAGCCTTATTTGCATCGCAGCAGTACCCACCGATAAGGGAGAGATTAATTATGCCGGGCAGTTATTCTTCTTAAATGATTCAACCGTTTGGATGCTCTATGGCTTTAAGGCCCAAATGGTCAATTTCAATTTGAAAAGCGGCAAAGCTGAGGTAGTCCGGATAGTGGAAAATGAAGAATTTAATGCGCGTTTTCTGTATCGATTAGGTTCCAAGGTAATCCTTACTACTTATGGCAGGGGTGTATATGTTTGGGAAAAGGGCCGCTGGTCTAAATTGAATTTGAAAGGAAATCTGGCCATGGAGGCTTGTCATGGTATTCGTCAAGTGGGAAATTGCCTGGTTTTCAGTACTAATCAGGGTTTGTATGCCATGCCTAAAGAATTGTTTGAGTCTTACCTAAATGATAGTGTTCCTTTTCTTGATCTTATTGCTTTCAGTGCTAAGGATGGCTTGAAGAATTTTGAATTCAACGGGGGAGGTACCTCCGAACCAATTATTCGAAATAAAAATGGTGAATTTGCCATTCCCAATCCGGATGGCATTACCTATTTAAATACTGATTTTAAGAGTTTGATGCCTAAGTACCATCCTGAATTAATCCTGGAGGAGGTGCGTTTGGATGGTCAGAATGTTTCCACGCTTGAGAATACGGTTTTGCCCCCATTGTTTTCTAGTTTAATGGTAAAGCTTCTGAATCCTTATTATGGCAAAGCACAAAATGCCCCTATTTACTATCGCGTTCCAGAACTAAATTCCGAATGGCGGCAAGTGGATTTCGAACGCGGATTACTTTTTGACCGATTCCCGAGTAATGGTGAGTATAGTCTTGAGATCTATATGCCTTTTATGCCAAAACAAGAGCGTGTATTTCGAATTTGGCATTTTGCGGTGGGGCCTAAATTTCATGAAACATTAGGGTTCTATATTATTATGGCCTTGGCGGCACTCTTTGTGGTCTTGGGTTTTTTTGAATTAGTTCAACGTCGAAACAGGGCTTATCAACAACGCCTAAAAGATGAAATAGAGAAACGCACCGATGAACTGGCTCGAAATAATGTGAGTCTGGTTAATACCATCGCCGATCTGCAGGAATCTAGGAATCAGCTAAATCGAGCGATTGGCTTGCGGGACCGAATGATCACCATCTTCTCCCATGATATCCGAGGTCCATTGCGTTTTATGGCTGATGTGGCATTCGATATCAAAGAAAAAACTAAGGCAAAAGGCATGGAAGGGCTGAGCAGAGATTTGGAGATTTTAAGTACTTCTACTCGAGGAGCCTATGAAACTGCCAATACCATTCTTGAATGGATTCGAAATCAGGATTTACAAGATTCGGAAAACCAATATCCTTTAGGGAAAGCCGTAGATCAGGTATTGGATCGCAAGGCCGCAGAATTAATGAAATACCGAATCCTGGTAGATTGGGATTTGAAACAAGATTTTTTAATTGCCAGCCGACCGCAAGCCTTGGAAATTGTGGTAGAGAATATACTGGAAAATGCTCTCAAGTATTGCAACCATAAAATTTGGATTCGGATTTTCGAGGAAGACCAAAGAGTTTGCTTGGAAATTACGGATGATGGCCCCGGGATTCAAGACCAAAAACGATTGAAAGCAATAAATAGTGGTGTGGCAGTTCGTAGTAAAAGTGGTCAAAGAGGGGTGACTGGTATGGGTGTCGGATTGCCAATGGTTCGGGAGATTATCAACCAGTTAAATGGTAACCTTCAGTTTCAAAATGCTTCAGGCCAGGGCCTTCAGGTTAAGGTTTGCCTACCCTTTTATGCAGAAATTAATGAGTAGTTCTGAGCTCATGATGCAGCGAGAGGAGATTTCCGGGTCCAATTCATTTTAGCTAACAGGCATTAGTTAAGAAGGTCTAATAATCGATTTATATCTCAGATCTAGGTCAGATTTCAGCCATATTTCAAATTCGGACTATTTGTAGAACTAAACCTACAGTTTCAAAGTAAAGTTCTACAGTTAATCGGCATGAAGTGTTACGAGCTTTAAAATGTTTGAGCCTTTATTTTGTTACAGTTATTAAGCAGTGGTGCTAAAGTGTTTAACTGAAGCTAATGTTTATTAATTGTTATCATTTATTCTAATGCTAATAAATGATAGGGAGTTTGAAAATGAAATTAAACAAAAGAAACACTTCGCTTATATGAAACTAAATCCAGGCCTTGTAGTAGCGATATTGATGTTGTTGTTTTTGGCAGATGTTTCTGCACAACCTAGTGGCGGAGGACCAGGTGCTCCAACTCCGTTTGGATTTATAGAGGTTCTTCTGGTAGGTGGAGCCGCCTTAGGAATTAGAAGTATTAAACAAAATCGCAAAAGTGATGATGCATTATAGGAGTTTCTCATTCGTTTTATTGGAATTTGTATTAAAGAGTATAGTCTTGCTTCTAATTGGGATGATTCTATTTCTTATTTGGGATTCATTTACTATAGATACAGTTTATTTCTATGTGCCATTGACCGTACTATTCTCTGTATTTATGTGGCAATTAGTTTATAAGTGGTACAATCCAATATTAGTGTATAAAGATGGTCATTTGGTGCATTCCAATGGTTTGTATTCCACTGTGATCGGTTCTAAGGTGAAGGTGCGCGTAAAAGGGAAATTTGGCTTTGGTGCTGTGGTTAGACTTTTTGGTGAAAAAGGCGCCGTTACGGTTTGGATGGGTTTTAATCGCTTAAACGAAGTTCGGGGTTTTAGCAATTTTACTTAATAAGTAACTCCAGAGGATCCAAAGGGTAATTGCAGCTCCACGGTAAGATTTAAAAGAAAAAATTAAAATTTTATATTCTCCATCTCCTCTCTCCAGGCTCGGTTTTGTACCGGGCCTTTTTTTGTTCCATCGACTTCATTTTTTAAGAAAATAATGGCTAGTCATTATGAGATGGAAATCCTAAGTCTATAATTTGTTTTATTGCCACTGTAATTGGGTCGCCTATTGCATAGTGGTCTTTATCTTTGTTACTTTAAACCCCATATCCGGATATAAAAAAATCCATGAAAAAAATTCAGATGGTTGACTTGGTCAGCCAATATCAAAAAATTCAGGATCAAGTAGATAAAGCCATCCTTGATGTTGTGCGCTCCTCTGCCTATATCAATGGACCCGAGGTTAAAGCTTTTCAAACTGAATTGGAAAGCTATTTAGATGTAAAGCATGTGATTCCTTGTGCAAATGGAACCGATGCCCTGCAAATTGCTATGATGGCCCTTGGCTTAAAGCCAGGAGATGAGGTGATTACGGCGACTTTTACTTATGTAGCTACCGCTGAGGTAATTGCACTTTTAGGTCTAACTCCGGTCTTAGTGGATGTTGATGAAGATACTTTTGGCTTAAATACCGATCAGGTACGCGAAGCCATTGGTCCTAAAACTAAGGCAATTGTTCCTGTACATTTATTTGGGCAATGTGCAGATTTGGAGACTATTATGCAAATTGCCAAAGAGCACAATCTTTATGTGGTTGAAGATACTGCGCAGGCCATTGGATCCAGCTATCATTTTGATAATGGAAGTAGTGCTAAAGCGGGTACTATAGGCGATATTGGAACGACCTCATTTTTTCCCAGTAAGAATTTAGGTTGCTTTGGAGATGGTGGAGCCATTTTTACCAATAATGATGAATTGGCTTCTAAAATTCGAATCATTGCAAATCACGGGCAAACCGTGCGGTATTACCACGATATGATTGGGGTAAACTCACGTTTGGATTCCATTCAGGCAGCAATTCTACGATGTAAACTTCCTCATTTGGATGAGTACATAAAGGCCAGGCAAGCAGCGGCTGATTATTACGATAAGGCTTTTGCGGATATCCCCGAATTAAAGACACCGGTGCGCGATTCAAAATCAGAGCATGTATTTCATCAGTACACCTTGCAACTGGCAGAAGGAATTGACCGCAATAAATTAGTGGAGTATCTCCAATCAAAAGACATACCGGCCATGATATATTATCCGGTAGCATTGCATATGCAAAAGGCTTATCAGGACGAACGTTATCAAAAAGATGATTTTCCGATAACCAACCGTTTGGTGAGTCGGGTATTTTCGCTGCCCATGCACACTGAACTAGAAAAAGATCAATTAGAACATATAACCTCCGAAGTACTTAACTTCATCAAGAACCATTAATCATGAAAATTGTAATAGTTGGAACAGGATACGTAGGTTTAGTTACAGGTACCTGTCTTTCCGAAGTAGGTATTGATGTAACCTGCGTTGATGTTGATGTAAAGAAAATCGAAAACCTTAAGCAAGGAATTCTTCCTATTTACGAACCTGGTTTGGATAAACTGGTACATCGCAACTATGAAAAAAATCGTCTTCAGTTTTCTACCAATTTAGGAGAAGCCATTAAAGGTGCTGATGCTGCCTTTATTGCTGTAGGAACCCCTCCCGGAGAAGACGGTAGCGCCGACCTTAAATATGTATTAACTGTAGCCCGTGAGATTGGTGAAAATATGAATGACTATGGTGTGATTATCACCAAGTCCACCGTGCCAGTTGGAACAGCCGCTAAGGTTAAGAAAGAAATTAAAGATGCTTTGGATCGTCGTGGTGTAAGTATCGATTATGATGTGGCATCAAACCCTGAGTTCCTAAAAGAAGGCGCTGCGGTAAATGACTTCATGAAACCCGATCGTATTGTGGTGGGGGTTGAATCGGAGCGTGCTCGCAAGGTTCTCGAAAAATTATATCATCCCTTTACCCTTAATGGTCACCCGGTAATCTTTATGGATATTCCATCAGCCGAAATGACCAAATACGCGGCAAATGCCATGTTGGCAACCAAGATTTCATTTATGAATGATGTGGCCAACCTTTGTGAAATCATGGGGGCTGATGTAAACTTAGTTCGCCGTGGTATCGGATCTGATCCACGTATTGGAAACAAGTTTATTTATCCTGGTATTGGATATGGCGGTAGCTGTTTCCCTAAAGATGTGAAGGCATTAGTGCGCACAGCTCGTGAGAATGGCTATGAAATGCGCATCTTACAGTCGGTAGAAGAGGTAAACGAAGACCAAAAATCAGTTCTTTTCCAAAAGGTATTGAAACGCTTCAATGGCGATCTTAAAGGCAAGCATTTCGCAGTTTGGGGTCTTTCCTTTAAGCCAAATACTGATGATATGCGTGAAGCCCCTTCCGTAGTAATTATCGAGAAATTACTGGCAGAAGGAGCAACGGTATCTGCTTACGATCCTGTAGCTATGGAAGAAGCTAAGCATGATTTGGGTGATCGTATCACTTATGCTGAAAACGAATATGAAGCCATTAAAGGGGCAGATGCCTTGTTAGTGGTAACCGAATGGAGTGAATTCAGAGTTCCTGACTTTGAAGAAATTAAAGACTCCTTGAATAGCCCCCTTATTTTTGATGGTCGAAACATCTTTGAAATCAGCCGCATGGCAGAGTTAGGTTTTGAGTACCATTGTATTGGGGTGAAATCCTAATTTTCTATGAAAAGAGTTCTAATTACGGGCGCAGCCGGTTTCTTGGGTTCCCATTTATGTGATCGTTTCATTGCTGAAGGCTTTCGAGTGGTGGGAATGGATAACCTGATTACGGGGGACCTTAAAAATATCGAGCATCTCTTTGCCAAAGAAGAATTTGAGTTTTATCATCATGATGTTTCCAAATTCATCCACGTTTCAGGAGAGCTTGATTACATCCTTCACTTTGCATCACCGGCCAGCCCCATTGATTACCTAAAAATTCCAATTCAAACCCTCAAAGTAGGCTCTTTAGGAATTCACAATTGCTTGGGCCTGGCAATGGCCAAAGGAGCGCGCTTGATCATTGCTTCCACTTCAGAAGTATATGGTGATCCGCAGGTGCATCCTCAAACAGAAGAATATTGGGGGCATGTTAACCCCGTTGGCCCTAGAGGGGTGTATGATGAAGCCAAGCGATTCCAGGAAGCGATGACCATGGCCTATCATACTTACCATGGATTAGAAACTCGCATCGTGCGCATCTTTAATACCTATGGTCCTAGAATGCGCTTGAATGATGGTCGGGTTTTACCGGCTTTCATTGGTCAGGCCTTAAGAGGTGAGGATTTAACTGTGTTTGGCGATGGATCGCAAACCCGTTCCTTTTGCTATGTTGATGATTTGGTTGAAGGTATTTACCGCTTATTAATGAGTGATTATGCCGGACCGGTGAATATTGGTAACCCTGATGAAATTACCATTGGCGAATTTGCCGAGGAAATCATCAAGCTTACGGGTACCGATCAAAAAGTAATCTACAAAGATTTACCAAAAGACGATCCCACACAGAGACGTCCCGATATTACAAAAGCCAAAGAACTCTTGGGCTGGGAGCCGAAGGTTAGTCGGTCTGAAGGATTAAAGATTACCTACGAATACTTCAAGTCTTTACCCACCGAAGAGCTCTATAAAAAGGAGCATAAGGACTTCAAAGATTACATTCGTCAAAAGCAATAGATATGGCTCAAATTCTGGTAACCGGCGGATTAGGTTTTATTGGCTCGCATACCGCAGTCGAATTAATCAAAGCCGGACATGAGCCGGTATTGCTTGACGATTTAAGTAATTCAACCGCATCGGTTCTTGATGGAATTGAAGAAATAACCGGTCATCGTCCCGTATTTGAAAGAGTCGATTTAAAGTCGAAATCTGAAGTGCGAGATTTTTTTGGTCGCTATAGTTCTTTGGATGGAATCATTCACTTTGCTGCTTTCAAAGCAGTGGGCGAATCGGTTCACAAACCCTTAGAATATTACGAGAATAATTTAGGCTCCTTGGTTTACCTGCTTCAGGAAATGCGCGACCTGCAGATTGATAATTTAATCTTTAGCAGTAGTTGCACAGTTTATGGCGAAGCAGATGAATTGCCAATCACAGAGGATAGCCCGGTGAAGGCCGCAATTTCCCCCTATGGAAATACCAAGCAAGTAGGAGAGGAGATCATACAGGATGCTATACAGGCCCACGGTTTTAATGCAATTTCATTGCGTTACTTCAACCCTATTGGCGCTCATCCCAGTGCTATGATTGGCGAATCACCCTTGGGAGTGCCCCTTAATTTGGTGCCCTATGTAACGCAGACCGCAGCAAAAGTTCGTGAACAATTGGCTGTTTTTGGTAGCGACTACGAAACCCGTGATGGTACCAATGAAAGGGATTATATCCATGTGGTGGATGTAGCAAAGGCCCATGTTGTAGCCTTAAATCGCTTATTGAATCGCCAAAACGAAGGACCTTATGAAGTATTTAACTTAGGTACCGGAACCGGTTCAACGGTATTAGAAGTGATTCAATCTTTTGAGCGTGTTTCCAATAGCAAATTGAATTATAAAATAGTGGAGCGCAGGCCTGGTGATGTAACCGCAGCTTATGCTGATACGACTAAGGCCAATACCGTTTTGGGCTGGACAGCCGAAAAAAGCTTAGACGATGCCATGGAAGATGCCTGGCGCTGGGAAAAGAAAATCAGAAACATAGATTAGAAAATAACCATGTCGAAGAAAATATTAATTACCGGAGGAGCAGGCTTTATAGGATCCCATGTGGTACGCCTTTTCGTAAACAAGTATCCGGACTATGAAATTTACAATCTTGATGTTCTCACTTATGCAGGGAACCTAGAAAACCTGAAGGATATTGAGAATGCCCCGAACTATCACTTTGTAAAGGCTGATATTGTGGATGCTGAGGCTATGAACAAGCTTTTCGCTGAGCATCGTTTCGAAGGGGTTTTACACTTGGCGGCAGAAAGTCATGTGGACCGCAGTATTACTGATCCACTAGCTTTTGTTCGCACCAATGTAATTGGCACAGTGAACTTACTTAATGCCTTCCGCGACACTTGGAAAGATAATTTCGAAGGCAAACGCTTTTACCATATCAGTACCGATGAGGTGTATGGAACTTTAGGAGCAGAAGGGCTTTTTGAGGAAACTACTTCCTACGATCCGAATTCACCTTATTCGGCTTCCAAAGCCAGTTCCGACCACTTTGTAAGAGCCTATGGTGAGACCTATGGAATGCCTTATGTAATTACCAATTGCTCAAACAATTATGGCCCGAATCAATTCCCTGAGAAACTGATTCCACTCTTTATTCATAATGTTCGCAATGAAAAGCCTTTGCCGGTTTATGGCGATGGAAAGTACACCCGCGATTGGTTGTATGTGATTGATCATGCTCGCGCCATTGATCTCGTTTACCACGAAGGTCGTAATAAGGAGACCTACAATATTGGTGGCTTTAATGAATGGCAAAATATTGACCTGATTAAGATTCTTTGCAAGCAGATGGATGAGAAATTAGGCCGTCCGGCAGGGACTTCTGAGGGCTTGATTAGCTATGTGAAGGATCGTCCTGGTCACGATCGTCGCTATGCCATTGATGCTACAAAAATCAATAAAGAATTAGGATGGGAGCCCTCGGTTACCTTCGAGCAAGGTTTGGGAGAAACCATCGATTGGTATTTGCAGAATGAAGACTGGTTAAACAGTGTTACTTCCGGTGATTACCAGAATTATTATAAAGACATGTACGCGGATCGTTAGACGATCAACTAAGTACTTCACCAAATTGCACCTCCTGAGACGCTAATACGAATAGTGTACTTGGGAGGTTTTTTGTTTTTTGGGAGAGTTGCTCGTAATAGGGACGGTATTCGAAGTCTTCTCGAGGAACCGCCATACCCAACATTATAAGGTCGGCGCCAGCCGAGTGCTGCTCTAGCACCTCATAAAAATCCTTTTCAGCTTCATAGATCACCTTTTCATTGTGATCTACCCGCATTTCCTTAAGTAAAGAGGATAGGTTATGACTGGCACCTTCGGCGGCCTTTTCACTGCGGGATAACATTTTAACATTAACCTCAGTCCCCTTCCAATTAATACTTCTTTGCAGTAGATGGGCCAGGACAATCATCAAACCGCCATTGGCTTTAAGACCTCCCCACCAAATATCAATTCTACTGTAATTTTGCTCGTGCAGTTGATCTGCGTTGCGTGCAATTAAGACGTTCTTTCGCGAGGCATAGCAATACTCAATTAATCCGCAGTACTCATCTAAGTTTTGAGGATTTTCGGAGGCTCCCATTAAAATGGTATTGGGGGTAATTTGCCCTAAGCCATAAGTGCTAATTAAGGATTGTGTACCTTCTAAAACTCTTTGTGCATAATATACCCTCACCAGACTATTGATTCCTCTTTGCAGCAAATAGTCCTTAATGTTCGATTCCATTTTTATTTGTCGGCCAATAGGTAAATCAGTTTTGGTAATGGCCGTAGCGACAGTCATTAAACTACGATTTTGACTAAGATCATGGCCCAATTCTACCAAATGCCATCTTTTTGTAGGTGCGCCGGATAAAACCAGTAAATGGGGGCGCCAGTTTTTAGGGTCTGCCGTTCGTCGGATGCGTAAAAGTGCGGATCGGCTGATAGCCATCCAAAGTCCTTGTCTTACATCGCCCCATGTGGTTTGTAACTCCCGCCTCTGCAGCCAAATAAAGAGCAGGATCATAAAGATGACGGCGATGGTTGTTGCAAAGGCATTGATTAAAAGCATAACCGCTAGACAGGCCAATGCACCCAATAATGAGAAAATCCAATGTACTTTAAAGGTGGGGCGAAAAGAGGGGCTTCCAAGTAGTTTCTCCAGAGTTGCAGAAATATTTAGGACACCATAGGTAGTCAGGAAAAACATAGTGAGGATGGGTGCAACCAGGTTTAAATTCCCAAAGTAAACGGCTAAAAGAGCCAGCCCTAATGTGAATAGGGTTCCGGCGCGAGGATTGTCATCTTCGCCCTTTCCTTTTCCCAGCCAGCTTAAGGATGCTGGCAATACCCGATCTCGAGCTAAAGCTTGTAAAACGCGTGGTGCACCTAGAATGCTACCGATCGCACTACTTAGGGTTGCACCCCAAACCCCTAATAATATCGCATCTCCCCAGAAGGAAATTTTCCGCATAATTAAGGGGTCATTGATCAGGCTAGCTGCCGATGCGCGTTGACTTAAAATTAGCGGTAAGCTCATGTAAATTAGGTAGCCCACCCCAATGGCCAAAAAGGTTCCTCGGGGGATGGAACGTTTAGCATCTTTGAGGTCTCCCGACATGTTAACCCCTGCCATAATTCCGGTAACAGCTGGGAAGAAAACCGCAAATACCTTCCAGAAGCTCGCTTGGCCTTCGCCATGCCAAAGACTTAAATCCGCTTCCTCAGTTGGGCTGCCAAAAATCAATGATAGTAAAGAAAGGGCGATGGCCGCCATAATGAAGAACTGGCTGCGGATGGCAATTTTTGCTGAAAACAGGGCCAGAGCACCAACGCCAATAGTGGTGAAGATGCCCACCCAGCGTGGGTCAAATTGTGGAAATACGCTAACCACACTTTCAGCAAAGCCTATGGTATATAAAGCAATGGAAAGTGCCTGGGCCAGAAAGAGGGGTATACCAACTGCACCGCCGGTCTCAATGCCTAAAGAGCGACTAATCATATAATAAGCTCCACCGATACGCACATGTTGATCGGTAGCGATCGAGGCTATGCTAAGTGCGGTAAAGAAAGTGATGCAGGTAGATAAGGTTACGATGAGTAAAGTGCCCATCAAGCCTACCTGACCCAATACCCAGCCAAAGCGCAGGTACATGATTACCCCTAAAATAGTGAGGATGCTGGGCGTAAATACTCCGGCAAAAGTGCCGAATCCTGATGGAGATTTAGAGCTGCCTGGGCCAGGAGCAAACTTTTCCGTTTGACTCATCCGCCAAAGAAAGGGAAATTATCCCGCTGCCGAAAGTTAAGGTTGGGTGTTCCGGAAGATTAAACGGCTGAATTTCTCGGGAACCAAAATATCATTGGCAACTTCCTGTAAAGTTTCAGCTTTCATGGCTTCTACATCTTGTACGATCTCCTCAAAACTTTCAATTTCATCGTGCAAGAGCAAGGATTTACCAAAGGAAAGCATCAATGCCCCATTGTTTTCCTGTGCCATGGCAAACTGACCTAAGATTTGCTTTTTCGCCTTGGAGAGTTGGAGTACTCCCAGTTTTTGATCGCGCAGCTTTTTCAGTTCCTTATCAATCAAATTCATGGCTCGATCGGCGGTACCGGGATCGGTGCCTAGATAAATCCCGAACAAGCCAGTATCCAAATAAGGGTGATAAAAAGACTCTAAATGATAGGTGAAGCCATAACGTTCACGAATATTTAAGTTGAGCCTTGAGTTCATTCCGGGGCCACCTAAAATATTGTTGAGTAAGGCTAGAGGACGCATGTGATCATGACGCGCAGCATAAGCGGGACTGCCCATAACTACGTGAGTTTGGTAGCCACTGCGGCTTTGCTCTTCCCGAATGGGTTGAGTAGGCGCTGGCATGATTAATTCTCTTTTCTCTCCCGCCTGGAAGTGAATGTTATCCACTTGCTTTTCAAGGAGATTTCGCAGGCGAGCGGCACTTATTTTCCCCACCGAACTAAATACCATGCGATCGGCAGAATAATTGCGATTCAGGAATTTATGGATGTCCTCAGTGCCAAATCCTTTCACACTCTCGAGGGTGCCCAGGATATTGCGACCTAAGCTGTGATTGGGAAATACCAATTCCTCGAAATCGTCGAAAATACTGTCGGAAGGACTGTCTTTATAGGAATTGATTTCATCAATAATCACTTCTTTTTCCTTCTCACATTCTTTAGGAGGAAAGGTGCTACGAAAAGCAATGTCGCAGATCAAATCTACTGCTCGAGCATAGTCACCACTTAAAAAGCTAGTGTGAATTACGGTTTCTTCCTTGCTGGTAAAAGCATTTAATTCCCCGCCCACATCTTCCATGCGACTGAGGATGTGATAGGCTTTTCGCTTTTGGGTTCCTTTGAACAAGCAGTGCTCAATAAAGTGGGCTAAACCCTGCTCATCTTCCAGTTCATCGCGCGAACCAGCGGCAATCAATAAACCCAAATGGGCCACCGGACGATTGATTTCGCGGTGTACTACTCGGATGCCATTACTTAAGGTGAAGATGTCCAATTGCATAGCGCTTTTTAAAGGGCCTGCAAAGCTAAGCATTGGAAGCGAGTTGGCTAGCTGTCTAACCAATGCTTGAATTCGGCGGTGCGATCGCGACTCACCAGGATGTCATCATCATCACAATGCTGTAAATGAAGCTTTATGCGACTACCAGAATAGCTGTGCATCTCACGAATAGCCTCAAAACGGATAAGGTATTTGCGGTTGATTCGGAAAAAGTCCCGGGAGGGTACTGATGCCTCTAATTGATCCAAGCTGTACTCAATGGGGTAGGATCGTCCTTCTTGATCTTGAAGAAAACTGGCTTTTTCGGCCGAATAGAAAAACTGTACTTCGCGGGTTTCCCGGCTAATGATGCGATCCCCCAATTTGATCATAAAGCGTTCTTTATAGCTTTTAGCTTCCTCTATAGGTTTTTGAAGCGCCTTTAATAGCTCTGCCGCCGACAATTCGGGAGTCTGACTTTGGGCATGAAGTTTTTTGAACTTTTGTAAAGCTCGATCTAAGTCATTCGGTTCGATTGGCTTGAGTAGATAGTCTATACTGTTGAGTTTAAAAGCTTCCAATGCGTATTGATCATAGGCTGTACAAAAGATGATTGGAGCAGATGGCTCAACGGATTCAAAAATTTCGAAGCTGGGTCCATCGGCGAGATGGATGTCCATCAGAATGAGGTCGTAATCCTGGTTTTTCGTTAAATGATCTACTGATTGAGCGATACTTTCCAAGGGGCCATGAATATTGCCCTCAAATTCCTCGCTGCGCTGCAAAAGTCTTTCTAATTGACGAGCGGCTGGTTTTTCATCTTCAATAATCAAGATTTTCATGCCTTAGATAATAAAGGGATTTTCACACTAAAGTGACTGTCATTATTGCTGATCTGAGGAAGCTCAGCTTTCAAAAGCTCATAGCGTCTTTTTAAATTAGATAGCCCAATGCCTAAATGCTCGGATTGAGCTGTTCTCTTTTGAATGTTGTTGCGGATCATTAAGCTATTCCCTTCTTGAATGATTTCAATTTTAAGCGGTTCTGTGCTGCTGCAACGATTATGTTTAAGGGCATTTTCTAAAAGCAATTGCAAGGCCAGGGGAGGGATGTGAAAATCGGAATTGGGAAAAAGCTTTTCGCTGTATTGCAAAGCATTAGTGCCAAAGCGTTCTTGTTGTAACTGGATGTAATCGCGAATAAATTGTAATTCGAGTTCAAATTCAACTGTATCCTCATCTTGTACCTCCAATACGTAGCGATAAAAGCGACTTAATTGGCGGATATAAGCGGCAGATCGATCGGCATCCTCATAAACCATATTGGTAAGGATGTTAAGCGAATTAAATAGAAAATGCGGATTAAGCTGATCTCTTAATATCCGTACTTCACTGCGGTATTTTTCGGTTTGCAGTTTTTCGGCTCGCACTGCCTCGGCCTTGGCCCGACTTAAAAACCCACGGCTGATGAAAAATGCTGAAACGACATAACCTACATAGAGGGGGATAAGGGCATTGTTCAACATAATCTTCCAGGGGAAATTGCTGTAGTCAATCATACCGAAGAGTGTGAAGAACAATACATTCATTAAAAAGGATGCGCTAAAAGCAAAGAGGCTAATGCCGATGATTTCGAGAATCAAGCGCTTGCCCGGATGCTCCAACCAGGAGAAGCGTCGATCCAGTAAATGCTCGTTAAGTCCTACCGAGAGGCTAATGCCCAAAGACATCATAAAGGAATAGAGCATGTCATCCCAAATTTTACTCAGGCCCTGCAAGGTCCAATAGCTTTCGAAGCTGTAAAAAGCGGGGACAATTAAACCCAGTAGGGCGCTGATGCCTATCCATTTAAGGATTTCTTTTCTCGAATAGGGAGAGCTGCTTTCCATGGCTTGAAATTAACTTTTTCCTTGACAAGACTTGGACATAGAAAGGGCTTGATTTTCCCCCCAGGCAGGCTCCAGACCATTGCCTTTTTCTTGATTTTTATAGATCGCTAAAGCCTTTTGCATGTAGGCACAAGCATCGTCGGTAGAACGACCAAAAAACTGGGCACTACCGTATTTCCAACGACCGAGCATTAAATTGGCTCTAGGGTTTTCTGGATCCATGGCTAATCCTTTTTCAAATAGCCCACTAACCTTAGCGGATAAGGTCATGCCTCTTAAGCCGGGACTCACACTTACTTTGGCCATATAAGCATAACCACGTAAGATTACAGTTTCGGAGTTTTCACCTACTATTTCTTCGGCGCGATCAATATAATCGAGGGCTTTATCTATATGCTCATCACGGGCATCGTCTTCAAGACCTCGCACGAAACTCATATAGATATGGGTAAGTCCGGCGTAGTATAAGGGAAGCCATTCCGAGCTGGCAGTAGCAGATATACGATCGAAGCGATTGGCAATTTCTTGATAGTCGGCCAGGGTTTTAACACTATCGTAAAGGGCAATACTTTCTTGCATATATTTTTGATAGGCTTCGGCATCTTGTGCAGTGGCTTTAAAACTGAAGATAGCAATGAAACAAAGGGCAAATAATTTTTTCATGATTCTGAATTTTTAGGAATTATAAATTGTTGAGTTGATTCGCATTTTTATCGGTAGACAGGGTATAGAATATGCCTAGAAAGATGAAGCGGGTGGCCGATTGTGGAATGGCCATACTGCTGTACTGTCCGTCATTTCCGGGACTGGAGCTGTATTGATAATTGAAGATATTTTCCCGTCCCAATAGATTGGTAATCTCAAAATGAATTATCAGGTTGGGACGAGGTAAATAGCTCCAGCTGAGGTTTAAGCTGTGGAAGGCTTTGGTGCGGGATTCCATTTCGCCGGCCAGATTGGGATTGTCATAGCTGTAGCCATCATTGATGCTAAAGCTGGTTCCTACTTGTGACTGAAGGCTGTTGAGCCAGTACTTGGCCACAATGGAGGCATTATGGCGCGGAGCAAAGCGTGGCTGCACCTGGCTTTCGAAAGCTTGCCAATGTCTTTTGCTATCCACAAAGGAGTAAGTGATCCAATAATCCAAATTGCGGATGCTGCTGCGATCCCGGAGGAATAAATCAAAACCTCGGGCATAGCCTTCTCCATTGGTGTTGTAGCCTGCATTGCTACGAAGCAGTTCATGGTAATTTTTCTGAAAAGCCTCAAGTCTGAAGGTCAACTTAGGAGTGCTGTACATATAGTTTAGAACCAAATGTTGGGCTTTGGCAGCGCGCAGATCTACATCCTGGATGCGGATATTGGGAGCTTGCTCTTGCACATAATCGCCGTAGGCCAGGGAAAATTGTGATTTCAAACTGAGGCGATAGGCTAGGGAGGCCCGAGGCATCAGGTAGGAGCTGTTTTGGTTGATGGATGAACGAAGACCCAATTTGATTAAGAAGTCGCTACTAAAATGGTAGTCGCATTCCGCGAAAGCGGCCCCTAAAAGATCATCCTGCTGGCGAGCACCGATTTGGATTTCTTCGCGATAAAGCTGGTCGAAGAATTCTAGACCACTTTTTATGCTGATGCGGGCGGCAGGGAAGTATTGGTAGCGAATTTTAGCATGTACTAATTGCCCTTTCTGTTGGATGGATAGACTATCCAATTGGATATCATCGAGGTTGCCAGTGAAGCTTAGACCACCATCGAGCAAATGTTTCTTACCGATGTTCTGACGGTAATTAAGATTGAAGTGATGGAAATTGTTTTTCAGCTGGGCAGCTTGCAAGACATTGGTATCTGGCTGACCGCGTAGTATTCCCAGATTAGAGTTTTGGAAGGAATAGAAGGCTTTAAACATGCCATGCTTCCCTGCTTTTTGGCGAAAGAGAATTTCGGAGCAAATTCCTTGAGGGGCCTTGGTGAATTCTAAATTTTGGGGTACCAGCGCCATATAGGGACTAAGGTTAGTATAGTTGAGGTTGGCGGTAAGGGATTGACGATTCCATACTTCGGTATGACTAAGAGAGCCCCCAACAGTAGAAATGCCCAAATCGGTTTGACGACGTAAGGGGAAGTCGAGGCTATTCATGGAAAGTACCGAGGAAAGAGCCTGTCCATATTCTGCCGAATAAGCTCCGGTGCTAAAAAAGCTGCCCTTAAATATTTGAGCACTAAAGCGACCACGGGTAGGAATGCCATTAAGACTGCTGCCATAGGCATTTCCCAAGCGAAGGCCGTCAATGAAAATAGCCGTTTCATCGGCGGCGCCGCCACGAACGAATAATCGTCCGTCATTAGCATTATTAGCGGTACCAGGCAAGGTGTTTAAGGCGCCGATTATATTCCCCAAAGCGCCAGAGGTGGTAACAATGTCTAGTGGACGTAATACAACCGCTTGCTTTTTATCACTCACCTCAATATTGCCGGCATTTACCGTTACCGCTGCTAGTTTATTAAAGGCTTCTTTGAGTTGAATTTTTTGTTTTTGGGCAAAGTCGAGGTTTTGAAGGGCCAGTTCTACGCTTTCAAAGCCCATCATACTGAATACCAGAATGCCTTCTGGTTTTAAACCGTCTAATTTGAAATAGCCATCCGCATCGGAGGTGGTGCCTATGAAGCTGCCTTTGAGGTAGATATTTACTCCGGCCAAAGCTTCACCTTGGGGGTCTGTTACCCAACCTTCGAGCTTGTTTTGGGCGCTAAGGCTGGTGCTTAAAAGAGTTACTAAAAGAAGAAGACGATACATGATTCCTTGATTTGCCAGCTAAACTAGGGTGGCTGGCTGGCCAAGGAAATTGAATCTGGATGAGTCGTAGTTGGGGAGGATGAACCGTAAAATCTTCTGGATAAACCGGAGGGCATTCTTTGGTAAACAAAAAAGCCGCTCCCATTGGAAGCGGCTCTTGTATTCTGTTCTAAAAGATGCTTATTGCTTAAGCCATTGGTCTAACCAACCAAAGAATTGATCGTGCCATACCAATCCATTTTGGGGACTTAAAATCCAGTGGCCTTCATTTGGAAAGTACAAGAAACGGGAAGGTACTCCACGCAATTTAGCCGCCTGGAATGCTTCCATGCCCTGATTGATTGGTACCCGGAAATCCATTCCGCCGTGAATTACCAAAATCGGGGTGTCCCAATTTTGTACATAGTCTTTAGGATCGAAGCTGCTGTAGGTTTCAGCATTGGCCTCATCCCAATAAGGGCCACCTAAATCGTAATTCGCAAAAAACATTTCTTCGGTACTTAGGTACCAGCTTTCGAGGTCGAATAAGCCACAGTGTGAAATAAAGCTCTTGAAGCGACCTTCATGAATACCCGCTAACATATATACGGAATAGCCACCGTAGCTAGCGCCGATACAACCTAAATTATCATTATCCACAAAAGGTTCTTTAGCTACATCGTCGATGGCCGCTAAGTAATCGCGCATAGGTTGACCACCCCAATCTTTGGAGATTTTCTCATTCCATTCGCGGCCAAAGCCTGGTAAACCTCTACGGTTTGGCGCAACTACAATATAACCTTGAGCAGCCATTAACTGGAAGTTCCAACGGAAGCTGTAGAATTGAGAAACTTGAGATTGTGGTCCACCCTGGCAATATAAAAGGGTAGGGTATTTTTTATTGGGATCGAAATCGGGAGGATAAATCACCCAGGTAAGCATGTCCTTACCATCGCTGGTTTTCACCATGCGCTTTTCAATTTTGCTCTTGCCAATTTTGCTGTAGAGCTCATCATTAATATGGGTGAGCTGTGTAGCCTTACCATTGTCTTTTAAGAAATAGATTTCGGTAGCATTGTTCATATCCTGACGATCTACAACCAAACCACCTTTGGCAATTTCGAAATGATTGTAATTGTGATCGCCCTGGCTGATTTTCTCAATCTTCCAGCTTTTACCTTTCTGCTCAAGTTCGAAAATTTGATTGCTGCCCATGGTTGGGATACCCACTACAAATTCATTGGAGCCATTCCATGCAAAAGAGTTTAGGGTATAAGTATCATAATTACCACTGCTTTTAAGCACATGGGTTTTTTCTTTGCTTTTCAGATCTAAAATGATCAGGTCATTTACATCACTTTCATAACCATTAGTGGCCATGCTCAGCCAGGCAATTTTACCTCCATCGGCAGAGAACTGTGGGTTTTTATCGTAACCCATCATGCCATCCGAAATATTGCTGGTTTGACCGGTACTAAGGTCCACCAGGTAGAGGTCGCTATTGGTTTGCTCGGCAAAGTCTTTACCGCTTAGGTATTTACTTTCGTATACTACGAATTTGCCGTCGGGACTTAATACATAGCTCTCTGAACCACCAAAGGGAGGAACTGGAGAATCGAAGCTAGAACCATCCATAAGGTTTTTGAAACTGCTAACTGCTTCATTTTTGTAGTCACTGATACATACTTGCATAGACTCATAATCATCCCAAGAATCCCAATGGCGATACATGAGGTCATCCATTACCCGGAATTCGGCTTTGGGTAAATCCGGATACATTTCGGCAGGTGTTTCAGCTGTTTTAAAGGATTTGCTGAAAAGGATTTTCACGCTGCCATCGGCCAATTTATAGGCCTTAGCGCCAGAAATACCGCCTTCAATATTGGTAAGAGGTTTTTGAGACTGACCATTTAAATCTACCCAATGCAATTGGCCTCGGTGATTAAAGGCTACACCATTATTAAAGAAATGCGCACCGTACTCACCACCTGTCAAATCGGTTAATTGGGTGATTTTGCCGGATTTGATATCCATTAAATAAAGATCGCGGTTCCCAGAGTTGGCTTCCAGGTCGTAGCGACTTACTCCGTAGACCATGCTTTTACCATCGGGTGAAACGGCATCAAGGCTAACTCGACCCAACTCCCAAAGTTTCTTGGGGGTCATCACTTCATTTTGCCCCATCAGGCCAAAGCCAGCCAAAAGAAAGAGACTGATATATTTTTTCATGATTGGATTTGTTTGTGGCTGTGAAGGTATTGGATAAATGGCAAAACTTCCGATTCAATGCTAGGATTCGCACTAGGAACAATAAAAAGCCAGCTTGAAATACAAGCTGGCTTAATTTTAAAATTTGGAAATGGGTTAACTTATAAGAAAATACTTAAACCTAATTGGAGATTTATACCTCCCACAACGGATCTATAATTGAAGGGATTGTCATCCGTGAGTTTAAAGGTGCTTCGACCATAGGATAATCCTAAGTCTAGATTTAACTTTTCGTTCAAAGGAAATGCCATGCCGGCAGCTAGGTTAAAAGCAAAGACACTGCTTCGGGTTACTTCATCATCAGCGGTTTCTAAATTTGCATTTTCATTGATTGCTCCAAAACCAAATCCTACTTCGGCGAATGGCCAAAATCTTTCTAATGGGTAATAGTATCGAACAAAAGGGCCAATTGTATATGAATTTCGACGAAATGTGGCCAAATCGGGGATTACTTCTTTTTGATAAGAGTAGTTCACATTGGCACCAACCGCTAGGTTATTAATTATAAAATAGCCAAGTCTTGGGCTTAAGTATATCGACAATAATTTGTTAGGATCTGGTTCATCAAAATCTGGGTGATCGCTTTTATAGTTAATCGTCCAGGTACCAAATCCAAGACTGTTATTTCCTGCGCCCAAAAGGCCGATTTGTGAGCCTAATCCAGTAATAAAGGAGCCTTTTTCAATTTGTGCCTGTAGCCCAATGGAGCAAAGAAGACAGAGACTTAGGATAATTGTTTTTTTCATAATTCAGCGATTTTAACTTGACATGGTCGGAGTTTTTATTTCTCCATTTGAGTTTTTAATTGATGACCTCAAGTTGTTAATTATGAAAAGTGCCTCTTGTAGATTTTTCTTTTGAAGTCTTGTAGAACTTCCGAGCATAAAAAAAGCCTCTCCGTTTCCGAAGAGGCTTATCTTTTCTAGCTTAAAGCTTATTTCGCTTTTTCCATGCCTTCTTCAATCAGGCTGTAGAACTCGTCTAATTTTGGAAGAATAACGATACGTGTGCGACGGTTTTGTGCACGGCCTTCAGCGCTGTCGTTACTGGCTACCGGAGCATATTCTCCTTTACCAGCCACAGTCATACGCTCGGGCTTAATGCTAAAGTCTTTTTCCAATACGCGTACTACAGAGGCAGCACGCTCGGCACTTAATTCCCAGTTGTCTTCGAATGAGGCACCTTGACGAACGGCTTTATTATCCGTATGGCCTTCTACCATAAATTCGAGTTCGGGCTGAGATTTCAATACCTGAGCAACTTTACCTAAAACAGCTAATGCTTCTTTGCTCAGTTTAGAGCTGCCACTGGTAAAGAGGAGCTTATCGCTGATAGAAACATACACTACACCTTTCTCAACATTGATGCTGATATCTTCATCATCAATACCAACGGTGGCACCTTTAAGACTGGTTACTAAAGCAAATGTTACAGAGTCGCGCTTGTTGATGGCCTCTTGTAAGCTTTGGATGGTAAGGTCCTTTTCCTTGATTTGTTCTAAGGAACGTTCGAGGTTTTCGGCTTCTTTTTTACTGAGAGTAGACATATTGCCAATGTTCTTCAACAATTGGTAATTGGTCTTTTTCAGATAATCAATTTCTTTAGACGCATTTTTCTTGTTGTCTAAACAAGCAGCCAATTCCATGCGCGTTTTACTCAGCTCATCGCTGGTTTCGTTGTATTGATCTTGTAAAGTGGTGTACTTAGACTTACTCACGCAGGAGCTAAGAACTAAAGCACTTCCTAAAATTAAAATTCCCTTTTTCATCACAGTCATTAATTGTTGCAAAACTACCAATAATTAGAAAAGCGAAAAACCTTATAGATTCTAATTAAACTCGAATTTCTCGTCTTTATCATTGAAAAAGTGATATTCGAGGAATTTAAAGGAGTCTCGAGGAATCACTTTAATATTCCGCTTAAACCTTTTGGACCAATTGCGACGAATCGACTTGAATAAGCCTTTAGTAAGATAAGCCGCAATAAAGGGGTGCAGGTGTAAGTAAATAGTCTTGTCTTTTTCTTGTTTAGCGATTAGTTCGAGTTTATTCTCGATCTCATCAATAATCAGGATAGGGGCTTCAACCTCGCCGTTTCCGTCGGGGTTTTCCTCTCGGGTTTGAATGGCCATTTCCGGGCGTACACGCTGACGGGTGATCTCAACCAATCCAAATCTTGAGGGGGGTAATATCTTATGCTTGGCGCGATCGGTCGCCATTTCTTCCTTCAGCTTTTCGTACAGTTTCTTACGATTTTCGCTGCGGTGCATATCGATAAAATCTACTACTACAATTCCGCCCATATCACGTAAACGCAATTGACGAGCAATTTCTTCAGCAGCAGATAAATTTACAGCCAGGGCATTGGCTTCCTGATTTTCAGATGAATTCGTACGGTTTCCACTGTTCACGTCAATAACGTGCATCGCTTCCGTATGTTCAATAATCAGGTAAGCACCTTTACCCATGCTTACAGATCGGCCGAAGCTTGACTTAATTTGGCGTTCAATACCAAAGTGTTCAAACACGGGGACACGGCCCTGGTAATATTTTACAATCTTTTCCTTCTCGGGTTCGATACTGCGCATGTAGTCCTTCACTTCATTGAAGAGCTCCATGTCGTCGATTACTATCGAATTAAAGGAGTCATTTAATACATCACGCAGCAAAGCTGAAACGCGATTCAATTCTCGTAAAGCACGTTTAGGGGCACGTACTCTTTGAATATTACGATGGAGTTGTTTCCATTTTTCAACCAACTCCTGGATATCGCTGTCGAGGTCTGCCACTTGGCAATCTTCGGCGGCGGTACGCACAATAATCCCAAAGCCTTTGGGACGGATGCTCTTCACCAAACGGCGCAAGCGATCCTTTTCGTCTTTATCGCGGAGCTTACTGCTCACGCTCACTCTCTTAGAGAAAGGAACCAATACTACATAACGACCAGCCAGAGATAGCTCGGAGGTGATGCGTGGCCCTTTGGTAGAGATGGGTTCTTTAGCGATTTGGACCAAAATATTATGGCCTTCGCGCAGAACCTTATCGATACTGCCGTTCTTATCTATATCCGCTTCGGGTTCAAAATCGGTCAGCGACCAACGTTGCTTTCCCGTTTGCGTTTTGCGGGTAAACTTGAGAAGCGATTTAATTTGGGGACCTAAATCATGGTAATGTAAAAAGGCATCTTTTTCATAGCCTACATCCACAAATGCTGCATTTAAGCCGGGCACGATCTTTTTGATCTTACCCATATAAATGTCCCCCACCGCAAACTCATCGGTATTGTCATAATGCAATTCCGAAAGTCTACCTTCCTTGAGTAGCGCTACCGCTACAGAATCGGCAGTACGCGAATTAATAATTAATTCTGTACTCACCTTAAATGTTATTAAAGCCTCTAATCTACAGTCGATTAGCAGGCTGTGTCAACAAACCTATATTGTATAAACACCGAAAGCACCTCGAATAAGGGTGCTACGGTTATCTTGGGATCCTAAGATCTCAAGCTTATTTTTTCTTGTGACGGTTTTTACGCAAGCGTTTTTTACGCTTGTGCGTCGACATCTTATGACGTTTTCTTTTTTTACCGCTAGGCATAACAATAATTTTTAATTGGGATTAATACTTGCCATCTCAGTTTCGATGGCCTTTCTTGTTTCTTTGTCGCTAAGAGTTTCCAACGCTTTCTTCAGACCGTCGATCGCCGCACTGCTGTCGCCTAATGCCAGGCGGGCGCGTGCTAATAAGAGGTGAGCTTCTCCGTTGTGGGCATCCAATTTTAAAACATTCTCAAAGCGCGCAATGGCTTTATCGAATTGTCCGCTTTGCAAGCCTAGTTCCCCTAAAGCAAATTGAGCATAGCTGTTTTCCGGGTTTTGCTCCGCCACATCTAATATGCTGCGAATGGCAATCATCGGTGCTACTTCTCCGCTTTTCAGCTTGCTGATAGCATCTTTAATAATGGAGTCCCCAACAGACAGAGCGTCTGAAGCGCTCTGCGTGGTTTCATGAGCATGGTCCGCTTCCTCAGCTACTGATACCGAAGCCTCAGGGCTGCGGGGCATCAGCATAAATGCGGCAATGAGCACAATGCCTGATAAGGTGAGTATGGCAGGACCAGTTTTCAAGAGTCTTAGCTGACTTTAACTTTCTTCTTTACTGACTCAACGAAAGTTTTCGCTGGTTTGAAAGATGGAATGTTGTGAGCAGGAATGATAATGGTAGTGTTCTTAGAGATGTTACGACCGGTTTTTTCCGCACGCTTCTTAATGATGAAGCTTCCGAATCCTCTCAGATACACATTTTCACCAGTTTCCAAGCTGTTACGTACCTCCTTCATGAAAGACTCAACAACCGCCTGTACATCAGACTTCTCCATGCCGGTCTTGTCAGTAATTCTGGTTACAATGTCAGCTTTAGTCATTTGAATATCAATTATGTGTTAAAACTCTAATTTTGAGGGCTGCAAATATAGAAGGTTTTTTCTGATACCCGACAGCTAAAAAGGGAATTATTTTTCTATCTAAAGCGCTCAAATACAAATATTTTGGATTTATCATCAGCTCAATATAATCTCCGTAATTGGTATCAAAAGCATTATCGACCGCTTCCTTGGCGCAAAACGCGCAATGCCTATTCGATTTGGCTTAGTGAAATAATCCTGCAACAAACCCGAGTTAATCAGGGCTTACCTTATTACGAGCGCTTTATCGAAAACTATCCTGAGGTGAAGGATTTAGCCGAAGCGCCGCAAACTGAGGTATTAAAACTGTGGGAGGGCCTAGGTTATTATAGTAGGGCCCGAAATATGCACGCGGCAGCTCAATATATAGTTGCAGAGCACAACGCGAAATTTCCAGAACAATACGAGGAAATCCGACAATTAAAAGGCGTGGGCGATTATACTGCAGGGGCAATAGCCTCCTTTGCATACGATCTGCCTTATGCCGTAGTTGATGGCAATGTGCAAAGGGTTTTAAGTCGTTTGTATGCCGAATATGAAGCGGTGAATAGCGGAAAAGGTAAAAGGCGCTTTCAGGCTTTAGCCGATGAATTTCTCAATCGGGAGGATCCGGCAAGTCATAATCAAGCCTTAATGGAATTGGGAGCAATTGTATGCAAACCTAAAAACCCTGATTGTTCGGTTTGCCCCTTAAAGGATGTTTGTCAGGCCCGGGCTCGTGGAATACAGCAGGAATTGCCTGTAAAGCAAAAGAAGAAATACGATCGCAAGCGCTATCTGAACTATTGGTTTATTCAGCAACAATCAAATACCTGGTTGCAGCAAAGGCAAGAAGGTATTTGGAAAGGTCTATTTCAATTTCCACTATATGAAAGCGGGCAAGAATTAACAAATTCGGAGGCCTTACAACTATTAGAAGGGCTTGGTATTCAGCGCTCTGAACTGGAAGTTCGAAGGTGCCCATTGCCCCTGCATAAATTAAGTCATCAAAGCCTGCTTATAACGGTTTGGCTTTTGCGGCTTTCGCCGGATGCGACTTTAATAGAGGGAGAAGCCTGGAAGAAAGTGACTGTTAGTCAATTAGAAGACTTTGCATTTCCCCGTCCTCTACGCAAATTCCTGGACGAAAATCAACTAACTTTGCCGCTTGATTAGCAGGTGGCATTCGTTATATTTGTTAATTAAGCTCATTGTAAAAATCTACTATGGCCAACGGCAGCGTTAATAAAGTTATTTTGATTGGAAACCTGGGAGCCGACCCCGAGGTGAAGCATTTTGAAAATGGGGGATCCCTGGCTCGCTTTCCGCTAGCTACTTCAGAATCTTATACCAACCGCAATGGCGAGCAGGTTACCCAAACCGAATGGCATAATGTTGTAGTACGCGGTGGCTTGGTAGATGTGGTAAGCAAATACATTAAGAAAGGGGAAAAGGTCTATGTAGAAGGCCGTATCCGTACCCGCAGTTGGCAAGATCCCAGCAGCAAGGAAATGCGCTATACCACCGAAATTATGACCGATAATTTTCAGATGTTGGGCGGTCGACCTGCTTCGGCTCCATCTGAAGCTCAATCCGGAGGATACGGAAACAATACGGGTGCTGCCAGCAGTGCTCCATCCACGGGACCATCATTTAGTCCCCAGGCGGAAGATCAAGAAGACGATCTACCGTTCTAAGTTTAACCAAAATACAAACCTTGGACCCCGAACCGTCGAGTTTACTTTTCCTTAGCGATATCCTTCAACCCTTTACTTTGGACCTGCTCTTTCCGCTGGTTCTGCTTTTAATCCTGCTTTTAGGTTCCGCTTTAGTGAGCGGCTCTGAAGTAGCATTTTTCTCAATCACTCCCCGCGATATTGACGAAATAAAGGAGCGTAAACACCCGCGCTTGGACACGCTTACGGAACTATTGGATCATCCGAAAACCCTCTTAGCAACAATCCTTATCGCCAATAACTTTATAAATGTGGGGATCGTAATCCTCTCCAAGTTTTTAAGTGATGCGCTGTTTGATTTCAGTGCCAATGAGCAATTAGGGCTAATCTTTCAGATCGGGGTAATCACTTTCCTGATTTTATTATTCGGGGAAGTTTTACCTAAAGTATATGCAACAAAGAATAGTACAGGATTTGGCTTAATCATGTGTGGACCTATGTTTGTCCTGCGCAGATTGTTCCGTCCGGTGAGTATTCTTTTAGTTCGTTCCACCGGCTTTTTCGAAAAGCGATTGCAAACGCGCTCCGAAGCTTTGTCGGTAGACGATTTAAGTCAGGCTCTGGAAATTACCAGTAATGAAGAAAGTCCACAAGAAGAGCAGAAGATCTTAGAAGGTATTGTCAAATTTGGCTCTACCAATGTAAAGCAGATTATGAAGCCTCGAATGGATGTGGTTTCTCTGGATCAGAATTCTACCTATCCGCAAGTGATGGAGGTGATTTTGAGCAGCGGCTTTTCGCGGATCCCGATTTATGAAGAAAGCTTCGATCAGGTAAGAGGTATTCTCTACATCAAGGATCTGCTTTCCCATATTGAGGCTGGGGATGATTTCCAATGGCAAAGCTTATTGCGTGAGCCCTTCTTTGTGCCCGAGAATAAAAAGATCGACGACCTTCTGCGTGAGTTTCAAGATCGTAAAATCCACTTGGCTATTGTAGTGGATGAATATGGAGGTACTTCTGGGATCGTAACCCTGGAGGATATTATTGAAGAAATTGTAGGAGAAATTAGCGATGAATTTGATGAGGAGGAACTTTTTTACTCCAAGCTCGATGATCGCAATTATGTATTCGAAGCGAAGATTCACCTCACCGACTTCTTTAAAGTTATCGGTGCGGTAGAAAGTGATTTCGAAGACTTTTTGGATGAGGCCGAAACCTTGGCCGGCTTGCTCTTGGAAGTAGCCGGTAAATTTCCTGAGAAAAACGAGGAGATCGACTACAAGCATTATCGCTTTAAAGTAGAAAGCCTGGACGGTCGCCGCATGAAACGCATCAAGGTAAGCTTGATGGAAAAGCAAGGAGATGAAGAAGCTTAAGCTGATCGTTTTAAGTGCCCTTTTCTTAGGTGCTTGTGAGGGTGATTATAGCCCTAAACCCAAGGGCTACTTTCGTATTGATATGCCAACAGCAGACTATCAGGAGTTTAATGGCGATTGCCCCTTTCATTTCGATTATAATAAAGTGGCGAGCCTAAAGGATAAAGGTCGTTGCTGGTACGATATCAAATACCCCAGGCTTAAAGCTACTTTACAGTTAACCTATCGTCAGGTAACTGAGGATAATTTGGATACCTTGCTTTATGAAGGTCATGAATTGGCCTATAAGCATACGGTAAAAGCGGATGGAATTGATGAAAAACTCTATATCGATGAGCAAAAACGAGTCTATGGTTTGCTCTATCAGCTTAAAGGCGATGCTGCTACCAGCATGCAGTTTTTCATGACGGACAGTACGGATCATTTTTTACGCGGCGTACTCTATTATTACGCCAGCCCTAATGCCGACTCCCTTAAGCCGGTGAACGACTTTATGCGGGGCGAAATGATTCGTATGATTGAAAGCCTCGAATGGGAAAACTCGTAAGCATAGCGGAGTTCAATGGTGTAAATGAAGCCTATGTGCTTAAAAGCCGATTGGAGTCAGAAGGGATTGCTTGTTTCTTGACCAATGAAAACCTCAATAGTGTACTAGCCGGTATTGGCTTCACGAAAGTAGTACTGCAAGTTCCACTAGAGGATAGTATTCGGGCTCTGGACATACTTTACGAAAACCCTATCGGCAGTCCTATTAATTTATAGGAATTACCCTTCTACGGCCATTCAAAATCATTTTGATAAGGGCGTGACTTTGCAAGGCAAATAGCATTGATCCCAACAATAGATGGACCGGTTGTGCGAAATAAGGCATATCAAAATAGGCCAAAATCACGCCCACCAGAATTTCTAAAATCAGCACTACTAAAACGGCATTCCATTGCCAATAGCCCAATTGTAATTTGCGGTTTTGTTGCCAGAGCCAGAGGTTTAGAGCCAAAATTAAGATGGAGAAGCTTCTATGGATATAGAATATCAAATCCATATTATTCATCCACTCACCACGGGCAATGCCACTTTGTTGTAGGCTGTCAATGGTTTCACGCACTTGAGTGCCAAGGCCAATCTGCACCAGACTGAGGATTAAAGCCAGGATGCTCCACATTTTGAATTTGGAGGTATATGCAGAAGCTTCATCATTTTCTCTCTCTAAAAGACTGTTGAATACCAATAGGATCGCTACAATCAAAAGGGCGCCAATCATGTGGATGGTGATGCTACCCGGGATTAAATTTCCGTCTACGACTAATTTACCCAACCAGGCTTCGAAACCTAACATAAAAAGACCTGCACCAGAGAGTACGGTATACCACCAATTTTGACGAATCAGCCCTAAACTCAGTACAAACATGAGAAGCATAGGTAGGCCCGATAAAGCACCGATCAAACGGTTGCCGTATTCAATCCAGGTATGGGTAGGGTTAAATAGGGCATAATCATGGCGGGTATATTTCGCCCAGTTTTCAGGGTTGTATTCACTGCCACTGGTGAAATCCTCCACCGCATAATAGAGGGCCTCATCCTTAATGATGATCTGCTTTTTATTGAAGTGGCTATTGGCTTTCCAATCGAGTTGACTGCGCTCAGTTGGAGGAATTAAATGACCAAAACATTTGGGCCAATCGGGGCAACCCATACCTGAGCCACTCATTCGAACTACAGAACCCGCAATGATTACCAAAAAGATTAGAACAATCTCGATTCGCGACAGAATTAACAACCACTTTTTCATGCCGCAAATTTAAGTCATGATTGTAGATAGAAGGATTCCAAAATAAAAGCGCTCCCGAAGGAGCGCTCATTTATTTTTTCCAAAATTTTTCGCGCTGTATCTGACCTTTATTGTCTTTCAATTCAAGGATATAAATAGCCGGAGGTAGATTGCTGAGGTTGATCTCCCCAGGGGCCTTTGTCCAGCCTTGCAGCAATTGCCCTTGTAAATTGTAAAGCTTTAATTCATTTTCAATCCAGGCTGGATTAATGCGAATAATGCCAGTACTGGGATTGGGGTAAAAGAGGGAGGCTTCTTGCTTCAGCTCAGATAGACCGATACCATTGGTATTGAAAAAGTACTTGTACATGTCGGTGGGGAATGTCGAATTGGCTCGATCGAAACCACCAAAGAAATAGAGGGTATCACCAATAACAAATGATCCGGGAGCCCAGCGGCTAAAGCCAGGATGGGGATCCAGTTCCGTCCAGGTGTCGGTGCCAGATTCGTATTGCCACATTTCGCCTGTGCCCATAAAACTGTGATTGTCGCCATCGCCACTGAGTACATAACCATAGCCGGCATGGTCAAATTGGGTTCCAGCTACTCGTGCTTCACCGGGAAAATTATTCATGCTTTGCCAGTTGTTATTCACAGTATCAAATCGATACCAATCATCATAAATGAAATTACCTCCATGGCCCATTCCGGCATAAACTTCACCATTAGTGGCAAACATAAATGGGTGGTGGCGTGCCGGTCCGGGGATATCCGGTAATTGGGTCCAGCTGTCGGTAGGAATATCATAGACCCAAAAATCTTTGAGGTCTCCGGTATTATCATTACCTAATCCCAGGTAAATTTTGTCATTGGCGGCCATTAAAGCTGGATGCCGACGGCCAACACAGCCACAATCTGCTAATTGCGTCCATTGGTTATTGCTGGTGTCGAAACGCCAAAGGTCTTTGAAGTACTGACTACTACTAGCTCCGAAACCTAAATATCCATAGCCCTTATAACTAAGTCCAATAGCGAAGCCTCGTGCCCCGCCAGGAAAATCCGTGAGATTAGACCAAGTATCGGTTACCGGATTATAGCGATAGGCATTATCGGTCTCGGCTCCAAAGCTGGATACCCCGGTTACAGAATATCCGTAATCGCCAATGGCAAAGGTTACCGGGTGGTGGATACCATCGGGAATACCGCTAAGTGTTTCCCAGGTTTGACTCTGGGCTAGCAAGCCTGCAGAAAATAGTAATGCTGAAAATAGAGTAGTGGTGTTTTTCATGGAATGATAAACTTTTGGAATAGGGAAAGGTTCGAAAATAGGGCCCAAAGGCTCTGCATCCAAATAAGTTGATTGATAGCTATGTCTTTAGCAAGAATTGCCAGAATGAAAAAAGCCGGCGCTAAGGCCGGCTTTCGAATTATTTTATGGAGCAATGCTTTAAAACTTAAAGCGGGCGGCCAAAATGAAGTTACGTCCTGCTGCAACCAAACCACTACTGTAGGGACGATAACGTTGATCGGTAATATTCTCGATCCCAGCGCTGATCGTCCAGGCTTCATTGAGCTGATAGCTCGATTTGAAATTGAGGGTATACCAACCGGGAGAATAGGCATAGCCATCGGCATCGGTTTGATAGAGATAACTTTTTCCGGCCTCTTCGAAGTTGAGGTTTTCGGCACTCACTTCGCCAGAAACCTGAATATTGGCCTCTAATCTTAAACCTTTATTCTCAAACTGGATACGACTTACTCCAAACCAAGGGGCAGCATGACGAGAAGGTCCAACCACACCATCTTGATCTTCCTCTTCTCCTTTTTGCCAGTTAAACTGATTACGCCAGAACCAGGTTTGATTGTAGTTCCAATCTAAACCGATTTGCACGCCATATACCTGAGCACGGGCTGCATTCTGTACCGCCTGAATTTCGCTCAATTCACCATCGTAAAAGAGGCTGCTTTGTCCATTTAAAGTATAAGGTCGGCGCACCATAGCCTGATCTAAATAGGTGTAATAAGCGCTGGCATCCAGTTTAATGCTCTCCCATAATTGAGTGGCAGCACCAAACTCAGCATTGTTGGCATATTCGGCTTTGAGATCAGGGTTCGGAACCACCACAATGGCGTCGCCCGAATCGAAGATCTTGCCAATATCATCCACATTGGGAGCCCGGAAAGCGGTTCCCAGATTTAAACGCCATTTCCAGTTTTCGGTAGGGCGAAATACAAATCCCAGGCTCCCTGTTACATTACCGGTATTAATCTCTGCTCTAGAGAAGGGTAAAGGATAATAGGGCAGGTTATCGCTAAAATCGCTGTTGATGATAAAGTGATTGTATCGCAATCCTAATTGGGTGGTGAATTTTTGACTCATTTCCCATTCATGGTTTAGATAAGCCGCATAACTCGACCAATCCGACTGAGGATAGCGGGACGCAGCATTGCTAATATCTCCACTCATAATATCTTCTACGGTTCCGGTGGACCGCACATCATTGCGAATAGCTTCCAGTCCGTAAAAGAGTTTATGCGATTCGGAGATGCGCTTTTGGAGATCCAAATTCAAGGATAGGGCCTGCACATCTTCAATACGGTGATTGAGTTCCGTGCTGCCAAAATCACGATCATGGCGACTTTCTTCAAATACCTGCGAAGCGATCCTTAGGGTGGCGCCATCAGATAGTAAACTGGATTTGCGGTAGTTTACTTCGAATTTGTTCATGGCCCAAACCTGAGGTCCGTAGTACCATTCAGCTGAACGAGGTAATCCATTTTTGGTTCGGATCAAGCGATCGTAACGATCGTAATCTCCGGTGCGAGAATACATAAAGCTGTATTCGAAATCCAGGTGACTGTTGGGGCGATAGCGCAGTTTTTGCAAAGTGTGAAATTGCTCAAAGCCGGTATTAAGCTGTAAAGTAGGGTCCGTATTGCGAATTACTACATCCTGGCTATCGATGCGCTGCACCGAAAAAGGTCGTAGCAATTCATCCGAACCCTGCGAACCCATGCGTAAATCACCATAGCGATTGTAGCTAAAGCTTCCGCGCCAGGCGAGTTTTTCACTGCCTACATTATAATCTACATGCTGACTTAATTCCTGATTCGCAGAGGAATATCGACTGTAAGCGGATCCATAAACCAGCAGGGCAGTATCGGTACTAAACTCCGGGCGAAGGGTATTAAAGCTCATCACTCCACCAATGGCATCTGAGCCATAGATCACAGATGCCGGACCAAAGAATACTTCACTGCGTTCGATAGCGAGGGGATCCAGAGATATTACCTGCTGTAAGTTTCCAGAGCGGAAAATGGCATTGTTCATCCGGATACCATCCACAGCAATTAGCAGGCGATTGGTGGCAAAGCCTCGAATCATGGGGCTACCGCCACCTTGCTGGCTTTTTTGGATGAATACCTCACCGCTCTGGCCAAGTAAATCAGCAGCTGTTTGTGGACTTTGGAAATGAATGTCCCGACTTTTTATACTGCTGATATGGTAGGGCAGCTCTCGTGAGGATTGGCTCCAGCGAGAAGCGGATATTACTACTTGATCCAAAGCCATGGGTTTTGGATTCAATTTAACCAGGAAGCCTAAGTCTTGGATTTCCTGATAGGTCAAGGTCTTTTGGTGATAACCTAAAGCGCTAATGGTAATTTCTCTTCCTTTAAAGACGGTGATATCTACCATTCCTTGATCATCCGTGTAAAGAGGGATCAAATGTTCCGCACGAATGCGCAGGATGGCATGTTCAATAGCCTCGCCTTCAACCGCATCCACCACTTTTAAGTTTTGTGCATAAAGAGCATTTCCGGCTATAATCGCTACAACCAGGCTCCATATTTTTTTCATGATTTTTTAATTAAGGATTATTCAAAAATTGACGGAGGTGAATAATCCCAATCGGGGAGGAGGGCTTAAATTTTGTAAGTGTGCACTACTCTCTGGATTGATCCATCGATCTACATGAAAGTCATATTCGGCGAAAGCCGTCCAAGCCAAAGGCCAATCCAGAAAGAAATTTTTAAAGTGGTCGATTAGGGCTATGGGGCAGTCCTCTTGTTCTGGGGGATGTTGTTTCAATAATTGATGAAAGCGACGTTTCAATTCACTTTCGTCCTCATCGAGCCAAGCTAAAAGCTTAATTTGTCCTTGTTCTACCTCCAGGGCGATGAGGTCGTACTTATGATCCTTCCAGAAAAATTCCGTTGCATTGTCCCAGTCGAGATTTTGATATTCCAGGGCTTCCAATAAGAATATCGTGCATTCTTCGGCAGGGATTCCGCTTTTAAAACGGGCTTTTAGCTCCTTCCTCAATTCTAAGCTGCGCCAGGAAAACAGGCTCAGGTTTAAAACAGAGGGGAGTATCAGGCTGAAAATCAGACTGGAAATGCCCAAATATTTGAGGAAGTATCGATACATTCTATCTGGCAAATATAGCGGGGTCTGCGGCGCCAACAAATAGATACATTTGCGGCGTGAAAACACCGAAGATAAATCCTGCTCTGGCCTGGGCCATGTTTATTTTGCTAGCCTTGATTTGGGGCAGCTCCTTTATCCTGATGAAGCGTGGTTTGGAGAGCTTCGATTTTGCCCAAATAGGCATGCTGCGAATTGCCACGGCCTGGATTTTCACGGTAATTATTGCTTTTCGAAAATTTAAGCTTTGGAAGAAGGTAGATACCATGCCCTCGGCCATTGTAGGCTATTTCGGGAATGCCATCCCTTATATCTTGTTTCCCTTGGCGGTAACCCGTTTAGATTCTTCCTTGGTGGGGATTTTAAATTCTTTGGTGCCGCTTTTCACTTTGATTATTGGGTTGATCTGGTTTGGAGTACGGGTGCGTTGGATTGGTGTAACGGGGATTATTCTGGGTTTTGCCGGAGCTTTATGGTTACTATTGCCCGGTCTGCAAATTGATGCCGATAAGCTTGGCTTTGGGATTTACCCCATTATCGCTACAGTTTGTTATGCACTGAGTATTAATACCATTAATTCCAAGTTGAAGGATTTGGATTCTTTGTCCATCACCCTTTTTAGTACTAGCACGGTGGGGCCATTGGCTTTGATCTATGTGTTCAGCACCGACTTTCTGGAGATCATGCAATCGGATCCTAATGCCTGGCTTAATTTGGGTTATATCTCCATAATGGGGGTAGTGGGGACCAGTTTAGCGGTAATCCTCTTTAATTACCTCATTAAGGGAACCAGCTCTCTTTTTGCTGCCAGTGTTACTTATGCCATTCCTTTGGTGGCTCTACTTTGGGGTATTTGGGATGGCGAAGATGTAGGTCCTGAGCATTTGGTGGGCATGCTCTTGATTTTAGCCGGGGTTTATCTGGTAAATCTTAAGGGCTCGCCGGCCGATCGTATTCGCAAGCGATTGGCAAAGAATCGTAAATAAAAAAGCCGCCTCAAATTAATGAGACGGCTTCTGATATCTTAAAACAGGCTTCTTAGTTGAAGTCCGCTTTTTTCAATCCACTGTTCACCTCTACGGTTTTAACCTCGAATTTGATTTTCTGAGGACCTTGACTGATAGTCATTGAGAAGGGGAACATTACACCATTTACCAAGCGGTAGTCGGCATAAGCAGTACTGGCAGTCATGGGGCCTTCTGGGCCTTCAAAGCTGCTTTCCTCTTTAATTTTCAAGCCGGTTTCCACAGAGTAGAACTCGGTGCTTTTATCGCCTTCAGGGCTGGTTACTTCCATTACATAGGCTTTTTCACCATCTACAAAACCAATAGAAGTTAGCTCTAAGGTGTAGCCTAAGGCTGGGTATTGGGTTTCGGCGAAGAAGGTAGCTTGAGCTTCGTAAGTTTTAAGCTCTTCGCTGTCGGTTACTTCTTTGCTACCACCCATGCCACTGATGCTGGCTTTCTTACCGGTATAAACAGTTTTCTGCATCACGCCCATACCGTCTACACTCATTTCGTTTTTAAACAAGTTAGGACGTTTACGCATGGTCACTCCTTTGGCAGGCATTGGTAAGCCAGGAATAGCAATGGTACTGGTAATAGTAAGGTCTTTTACCTTGTCTAAATTTTCCTGTCCACCTAAGGCCTTAATATAACCGTCCAATACATTTTGGGCAGTCATGCCATCAGGAACAGGCAGGCTGGGAGGACCGGTTTCTTCACCGTAGAAATCATAATAGGTAACCGGACCGAATTTTTCTAATCCGGCAGCAATTTCAGCACCTTTTCCTACCGCGGTTATTACCAGGGCATTGGTGTGGAAGTACTTTTTAGCTACTGCCATGATATCTTCCTTGGTAACAGCGTCTAAGCGAGTTAGATAATTGCTGTAGTAGTCTTCCGGTAAATTGTAACGCTGAATATTCAGGGCGTAAGATGCAATGGTTTGAGGGCTTTCCAAAGAACGGCCGATCTCACCAATAATATTGTTTTTTGCAGCCTGCAATTCTTCATCGCTAACTGCTTCCATTTGCAAACGCTCAAATTCTTTGATGAATTCTACTACAGCACTATCGGTAACCTCATTACGCACAGAGGCTCCGGCGCTAAACTCACCTACCAAACGATCAGAATCGTAGCTAGAGTAGGCTCCATAAGTATAGCCTTTGTCTTCACGGATGTTTTGGAATAAACGTCCCATGCTACCACCACCTAAGATTTGGTTGGCAACCCGTAGTTTCACGATATCGGGATCGCCAGGTTTAAGATCAATGGTGTTACCAATTGAAAGCACGGTTTGTACTGAGCTGTTGCGGTTTACCACATTAACAATTGTACCGTCGTATTGAGGAACGGCAGGGAATGTAGCAGCCGGCATTTCTTTCGCTTGCCAGTCGCCAAAATACTTTTTGATCAACTTTTTGGCTTTGCGTGCTTTGATGTCGCCCACTACAGTAATGTAGGTCTTGCTGGGAGTCCAGTAGTTATTGTAGTAGTTTTTACAATCTTCGATGCTGATGTTTTCCACGTTTTCCTCAGACTGCAATTCACCGTAAGGGTGATCTTTGCCATAAAGGCTTTGGTTGAAAATGCGGCTGGAAAGGCTATTAGGATCATCCTTGGCATTTTCGATACCGGAGATGGCTTGTTTTTTCAGCTTGTCGAATTCTTCAGCAGGGAAGGATGGATTTAAGGCTACGTCTGCTAAAAGCTCTACTAAGGTTTCTTGATACTTAGTTAAGCCAGCCGCGTACACATTGCTGGATCCGGTAAAGAGACTGGCACCAATGAAGTCGATTTCTTCATCTAACTGGTCTTTGCTACGGTTGGTAGTTCCTTGACGTAATAATTGTCCGGCCAAGGAGACATATCCGGCTTTGTCGCCTTCAAAAATTGGGTCACGATCAACGACCAGGCTAAAAGATACCCGAGGAAGCTTATCGTTTTCCACCACGATAATGGTTAAGCCATTATCCAATTTATATACATCGTAATCGCCAAACTCAATGTTCTTAGCGGGCGCGGGTTCTGGGCGCACCGAGCGATCGAGTTGAGCAAAAGCTGCCACGCTAATCAGCATGGCCAATGCGCTGGTTAAAATGCGTTTCATCATGCTGTTATTTATTGTTCGTTTTTAGGTAAGTAAATCAATACCACACGATTTTCAGGACGCAGGTATTTCTTAGCTACCTCCAGAATAAACTCGCGATCGATATTGCGATACTCTTCAATTTCAGTGTTGATCAAGTTAGCGTCGCCCAAATACACATGGTAATCAGCTAAACTTTCTGCGATACCGGCCATGCTACCATTGGTAGAAACGAAATCGTTTTCAAGCTGATTTTGAATTTTGGTGTATTCATTTTCTGAAATCATTTCGGTAGTCATCTTGGCAATTTCAGCATCAATAGCGGCAATAAACTGATTAAGGTCTACGCCTTGATTAGCCAAACCGAAGGTGATAAATACCCCAGCGTTTTCTAAGGTGAAAGGGAAAGACTGGATTACCAAACCTAATTGTTGGTCATCTACTAAAGACTTGTATAAACGTGAGCTCTGTCCATCCGAAAGAATAGTAGAGATCATATCCATAGCATAAGCTTCCTTAGTACCTTGTTTAGGACTGCGGTAACCCATGATGATACCGGGTAATTGGATATTGTCGTAAACGGTGTCAATTACTTCACCACTTAAACCGGCTGGTTCTTCAGTAGGGCGAGGGATTTCTTTGGTTCCGGCAGGGATGCCACCGAAGTATTTTTCGATCCAAGCCTTAGCTTGTTTAGGGTCGATATCCCCCGCGATCGAAAGAGTAGCATTATTAGGAACATAGAAAGTTTCGTAGAAATCAGTGAAGTCTGCAGTTTCGGCAGCATTCAAATCTTCCATGGTACCGATTGGAGGGATACCATAATAACTGTCGCCAAAAGCGGCACCAAACATCTTAGCCTGGAAAGAACCATAAGGCTGGTTGTCGATGCGTAAACGCTTTTCTTCTTTTACAACCTCACGTTGAGTTTCTACGCCTTCCAAATCTACAGTAGCTTGAAGCATACGCTCACTCTCTAACCATAAACCTAATTCCAATTGATTGGAAGGAAGGATTTCATAATAATAGGTACGATCAAAAGAAGTGTTGGCATTAAGGGCACCACCATTAGCCTGCACAATCTTCATGTATTCGCCACGCTCAATATTAGGAGAGCCTTCAAACATTAAATGCTCAAAGAAGTGAGCGAAGCCCGAGCGTCCTTCTTTTTCGTTTTTACTTCCCACATGGTACAGTACGCTAACTGCAACAATAGGGGTGCTGTGATCTTCATGTAAAATCACGTGCAAACCGTTGGGGAGGTCATATTCTTCAAATTTGATATCGGTCTGAGCTTGCGCTGATCCGAATCCCAGAAGAAGAATCAAACCCAAAAGCTTTTTCTTCATGTCGTTTTCGATTTATTTAATGATCTATTTTCCCGTTGAAAGCGGAAGGCAATTTTAACACTTTTTAAGGAGCCTACATTAGATAACAGGCCTTTTCGGTACGGATGGAGGTCGGTCTTAACAGTATTTTAGTTTTTTACCTTTGGCGACATCTTGAAAGCGAAGTGATTAAGAAATGAAAAAAATACTCTTTGATGATCAGTCGCTTGATTTTTTGTCCTAAATTTGCAGCCCTTAAAAATGATATTGTATGTACGCCATCGTAGAGATAGCAGGGCATCAGTACAAAGTACAGAAAGATCAACGTATCTACGTTAACCGTTTAGATGCAGAAGAAGGTTCCGAACTTTCTTTTGATAAGGTTATGTTAACCGACAATGACGGTAAGGTAGAAGTTGGCGCCCCGGTTATAGAAGGCATGAAAGTAAATGCCAAAATTGTACAGCACTTGAAAGCTGACAAAGTATTAGTGTTTAAGAAGAAACGTCGTAAAGGTTACCAGAAGATGAACGGTCACCGTCAGTACATTTCTCAAATTGAAATCACTGGCATCGGTTAGTTCAGGTAAACCGAAACCTTAAAATTAAGAAGACATGGCTCACAAAAAAGGAGTAGGTAGTTCCAAGAACGGACGCGAATCGGAAAGTAAACGCTTAGGTGTAAAAATCTTTGGTGGTCAGCAAGCTATTGCCGGTAACATCATCGTGCGCCAGCGTGGTACTCGTCACAATCCTGGTGAGAATGTAGGTATGGGTAAAGACCACACCTTATTCGCCTTAACTGACGGTACTGTGAAATTCCAGAAGAAAAGAAATAACAAATCATTCGTATCAGTAGAGCCTCAGGCCTAAGCTGCGCGTGATATCGTATTCAGATCCCTCGTTGGCTTATGTCGGCGAGGGATTTTTTCATTTAGGGCCCTAAAGAATTAATTCTCCCGGGCTATCAGGTCTCTTCGCTCTATTGTAAATTCGCATCAAAATCACAATCATGCTCGAAATCACTTATCTCCGTGAACATGCTCAGGAAGCAGCAGCTGGCCTTAAAAAGCGTGGCCTCGACGCGGAGCAGAGTATTCAAGATATTTTAAAGCTCGATGAACTGCGTCGACAAAACCAGAATGATCTGGATCAGGCTTTAGCCGAAAGCAATCATATTTCGAAGGAAATTGGACTTTTATACAAGGAAGGCAAGCGTGATGAAGCCGATAAGGCCAAAGCGCGCACAGCCGAATTAAAAGATCGCATTAAGGAGCTTCAGCAAGAGCAGGAGCAACTAAAGAACAGCCTGGAACAAGATCTAGTAGCCTTGCCTAATGTTCCGATTGATATTGTGCCTGCCGGGAAATCGGAGGCCGATAATGAGGAAGTGAAGCGAGTGGGTGAAATCAAAGCCATGCCCGAAGGCGCAAAACCGCATTGGGAATTGGCCGAAGAGCTGAAGTTGATTCGCTTTGATCTGGGCGTAAAAATTACTGGTGCTGGGTTCCCGGTCTATCAAGGAAAGGGTGCTCGTTTGCAAAGAGCATTAATCAATTTCTTCCTGGAGGAAAACCGCAATGCTGGTTTTGAGGAGTATCAACCGCCTTTAATGGTGAACGAAGATTCAGGATTTGGAACCGGTCAGTTACCTGATAAGGAAGGGCAGATGTACCACGTAACGGAGGATAAGCTTTATGCGATTCCCACCGCGGAGGTGCCCATCACCAATATTTTCCGTGGCGATATCATCGAAGATGAAGATTTACCCATCAAAGCCACGGCCTATTCTGCTTGTTTCCGTCGCGAGGCAGGTTCTTATGGTAAAGATGTTCGAGGCTTAAACCGCTTGCATCAATTTGATAAGGTTGAGATCGTTTGTCTTACCAAGCCGGAAGACTCTATGCCTATGCTCGATTCTATGGTAGAGCATGTAGCGGGGCTTTTGGAAAAACTGGAATTACCCTATCGAATTCTTCGTTTATGTGGCGGTGATATGGGCTTCACTTCGGCCATTACCTACGATTTTGAAGTATGGAGCGCGGCGCAAGAGCGCTGGTTAGAAGTAAGTTCCGTATCCAATTTCAAGACTTTCCAAACTAATCGAATGAAAATTCGTTATCGTGGTGAAGACAAGAAAACCCAGTTATTGCACAGCTTAAATGGTAGTGCACTGGCCTTGCCACGTATCGTTGCCGCCTTGTTAGAAAATCATCAAGGGGAAGATGGAATACGAATTCCTGAGGCATTACAAGCCTTTACGGGATTCGACAAAATATAATTCATGCGTAAACTTATCATATCGGCCTTAAGCCTCAGCTTGCTTTGGGCCTGTAATTCTGGAGAAGCTCAGTACGCTGAGGAAATTGCTCATGTCGACTCTATGTTGGCTATTAACGATAGCCTTCAGAAATCTTTTGATCAAGTAGATTCAACTCAGATTTTACAGGACTTCCCAAAGGTTGATTCCCTGTACAAGATTTTATCAGGTCCTATGGCCGATCAGCAAGATAAGCGTTATTGGACGGAGACCATGGCGAATATCGATGTGGTGCATCATCCCTATATGAAGTACAGCGGCGATTATAAGAAGATGCGTCGTGGCTTGGCCTATTCCAAATCACAATTGGAATCTTTACGCAATAGCCTCGAAGATCAGAAATTGGATACGGCTCAGGTTAGAGATTACATTCAAGCGGAAGAAAAAGCTTTGAATGATATGCAAGTTTTAATCGGCAAGCGTATTATGCCCGTATTGGAAGCGAAAGCTATTTGGGATACTGCTGAAGCACGCTACTTGGATTTAGTTTCCAAAAGCGATAGCTTGGCTCAATAGCCCATTCCATTGAAAAGTCTGTTTAGTATTTTATTTGGCCTCCTTTGTTTGTGGACCTTTCCGGCTTTTAGCCAAAGTCCTAATCAAGCTAATGATGCTCAAGCTTTAGCCTTGGCTAAGCAGTACTTTCAAGATCAAGAGTACGAGAAGGTTATCGATAAATTGGAAGACTTGGGGGAACGAAGTGTAGAACCTCAGGTCTATCAATTGCTTTTTGACTCCTATTTGGTACTGGAAGAATATCGTGACGCAATTAAGCTCAGTCGTGATTGGGCGCGTCGCCTTCCCGGTAGAAAGGCCAATTTTGAAGTAGATCAACTCTATTTACATCTAAAGCAGGAGGATCAGCGGGATGCGGAAAAGTTGATGGAATCAATTCTTGAAATCATTGATCGCAGTCCGGGGCAAGCCTATGCCTATGGAAAAGCCCTTTCTGACCGAGGCTATACCCAGCGCGCTTTAAGCGTGTATCAACATGCTTTAAAGGAAAATTCGAATATGAATTTCGACTATCAGATGGCTTTGCTCTTTGGCGAGCTGGGTGATATTCCTAAAATGCATGAAATGTACCTGCAGATGGTGGAGCGAACCCCCGGCTATTTGGCTACCGTAAAAGCACTGCTGGCTCAATCCATCGAAGCAGGTCAGAGGGATGAAAATCTCGAATTGCTCAAGCAGGAAATCATTAAACGCATTCAAAGTGGAGCACCGGAACGATTCAATGAACTCTTGATTCATATTTACAGTCAGGAAGAAAACTTCAGAGCCGCCTTTACCCAGTTGCGAGCCTTGGATCGTCAGGGTCGATTAGAAGGAAAGGAGATTTCCAATTTAGCCCGACTGGCCTATAATGCCGGGGATTTCGATTTGGCCGCGCGCATCTATAAGTATGAATTGGATAAAGGGGATAGCTATTCCTATTATCAATCTTCGGTAATTGCTTGGCTGGACTCACGTAAGCATAGCTTGCAAGAATCGGAGAGCAGTACGCTGGAAGCTTGGCAATCTTTGGCGGCCGACTATGAGCAATATGGCAAGGGCTTTAGAGGGGATCCTTTTCAAGCCGATTTAATGATTCCCTTAGCGGAGGTTTATGCGTATCGTTTAAATCAAGCAGATACGGCCGAAGCCATTTTAACTTCCTTATTTGATCGTTCCTGGATAGGTGAAGATGATCAGGCACTGGCGCAAATTGCCTATGCCGATTTATTGCTTTTTACCGGGCGACGCTGGGATGCAATCATCTACTATCGCAAGGCAGAGAAGGCTTTGGATCAATCAGTAATCGGTCAAGAAGCCAAATTTAAAAGGGCTAAGGCAGCCTATTATGTGGGCGACTTTCAATGGGCACAAGGGATATTTTCGGTATTGAAAGAATCAACTTCGAAATTGATTGCCAATGATGCCATGCAGTATTCGCTCTTGATAACCGATAATATGGCTCTGGACTCCACAACGGAGGCTTTGGAAGCCTATGCTCGGGCGGATCTCTTTTACTATCGTGAAATTTACGATTCGGCTTTGGCCATTTTGGAAGTATTAGACATTGGTTATGCGGATCATCCTATTGCTGATGAAAGCTTGTATTTGCGCGCATCTATAAAAAGAGCGCAGCATCAGGATGCAGAGGCCATTAAATTATGGCAAAGGGTGGTGGATGAATACAGTGATGATATACTGGTAGACGATGCCCTTTATGAAATTGGAAAAACGGAAGAAAAACTAAACCACACTGATGCGGCTATGAAGGCTTATGAGCAGCTGTTTACGGAACATGTTGACAGTTTCTTTGCCAGTGATGCAAGGAAGGCCTATCGTCGCTTAAGAGGGGATCAAATCAATTAGAGATGTATATCTATAATGTAACGGTAAACATCGAGAAGGATGTGAATGATGAGTGGCTGCAATGGATGAAGGAAGTGCATATTCCGGATGTCCTGGCTACAGGTATTTTTATCGATAATCGTATCTGCCATGTAATGGTGGAAGAAGAACAGGGGATTACTTATTCTTTACAATATCGTTTTAAGGATTTAAGGGATTTGGAGCGCTATCAAAAAGACCATGCACCGCGTTTGCAAGCGGAGCATTCCAAGCGTTTCCAGAATAAGTTCGCTGCCTTTCGCACCATCTTGCGTATTGATCACGAAGATCAGGCTTAATGTCCTCCAATCAGGGCAAAATCTATGACCTGAATGAAGCTCGGGAGAAAATCCGGGCCTATTGCTTGTATCGGGAAAGGAGTCAGAAGGAAGTGCGAGACAAGCTGTTGAGCTATGGCCTCTTTCCGGAAATTGCCGATACCTTATTATCCGAATTGATTCAAGAGCGCTTTGTAGATGAGGAGCGCTTTGCCAGGGCTTTTGTGCGAGGTAAGTACAAGATTAAGAAGTGGGGGCGAATTAAAATTAAACAGGCCCTTTATCAACATCACTTAAGTGCTTACATCTTAAAGAAAGCTTTCAGTGAAATTGAGCCTGAAGTATACTATCAAAACCTAATTGACCGAACTCAAAAACGTTGGCCCCTCATCAAGGGCCCCAATGAATATGTTCGTCGCCAAAAACTAATTGGCTACTTGCAGCGCCAGGGATATGAGATGGATCTGATTCGAGAAGTAGTCGAAGCCGAATTGGACCGCGATTAATAACTGGTGGTTACCTGTCCGTCAATAAGCAGAGTAAAATCAGCATGACCGGCATTGACACTATCCAGTTCATTTACATTATCCTGTAGCTGGGTGCTGATCGTCATGATCTTTAAGTCCTCCGCATATTGATTTAGGTACCAGCTAATACCTTCAAAATCCTTGGAGTGGTAATCACCATTGTAGTGGATGAAGATACCCTCTTCCGGCAGATTTAAAACAATGAAATGCGCCATAGTAGCATCTTTAATGGCCTGGGCCTTAGGGAGGTTTTCACCACCGTGGCCTCCCATCATTTCGAGCATAGCTTTGTAACCGGGAAGCTCGCCGTCATAGTCGATGGGCAATGGAGCAATCCAGTTTTTTACGCTATCTGATAGGCTGTCCAAACTTTCCAAGCCTTGCTTAAATACCTGGCGGGCGTAGGTGCGAGGGATATTGGTGGCGATAAAAGGTAATTGATGACTTTTCGCGAAATCAACCAAGCCTTTATAGTCCGTTTTATAATTGTTCCAGAGGCGAGCTAAACTGTCGAGTGCTTTGCCATCAATGCTATCTTGGAGATATAGATTTAAAGGTTCTTGATTATCGGCTTCAAACATCTCAGCACCTAAAACCATATTAGAATCTTGCTGATGCAAACTTTGGGTAAGCTCAAATTGCAGCCAGTGACAGATGGGATTGTTATGCAATTCACCGAAGAGGACAATATCGGCTTCAGCCAGAGAAGCGGTCATTTCTGCGAAACTTACTTTTTCGCCATCCGCATTGTAGAGTTGATAAGCTTGTAAATTTTGAGCTTGTAAGCTGAAGTTAAGAAGAATGAAAGTCAGGACAAAAATCCTCATTGTATCCAAAATTTAAAGGTTTGGCGATGGCCCTCATGCTGAAGGCTTAAAAAGTAAATACCGGCGGCAAGATCGGAAACATTGAGGCTGTTTTCACTAATGCTATTCGTCAATATGGAGCGACCGGAAAGGTCTCTGATTTCGGGCTTAGTCCAAAGTCCATTTCCTTCCCAATGTAGAATCTCAGTTGCTGGATTAGGGAATAGCTTTAAGCTCTGATCGAAGGTATAATCCTCTTGACTCAACATGCAAGCATTTTGACTTAAAGCCAGGGCCAAGGAATCAAGTTTGTCGTAAAGAACTTGTCCCGGACAAACAGTTCCTTTGGGGCAGCCAACTGAGGCGCTGTTCCCATCGCGATGTCCGGAAATATGGCGGAGCATTAATTGCGAACTGGTATGCAGACTGCTGTCTGCTAGGTTAATGGAATTTTGGCAGCCTTCGTATAAAAGCATTTCGGCCAAAGACTGCAGTGCGGCAGACTGAACCGGATTAGTACGGTAATCTCCAATCACACAAAATCCTAAAGTTCCTGAGTTCATGCAGCTGAAGTGGGCGCCGGAATGACCGCTTCCCCGACCTTCGTATACCACACCATTGGGGTCGATCAACCAATTGTAGCCAATATCACTCCAGCCATTGGTGTTTACATGCAAATCCCAATAGTATGCTACTACGAATTGATAATCGGTAGCGTTTGTGAAACCAGCTGAATGATGCACAATTAAATGAGTAGGTGTGGTATTGTCGTAAGTAGGAGGAGGGCAGGTTCCATCGGGGCACCAACAATTTCGATCACAAACCGGAGGGCGCGGGCAGGTGCAGCTTTGGGGGCTGGCAGCAGAGCTGGACTCGAATTGAAGAGCTGGGCCATTTACCTTGGGAGCAGTAAAAAAGCGGATCACTATATCTGAATCAGGTACTGCGGAACATCGAATCTGCCAAGCTAGGATTTGCTTTTCAAAAGGGTTTAAAACAAAGGTTTGACGATCCTTGATGTCATCTTCATTATGCTGATCATCCATGGCCTGCCATTCTTGCCAACCATCTTTGGTCTTATATCGGATGTCGAGCTCAAAGGGCTTTTTAGCGAAGCTATAAGCTGATATGCCTAAAAAGGCATAATTACTCTTCGGCCATTCAAAGCTTTCCGAAATGAATTCTTCGCGAGCAAGTTCATGGAAATTAGAGGGCTTTAATTTTAGAGAATGGCTTTCTTGGGCTATTAGAGAATAAGAAAGCAGGAGCAAGCTTAGGATTCTTAGCATGAGCTAAAAGTACATTTTATTGAGGTTTAGGAGCAGTTTAAAGTGCATAATCAGCCTTGACATTTTCGATTAAATAGGAGAGCGGACCTTTTACTAATTGACTTTCCAATTTCATGCTATTCTCTGGCATTTCAGGGAACTTTATGCCGTATTCTCTATACAAAAGATTATTATGCGGCTAAGATTAATCCTGTTGAGCTTTTTATGTAATGTCAGTCTCTTCGCACAAAATCACTTACAAGTTACCATTCAACATAATGGACAAGTAGTTCCCGACTGTCTTGTTTTTTATGGTCGATCTTGGGGTGGTTCATCCAGTACCTCGACACTGTCTACACTTTCATGGGTATATAGTGACACTGCCGGCATAGCACATATTCCATTATCAAGTTTTAACGGATCGGATACAGTGGCATATGCGGCATTTCAGTGTCAAGGTCAAATGGCATTTGCTGAAACTTATTTATCCGGAACCGCAGCGAACTACTGGGATACTCTTGCTTTATCCTGTTTGGTTGACACCTGTGCTAGTATAGAGTTTGTGGAATCAAATCCCTGGAATCAGACTTTATCCTATCAAGCTTTAAGGCTGAGGGGAAATGTGAATCATTTTAATGCTAATGCAATGTGGGTGTTTCAGAATGATACCCTCTCCGGATCGCAAGGAAGCTATTTTTATGGCGCAAGTACATTTAACCAGTATTGCGTTAAAGCCTCGCAGTTTTGCCCTTTTAAGTGCGAAAATTTAAGCCTAAACTCGGCTGGACCTGCAAGAGGTATTGTGCAAGCTCGGATATACATTTACCATAATAGTAATGCTTTAGCTGATCAAAATGTCTTTTTCACTAAACGGAACCCAAGCTTGTTATTTGGCCCTGGTGGTCTTGGCGAAAAGCCTCAATACACGGAGTTTTCGGATGCTACAGGATTGGTGAATTTTGGTAATCAAAGTACTCAACCAGGTGATAGTGTATTCATAAGTACTTTTAATGCTGCTGGTCAATTGGAGCTAATAGGTACTGCCATAAACTCAGGTTTTCAACAATGGCAGGATACACTTTACCTTAGTTCAGTGCCCAGCACTTGCCAGGCATTAAGTTTTCATGCGTTTGATCCTTGGGCAGCTGAATTGGAATTAAGCATGGTTCCATTTCGGAAGAAATCAAACAGTTCATCGGTGTATCCTTTATGGACACTTAATAGCCAGTCTGCCAGTGGAGCAACTGTGCGTTTGCCTTGGAATGGTGCAACAGTGGCTAATTACTGTTTAAGCGCGGATTTGTCTTGTGCCAGTATTTGTGATACGACTTCACCTCGAAATACAAATGGTACACCGGGTCAGGGGTCCATTCGAATCTATCTAAGTCACCAAGGGCAGCTCTTAAAAGGAGCTAGTGTATTTCTTTATAAAGGTTCTGGAGCAAATTCCGGGTCTTTTCGGGGCGACTGGCCAGGTAATTATAATGCACATGGCTATACGAATGCTCAAGGATTTGTGGATTTTACTTTAAGCGGTTTATCGGCAGGCGATAGTGTGGTGTGGAGAAGTGAAGATTGTAATGGCATTATTGTCGGGAGCCTGGAATTAGCTTTTGGTGCAAATCAGAACCTAAGCCTAACGGATAGCTTACAATTTAGCTGTTTAGCAGATGATTGTACAGCTTATCCCAAGGTAGATGCAAAGGGACCTTATTTAGTTTGTGAATCAGTATTGTATTGGAATCCCGCAGTTCATCCTGGGCCTGGGACCTTGGTTCATCAATGGAGCATTTCAAATCAAAACCTCTCTGGTCCGAAAGACTCAGTATTGCTGTCTGTTTTTAATGGAAATCTACCGAATCAATTTGTGTATCGGGCTTATGACTCATGTGGTACAAAAGCTGGATTGGTAAATTATGTAAACAACAATCAAAGACCGGTTATTTGTAATGCAGCCTTTTATGTGGATACTGCTTTGGCTTTGCAGGGAGGAAACACCTTGTTTGTTTACAATAACTCTTCGTATTCTTCAAATGGAAGTAATCCACAGTATTTCTGGGATTTTGGAGACGGGGCAAGCTCAACGGCAGCCTTTCCATCGCATAGCTATGGGGGTAACGGACCTTATCAGTTGTGCTTGAGAATTAAAGTTCAGGATTCTTTGGGTATTGATTCCTGCGAATCTCAAGTTTGCAGAATGATAGCTTTGGATAGTGCTGGGAACTTTGTTTTCAAAAGAGCTAGTCAAGGTTTTACCTTGAATATCCTGGATCCGAAAGTAGGTTTGCCAAATTTCAAGGAAGAGCGGCAGACATTTAGCTTGTATCCTAATCCTGTAGAAGGATCTGACTTAAGGCTTTATTGGGATGCTGAGGCAGAGCTAAGTCTCACTTTTTTCGAGTTAAGTGGTGCAAAGGTTATGGAATATAGAAACTTGGAGAGCGGAGAGCGATTAGCAGAATTAAAACCCGGGCTTTATTTGATGCAGGTTAAAATGGGAGAGATCAACCATTACCAGAGAATTCAGGTTCGGTAAAAAATAGAAAGGCCCCGAATCTACATTCGAGGCCTTTCCGATGAAACCCACAATTTGCTCTAAATGAACAACAAATGTGTATTTTCTCCCTGGGCGCGATTGTAGAAGTCTCCAACGGTAATCACATCAGAAATTTCATCTACTAAATCTTCGCGTTCAAGGTGGAACATGTCCATCGCTAGTTTGCAAGCCCAGAGTTTAGCTCCGGAGGCTTCCAGTATTTCGATGAATTCACCTACCGGAGGAATATCCAATTTCTCCATTTCCTTTTTCATCATATTGGTGGCAAAGGATTCCATTCCCGGTAAACCTCCTAAAAGAGTGGGGATGTGCATGGCCGGGTTTCCTACGGTGGCTACATGCAGATGTTCCAGTTTTTTCTTCTGAACGGCTTCTAGGCCGAAGAAAGTGAAGAAAATTTCTGCTTCGATACCTTCCATACGGGCGCCGTTGGCCAGGATGAAGCAGGCGTATACGTTGTCGATGGTCGCCTTAGAAAGGATGAGCATCATTTTTTTAACGCGGGCATCTTTGTTTACTTCCGCGGGATTATCCATTGTCTTGGGGTCCATGATCTTTCGTTTTTAGATGCAACTTGCAGGTTTGGGAATTCCGGCGATGCGACTGGCTTTTTTAAGCGGTCCGCCGGGGAATAAAGCATAAAACTGCTTGATGTCTACAACCCCGCTTTTTCCCACCTTGCGAATGCTAAGTGGTACTTCGTTGCGATATTGTTCTTGTAAGTACTCAATTACTGGCCAGTGGCCATCAGTGAGTTCAATGCCCTCTTCCTGGGCGATTTGAGCGGCTACCTCTTTGTTCCATTGTTTTAAATCAGTGAGGTACCCTTCGTTGTTGAGGTCAATAATTTGACCGGCAATTGTGGCTTCCATGGCTTTTGTTTTTAAACGTTTGCTTCTTCAAAATTTTTACCGGCTTCGTTCATTTTAGAGCTAACAAAGGGGATATGCTTGCCGGTAATAAGCATATTCCAGTAAATCCATTTAAAGGCCATCTTACCCATGTGGTTCATACGGCTCTCCTTCAGGAGATTTAAAGGACCTACTCCAGGGATGGGGAAGGTGCCACTCACAGGTTGATGGGTATAATTAAAGTCGATCAGGAGGGCCTTGCCATGTCCGGTTTCAACAAAACAATTGGCATGGCCGTCAAATTCATCGAGTAATTCTTTCCCCTTAATAAAGCGCAGTACATTTTCTAAGAGAATCTCGCCTTCGAAGTGTGCTACAGAGCCCGCTTTAGAGGCAGGTAGATTGGTAGCATCGCCAATCACAAAAATGTTTTCCTTGGCTTTACTTTGCAAGGTGCCTTTATGGGTAGGGATGAAGTTCAGTTCATCGCCCAATCCGCTTCGTTCTACATAGTCGGCGCCTTTATTGGTAGGGATGGTAACTAACAGATCATAGCTTACTTCTCTGCCTTCGTAATCGGTGATTACCTTTCTTTCTCCATCCAGGCTCATGATATTGAAGTTGGGAATCACCTCGATTCCTTTTTCTTCCAGTAGGTGACCAAGATGGGCACTGGCTACGGGTTTGGTGAAGGCACCATCCATTGGCGTTACAAAGGAGATTTTTACTTTATCACGAATCCCTCTTTGCTCAAAATAAGCATCGGCTAAGAAGGTGAATTCCAATGGCGCAACCGGACATTTAATCGGCATCTCGGTAATGTGAACGGCTAAATGTCCACCTTCCCAGTTTTTAAGTTTTTCATGAAGTTTTACTGCTCCATCTAAGGTGTAAAAGTCGAAAACAGACTTATGCCAGTGATCGCCTAGCATTCCGTCAATTTCTTCCGGAGCAATGTCGGTGCCGGTGGCAATGATTAATACATCGTAGTCCAATACTCGGCTGTCTTCGAGATAAACCCGATTGTGATCGGCATCTACTTTTAAGATACTTTGTTGAATGTATTCAGCACGCTCGGGAATGAATTGCTGTATGGGTTTGATGATATCTTCTTCCTTATAAGTCCCAAAAGGGATAAAAAGATATCCGGGCTGGTAGTGGTGAATCTTACGTTGATCTACAATGCGGATTCTCCAGTCGTCTGGAAGGCGTTTAGCCAGATGATTACTCATCATAGTTCCGGCGGTTCCGGCGCCTAAAATCACTAAATCTTTCATGACTTATGGGTTTCATTTACTACAGTAAAGGTCCCCAGTATCCCATGGAAAAAGTATGATAAAAGTTAGCTTTCGGCCTTTGGTGACATTAGTAACACAAGCTTTTTAACTTGTTTGCTGTTGTGGAAATTAATTCAAATTCAGAGCTTTAACAGGAAATTAAAGTCCTTCTTTTAAGAGGGTTTTTATCTTTCCAGAAACAAAAGCTATGCGATCAATATTACTCCTGTTTCTAGGCCTTGTCTCCAGCTCTTCTTTTGCTCAAAATGAAATATTCCCAAGAGTATTTAATGCCGTTCAATTGGATGGGCATTTTGGTTCTGGTGAATGGGATTTGCAGGATTATGTAGCAATAGATATTACACCGAATGTGTATTCCAAGGTCTATTATCAATATGATGATCAGAACCTCTACTTTGCTTTTACCGATCATTTAGGTGCCCAGTTCCGTTTTCCGGAAGTGCTTTTAGATTTAAATTTGGACCGTGATACGGCCTTTGCACCAGATGATTGGTGGTTCCATGTTTCAGCCACGGATTGCGAAAATCAAGGTGCTTATGGGGTCTATGATTCTTGTCAGGAGGTTCGTCCCAATTGGATAGGTATTCCTAATGCAAATGCCGCTTTTTACCCGGATACTTTCGAAATTGCCATTCCCTGGTCTACCTTAAACTATTACCCTCAGTCTGGAGATAGCATTGGAATTGCCTTTGTGAATACCAACACTACTTTCGAATGGTTTCATTGGCCTTTAATGGCTGATCATTTTCGACCGGATACCTGGGGGACGATGATCTTTACCAGTTCCCTGAGTACAGGGGAAACGGAAGCTCAAACCTGGCAAATTTATCCACTACCTGCTACAGATCAGGTACAGGTCGAAAACTGGCAGCCTGAAATGGGAGATTTGGAATTAAGGGATATGAAAGGTTCTTTACTGAAGGTGTTTCATTATCAAAATGGCAATCGCCTGGAATTTGATTTGAAAGCAGGTATGTATTTATTGCGTTTCCCGAAGAGCGCTGAATCGCGTTATTTGATTATCGATTGAGCATTCGCCTTCGGATTTGCAGACCAAGGATTAAACTAAAAGCAAAGGCCAGAGCAACAAAAAGCCAGGAGTTTAGGAGACTGGAATATTGATCGGCATCAAATTGATAGTTCGGCATTTGCCGGTTGGTATTAAAACTTAAATCCCATTGGGGGATAAAATGTTGGTTCTCCTGATCCTCATAAAGTTCCAACATACAGTGGTTTTCCAGCCGCGCCATTTTGCCCTTCTCGAAAAGGAGTTCAAAATGCCCGGAATGTTGATGCCCTTCCGCCGGAAGGGTTCGCCACTTTAGTAAATTCAATACTTGATTTTCTTGATCAAATAGTTGGATACTGTTCCGCAAGTAGAGCTCAAAGGCCTCAGCAATTAATAAGCTGTCTTTACTTAGCATAGCCTCCGGGAAGGCTTGGCTTACAGCTTTGCGGAAAGTCCAGGGCACCTCGGCTTCCATTCGAATGGCGGTGCTTTCAAAATAAATTGTGAAAAAGGCCCGGTCGGGGTCATGCGCCCGGGCCTTTTGGATTCCCAAGAGAACTAAAGCTATTCCAAAGAAGACTTTCATCTAAAAACCAAAACTACTGGAAGGACTTCCTTTTAAATAGCGGGGGATAGCCGGGAATTCGTCTGTTAATACATAATAGTAAATGCCATCAGGGTATTCCGGAGTAATGCCATATCGGCCATTAGCTTCATCCAAACTGCCCAGGCCGTCTATATACTCATAATCATTGCTGTAAACACCGGTATAGGCTCCACAGGGTGCAGATTCGCCATCTCCGGGACGTTGTCCGGATTTTAAACGATAGCTGGACTGCATGGCCACTACTGCGGAGTTGCTATCTGCGGCATCGCTATAAGCGTATTTATAATAAACCGGAAAGCCATCGGCCGCAAAGCCAATTTGCTTCATTTCTGTAGGGTTGAGATTTAAATCATCAAGATAAAGTTGAGGTTTGCCATGGTAATGATACTGGCCGCTGGGTTGCACGTGGGCATTATTACAGTCAAGGCCAATAGAAACATTGAGTGCCTCCAGGTTCCATTCCCAATTTACATCCGGACTCATAATTCCTTCATGGGGCCAGGGCTCTGCGGCAACTGGATCCAGTTCAACACCGTTGAATAGTATACCAAAGCGATATTGAGGTCCATTGGCCCCTAAGCAGGCGACCATAGATCCGGTGAGTTGAGGGTTTTGGCTAATGGTATAAGATTCATTTTGGGGAGAAACCGCATTGGGGTTCAAGGCACCGGGTACTTGACCAAAGAGTCCGACTTTATGGTCGGGGATGCTGTTGGCTGAAATCACCCAATTTCCATTGGAACTGCTAATGCTTACTTGGTTAGTATAAGTAAGCGTTTGGGTACAATCGCCGCGACTATCGTCAAATTCGATATCGGAACTGCAATTGGAACTATTAGTTGCAGTAGTGTCATCATCTTCTGAGCAGGCTGAAATAAGAATTAAGAGGCTAAGGAGGGAGCTTAGTAGTTTGAGTTGATTCGTCATAATTTGTACTTATGCTTTATACGACTATGCAAATGCCAAGAGGTTTAATGCGCAGCAAAAAAAAAACCGTCTCGGTTTAATTGAGACGGCTTTTAGACGGGTGAAAATGATATAGTATTAAGCTTTCTCGAAAGTTCGGAAAGAGAATTTATAGCCTTCGTAGGCGGCAATACCGTAGAATAAAATATCAATCGGAGAGAAATCATCCATCATCACTTCAAAAAGCAATCCGTAATCGATCATGCTTAATGTTTCAAAGAAGGTGCTTTGCAGTTCTTCCGAGGCAATGGCCACAATGCTAAAGATATTCCCCAGGAACACCGAAACTAAAGCAATGATCGCTCCGCTGATTCCGAAAATGGGATCAATACCCTTTCCAGCCTGGCGATTCATAAAGCCTACTCCAAAGCCAATGGCCAGAGCCATATAGCCGATTTGATATCCGGTAGCCACCGTTAAAGTAGCCCAAAGTATGGCACCTACTAAACCAGTACCAAGTGCGGCGGCTATACCTAAGCCCAGGTTTTGTTCTGAACGGTATTTTTCCAGTTCCTCTGGACTAAGAGTTACAGTTTCTGGTCCAACTACTTCGGGGCTGGCCTGTGATTGATGTAAGGCTGCCTTTTCCGGGCTTTCTACGAAGTCATCACAGTTGCCTTCAAATGCTGCGGGGGCACTGCTTAAGCTGCAGATGATTCCTTGTTGCAGATCCATTTTTTGATGTTCACATTGCTTGCAGAACACCAACCTTTCTTCTCGGGTCATATTGGTTTTATTTGATTGAGACCCTAAAGATGCAAGAATTTGAGGAATTATAAGCGCCTGAAAATGTGGTAGGCAAAGATTTTTACCTAATAATAGTATGAGCTTAGATGCTCAGAATGAACTTGGTTAAATTCTCCTTACTGTGGGTGAGCCCCAGTTTTTTGCGAATTCGTGCTCGATCAACTTCGAGGCCTTTAACCGATTTATGCAGGAGGGCAGCAATTTCTTTGGTGCTTAAATTGAGCCGCAGTAAAGCGCAAATTTTCAGCTCTGCAGGGGATAAATCCGGAGCCAATCCCTGAAGTTTATCGTAAAAACTGGGGTGAACGCGTTTAAAGCGCATTTCAAATTCTTCCCATTGGTTTTTGGAATTGGCGCTGCGCCGTAAATCCGCTAGCATCTTTTTAAGTGAATCGGCTTTTACAGGTCCCGGCTTTTGGATTTCATCTTCTAGGCGCGCCATAATACTTTGTTTCCACTGGGCTTCTTCCGCCTGGTTGAGGGCTATGGCGCTAAGCTCTTGATCACGAAATTCGAGATCGCGTTGAAAGGTATTTCTTTCACGCTCTAATTGGCGTCCTTTAAGTCTCTGATTGCGGTACAATTGATAAATAAACAAGGCGCCCAAAATGAGCAAGACCGATACATAAATGGCAATATAGCGCTGCTTGCTATTTAGATATTGGAGATGTTCGGATTCCTTTTCAAGCTTATCACGCTCTATTATTGAGTTGTGGAGTGTTTTATAGATTTCGAGAGCTGCTTGATGTTCTAAATGATCCAGACTATCTTGAATACTTAGATAGCGATTTTGCAAATTAAAGGCCTCTTCCCATTTTTCCAGATGAGCTTTAAGATGGGCTTTCACCTGATAGTATTCCGCAGCTTTGATAAGAAACAGTTCATCCGTGCTCATTTCACGAATGCTCTCAAGAATGGAGTCGGCCCGTTTATAAAAGCCTTGTCGAACTTTGAGTCGCGCTTCAAAAAACTTGAGATTGATTAAAGCACCTAAATCCGGAATTTGTCGATAAGTGCTACTGGCGGAATCAATGTATTGTTCGCATTTGGAATAATCCTCTCTTTGGTAATGATAGGCCAGAGCATGGTAGTTTCTACCTAACCAACCTAAATTGTGGTTTTTAAGGTTGAGGTTTTTTGCTTTTTGAAGTAAGCTGAAACTTTCCTCTACATTTCCTTGAATCACCAGGATGAGTGCCTTATTGTGGAAGTCAGCGGCTAATTCGGATTCTAGATTAAGAGCATTATTGATGGCTATGGATCGTTCCAAATACGCCAATGCGTCCTCCAAATTGCCCTGCAGATAAAAAATTCCCGAGGCCAATCGATTACTCAATGCGATCCATGAACTGTCTTGATGGTTTTCAAATACTCGAAGGGCGATTAATGCAGCACTGATCGCCGCGGGCAATTGTTGACTCTCCCGAAGATAGAGAGCCTCATAGTATTGATTATGGGCAAAGAGAAGCGGGTTTGCAGTACTGTCTAAAAGGTTCTTGGAAAAATCAAGGTAGGCGCGCGCCAAGTTTAATTTTCCTCGATGAATTTCGGCATCCGCCAGATAAGCATAATAGGCACTTTGAATTTTGAGGTTTTCCTGACTAATATCTTTTTGTGCGGCTTTCAGATAATGATAGGCGCTATCAATGTTCATGGGGAATATTTCCCTGGACTTCAGTAAAGTTGGGTGATCAATCCCGATTTCTTTTAAGGCTTCCGGCCTTTGTCCAAATAACGGTGCAGAAGATAAGGCTAAGGCAAGACCTATGTTTAAGCAATATTTCATCAGCTTTCCCCTCAGAATCATGGGGCTAATATACTGAGGTGCAGAAAATGCTTGTGTTCAATGGACGCTAAGTTTAGAGCGTAAAATTCTTAGTCTTCGATAGGAATAGCTTCCTTCTGTTTTTTTAATGCTGCTTCGCAAATTTCCTGAGGTAATAAGCTTACCTGATATTCTAAAAGCTCGATTTTACGGTTTTGGAAGAGTTCAGGCCATATAATGTGCAGGGAGTATTGCAAGGCCTTAATGAATAATTGGAGTTTTTCATCAAGGTATTTTTCCTTTTTAAAATACTTTGGAGAAGCCGCTAAATAAGCTTTTAAACTGTCAAGTACTTCCGTGCCCAGGGTTTGGCAGAGCCTTTCATTTTCAAGTTGCTCGCTTAGTTCCTGTCGAAATAGATGTTCTAAAGGAAGGAGGTTTTCAAAATTCTTTTCGATAGTGTCATAGGGCGTAACTTGCTCTATAAAATCCATTTTGGCCATGATTCGCGCTGCCAATGGTTGATCCTGCTCTTGTTCCTGTGGTTTCAAGAACTTAAACCAATTTTCATACATTCCCTGTAGGCGGGGTTCTTTGTTCAATTGCTTTTCACGCGCCAGGCAATAGTGATAGATTCTTTGATCGTTTTCGGATATTTTCTTGACCAGGTCTTCCTGTTCTTTACGGAGTTCCATACTCAACTTACCACATTCCAGACGCTTATACTGACGATCTTTATAGCGAAAGCGCTTTACATCAATATTCTTAGCCGAGATGTGGGCCAGTAAATTCAAGTCTTCGCTAATGGAGAAGCAATCGTGAATGGAATTTACAATCTCGATTTGAAATAAACTTTCGGCTTCAATGTTGTTTTCAGTCTTTGCTGCTTGATCCAGGTCAAAGGGCTCTGGATTCCATTGATCGTAATAATGATTGTAAACGGGGTGGTAAACTTGCTGCTTCCAAAGTTCCCTGAAGGCCTTTTCAAATTCATCAGCATCTAAAGAATCCTTAAGTGGACTTTGTTCCTCAGCATCTGCCTTCAGGATTTCGAGACTTAGTTCTTCTTCTAGTTTTGTTGGGTTTAGCAAAATTTTGAAAGCTGCTTCTGGATTGGGCTTCGGGAATTCCTGTTCTCCAAAAAGAGCTTCTAAACTGGCGATCCGCTCTTCATGTTCAGGATGGCTATTCCAGTTTTCATAAAAGCTGATTTGACTTTTAATCGGCTTGAGTTTATTCGTAGGTCGAATATAGGGCTGACCATTATGCTCGGGGATTGCATATTCTTCGCAGAGCACCTTTTTTACGATCTCTAAATCGCGGTATAAATTTTTAGGGCTGTACTGATTTCCAGGATAACGATTGTAAAAATTGCCCATCAGGCTGAAGCAATTCTCCATGAACTCTGTTCGGTTAAAGGAGTGTTTTAAAGGTTTCGGTCCATAAATACTGGCCGCTACCGCGTCGGCATGGAACTCCATTTGGCGCGATAAGCTAGAATGACTAAGGTTTACCAATTTAAAAAGGCTCTTGAGGATTTCCGACATGGCGTAAATGATGGTCTTCCCAAAGCGCTGGCCAATACTTATCAAACCCAGATTATCGTATTCCTCCGCTTGACGGGGAGTCTCATCCGGACTAAGCAAGACCGTTAAAATTTGATTTACCTGATAGGTATAGGAGCCAAGCATCATAGAGCCTTGAGAGAAATGTCCGAACTCATGCGCCAGAATAAACTCCAATTCAGTTCTATTGGTGGAATGCAATAGGCCCATTCCAATTTTTAAATTCTTGCGACCCGGCCAAAAGAGGCTCCAAAAACTGGAGTCGAAATAAACCCCGGCATTAATCTCGGGTACTAAGAATACCTTTCGAGGCATAGAGGTATTCACTTTAGCAGTAAGCTCTCTCAGTAGCTTAAATAGTTCGGGTTGATCAGCTTCTTTGAGCTGAATTTCTACCCCCTTATGATCTTCGGCCTTTTTGCCTAAAAATTTAAACAGGTAGGCAATGATCATGGGCCCCACTATGATCATGGCAATGGCCAATAGCAGGGTGATAAATCGTGGGAATACGATTACCAGTTGAACTCCAACATAAGTGAGGCCAATCGCCAGTCCAAGGGCGAATAGGATTAAAAGAAGATAAGAGATGAAGAAGACAAGCAAACCCAAGGCGGCTTGCACGCTTTTTTTGCGAAGCGCAGCTTCGAGCGATTTCAGGTCAGACATGAAGGTTGGTTTTAATTGTTAAGGAAGCTTTTTAATTGCCTCACAAACTTGTTCGATTGCCTCAAAGCTAACATCATGATGCGTAACAAAGCGTTGCTTGCCTTGTCCCATATCGATATGCAAAATTCCAGCTTGCCTTAAATGCTGATTAAACTGGTCAATCGACTTTTCGTGCTTCAGGTTGAAAATCAGAATATTGGTTTCAATAGTTTCGATGGGTTCCACCCAGCCAGAAGCTTCTAAGGCCTGAGCTAAACGACGCGCTTTTTCATGATCTTCCGCCAAGCGGTCAATATGATGATCCAAAGCATAAATTCCCGCAGCCGCTAAATAACCTGCTTGCCGCATGGCTCCGCCTAATTTCTTACGAATAAAGCGCGCCTCATGAATAAAGTCTTTAGATCCTAATAGTAAAGAACCTACCGGACAGCCTAGTCCTTTGCTCAGGCAAACTGAGATCGAGTCGAAGCGTTGGCCATAGTCACTGGCTTTTTGACCAGTCGCCACCAAGGCATTCCATAAGCGGGCACCATCCAGGTGTAAGCCAAGGCCCTTGGCTGAGGTGATTTCTCGAATGGCATCGATGGTTTCGAGATCGTAGCATGCGCCGCCCCCTTTATTAGTGGTGTTCTCCAAAACAACCAATCGACTGGTAGCGGCATGGTGATCCAATGGATTTTGCAGAGCAGCGGCTACTTCCGCTGCTTCCAATTTTCCCTTGGGTCCGCGTAAAGGGCGCACCTGGCAAGCACTGTTAAAAGCGATGCCTCCTCCTTCGTAATTGTATACATGGGAGTATTCGTGGCAGACTACTTCTTGCCCTGGTACGGTATGCGTTTTAATTGCAATTTGATTGGTCATGGTGCCGGAGGGGCAAAATACTGCCGCTTCCATACCAAACATTTCGGCAGCCTTGGCTTCCAGTGTATTGATGGTGGGATCTTCTCCAAATACATCATCTCCAACCTCGGCGGCCCACATGGCTTTTTGCATTTCGGGCAGAGGCTTGGTAAAAGTGTCGCTACGTAAATCGATCATCAGCATTTTTTTCGGGTAGTAATTTACGGACCAAAGCAAAGAGCAACAGGAAAAAAGCCAGGAAAAAACTCATGCGGGCCATAAATTGATCCATGGGCTGGAAGGGCCAATTCTCGAAGGGCTCCGGACTTTCTAATCCGCTTAAGGCATTGCCAATCCAAGGTGTGATTAAAAGAAGGAAAAGAGGAATGGCCCAGCTCCAGGCGATCTTTCTTTTTTGTTCAAAGTAGAGCCAGAGACGAGCGATGAAAAGATTGCTCAGGAGTAAGCTGGCGGAAGTGGCTAAAGCTCCAATTTTTGGAAACCAAGCCAAATAGGAGGCAGTATGATCATGGGGAATAGCCATATACAGACCCAGGTCCCAAGGATTTAGTTCGAAATAAAAGGGCAGAGCATCCGCGCTTAACATCAAAAAGATAAAGGCTAAATTGGCTCTTTGCAGTCCCCAAAAATCTTTTCCTACAATATACAGGGTCCAGGCTAGGGCTGGTAAAAGGCCCCAACTGTTTTCGGTGCTTAAGGAAGCGCCTAAGAGCACCCATATACCGGCGGCAATGCTGAGGTATTTAGGGTGGTTTCGCTCAGCAGCAATTAATAAAGGTGTCCAGGCAAAAGCCAGTAAAAACCAAAGCCAATCTGAGTGGTAATATCCGTAAATGAAAGCCAGGGTAGAAGTACCCAGGGGGACTAATATTTTGCGCATTAAGACCTTTTAAAGGTCTCAAAGTTAAAGCGTAGAGAGAAGATATTCGAATATAGGGTGCCCGAAGCACTGGCAATGTCGGTTAAGGCATAATCCAGATAGATACCCTTGTAGGCAAAGCCGATCCCTAAATTGGGCTGCAAGCTAAAATATTCGCTGCTGTCGAAGTTTTGGAGCTTTTTGACGTTTCCGGCCCCAGCCCGTAAAAAGATGAAATTACGGTAGGCAAGCTCAAGACCCAAATTCGGATTGAAGTTTACAAAGTCGGAACCCAACAATACATTTTGTTGGCCTCCAAAACTTAAATCAGCGCTGGCCTCGGCATGCAGATTGTAACGATCATTAAGCTTAAAATTGCGACCTGCCCCTAAGAGTAAGCGCGGGATAGTGAGCTCGAGATTTTCGGTTGGCAATTCATTTGGCGTTAGATTGAAGATATCGCCAAATTCATCTTCATGAATGGTCCAGGCATTAAAGGTGGTGGTAATATCGCGCAGGGTAGCGCCAAACATCCAGGCCCCTTTGCGATACTGAATACCAGCATCGAAACCAAAGCCAATGGAGCTGGCGAATTCGCCAATCTGACGGTAAACTAATTTGAAACTTCCACCATAATTAAGGCCTTCCACGGTTTTAGATCGACGGGCATAGGAGCCAATTAGGGCATAATCTGCAGCGGAAAATCGGGTGATACGATCGTAATCTACATTGCCATCTTGATCGATAAGATCGGTAGTGTTGAGAATGTCATCTACCCCAAAGCGAATAAAAGCCAGGCCTCCAGAGCTGTATTCATCTATGGCCTGTGCATAAGCGGCGTAATCGTACTGGGCAATACTGGCAAAATACTCAGCATGCATGGCCGAAGCTTGCCATGAATTTCGAATATTGGCCAGGCCAGCCGGGTTCCAATAAGTGGCATTCACATCATTTGTGGATGCAATAACGGCATTGGAAAGCGCCATGGCACGGGCATCTACCCCGATTTCCAAAAAGGCGTTCGAATACTTGCGACCTTGGGAAAAGGCCAGCATAGGGAGGACTAAAAAAAGAATGATTCGTCTCAAGGGAATTCTTTAGGCAAATAAATAAATTTCCTCCTTCATAACTTTAGCGATTAGCTAATATTGCCCTTATGTTTAAAAGGAATCTTCCAAATATGCTCACTTTGGCCAATTTGGCCAGTGGCGTGCTGGCAATAATTGCCCTCTTCGAAGGCCGATGGGATTTAATCCTGTGGTTTTTGGGAGCTTCATTGGTTTTTGATTTTTTAGATGGATTGGTCGCCAGAGCGCTGGGGGTGCATTCCGAATTAGGCTTGCAACTCGATTCCATGGCTGATCTGATCAGCTTCGGTTTAGCCCCTGGTATTGCCCTCTTTCACACCTTTCAAGAAGCAGGTCGCAGTGGAGAGCCTTTGCCAGATTTTTTACCCTATTTAGCTTTGCTGGTGCCCATTTTCTCGGCCTTGCGTTTGGGGAAGTTTAATTTGGACGATCGGCAGGAAGAGTTTTTTATTGGCTTACCCACGCCTTCTAATGCCATTTTACTTTATTCCCTCTGCCTGTGGGCCCAGACTACCAGCAACCCCACTACGGAGGCTATTCTCTTGCATCCCTTTTTCCTAACGGCATTAAGCATCATTAGCTCCTTACTCTTGGTAGCAGAGCTTCCGCTGATGTCATTCAAAATAAAGGACTGGTCCTGGAAGGCCAATCGCTCGCGAATTATCCTGGTTTTAGGGATCGTTGTGCTTTTTGCGCTTTTACGTTTTAGGGCATTGGCCTTTATTATACCTTTGTACCTTCTAATTTCACTCCTATTTAAGCCCGGTAAAAGGGCCTAATGATTATAACTATGAAGTTTAAAGCGGAAATCAACATCATGCCTCATAAGGCTTTATTGGATCCCCAAGGTAAAGCAGTAAGTAACTCCATGAAGAATATCGGTTTACCCGAGATCTCGGATGTTCGCATTGGTAAGCACATTCACCTGGAGGTGGAAGCCGACTCTGCAGATGCTGCTCGTGCTAAGGTGGATGAAGCCTGCAAGAAACTCTTAATTAACCCAATTACTGAGGGTTACGAGTTCGAGGTATTCGAAATTTGATCGATTCGCTCCCAGTGCTTTAAGGTATTTGCCTGAAGCCCATAATTTTAAAGAGGCCATTGCAATGATTTATTCCTTGCAATGGCCTCTTTTTTTAACCCTTAGCTTTTACAAATAGGGCAATTTTTCTGCTGCTCTTATTGCCATTGTGATCACTGGCTTCCAGCTGTAGCTGAAAATGACTGTCACTTAAATTGGGGTCCAGGTAATAGCTGGTGTCCAAAACAACAGATTGACTGTGACTGTGTTGCGACCAGTGAATTTCCTTGGTCATCTTCGATAAATTATTGAGGCCCAAATACCAATCATGCAATTGATCATTATCGCTAATGCGAACTTCAAAATGCAAGGAATCCCCAGCAGTAGCTTCGAGCAGATGGGGTAACAATAGCTCAATTTTCGGAGCGCTTTGATCTTCCATAGCACTAAACTCTTTTTCGCAGGCCGTAAATGCCATCAGGCTTAAAGCCGAAAACAAGATTGCCTTTTTCATAAAAAGTAATTGAAGCTTAGGCTGATCTGATTGCCACTTTGATAGTCGCCAATCTGTGCAAATCCCGGGAATTGATATTGGCCTGTTAATGACCATTTGGAACTACTGTATTGATATCCCAATCCAGCCAACCAGGCACTGCCCCCCGTTCCAAATTGATAATAACCTCGCTTGTTTACATCGCGCATCAGATATTGATGGTCGAGGCTGAGGTAAATCATCGACAAAGCTTTGCTACCCCATTCGAAGTTACGGGCCGCTTTTAAGGAATTGAGCCATTGATCGCCAAAGCGATAGGCATAGCGGTTGGTGGTGTTTTGCGCATGGGCCGCTTGATAAACTAGCAAATAGTCCTTCCAGCCATATTCATACTGTAGGCTAAAAAGAAAATCCCAACTAGCACTACCACGCTGAAAGCTGGGGGCAATTAGACTTTCAATAGGGCGGTCTTCAAATTTTCCGGTGGGAGCTTGGATGCCGGCAGAGAGGTATAAGCTATGACTGCTTTCATTGCCCATCCAGGACCAAACTTTCTTTTGCAGGCTCAAGCTTAAATCGCCAGGGCCATTGAGTTCGGCGCGACTGCCATCATCATTAATCTCTCGCTCGGCGTACATCCAAGGCAAGCTCAGTTTTACTTGCCAATTACTGGAAAGTGCCCATATACCACTGATTTGCAATTGATGGAAATAGTCCTGACTTAAAGGCCCTTGGAAGCTTTTAAGTTGATAGTTGAAATTAAGAAGGCTGCGACCTTGATTGGTGAAATCGCCCATGCCAAAAGCCATGCTGCCACAGCTGCAAACATCGCAGGCCGCACTGCGCAGCCAAGATACGCTCAGCAACAGGATGCTGAGCACAATTTTGAATTTCATGAAATTTAGAATTAAGTTTTACCTAAGTCGATTAAAAGAGTCGGGTAAAACTTGGAGGCTTAGGAGCCTGAGCCAAAAAGGGCTGTAGATACTTTGAAAGCACTAAAGGCTTATCGAAGGTCTTAGCATCAATATTCGTTTGAGGAATTTCATCAGATCCCAGCCAAAACCAATCATTAAAAACCCGGAAGGCCGGTAAGCCCGGTTCTTCTTGAGAGGAGCTATCGCACTGCAAGATTTTTACTACCTGGCAGCTGCCATTACATTGCGATTCGGGATTGTCCTTATTCTCGCATAATTGCTCCGCATATTCTTGATAGCGCAGGGCGTAATCCAGCATTACCGGAATGGGCAATAAGAGCTGGCTTAGGAGGCTGCTTAATATGAGTATGCTGGCGAGTTTTTGCAAGATGGCCACAAAGATAAAGGCCTGGACTTTTGCTCAAGGTGACATTCTTCATCTTTTAATCTAATCTTAATTATGCCTTTCTCGATTGACTGAGCCGAGGAAGAAGCCTAAATTCGAACTATGAACTTTTTAGCGCATTTGGCCCTCAGTGATAATGATCCAGAACTTATGATTGGTAATTCCATTGCCGATTTTACCCGCCGTAAGTTTTACGATCAATATTCGGAGGGGATTCGCAAGGGGATCGAATTGCATCATTTTATTGATGAGTTTACCGATAGTCATGCTATTGTGGGTGAAATGCTCGAAGCCTGGCGTCCTGCGCAGGGTAAGTATGCCGGAGTGGTGAATGATATCGTGATGGATCATTTTTTAGCTCGCAGTTTTAATAGCTGGACTGGTGAGAACCTGGAAGCCTTTGCTCAGAAGTCTTATGATTTGTTCCGTGATTATTGGTCGGTATTGCCTGAGCGGGCACAGCATACTTTTACCTATATGGAGCGTGGCAATTGGTTGAAGAATTACCAGCATCGTCATGGATTGGAGAGCAGTTTAAATGGCATGTCGCGCAGAGCCCAAAATGAAAATCGCATGGCCCATGCCGTGGTTCAGCTCGATCGACAAGAGGATTTTTTCAAGGAGCGATTCGAAAATTTTTTCCCGGAACTGCAAAAAGCGGTGCAAGATCAACTGTGAATTTATTTCATAAAAAAAGCGCAAAAACCTAATGGCCTTTGCGCTTTTGCTATGCTGTGGAGGAGCTTATTTTAAGCTGCCTACCATTTCTTCGGGTTTAACCCAAGCGTCGAATTCTTCCGCGCTGAGGTAGCCTAAATTGATGGCTTCCTCTTTAAGAGTAGTGCCATTTTCATAGGCGGTTTTGGCAATCTTAGCCGCTTTTTCGTAACCAATCTTAGTGTTTAAGGCCGTTACCAACATCAAGGAGTTGTTCAAGTGGCGTTTGATTACATCGTGATTAGGCTCAATGCCTACAGCACAATGCTCATCGAAGCTAACACAAGCATCGCCAATTAAACGAGCCGATTCTAATACCGCATGGGCCATTACCGGTTTGAATACGTTCAATTCATAATGACCATTCGAGCCGCCAACAGTTACAGTGGTGTCATTACCCATTACACGAGCCGCAACCATAGTCATGGCTTCCGCTTGAGTAGGATTCACTTTGCCAGGCATAATGGAAGAACCAGGCTCATTGGCAGGAATTAAAATCTCACCAATACCGGCACGAGGACCGGAGGCTAAGAGGCGAATATCATTAGCGATTTTCATTAAAGAAACGGCTAATTGCTTTAAGGCGCCATGAGTTTCTACTAAGGCATCGTGAGCCGCTAAAGCTTCAAATTTATTGTCGGCCGAACGGAAAGGCATGCCGGTGAATTCAGCGATTTTCTTCGCTACTAATTCGGCATAACCTTCGGGCGTATTAATTCCGGTTCCAACCGCGGTACCCCCTAAAGCTACTTCTGAAAGGTGATCCAAAGTATTATTGAGGGCTTTTAAACCGTGATCTAATTGCGATACATAGCCACTGAACTCCTGACCCAAGGTTAGGGGGGTGGCGTCCATTAAGTGCGTACGGCCAATTTTCACCACATTTTTATTGGCTTCGGATTTAGCCGCCAGGGTATCACGTAATTGCTTTACGCCTGGAATGGTGGTTTCTACGATCATCTTATAGGCGGCGATGTGCATGCCGGTAGGGAAGGTGTCGTTAGAAGACTGGCTTTTGTTTACGTCATCATTTGGGTGAATCATGCGTTCGCCTTCACCCAATTTGTTGCCAGCAATAACATGAGCGCGGTTGGCTACCACCTCATTTACGTTCATATTGCTTTGGGTACCGGAACCTGTTTGCCAGATCACCAATGGAAATTGATCATTGAGGCTGCCAGTTAAAATTTCATCACAAACTTTAGAAATGAGATCTCTCTTTTCTACCGGAAGAACACCTAAATCTGCATTGGCGTGAGCGGCGGCTTTTTTCAAATAAGCAAAGCCATGCACGATTTCGATGGGCATGCTGGCTGCTGCTCCGATCTTAAAATTGTTACGGCTACGCTCGGTTTGCGCACCCCAATACTTATCGGCGGGCACCTGAACTTCGCCCATGGTGTCCTTTTCGATACGGTAATCCATATTCTTGAATTTGAGAGTTTAGTGTGTAATTATCCAGCTGCTGATGAAAACCGTCAACAGCAAAGTGAGTACAAAAATACCGAGGTAGAGGCCGCGGTGCCAATTTTTACCCAAAAAATAGAGAGCTAAATTAAAGGCTATTAAGAGGTAGCCCATCCAGCGAAAGCCCAAGGCCCATTCGGGAGGGTTATCCCATTGCCCGGAGCTACTGGCCTGCACCGCCACAAATAGCTTTTGCCAAAATTCTTGCTCCAATCCGAAGTGTCCCAGATAGATGCAAAAGATGGCGCAGATCAGGGCGCTGAAGGTGAGGAAATTGCGCAGACTCATTAAAAATGGTGTTTAGGACTTTAGTGGATTGAGTTTTTGCTGTACTTTAGCGGCCACAAATTTACCAACGATGTTCACCAAAGTATTAGGATTCTTTATCTTTTTGTTCATCTTCTTGATGGGTTTCAGCATGTTGCTATTCTTGGGTCTCTTTGTAGGCTACTGGTTAACCCTTATTGGCCTAGAGCAAGTAGCTCCCAAGTTAACCTATTGGATGATCGGTTATAAAGAAGAAGAGGCTTAGTCCTAAGCTTTATATCATATTTTGAAAAACCGTTTTGGCCTATGCCGAAGCGGTTTTTTTATGCGCCTACTTTCCCCTCGCGGCAATAATTATCTTTACCAAAATTCAGCTTATGGCCCGTATTTTTTTCGCTCTCCTGATTTTGCTGTCTTCGGTTTCTTGTCAAACAGAAGCTAAAAAGGTACCGGTAGATCTATTGGTGGTGGCTAAGCAGATTTACCTGAAAGCAGGTGAGACCGCCCAGGCCATGGTGATTAAAGATGGCAAGGTATGGGCAACAGGCAGCCAGAAAGAATTAGAATCGGCTTATAAGCCACAAGCAACCAAGGTTTTTGAGGGCATGTATATCTACCCGGGTTTTAATGATGCCCATGCGCATTTTCTCGGCTATGCCCGCAGTTTAGGGAGGGTGAATTTAGTAGCTACCCAATCCTGGCAAGAATGCTTGGAGCGTTTGCAGAATTTTGCTGAAAAGAATCCCAATGATTTTCTCTTAGGTCGAGGTTGGGATCAGAATGATTGGGAGAGTAAGGAATTCCCCGATCGAAAAGCTTTGGACTCACTTTATCCCCATACCCCGGTTCTATTGAAGCGAATCGACGGACATGCGGCTATTGCCAATCAAGCAGCTTTGGACTACGCTGGGATTAATGCATCCACAACTGTGGCAGGAGGGACTATTGATTTAGCTAAGGGCATTTTAATCGATAATGCAGTCGACCTAATTGAAGAACCTCAAAACGATCCGGAGCGAGATAAAGAATTGATTCTGAAAGCTCAAGAATATTGCATCCACGCAGGCTTAACATCCATTACGGATGCGGGTCTTAAAAAGAAGGATATTCAAATTTTACAGGACCTAAGTGAGAGTGGTGAATTAAAGCTGCGCCTCAATGTAATGGTCTCAGATGATTCAGCTTCTTTGGCCTATTATTTTGCCAGAGGGCCGATTGAACAGCCGCGTTTTAGGTTAAAAACGGTGAAGTTTTATTTGGATGGCGCTTTGGGTTCTCGTGGAGCTTTATTGTTGAATTCTTATGCAGATGATCCCGGTAATTATGGTCTGCAATTAAAGCCCACCAATTACTTTTTAGAGATGGCCGATTCCTTGAGTCATCAGAAGTGGCAAATGGCCATTCATGCCATTGGCGATTCGGCCAACCGCTTAGCCACGCAAATCTTCGGCGTGGGGTATTTACATAATCGCAATCACCGTTGGCGGATCGAACATGCGCAAGTCGTGCATCCTCAGGATTTAGAAGATATGAAGGCTCTGGGCGTGATTCCGTCCATCCAGCCTACCCATGCTACCTCAGATATGTATTGGGCGGAGGAAAGGCTGGGGCCAGAAGCGATTCAGTATGCCTACCGAGCCCAAAGCTTTTTAGATCAGGGATTGGTTTTACCCTTGGGAACCGATTTTCCGGTAGAGGATATTAATCCCCTCAATACTTTTAGAGCAGCTCGCTTTCGCGTAGATGCCAATGCCTATCCGGAAGGGGGCTTTAGAGCCGAAGAAGCCCTTAGTTTTGATGAGGCCTTAAAAGGTATGACCTGGTCCGGAGCCTATGCCAGTTTTGAAGAAGAAGTGAAGGGGTTATTGGAGCGTGGTTATTATGCCGATTTCATTGTGATGGATCGCGATTTGAAAAAGCTAAAGGCCGATGAGTTTTCCAATCTGGAAGTAAAAGCAACCGCCATCAATGGTGAATTTCTCTATAGTCTCTAATGGCAAATTGGTCCTATCGCATTCGGAATGGGGCGGTTAAAATCCTCTGCACTTTGGATTATTGGCTTAAGCCTAAGCAGCGCAATGGGCAAATAGCCCTGCATGCCATGTTTAAGGATGAGGCTCCCTTTTTAGCAGAGTGGATCGAGTATCATCTATCGCAAGGGATCGAACATATTTATTTGACCAATGATAAGAGTAGTGATCATTGGCAAGAGGTGCTAAAGCCTTATTTGGAAGCGGGATTAGTAGAGGTCGAAAACAGTATAAATCATCCTGATTTTTATACCCGCGAGGAATACCATAAAAAGCGCATTTCGGCGAAAGCCGCCAAAAAATACGAATGGATCGCTTTTCTAGATAGTGATGAGTTTTGGTTCTGCAAAAATGGCTATGCCTCGGTATTAAAGAATGCCCCTGTCAATGCTTCAGGATTGGTTTTCAATTGGCTGATATATGGCACGGCGCATCAAGAAAATTTGGCGGAAGGCGAATGGATGTTGGAAAAACTCAATCGTCGTTTCCCGGATGGGCATGAAGAGAATCAGCAAGTAAAGACCGTGATTCGCTCAGGCTATGGCGCACGCTTTTTTAATAAGAATCCACATTATCCCAATTACTCACCTTTGGCTCCCTTGTATTGGAGTGATGGAGAGAGATTTCGTCCAGGCCAAAAGCGGGTTTTAATTGAGCCCGGCCACATTAAACATTATTGGTATCGCACCGAAGCATTTTTTAAACGGGTAAAACGCGGGCGCAGAGCTTTTTTTGATGGAAAGGAGCGCTCGGCGATTTTAGAGGATTGGCATTATAGGCGTTCCAATGCCGTGTTCGATCCATTTCCTGAGAAAGCCTTGCGAGCTTTGAAAAAGTACCATCAGGATTTCCAGGATCAAAAGGCCTGAATTCTCAAATAGAATCGCTCGATTACATTGGTGTCAGCTAAACATTTATGGCTTTTTCCGCTATATTTAGCATCCATAAGATTTTGCAGGAATATATGAAAGGAGATACGCCGACTCGATTATTTGATTTTCCGCGCTTTCAGTTGAATAATAAGCCCTTAGCGGATTCATTAGCCACAAAGGTAGACGGGAAGTGGAAAAAGATATCCACCCAGGAATATGTAGACTTGAGTGATCAATTTGGCCGAGCGCTGATTGAGGCCGGTTTACAGCCCGGAGACAAGGTGGCGGTAGCTTCGACGAATAACCGCTGGGAATGGAATATTCTCGATATCGGAACCCTGCAAGCCGGCTGCGTAGACGTGCCGGTATATCCCACTATTTCGGAAGATGATTATGAGTATATCTTTAATGATGCCGGCGTAAAGCTGGTTTTTGTTTCGGATGAAGCTCTCTATGAAAAGATCATTCACATTAAGAATAAGGTAGAAGGCCTGGCCGAAATCTACACTTTTGATCAGGTACCCAATGCGCCTAATTGGATGGACTTTATGGCCATGGGGGAGAGTAATACACATCAAGAGGAATTAGAGCAGCGCATGAAGGCCGTGAAGACGGAAGATTTAGCTACCCTAATTTATACTTCGGGAACTACCGGTAGACCCAAGGGAGTAATGCTCTCGCATCAGAATATTGCTTCGAACAGCTTGGATTCCTTTCCACGAATTCCCACTAAGGGTGATAATGAATTGGCCCTTAGCTTTTTGCCGCTCTGTCATGTGTATGAGCGTATGCTAATTTACCTCTATTGCTACGCCTGCGTGCCGATTTACTATGCAGAAAGCATGGATAGCATTGGGGATAATATCCGCGAATTAAAACCCACTATTTTCACCGCCGTTCCTCGATTATTAGAAAAGATTTACGACCGAATTGTAGCCAAAGGCTCCGAGCTGACTGGTATTAAAAAGAAGCTCTTCTTTTGGGCCATTGAACTGGGTGAAGAATATGAGCTCACCGGAAAAGGAGGCCTATATAAAATGAAGCTAGCCATTGTTCGTAAGCTGATTTTTAGCAAATGGCTGGAAGCCCTGGGCGGTCGAGTAAAGGCTATAGCAAGTGGTTCAGCCGCTTTAAACCCACGATTGATTCGTATTTTCTCAGCAGCCGGGGTGAATATCCAGGAAGGCTACGGTTTAACGGAAACATCACCCGTGATTTCAGTGAATGGTCCGGATGTAGATCAAAAGCGCATTGGCACGGTAGGTCGTTTAATTCGCAATGTAGAAGTGAAGATTGCCGAGGATGGTGAAATCCTCTGTAAAGGTCCTAATGTGATGTTGGGCTATTATAATAAGCCAGAAGCTACTGCTGAAGTATTAAGCGAAGATGGCTGGTTCCATACTGGCGATATCGGTGAATTTGTAGACGGCGACTTCTTAAAAATTACCGATCGTAAAAAGGAGATTTTCAAGACTAGCGGTGGTAAATATATCGCCCCTCAGTTAATGGAAACGCGCTTTAAGGAAAGCCACTTTATTGAGCAAATTATGGTGATTGGTGAAGGGGAGAAGCATCCTGCCGCCATCGTTCAGCCTGATTTTGAATTTTTGAAATCCTATTGTAAGCGCAAGGGACTGGAATATGGCTCTGAAAAAGAAGTAATCCAGAACGAGAAGATTAAAGCACGGATTTTCAAGGATGTGGAAGCGATAAACCACAATTTTGGAAAGTGGGAGCAGGTAAAGAAAATAGAGTTGAGCGATCATGCCTGGACGGTAGATTCGGGTGAATTAACGCCGACCATGAAGTTGAAACGTCGTATTGTGCAGTCTTTGCATCAAGATCATTACGAACGTATCTACGGCCATAAACCTGGGCACTAGGCTAGGTTGAAGAAATGAAAAAGCCGCCTCGGATTAACCGAGGCGGCTTTTTTTATACCCCCTTCAAAAGAGTATTAAAAGCTAATGGTGTCTAGATCAGTCACCTGACCTGCATTTACCATAATATTAGTAGTGTCCTTAAAATTGAAAGGCGCTTGAGGATTAAATTCAACGGTGTAGGTACCTGGGTTTAGTCCTGCTAATAAGAAATAACCAGTGTTGGTATCAGCAATGGTAGCTGCTGAGTCTCCCAAAGTATTGTGTGCTAAAATGCCGGTCATAACGGAATCGGGCTGAATAAAGCCACTGATGCTACCGGTACTACTGCTAGTGAAAACACGAATTACCGGTTTCAAAGAGTAGTCACCATTACCTTTAAGTACGATGGAACGATGGGCATCGAAATCAAGACTAAATTCATAAACCAAATCGGCTTGAAGGGTATAGTTAACCAAGAGTTTTAGTCCGGATTGACTACCAGATGGGACTTTTAAGCTAAGACTATCCGTAGCAGTCACAATAGAATTATTGGGGCCTAAGATTAATCGGATTTGGTTTAGCTTGCCTGCAGGAACTGAGGCTTGGCCAATGAGGGTGTCTAAACCATTTTGAAAGTCCAGTAAATTATAAATACCGGCTTGGGTGTTTAGGCTAATCCAGGCCGAGCTGTCTACCTTAAGTTCAACATTTTGTAAATCAATGTAAACGGCTTGGTAGAGACCAGGCGCATCGGTTAAATTAAGTCGGACTTGAGCCTGACCTTCTTGATTGTTGGGCTCGGAATCTTCTTGACAAGATTGTAAAAAAGTGAAACTAATCAGACTCATACTGATTAGGAGGGTTTTTCGGAAATTCATTGATTTATCTTTTAGATATAACGATGAATAGGAAGGAATTGTTTGTTGTAAACTTTTGTAAGTGACTGTAAAGCAGATTGTTATTATGGTAAGTGTTTCCGGCCTATGCTGACAGTCAGGCTCTAGGACTGGTTGAAAATCTTCAAAATAAATCTGAAAATTTTCGCTTTTTCTGACCGAAATAGGCCCAAATAAGGCTCTTGGGATAAAGTCCATTCATGCTTTTAAAGGACTTTTGCTTTCGCTTGATGCGTTCACGATAGAGTTCGGTGAACATAGCATAAAAGGCGAAATGAGCCCTTACAATCGCCCAAACATGAGTTAGCTTAGCTTGACTTAAAAGTCGTAATCCTGCTAATCCATCCAGCAGCAAGCGACTGAAGATAATGCGCATGGACTCCAAATGCGGCAGATTCAGAAAGAGTATGATCAGGTTATTACGAAAATTGAGGTAAGTCTTTTTAGGGGAGGCGGCATCCAGGGTTGCTCCTCCCAGGTGATAGACTACACTGGCGGGTTCTACGGCCACTTTCCAGCCTTGGATTTGCATTTTCCAACAAAGGTCAATTTCCTCCATATGGGCAAATAGGGAGGCGTATAATCCACGGACCTCATTATAGGCAGTTTTGCGCACCGCGAGACAGGCTCCGGTTGCCCAAAAACATTCCTGATAGTCGTCGTATTGCCCCTCATCACTTTCCAAAACTTCGAAGAGACGACCTCTACAAAAGGCATAGCCCAGGCGATCCATATAACCACCGCTGGCTCCGGCGTATTCAAATTTGGAGCGATCTTTTAAATCGAGGATTTTTGGTTGTAGGGCTCCCAATTTAGGTTCTGTTGCAAAACGAGCTGCGATAGGCTCCAACCAATTGGGGGTAGATTCGATATCCGAATTGATTAATATCACCAAATCCTCCTCCAATTGTGCAATCGCTCTGTTATAGCCTCCGGCATAGCCATAATTATCGTCCAGCTTTATGATCTCAACTTCTGGAAGTTTTTCCTGGGTCCAGCTGATACTCTTATCCGAGCTGGCATTATCTACCAGATACACTTTTCCGAGGCCTTTTGAGTCGGCGACCAATTTGGGTAAGTAACGTTCTAGTAAAGATTGACCATTCCAGTTGAGAATTGCTACGGCGATTGTATCAGGCATATTTCCAGCGTTTATGGCTCCAAAGCCAATTAGGAGGGTCGGATTGAATGAGTTTGTCCAAGGCTTTTACATGGGTATCAGTTACCATATGGGGCTCTTGATCTTGGGTGTTTTCAAAAAGCAAATGCCCCTCAATTTCATAATATCCGCGCTTTACGCGATGGATATCAATAAAGACCACCGCTAAATCACATTTGCGGCTGAGGTTTTCAACCCCCAAATGTACCGGAGTGTCTTGATGCAGAAATTGGGTACGGTACTTAATCTTGCCGCGATGTGGACTTTGATCCGCCATGAAAACGTAGAGGGGGCGCGGGTCGGGATTATTTAACATGAAGGGATAAGTGTCCTCCATTTTAAAGAGCTTTAAGCCGAATTGCTCACGGATCTTCACGATCAGTTTATTAAAGCGAGGGTTTTTCAAAGGATGGTAAACCGCGTAGCAATTTTGGGGTACCACTAGGGGAATGCTCATGGCGGTCCACTCGAAGTTGGTATGATGTCCCATCACCATTATCAAGCCGCGATTTTGATCGTAGATGTTTTGAAACACCTCGGGATTGCGCAGTACAAAACGCTTGCGCATGGTTTTTTCGGAAACGCTCAGGCTTTTGAAGGACTCAACCAGGATGTCGCTGAAATTGCGGTAAAAGCGACGCCGAATATTTTTGATTTCGGCCTCATCTTTTTCAGGAAAGGAGCGCTTGAGGTTTCCGTCTATTACTTCCTGACGGTATTTTAAAACTTTTGACATCAGCCAGGCGAGGAAATCGCTGAGGCGATACAAAAGGAAAAAGGGCATATAGGAAAGCAGGCGCCCAAAAGCCAGCGCCAGATAATATCCAATCATGCCGCAAATTTAGCGGTTTCTCTGATCGGCGCCCGTAGTTCCGAGGATGATGTTTTGATTGGCTCTGCTTCCGAACTCCCTTTCATTGGGATCATTACCCGGATCGATGGTACCTGGACCGCCATAGGCACGGAAGTAAAGCTCCTGCTTCCAGTCGGGACTATTGATTTCGCCAATAGCGGTAGAGTGAATCAATTTGAAGATTTGAGTAGAAGGTTCAAACTCACCAAAGATGAAAATACGGTTGTTTTGAGGTACTGCATAGGCGGTAGTAACATTATCGTATTGCCAAATGATATAGGGGGGCATATTGGGTTCCATGTCTCGTCGCTCTACCTGACTGGGTTCGCCATACATTAACCATACTCGACCGCGATCCGTTTTGTAACCTTTGCTGAGTCCTGAGGTGAATAATTTATTTGCTATCAATACATCTTTATGGTAATCCTCCCAAGCTTCTTTTGGGGCTAAGGGTTTGCGATTCTCCCAAAAGGCGAAGAAGTATTTTTTCATTAATTCTTCATCGGCAGAAGCCAGGAGGTTTTCCTGAATTCTCTGCTCACGCTCGCTTGAAATAGGATAGAGGTAATCCATGAATTTCACGATGGAATCCAGATTTCCTAATCGATCCACCCAAGATCCGCTTACCGTGCGTTCTTCAAAAGAGCCGGCAATAATTTCTCTTTGATCTCCACGACGGTAGAAGAAATTATCCTGCTTGATTATTTGCTCTCCCTTGGCATCGATGGCTTCAATTACCAAAAGGTAATTACCACTGGGCAATTTGCTGATATCGATTTGTCCGAGGATAGGATTTACCACTGCTGCTTTAGCTCTTTGAAAACTGCCAAAATCAGAAAGTACCCGTCCGTCGGATTCATTCTGAAGGTAGTAGCGAATTAAAAAATCCTCGTTGGCACCTAATTTTTGATCGAGATTATAAAGTTCATTGTAAAAGGCCAAGCGATTTAAGCCTTGGGGGATAAATGGGGTTCCAGTGCTAATAATAGGATACATGGCGTAGCCGGAGCGGGTATAGGCCGCTTTACTGTTTTCGCTAGCCGGTTTAAAGTCTTCCAGATATACAACTTGCGAATGATCAGGGAAATTCTTGGTAATGGTTAATTGCAGGGGGCGGTCGATATGATAATCTTCTTCAGGCTCATTTATATCTTGAATGTCCATTTTGAGGCGGTACTTCCCTTTTGCCAGGAAGAAGCGCTTTTGGTGATAAAGAAGCTCTTGTAAATTGGAGGTGTCCTTATAGGCAGGACTTAAGATTCGGAAACGATCGGCACTCACTACCGAATCATTCTTGTAAACGGCGATGGTTACTTCCAGTCCACCAAGAAAACTTCCATTGGCTTGTTTTTGATAATCGAGGCTTTCACTACCAATACCGAAATTAATTTCGATGTAATTCTCACGCTCTCCGGTCATGAATTCATTTAGGGAGATGTAAAGATTGGTGGTTTTAGCCTGTAAAAGGGAGGAAGACAGGAGGATGAGAAGTAGAAAACGCCGCATAAAATTGAGTTTTGACCAATGATCTACGAAGATAGACGTAAAAAGAAGCAAATGGTTGTTTGCTCGGGCTAAAAAAATTTTACATTTGCAGCCCAAATTTCAGAAACCTGGTCAGGCCAGTTTCTAAGGAGAGATGGCAGAGTGGTCGAATGCGGCGGTCTTGAAAACCGTTGAGGGTCACACCTCCGGGGGTTCGAATCCCTCTCTCTCCGCTTAGATACAGTAACAAATTGTATCAAAATGCTCAAAACCAAGGTTTTGGGCATTTTTTTTTGCTCCCACCTTGTATCAAGAAACACCGTTTTGTATCCCTTTTGGGTTGCTTAGCGGCTTGCTTTTTTCCGAAACCCAAAAAAGCAAGCCAGCAATGTTACAAAACGATACATAATGATACGAAAATCAAGTAGTTACAATTCGTTTTTTAGGTCAAAGTTTGGCACTTTTGAAACCGAAATGGAGGGCTTAATGAACATTAAGTCAAATGCAAAACGAAAGGTCAAGCTATTCACTGGTGTACTACATCAGCAGAACGCGTCCCAAGAAAAACGGAGAATGTCCGGTCTACCTCAAGATCAACATTAACGGGGGTAAAGTAAGCTTCCCCATCAAGAGACACGTCCTCCCCGAACAGTGGTCAGCCGACAAAAGCTGTATGAAAGGAAGGTCACAAGATGCCCAGGTATTCAATAAGTACCTTGATGCTATTAGACTCAGGGCTAACAAGTTGTACAACGAGCTACTGGCAAATTATGCGGAGGTAACTGCACCGATGCTAAAAGACGCCATTCTCGGCACCAACTCCGCTCGCCCGAAGACCATTATCACTGTGTGGGATGAGCACGTGGAAAAGCTCAAATCCCTGGTAGGGAAAGAGTGTACTTACCCTACTATGCAGAAGTACCGCACGGCCCGTAATCACTTCCAGGAATTCCTGAAAAAGAAGTATCGGGTGGAAGACGTGAGCATCAAGCGCGTTGATCACGAGATGATCGAAGCTTTTGAGTATTTCCTCAAAACCGAGAAGGGCTGTAACTACAACACCAGTATCAAATTTCTTCAGAATCTCAAGCGCATTACTTCTATCTGTATCAGTAACGGCTGGTTGGTTAAGAATCCCTTCGCGAACAAGAGCCTTTCTTTAAAAGAGGTTGCACGTCCGTATTTGAGCGAAGAGGAACTCAACCGACTCATGGGGCTTAAAATAAAGGTGGAGCGCCTGGGCCGGGTGCGGGATTTTTTCCTGTTTGCTTGCTTTACCGGTCTCTCGTACGCAGATGTTAAGAAACTCAGCCGAGAGGAAATTGAATTCACTGAGGACGGCTACTGGATCAAAACCAGTAGGAGAAAGACTGGAGGTAAGGCCAATATTCCGCTCCTGGAAGTGCCCTGGAAAATCATCATGAAGTACAATCCCTTTTTCGATGAGCTCTTCCCAACAGATAAGGTGCTCCCTATTATGAGTAACCAAAAGCTGAATGCCTACCTGAAGGAATTGGCAGATATGGCCGGCATCACCAAGCAGTTGAGCTTTCATATTGCACGGCACACCTTCGCCACCACGGTAACTATGCTAAATGGTGTGCCGATTGAAAGCGTGAGCAAGATGCTCGGCCATAAGAACATCACCTCTACGCAGCACTATGCGCGTATAATTGACCAGAAGGTATCGGAAGACATGAAGATGCTTTCCAGTCGCTTAGAGCGGAAAATAAACATGAATTGGGCATAATTAAAAAGAGGCCGGTGAGCATACAAGTGCTTACCGGCCATTATTCAATTATGGAAGATACATTTAAGATTAGATCCTACGGATTCCAGGAGTTGGCGACTTTATACCTGCCGAATATTCAGCCTAAGAGTGCGTCTATAAGATTGAGGGTTTGGATAAATAGAAATCCGCAACTTTCAGATCGCCTCGAAAAGTTGGGGCTCTCTAGAGGGTGTCGCTTATTATCGCCAGAAATGGTGCGAGAAATTGTCTCAGTTTTAGGAGAACCCTGTTAAACTAAGATTTGTGTAGCCATCCTCTTGTCGAGGCATGTTTTTTAAGCTTCTTAGCTTTGGTTTTAACTCCATTGGTTGACAAGTCATTGAAGTCTATGCTACAATGGCCGTCAAATGGATCATTATCCTCTTCTGTACTCAGACTTTCAGATTCGCACTCCTCAACTGTTACACTTACCACACCTGAAGACACATATCCCAATTCAGAATAATGAACATGAGAGTCTACTGGAGAGAACTTATTACCGTTGTAAGTGGACAATTTGTTATCATCCTTTGGTGTTGGGGCAAATACCTGTGAAGTAAATACTTGCGTAGAGATAGTATCGCCTTGGACAAAACTAGGGTGTACTTGTCTAAGTAGTTGCGTTTCCTTATCCATCTGAACCTTCAATCATTGCGGATTTGACTAACCTGTTGAATTGAACCCACTCGTCCTTATTGAGTAGGTTCAATTGCAATTCAACTTCCTTGTCATCTGAAAAACTAAGGCTATGAACTTGAGTGGAGAATGAATCATCTATTTCAACCAAAGCGGAAACGTCAAAATTATCATTTGCCCACTCAAACTGAATTCCGCCTTCTGGGGTAGGAAAGGTTTTTGGCAATGGAAGATTGTCGTCAAAATACTCATCAAACAGCTTTGACAGCTCCTCAAGCTTCTTTTTGCTAAAAGATGACCCTTGCCCATCTAACCATCCTTCTTTAAGTAAAGATATTTCTTCTAATCTATATCCAATATCGTCTGAGTAAAGCTCTGTAATCGATTGAGTCTTTTCAATTTTGATAATACTATCAGTTTTACTGAAACGTATTGACCCCTCTAAAAGGATTTTTTGTTTTTGATCTGACTTGAACGATGTAAAGGCATTAATTAATATATCCTCAAGTTCATTAGCATAAAATGACTCTAACCTCTGACCACTAATGAGGTCAATAGTGAAGGTCTGCTTATTTAAATCCATTTCGGAAATCAGTCCTCGCAACCCAATTTCATCTGTATATTCCATGGAATTGGATGAAGCTTGAATTATTCTTTTTCGTGATTCCTTTGTGAACTTTGCTTTTTGAGCTTTATTAGGTCTGAATTCAATGGATTCATCATGACCTAATTTTTTTCCAAGTCTTGAGAATTTTTTCAAGAAATCTTGTGGAGCTAAATCAGTAATTTCTTCCCCATTCTCAGCACCTTGAATAATGTCAATAATACGACCGCTTGCTTCCTTGAAATAATCTAGATTGGGATTAGTTGGGAATAAACCTGAGAGTTGGCATATCAGCACAATTGTAGGAATTGTGCTGCCCTCCTCAATGCTTTCTAATTCAAAAGAGATCCCCTTAGTAAAGTTCTTGGGAATCCTTTCTCTCTCTGAGTTTTTCTCTCTATAAAGGTACTTGGCTAATTCAATCGTCAGCTCTTGAAGTACGGGTAAATCTTCAATAAGGTCTAACGGAAGACGATGATCTTCAAATCGTTTGCCATCATATCGTGGCGAATATATTTCTACCCGTTGGTTATCCATTCTGCTTAAAAGGAGACCGCTAATTTAATTAATAGACCTTGTTGCACAAGGTCAAAAACGTCAAATGGAAACAAACAGATATGTTTACCCTCATAAAGGTATGTTAATTAATCTTCGTTAACCCTAAAGGATCATAGGCTCGCATCTTCGGCCTCACAATCATGTGAAATCATTGAAGATGCAGCACAGCCATAGTCTCTCGTTTGCTACTACCGCTTCCGGCATGCTTGGAGGTCTCTCCAGGGCCATGTCGGAGCAACTTTCCCTCACCACCATCACATTTCCAGGAGTCATTGACGTGGCCGCTTATGCCGTGGTCAGCGCCAGTGTAGGCTATTGCGTAAAATTAACCATGGATCTCATCTCTCAACGATTCCGAAAAGGGAAAGATACAAAGTGAGAAGCATTGTAGCCATAGGATTAATTGGTGGACTTCTCTACTGGGGAAGCCGGGCATTTAGCGCCAAGCGATTGAGTGATAAATCTGTGGTGCGAACCCTGAATCCGCGTATTGCCAAGATCACTTTGGCAGGTGTTACCCTGGCAACGGATATCTACGTTGACAATCCTACGAATGGCAGCGTTCAAATCACTAAGCCCGTTATAACCATTTCTACTGCTGGCAAGTATGTCGCGTCCAGTGTGCCTACCCGCGATCAATACACCATCGCTCCCTTAAAGCAGACTTCCTTGGGTGTTGCCCAAGTGGAAATTCCGTGGAGTGCTCTAACTCCTTATATCTCCAACCTGGTAAGCAGAATTCCCGCCCTGGTTCGGGGAGGAAATACAAGCATTCAATCGCTTAATCTACCACTTGAATACCGCTACTCGGTGTATGTGAACGACATCTTTTACGAATCAAACCCTGAACGCCTGGTATGAGTGCGAGATTTGAAATAGGATCCATTACCAGTGGCTATCGCAGCATTCGCGATGGAAAGAAGTACGACCAATTCTTCTCCAAGCCGGATTCAACGGATCGAATCATCATTGAAGACGGTGAGGTGGAGGATACCGTTGATTTGATGAAACGGGTAGTTTGGCGATACATCGAGGACACCAAGGCTATTGCCGATCACTTAAAAGGTAATTCCAAAACTCAGACTTGCCAGAATATCTGGGATTTCCTCTACCACCATATCCAGTATAAACTGGATAAACGCGGACTCGAACAGTTAAGACGGCCAGCCCGAAGCTGGGCAGATCGCCAGAACGGAATTGACTGTGATTGCTTTTCCATCTTCGCCAGCTCCATTCTGACTAATCTAAAGATCCCTCACGCTTTCCGGATCACAAAATATGGTGGCGACCACTTTCAACATGTGTATGTGGTGGTGCCCAATGGCAGCGAAACTATCATCATTGATCCAGTGCTCTCCCGCTTCAACTACGAAAAACCATTTTCAGAACATAAAGATTTTAATATGAACCTATCCGGTATAGACGTGGCTGTGTTGAGCGGCCATGATGATGAGCTCAGCGATGTACTACTCGGTTTTCCAGACTTCGATGAACTGGGAAATGCCAGCGAGGAACAGCAACTGGATGCCATGTATCGCTACCTGGTTTCAACCCGAAATGCGGTAGCAGCCAATCCTGAACATATTGCCCACATCGAGGATCCCCAGGCATTTATCAAGATGCTGGATTATGCGATCCAGTATTGGTATACCGACAAGCGCGATGAAGCCTTGGAAGTCCTGGCGCAGAATGAGGAAAAGCTCAACCTCAAAAACGGTTTCTCCGGCTACGAGGACGACTGGGATTGGGATGATGATGCATTGGGTGCAGCACGGAGAGGCTTCTTCAAACGCATTGGTGATTTCGCCAAAAAGGTGGGTTCAGGAATCAAGAATGTTGCTCAGAAAGTGGGCAAAGCCATTGTACGATTTAACCCGCTGAGTGTTACCGCCCGCTTGGGTTTCCTGGCCGCCATGAAGCTCAACATTAAGAAGATGGCTTCTAAGCTGAAATGGGCTTATGCCAGCCAGTCACATGCTGCTTCTAAAGGCGTCTCAGCTACCCAGTGGAAGAGAGCCAAAACAGCGCTTTCTCGCATTGAAAACTTGTATGCAGACAAGCTTCAAGGAAAGCGGAGCGCCTTGAAAGATGCTATCCTGAAAGGTAGAGCTGGTGGTTTGAACGGTGAACTGCATCCTGAGGCTTACGACTTAAGTGGATTGGGAGAACCCATTTCCATGACGGCCGCAGTAGCGGCTGCTACTCCCGTGATCATTGCTGCGATAAAGATTTTGAAGGATTCGGGTTTGTTTGCTCCTGGTGAAGACACCTCGACCAACAACCTTAAAGCAGAGGCTGCTGCCGCACAACAGACCTCCAATGTGCCCAGCCAAGTGATCATCCCCACCACTTCACCCAATATGCCAGTTGTCCAGGCTAATGCAGCTTCTTTAGTACCCACTCAAACGAGTGCTACTTCTTCTGGTGGCGTAATGGCCTTCATCAAGAATAACCCTGCCGTTGCGGCTGTGGGAGCTGGAGCTGTGGTCATTGGTGGCTATATGCTTCTCAAGCCAAAAAAGAAACCCTCCCGGGGATTATCGGGAACCCGAAAAACCCCCACAAAAAGAACCTCCACAAAACGCAAAAGCACCATCAAAAAAGTAACGCTTAAATAAACATCTCATGAGAAGAAAGAAAGTGTCCAATAAGGCCATGTTGGGCGAATTGCGCTCCCTGGCTATGATCAGTGGAGGAATGGTACTCGGTACCATGGGAGGTAAAGCCATCGACAACGTGTTGAAGGTGGATGATAGCCTTCCCGGATTCCAGGCTAAAAAGTTCGTACGTCCGGCAGCCTTGCTTGGCGCAGGCGTACTCGGAAGTCTAAAACTTAAAAATTCAGACCTCAAGATGCTATCTGCCGGTGTGGGTGCATCGGGAGTAGTTTCTACCGTAAAAGTGGTTCTGAAAAAAGACCTGCTGAGCGGATTGGACGGGATGCCTGGCATGGCCTCACCGATGACCGTGTACCAGGATCCTGTAGTCCACTCCATCGAATCCTATGAACCCAGCCTTCCAGCGCTTTCAGCCGGTGGCTATGAGGTGGAAGAGCAATCCATAAAATCATACAGCCCTGGCGAGGTTGTAAGCGATTATCAAGATGCCGAAATCGAAATCATTTAAAACAACGAACCATTATGATGACATTAGGAGAAATCACTCAAAGCGAGTTTACACTTCTTGGCGCTATCAGTGACGAGGAATTGCTTATGGCCCTGGAAGGCGCTACTCCACAGGCGAAGAAGAAATTCACAAAGGCTATTCGCCAGTTTGCCCGCAGCCGAAATCTGGCTCCAAGCAAGGGCTCCCGTGGAGAATTGGAAAAACGCCTGCACCTCTTGCCACGCGACATTCAGGAAGGATTAGCGCGCAAGACCTTGCAAGCTGTTGATGCCGCTTACTACGTGGTAAAAGATGTTTCCGGATCGCGTGTACAGAAACTTCTGAAGGATGATGACAACAAGGTGGTCGGTCTGTCCAACATATCTTCTGCCAAGCTGGAGAAAGGCAATTTCTTCATGCTCCATGGCCTTACCCTTCTCTCCGGTGTAGCTGGAGCTGAAGACACTGTTCACGATGTGAACTTCGGTGTGATCCCGGATTACTTGCGCAATGGTGAGTTTGAGTTCATTGCCAACGGCACGAACTTGATCCAGAACGCTTCCAACGAGCTTTTTAATACCACAGGCCAGACCATTCCAATTGGTCACTACCGCCTGGACAATCCTAAGCTCATCAAGGATCAGCAAACCATTGAGTTCAACCTGGAATGGGGTTCTAATGCACCGGCTAAGACTTTTGTGAAAGCGATTTTGCGCGGAACCATAATTGTCAAAGCCTAAGCTTAGAGAGCCATGAAAGACCACAAGTTCCAGATGATACGAATTGGGGTGCCCCAACCAGGAGCGACCGTACGCTTTACCGGTGAAACGGATAAATCCTACGCACGTATCCGGGGCATTTTCGTGGCCTTACCTGATCCCAAAATAGAGTATGGTGCAACCCTGAGCCTGAAGGTTGGAGGGCAGGACGTTTTTGATGACGATCACGATGTACGTCTTATTACCTGCGGGCAAGGAGTTGCCCCTAATGACAAGTTCTTCTTTTTTGAAGAAAAACTGGAGGCCGGGGGGAATGCATTTGAAGGTCGCTATCACGATCCTATCGTAGAGAACTTGGCCTATCCCTACGAGGTAAAGGTGTTTTTATGGTTAGCGAATCAGGAAGGATGAAGGGCATTGTAAGGCTTAATAGAAGCATTCAGGTATTCCGCCCACAGCAGGTGGTACCCTTGGATTTTCGCCTTTCAGGTGATGCAGATGAATGTTTTGGCGTTCAGGCAATAGTGGTAGGGCGAATCCCTACGGATAGACCGGTAATCCCCGTCTTTGGTGAATATTCACTTGAGTTTGAGGGCAAGAAAATCCATCCGGTCAACTTTACGGTGCCTTTGATCAGCCAGGAACATTTCAGCGATCAGACGCATCATCGCCCTTTACTTCTTCCCTTATTCGTCAAGAACCTTGAGAATCGCATGGTAACAGGCTTTTACCGTGACCTCGGTATGCAAGCTATCCGAAGGGAAGGTTTGGAATTCATTCCCTACAAAGTCCGGTTCACCTTTCACTGTTACAAAGCATGATCTCTTTAGAAGCCGTAGGATATGTGGAGCGCCTTTTGGCGACAAGGCAAGTGAAAGATTTCTACCTGGATGTTTTCACCCTGGTATTGGATCCAGCTCAAAAGGATTGCTACTCCGATGCCAATCGCGGGTACTTCTACCTGCTTACCCACGAATTGCCTCAGGGTACGACCATAGCCAGCGAAACTTCCATTTTGCAAATCGATGAAAGCTGGACAAGCCGTGGCATTACCAAGATCCAGGAGTTCGGTGGGCAATTGGTCGTTCACCTGCCAGCCCCAGGAGCCATTTCACAAGTGGAATTCATTAGAGCCATTCCCAGAGCATGAGTGAACTAGAAAAAAACAGACGCTACAATATCGCCTCCACAATCCGTAAGGCGATTTCTGCCCAGCGTACACTGGGGCATCAGGAAATCATGTGTTCGGCCTATCTCTCCAAGCGGGGAAAAAAGCTCAACAGCATTGACCGGTCCACTTCCAAGAATTTCACCCGGCTGATGCACCAGTATATCCAGTCCGAAGTGCCGGATAAACTGCGCGTGGAGCTAAGGGGGGATGATGATGTGCTCCTTTGGACGAAAACATTCTCCTTCGACATTGATCCGGCACCAATCGTTAATACCCAGACTGATTTCCAGGGGCTGGGAGAAGCCGAGGTAAACGATCTGTTAAACCAGAAAATTGCTGAGCTCAGACGCACCGAAGAGCTTGAAGAACTTAGAAGTGACAACGAGCAACTTTCCCATGAGAACGATCAGCTGAAGAAGCAGCTGGAGGAAATGGAGGAAGCCGTTGAAGCCAAAAAGAAGGTGGAATACTACGCCAATATTCTGGGCCTGGCATTCCCTGGATTGGCGAAAATGCTCAGCGCGACTCCACTTGGAAATACTCTGGGAGCATTAGCCGGAATTGAAGACACTTCCACCGTAACCGAAGAAACTGAAAAGACCCAACGGGAAACCATCATTGAGCTGGTGAGTGAATTCATGCAATCTCTTGATGACGCCCTCCTTGGTCAACTCTACCTGGTATTTATCGAATTGAGCAACAATCCGTCCTTGATCGGAGGATTGCTTGCTAAGCTCACCCAACAAAACGAACAAGCATCATGACCTATCAAAAGACCATTCTCATCAAAGCAAAATCCGATGCAGAAGCTCAGGAAATAGCTACTGCCATGAGCAGTATGTCCGGCCACTTCACGGCCAAGGAATGGACATCCATTGGAAAGAAACTGGCCAGCAAAGTGATTCAAATGCGCATTCGGTTGATGATCTGATGATTCCTGAGCTTCCCATATCAAAAGACAGGCAGCAGAAGATTCTTCGCGGGCTGATGATTGCCGGTGGGCTCTACCTGGGGTACCGGGTAACCAGCAAGGCCATCAGGAATATGCGTTCCAGAAACACTTCGGTGTTGGCCGATCAAAGTCCAGAGGTGCGCCAGGCCATGGGACTACGTTCGGCTATGAACCCAAGTGGGGTTTCCTGGCTGATGTGGAGCGATGGTACCAAAGAAGATGCTATTGCCCAGATAGCCTCTCAGATTACGAACCTGGATGCAGTGGCTACTGCCTATCGCAACTTGTATGGTAGGGAACTGATGCAAGACCTTCAAGGGGAATTATCCACCGACAAGTTCAACTCCTTTTTGCAGACGATCTCCAACAACCGGATTAACAGGAACAACGGTTCAGGATCGTCAACCGGCAGCGGAAATGGCCCCGGTGGTGCCTATACTGCTCCCCAGCGAATGATTGTGGCCAAGCGAAGTGTGTATGTACGTACGTCTCCGGACGCCTCCTACCATGGATCCTGGTATGAGGTGGGTGAAAACAAAAACATTTACAAGACGGCCAGTGCGGGTGAGTTCATCGGCTATGCAACCGGCAAGCAGCATTTCGACAGCAAGAACAGCGTGAAGTTTATAGAAGTGGCCTTCCGTGTGGGCGCGGGAGCACCTGGAGCACTGGCTTCCAAGGTGGGACAATCCATGCTCCTATGGGTAAGTTCCTCAAGTAACTACATCGCCCAATTCACTTCTGAATCGTCCTTGGCTCAGGCCTATCCCAATGCTCGCGCCCAGCTTAATTATATGCTTCCCATTCCCGGCCTCGGTTGGTTGTCAGCTCCCGGATCACGAATTATCACTACCCAAACGGCTATGGTTTTGGGTGAAAAATTTGAGCCTGTTTCCCAGGTGCCTGGTGATGTTCTTTTGGGCTATCCGGTCATGAGCCTGGATGGAAACGCCATGCATTACACATTGGTCAGAACCCTGGATGGCACTGACCGCTGGATCAATTCTAATCATGTAAGAACTGAATAATGGATAAAGAAACCTTTGTAAGAACCTACCTGCCTTTGGCACAAAAAGCAGGAGAACGTTTTGGAATGAACCCGTCCGTCATTCTTGCCCAAGCTGCCATTGAAAGTGGCTGGGGATCGAGCTATGGAGCCCGTGTACGCAAGAACTTTTTTGGCATAACCGCAGCGGGTTCGCCCAATGAATTTTGGGATGGTAGCTACACCGTGGCCAACAATCAATATCGATTGAAATTCCGCGTGTATAAAACTGCCCAGGATAGCTTCTATGACTTTGCACGTTTGATCTCCAGCAGGTACAAAACGGCCCATTCGGTTAGCAATGACTCTACGGCTTATGCCCGGGCCATCGCTTACAGTCCGTACATCAGCGAGAGCAATGGCGACAACCGCGAGGTGTACCGCAAGGGGATCATTAGCACCTTCAACAGTATTTCATCGATCATAAAAAAAAAGGATTTGAGCTTATCCGATCTTCAGGAGGGCAAGCCTTCGGGGCACTGCTCATCTCAGGACTGATTGCCTGGATCTGGATCAGTAAAAGCACGAAATAGATATGGCCTTTAGCTTAAAAGAATTGCGAACGGGACAAACCAAGACTTTCACCTTGAAAGAGGTGCTCAAGTTCCTTGGTGATGCCGTCAATGACGAGATCCTCATTGGCGAGCAGGTTTACCGTATTTCTTCTTGTCAGGAACTAGGTGGTGACGGTACACCGGCTAGGGTCAATATCGATTGGGTTACCCTGGAACTAGTCATTGAGAGCAATGGAGAAAATACCTTTTTCTTTTCGGAAACCATTGTCGATACCGATTCAATTTTCCTCACCGTCAATAATGTGGTTTACCAATATGGAGTGAGTTTCGACTACCACATACAAGACGACCGCCTGTATTGGCACGGCCCCTTTGAATTAGAGAGGTCTGATCGAGTGATCTTAAAATATCCATCAACAACTTTCTAACCCAAATAATAAAGTAACATGAGCGAGTTTATCAAACAGAAACAGATTCAAAACCTAACTACCGACTTGGCTGCCAAAGCCCTGGATTCACAGGTAGTAAAGAAAGCCAACAACCTTTCGGATGTAAACGCGGCTTCAGCCCGTACCAACCTGGAGGTCTATTCCAAGACCGAAGTCCAAAACATGATCTCCGGTGCCGACAATGGTTTTAACGTGGCTACCATTGCTGATCGCGATGCTTTGACCGGATTGAATGTATCTGACCGCGTTTTTGTCTCCAATGATGGTGACGAAAAATGGGGAATGTACATTGTTACTGGAGTAACCGATGGCAATGGATCAACCTCCACTTTTGAAAAGGTAGCCGATGAGGATGCTTTTAGCAACGCCCTGACTAAAGAGGCCATCAAAAGCTCCTATGAGAGCAATGCCAATACCAATGCCTTTACGGATGCAGAGAAAACCAAGATTGGCCACATCTCGGTAACTCAGGCGGTGAACCTGGATAACATCGAATCGGGTTTGGCTTCCACAACCACCACGGCCAACAACGCCCTTTCCACAGCAAACTCGGCCAGTACTGCTGCAACGAATGCACAGAATACTGCCAACAGTGCGAGCACAGCGGCAGCAAATGCCCAGACTGCTGCGGATGAGGCTCAGTTCGATGCCAATGCAGCACAAAGCACGGCAAACTCTGCGCTCAATACTGCCAACAGTAAACAAGATATTTTCAATGAAACACGTGAGGATTTCACCGGAAGAAACGGAGAAGCTGGGGTTCCGGTATCGCTTACTCTGGAGAATGAAGTGGCGGCAGGGTTTGAGCCACTGGTTTACTTCAACGGCCTCCTGGTCAAAACCGTGACTTACTCTCCCGGATCACCGGAAATATCCTACACGGTTCCTTACGTCACTGAAACCTCAGACACTGTCTCAGTTGCCTACGCTTACAGATAATGGATCGCATTAAAGTAAAACAGGTGGAGGGTGCTATGGACTTGAGTTCCGGTCAACAAGTGACCGGGACCAAGTCCTTTAGCGCACCGCAACAATTTACCGGTGGGGAAACCATCATGGTAGCCTACCAGGATGCGCTGTATTGGTGCCAGCGCGAGAAGGTTTTGGAAGATGCCGGCAACTCACGGCTCAAAATACAGGAAGGCACATTAATCATTGAAGTTTTTAACGGAGATACGTGGGAAAGAGCATGATCAGCAAAAGCAAAAGATTGACTATCACCTGGGTGGCTTTAATTTTTTTGATCAGCACCACCTATATCGCCATACATAGCGACCTTGAAACGGTGGCCACTACCTGTATTGCCGGGGTGATGACCATACTATCCACCTACATCTGGGCAGAAACCAAACGACCAACATCAGGCAAAGAATGATGAATGTAAAGACCATATTCACCTTGGTTGCTGGCCTCGTGTTATCGCTAGGACTTTGCTGGTATTTATTAGATGCCTGGAAGGAAGCCAATCACTCCTACAAAAGGGTTTTGGGTGCCAATGAAGCACTGCAAGAAGACTTGGTTCAGTTCAAAACCGAAAATGGGCAGTTGGCCGCACAAAACAGAGCACTCCAGCTAAAGAGCAAGGAGCTTTCGTATTTGCTGCCTCAAATGGCCTCAGAGATCAAGCAATTGGGAGTAAAGCTTTCAAGAGCTGAATCGGTGAGCGCTACCGGGTTCGAGATCTCTACTCCGGCTACTGTAGTACTTCGGGACTCACTTATCTACGATACCCTTGCCGTGAAGATTTTCGACTACGAGGACGGCTTTTTTGACATCCGGGGAACAGCCATTGGCAACCGGCAGCAGTTAAACCTGGCCTACCGGGATACCCTGGTGCAAGTTGTTTACCGTGGTGAGCGGGAAAAACCCTGGCTGTGGATTTTCTCTCCACGAAAGCTTATGCAGCGCGTGAGTTTGAAGAACCCTAACGCACAAATTGAATATACCCAACACATTGAAATTGAAGATTGAATCCGCAAGAGCGAAATATGGCTATAGAATCCTTCATCAAAAGGAAGGACGCTGCCGGAGAACCTTATTCTGTGGCGGACAAAGCTTTTATTTCTGCTTATGAAGGAGCTGGCGGGTTAGCTTCAAAGGGTGCGACCGGGCAGGGTTTATTGCATGAATTCTACACTCCCGAATGGCTTTGTAAAAAGATGTGGGAACTGGCTCATTTTCACGGCTATGATGGTGGCTCCATTCTGGAACCTTCCTGCGGCACCGGTAGGTTTTTAAAAGATGCCCCTGCAAAGACCAGTATTACCGCCTTTGAGATCAACCCGGTTTCCGCTCGTATTACGGAGGTTCTTTACCCCAAGGCTACGGTCTACAATCAATACTTTGAAACAGCCTTTTTAAAGGCACCACGTTTCACCTCTGCCTTGCCAAACGGAAAAACCTGGTTGGAGCATTCGCCTTTTTCCCTGGTCATCTCGAATCCTCCTTATGGCAAGCATGTCAACCAATACTCGGCATTCTTCAAGAAGGAAAAATTCAAGCAGCTGGAGACCTTTTTCATGTTTAAATCCTTGCAGTTGCTCAAATCTGGTGGCCTCTTGGTATTTGTCACTTCCAGCAACATCATCCGCAGCGGCATTTCTTACCAAAGTGAGAAAGACAGGATAAGCGAGCTGGCCGATCTGATTGATGCCTATCGCTTGCCCCCGGTATTCAAGCATTCTTCGGTACCTACTGACATTATAATCCTTAGACGAAAATGAAACGATACGATATACCCTCACATGCCGGTACCATTGTTCTGGATGGGGTTGATCTGAATGAACTGGAATTACAAATCAGCGACATCGAACGCGACTTTAAAGTCCGGGAAATTGACATCACCTTCAAAGAAGAAAAGCTTTACGACAACCAGGTTCGACATTCTTCAGATGCTTATAAGTTTATCAAGGAGGTCATCTTCGATGGCATGGAGATCCAGGAGCATTTTGTGGTGCTCTACATGAATCAAGCTAATAGGATCACAGGCTATTACAAGCACTCGAAGGGCACCATCAACTCTACCCAAGTGGATATCGAAATCATTACGGCCGTGGCCATCAAAACTCTGTCCAAGGCTATGATCATTTCGCACAATCATCCCAGCGGGAATACCCGTCCCAGTGAAGCGGATCGCAGAATGACCAAACGTCTTAAAGAAGCGGCTTCTATGTTTGACATCAGTGTTCTGGATCACATCATCTGTACCGCGGACAACTATTACTCTTTCGCGGACAATAGCGAAGGCTCGCTCTCCGGTCCATCGGAAGAGTCTGTGGTTACGGCCATGCGTGAGCGTATTCTCCAAGGCTTGCGCCAGGTGACTGAGGCTAATTCTCCCAACATTCATCGTATGATTCAAACCAAGGAAGGCTACCGAAAGCTGGAAGAGCGCATCCTGGAAAAGGTGCTGCGTGATAACCGGATTCCAGAAGCAGTGATCCCTCAAATTGAAATGGAATGGAACTGATCTTTCCTCAACGGTCTAGGGCAAGAATCGCAGCTCTGCATCACCTGCGCGCGGAATTCAATGAAGATTTAAAGACCGCCACTGCTGCCAGAAGAAAGGAACTGGAGCAGCAAATAGCTCTGGTTAGAAATGGTGTGTTCCCTGAAGAATTTGACGCAGGTGAGATGGTGAAGCTGGTGGAAAAGAAGCAAAGCTTTTCCAATGAGCCGCTTAGCACAACCGAGCTGATGACCTTCAATACCTACTTCGACATCAATCCAGGTAAGATTTGTGGCCAGGAAGTGATTGCCAGTTCGCGGGATTTTCCGGTAAGCATTGCCGGAAACCGGGAGGATGTGGAAAAAGCAATTGACCGAACCCTGGAAACAAAGAACAGCATGGAGCTGGAGGCGCAAGCCTTAGAGCTGGAACTCAACCTTTTTGAATTATGAGCTACTTAAACGGAATTTCGAGCGCTTCGGGCTTGGGTAGCCTGAATGGATATACCGCTGCAAGATTGGCAGCGCAGTCTGAGACTTTGAAAAAATTGCTGACTGAAGATCCTAAACTGGACGGTTTAGGACGCATCACATCTTCCAAAGTGATGCCCTTTTCGGAGGTAGTGAAACGCTACAACAAAGGCATCTCCAAAAATGAGATCCAAGCCTGGGTATGGTACAAGCGAAGTGTGGGTGTGCCTATGCACGGATGGGAAGCCTATTTTCTAAAGGAAGGTGAAGCCACTAAGGAAGTGAAAGTGAAATCGGCCACGCTACTTTATGACGAGCGTATGGCTGAGATCCGCATGGCTTATCCTGGTGAAGTACTGGGTAAGTGGATCCGTGATGAAGAAAGCAAAGCCGGTACCAATTACTATATCGTTCGTTCGGGCTCCGGGCTTTTTAAAGTCAAATCGGATGACTGTTCCCTTATAAAAGGTGAAGCGACCAGCAATCAAAAGGAGCTTAATCGCCTGGTGGAAGAAGGAGCTCTGTTTTACCACGGTGGCGAACTTTTGCCTTTGCCGATCTACACCTTTGGTAATATGTACGACCGCGAACTCCAACTGGAAGCGGATAAGGCTTTTATTATTGAAACCTGGGGTGAGGCCATTTATCAGAAGCATCTGAAAGAAATCTCGGAGGCCAAACCACAACTAATGACGGTGACCAATCCGGATGAAAAGGAGCGTCCGATAATAACGGCCATCTCAGATTTCGCATCCAGCAAGGACACCTTCAATATCACCCAGGTTCGCGAGGAGTATATGGATGTGGAATCGGCCAGTGAGTTTAAGAAGGTCAACGGACGTATTGCCCGAAAGAATGCCAAGGAATCCATCAACCTCCAGTTTGATGGGGAACGCAAGTACACCTTGCAACACGTTTTTATCAAGTGGCTTTACACCCTCCAGGAAACAGATTTCGTAAAAAGCTCGGCCATTGATATTTCTGACTACTATTTGCTCAATCGTCCGTTGCGGGATGACCGGCTTTCAAAAGAGGAAAAGGCGGAGCTGAAAGCCAATGCCCGTGAAGAAGGCGAAAAGCTTTTTTCCAAGTTCCTGCACGAGGTGTTTACTTTCGAGGATCAGCAGCGACTGGATTATTCCTGGAACCGACTCTACAATGCCCAGGCCGACATTATGCACCACAAGGTACCGGTGGGATTTGAATGTTCCCGGAAATTTAAAAGTGGTGTACTACAGATCACCGATATCCAGCGGGAGGGAGTAGCTTTTATGGAGGCCATGGGATCCGGCATCAATGCTTTTGACGTGGGGGTGGGTAAAACCATGACCGCTATTACCAACCTGGCGCATGCGCTGTACAGTGGTAAATGCTCTCGGCCTCTCATCGTAGTACCCAAACCAACTTACAAGAAATGGATTGCCGAACTCATTGGCTACACGGATAAAAAGTCCGGTGAATTCGTTCCTGGTGTTTTGTCCTATACCGTTGTCCAGCTCAATGACTGGTACAATCTGGGAACTCAGGTAGTCAAAGGGTTGAATCTGAGTAAGCCGGTTCCTAAGAAGTCGATTACCATCGTCACCTATGAAGGTTTCAAGCGTCTGGGCTTTGGTCAGGATGTTTCGGAATCACTCTTCACGGAGCTGGTGAATATCCTTGGACAGTCTTCCGAGAAAAGCGAGCGCGATAAGGAAATCAAGTACCAGAAATTCCGGGAGATGATCGGTGTAGGTCTTAAAAATACCGTGGCCGATGTGGATGCACTGGCCTTTGATTATGTGGTGATCGATGAAGCGCACCGGTGTAAAAACGTCTTTGCTTCGGTAAAAGCCGATGAGGACAATGGCAAGCGCTACAGTATTCAAAGTGCGGTTTCAGAAACCGGTCAAAAGGCATTTTTGATCCTCAATTACATTCAGCGTAAGTATGGCCGAAATACCATGCTGCTTACCGCTACGCCTTTTACCAATTCGCCTTTGGAGATCTATTCCATGCTCTCCCTGGTAGGTTACGAAAGCCTTGTAAGCAGTGGGATTTACAACATCGATACCTTCTTCGACCTTTTTGTTCTTCCTACCATTGAGTGGACGGCCAACTACAAGGAAGAGATTGTGGAGAAGGAGGTGATTAAGAGCTTCACCAACCGCAGGGTGTTGCAGAAGCTCATCTACAACCACATTCTTTACAAAACTGGTGAGGAGGCCGGGGTAAAGCGTCCAAAGAAGATCAATCTCCCGATGATCTACAACCTTTTGGAGGACAAGCCTGAACAGCGTTTGCCGGTAAAGGATCAGGCGCTCACCTACATCAATATGACTCCATTCCAGCGCGAGAATCAAAATAAGATTGTTTCGCTGGCCAAGAAGTCCACGGAAGGAAAGTTGGATATGGGCAATCTCTTCAGGGCCCTGGCCTATAGCCTGGATAACGCACTTTCTCCTTATTTACTGGGTGGCCAGCCGGAGGACTACCGGGAGTTTGTAAAGAACTCACCAAAAATCGCCTACGTGATGGAGTGTATTGCTTCGGTGAAGGACTACCACAAAAAACGGGGTGAGGAAGTTTCGGGCCAGGTGATCTACATGAACCGGGGAAAGCAGTTCTTCCCGATGATCAAGGAGTACCTGGAAGAGGAGCTGGGATTTAAGCGAGGTGTAACTTATTCGAAGGTCAAAGTAGATGAAGTGGAAATCATCTCTTCTGATATCAATGATACCCGAAAGGAGAATGTCAAGGAAGCCTTTTTGGAAGGGGTGGTAAAGGTCATCATAGGTACGGCTACCATACGGGAGGGTATTGACCTCCAAAAACGCGGGACTGTAATCTACAACTGCTACCCCGAATGGAACCCCACCGATATCCGGCAACTCGAAGGCCGCATCTGGCGACAAGGCAACCAATTTGAATATGTACGGGTGGTGATGCCGCTCATCCAGGATTCCATGGACGTTTTTGTATTCCAAAAACTGGAAGAGAAAACCGCCCGGATCAATGACATCTGGTTCCGGGGTGATCGTGGCAATGTGCTTGACCTGGAAAGCCTGGATCCACAGGAAGTGAAACTGGCACTGATCACTGACATCGACCGGTTGGTGCGCATGTTCTTTGACCAGGAAAAAGAAGAGCTACAGCGCCAATGGAAACGCATTCGCCATTCCATCTCCCTGATTGAGGAGATCAAGCGGGATATCCAGTATTACCGCTCTTACCGGGAAAAATCCATTGAGGCCTTGCGGGCTTTCCTGGCTTCTCTCAAAAACAGCCATTGGCTAAGCGAAGACCAGGAGGAGAAAGGCGAAGCATCTAAAGTTCGGAAAAAGGCTGTTCAGCTCCATGATGATCTGGAAGAGTTGCTTTCTGCCACCGAGATGGGGGATAAGGAGATTATCGCCATGGGGCGAAAGATCGATGCTAGTTACTCTATGCTAGGGGTGTATTTCTCCAACAAATGGTACCTGGAGTATTTGAAGGAATACGTTTCCAAGGTGCGAAAGACTGAGAAAACCGTGCTCAAAAGCAAAGGCTTTAGCATCGATTCTGACCTCGATATGGTATTGGCCACTTACACCAAGGAACAAGATGCCTTGACCACTCAAGCCGACCGGTATAAAGGGGGTAAAGAGAGTCCACGTTGGTCAGAGCTTAGAAGTGAGATCCAAGAGAAGAAATCTGCGCTCCAGGTGGAGGGCAAAACGGCCAGGGAACGCGCTGCGGAGTTTGCCCGTCTCAATTACCTATTGGACTACAAGGTGGAATTACCATCCCGGACTGAGCCAGAGGAAGAAGCTGAATTTGAAATCATCGATGAAGAAGACAGTACCCTGGAACTGGAAGCCCTTGCCCTTGAATTAGAACTTGAACTTTTAGCAATTTAAGCCATGATTACCGTACAGAATTACCTGAATACCGCTTGCAACCTCGACTTTTCATCTTTCCCCGAAGCTTTGAAAAAGGGTGACGATCTTACCCGCAAAGCCTTAGCTCAAAACGGGTACCACAGCAATGAAACCATCAAGCGTGTGGTGGATACCTATATCGAAAAGCTCAATGCCTATGTGAAGGCGAGTGGGCCAAAGCAAACGCAAAAGCAATTAACCAAGCCAGCAAAGCCTAGCCCGACAAAGACAAAGAAGAAATCACCTGCTAAAGCTCAGGCAAAACCCAGGGCTGTAAAAAAGGCTGTTGCCAAGACCGAAGCCAAGCCGGTGGAAATGCTACCGGAAGAGATTCGCTTTATCCGCAGGTATGTGGCCATGCATGGTAAGGTAAAATCCAAATTGTCGGTCATGCGTCTTCTTTCTTCTCTACAGAAGGCCATGCTGGAGAAGCGCATCCGGAAAACTTCTTCTTACGCCAAAGAGATGCTGCAAATCCAAGATCAACTCATCAGTTGCGCGGAACGTATGGGTGACGAAGCAGAAATCAGCATTTCCTCCAAGCATTTAGAGCACTACAAGGAAATTGCTTCATCACAACGGATCCGGGAGTCGATAGCCTTGCTCAAGCGCTTTGTGGCCATTCATGGCCGGGAAGGCATGGAAGAACGGGCCGAGCGCCTGATGAAAGCCATGGAGCGCATGGTAAAGAAGGGAAAGATCCGTAAAGACGATCCTTATGCGGCTAAGCTCAGTGAGGCTTATAAGTCGTTGAAGATCTTCCTGCGGGATAAAAAAGCCGCACCTGAAATTACGGAAAGCGAGCTCAACGGAATCTATGGACTTTTGGGGATGCCCGGAACTAAAATCAAACCGGGTAAACCAAAAGGACTTGCCGGAGTTGTTTCCAGCCAGGATCTCATGAACATGGATTTTGAAACCATCGGCCTCCGTGGGAAATTCCAGGAACTGATCGGTGACCCTTCGGTAGGCTTTACGGCCATGGTATTCGGTCAACCCAAGAGTGGTAAATCTACCCTCATGCTGGACTTTGCGCATCACCTGGCCAGCCATCACGGTGAAGTCTTGTATGTGGCCTTTGAAGAGGGCTACGGCTATACCTTAAAGGAGAAGATTACCCGAATTGGCGCCATTCATCCTCGACTAAACTTTTCCGAGGAATTGCCAGGCAAACTAGGAGCCTACGATTTTGTGTTCATTGACAGCGTGAGCCGGGCTGGAATGGAACTCGATGACATGATCGAACTAAAAAACAAGTATCCACGCACCAGTTTCATTTTCATCTTCCATGCCACCAAGGACGGTAAGTTCAAAGGCGGAAATGAACTGGCCCATGAGGTGGACGTGATTATTGAGGTGGAAAATGGTATGGCCAAAGGGAAAGGGCGGTTTGGTCAAGGGGAGATGGAGGTGAGGTTTTAAGCTAGGTTTTTCCAGAACCTGCCCATTCGAAGAGGCAAGCTTAAATATTGGTTTCTGACAAAGTTGGAGGCTCCCTCAATAATGAAGGCCACTTTCATTCAATATCATCTTTGGTGATCAAACTATGTCCCACACTTCATTACGACACTAGTAAGTCATCCTTCTTTCGCCCTAGCTTGAACTACGTTGATCTTGGAGCATACATAATAATCAGTACACCAAGCAATGCAACAGTGCCACCGATAAGGTCATACTTATCCGGCACAACTCCATCCACCTTCCAGCCCCAGATAATAGCCATCACAATGAAAATGCCGCCATAGGCTGCATACACCCGGCCAAAATTTGCCGGTTGAAAGGTGGCCACCACTCCATAGACCACCCAAAACGCCAATCCACCAGGGCCTACCTTCCCTTAAGCTGAGCCAAACCATATAACCGCCTCCGATTTCGAATAAGCCGGCTAATACAAACAGAACCATTGATTTAAGGATAGTAATCATTTCACACTGTTAATTAATTGTTGAATATCCGGAGGTATTTCCATTGATTTTAGAGGTGGAACCTTGGCTCCTCCTGTATTACCTACAGGAATTTTCCCAACAAAAGACTTTACCCCACCTACCAGTAACCGTGGTATTTGACCGATCACCTCTTTGGCACTTTTAATTCTGATACCAAAGAGAAGCATCTTCCAATGCAAATAGCTGTGTTCCCAGGGGCAAGACTGGCCGATTATATGTGCCCTTTCAAGATGTCTCCAGGCAATTCTAAATTGATCCTTTTCCAGAGCTGCCCGATATACTCTAAGCTCCTGCTCGAAGTATGGCTGCAACCTGGAAGGCTTAATAGTGTTGAATTTCATATTGTTTGCTTTAGCTACATCATAGAACAAACCTAAACATCAATCTTTCTTCCGTTCTGAAAAGCTTCCCAACCCTCTTTAAGAGCATAGGGCACGATCAGAAATGCTGCAACAGGATCGGCCCACCACCAATCCAGATAACGAACAGCAAGCAGACCCCCTAAGACTGCAATGGTCTGATAAAGGCATACAAAGGTATCCTTGGAATCTGCAATTAGCTCCTTGCTGTCCAGCTTTTTGCCATAGCGGTATTTGTACCAAATCAGGATCGGATTTACCACGAGAGAAATCACGAGTATTACAATTCCGGCTGTACTCCAGGAAGGAGGGTTTTGAGCTATCAGCTTTGAAATAGAATCATAGGTAATAAAGGCGCTTACCAGTAAAAATGAAATGGCGATAACATAGAGAGTGGCTCTTTCCCTTTTTCGAACGCGCTTTTCACTGATGCCTTTCACTTCACCATTAAGCCGCCACCACAAGGTACTTGCCGACACTACTTCAATTATGCTATCGAGGCCCCAACCGATCAAAGCTGCACTGCCGGAAGAGAAACCTGCAATGAGAGATACAACTACTTCAATGGTGTCGTAAATGACATTGTAAACCTGTACTTTACGGGCCTTTCTAAGATATTTTCCTCTTTCCTTTTCCATAAGAAGTTACTTGCTATTAATCCACTCCCTCGCCTCCTCAGCTTCTTCCTCATCAAAATACCGGATGTCTGCATCGGTAAAAGGTTTCATGATATCTGTCATGAGTTCGTGCCACTTCTTTTGGCCAACAATGGCTACTTTTTTAAGATGCTCCTTATTTTTAAGATCAAACTTCGCATCGCGCCAAAGAGCGCTTGCTGACCAGCCTTCAAAATCCTGCATCTCAAAGTACCAGCTAATTTGTTCGTGCTGCTCAATTTTCTGCCACAGTAGTGGTAACATTTTATCGTAATCGGTATCATCAAGTTTGCCTGTAGCAACCATGTAAATTTTGTCTATATTTTCTTCTATCTGTATCATGTCGTTACTATTTAGAAAGTTTCAAAATGCGAATAGCGCCCCGCATCACAAAGGCGAACACGATTCCACCAATTAACAGGTCAGGCCATTTGCTGTTTAGAAAATAAACCATTACACCGGCCAGGATCACTCCGCCATTAACAATAATGTCGTTGGAAGTGAATATGGCGCTGGCCTGCATGTGCGCTTCATCGCTTTTGGCTTTATTGATCAACCATAGGGAAACCAAGTTGCCGATAAGGGCCAGAATTGCTATAACTATCATCCATTGAAACAGCGGTGTTTCGCTTTCGCTGAAAAATCTGCGCAAAACTTCTGAGAATCCTAAGAACGCCAATCCCATTTGAAAATAACCGCTGAATTTAGCGACTTTCTTCTTTCTGGAAACAGCACCACCAACTGCAAACAGGCTTAGTGCATAAACGATGGAATCTGCCAGCATATCCAATGAGTCGGCTATCAGGCCCATAGAGTTGGAAATCCATCCAGTAGTCAGCTCTATCACAAAGAAGCCGAAATTGATGCCCAGCACCCACCAAAGTATTTTTCGCTGTTGGGAGTCGTCAGTAGCCAACGGCAACTCAGCTTCATATTCCGTACTTTCCAAGTGGTCATTGAGCTTAAGTTCACGAATGGCCTGATGGATCTTGTCTACTTCTTCCGTGTGATATACCTCCAGTTTACGATTGGGAATATCAAATGAAAGTTGCTTTACCTCACTATAAGGCTCCAGCTTCATGCGGATCATCTGCTCCTCTGATGGGCAGTCCATTTTTGTTATTATGAATGTGCTTTTTTTCAAGTGTTTTTTTATTTACCCGTTAGTTTAGTTGGCAAAAAATAGTTGGCAAAAGCAGTTGGCAGTTTGCAAAAGGTACCGTCATTTATTTCTTGGTTTATATTTTTCGGGGTTTTCAATCATATGGTTGAGCATTCGACCTACCTCTTCTGATTTAACGACAAGTTCATTTCGCTCTCCTTCCGATATATATTGGCAGGCCAAAGCAAAATCAAGAGAAATCTGAGTTTCAGAGTTTTCCATATCTGCATCACTCATTTTACTTGAGAAGTGCTTTGGATATTGACGTTTTCTATATCCTTCGCCAATAGCCCGACACACTGATCGTGAAGATCTTCTTAATTGATCAGTCAGCGCATACTTCTCTTCGGATGGAAATTTCTTAGTAACCTCAAACACCTCCATCGCCAGCGAAAATGCTTTCTTGAAAACAGTCAAATCACGAAAACTACCTGCCATAACCACCTGCCTTTACTTTCTTTGGTCTGATAAATGTCTTGATCTCTTTCATATTGTTAGTTGTTTTATTTCTTTCCATCTTTTTAAGTTGGCAATAGGCAAATAGCAATTGGCAAAAGTTGTCGCGGTTAAGCTTCCTTGCCAACTGTTTTTTTTCTCTTTGCCAACTGCCCAGTGCCAACTTTTAAAAATTCTATTTCTTATAAGCCAACAATCTCAAAGCATTAAACACCACTACCAGAGTTGACCCTTCATGAATGAGTACCGCAACACCGATATTAGCAAAGCCGAAAACCGTGGCAGGTATTAACAATGCTACTATTCCCAAACTAACCCAGAGGTTTTGTTTGATAATAGCTTTGGCCTTCCTACTTAAACCGATTGCAAAAGGCAAGGTCTCCAGCTTATCAGCCATCAGGGCAATATCAGCTGTTTCCAGGGCTACATCACTGCCAGCTGCTCCCATGGCAATGCCTACTGTGCTATTTGCCATGGCCGGGGCATCATTCACGCCATCACCTACCATCGCTACTTTGGATTCTTTCTCCTTAAGTTCTTTAATGGCTTCAACCTTTTCTTCTGGTAACAAACTGCCCCAGGCATCTGTAAGGCCAATCTCTTTGGCTACTGCATCGGCTACTTTCTGGTTATCACCCGTTAGCATGATCATACGCTTGATACCAATCTTTTTGAGCTGCTCCAGGGTATTTTTTGCTTCCTTTCTGGGCGTATCCATCAGGGCAATAATGCCAATGTAGTGGTCATTCTGACGGATCAGCATGGTGGTATTTCCATCCGATTCCAGTGACTTCACTTTTTCTTCTATTTCCTTCTCTGGCTTATTATCATCCAGGGATTCAAACAGGTCCAGGTTGCCGATGTACACTTTATTATTTCCCAGTGAAGCTTTTATCCCTTTACCAAGCACCGCTTCCAGATCTTTCGCTTCAAGCACATCAGCACCATTTAATCGCTCTTTCCCATCCCGCACTACAGCTTTGGCCAGAGGATGGTCGCTGAGGTTTTCTACAGCTACTGCTATTTTCAACAGCTCGTCCTCGTTTACATCACCTAAAGCAATTACTTCGGTGAGCTTGGGTTTACCTTCTGTTAGCGTTCCGGTTTTATCAAATGCCAGGGCAGTGAGTACACCCAGGTCTTCCAGCGGACGACCACCTTTAATAAGCACTCCGCTTTTGGCTGCCCGGGCTACTCCACTTAGCACTGCACTTGGGGTGGCAATGGCCAAAGCACAAGGGCTGGCAGCCACCAATACGGCCATTGCTCGGTAGAAGCTTACACTAAAAGGCTCATCTATGACCAGAAAAGCGAAATTGAGCAACACGACCAGTACCAATACGGACGGGACAAAATACTTCTCAAATTTGTCGGTGAGCCGTTGTGTAGGTGATTTCTGGGTTTGAGCTTCATTCACCAATTTTACCAAACGGGAGAGCGTAGAGTCCTTTGCTACTTTAATCACTTTGATTTCCAGCGTATTGTTGCCATTTATGGTACCCGAAAATGCACGGTTCTCATCTTTGATATCATCTTCCTGTGACCAGTCTTTATCGGGATTATCCACCGGTTCTTTATCTACCGGCACACTTTCCCCGGTGATAGGCGCCTGATTCACGCTACTTGATCCGCTGACAACCACACCATCGGCTGAGATTTTGCTATTGGGCTTCACCACGATGATGTCACCGATGCTCAATTCCTCAATACCGACTTCTTCGGTCTTACCATTTCTCTTAAGCAATGCCGTTTTAGGAGCGAGCTCTGCCAAAGCAGCAATGGACTTACGAGCTTTGTTCATGGCGAAGTGTTCCAGTGCATGGCCCATGCTGAACAGGAATAACAATAAGGCGCCTTCCGCCCATTCGCTAAGAATAGCCGCTCCAATGGCTGCTACCAGCATCAGGAAATCAATTTCAAAGCCGCCTTTGGCCACTGTTTGAATGGCTTCTTTGGCTGTAAAAAAGCCTCCAAAGAAATAAGCTCCGATATAAAGTGAAAGACTTACCCATGAAGGCACAGCTTCGATATAAGTAAGCCCAAAGCCAATACCTAATAATGCTCCGCAGATAATGGAAAAGATCAACTCTGTATTTTTACCGAAAATACCGCCATGCGAATGTTTATCATCTTCACCTTCCTCATGGTCATGTCCCTTGTCAGCTTCTTTTTTTTGCTCTTCGCCTTTTTTTGTTTCTTTTACTTTATCAAGAAAACGTTCGGCACTCACCTGTGTATCGGGTATATCAAGTCCCTCTTTTCTCAGGGCTTTCAGGATTTCCGCCTCATCCACCTTGGCCGTATCATACTCTACCCGCACCATGCCGGATGCCGATACGGAGGCCTCCAAAATACCGGCTATCCCCCGAAGGTCACGCTCAATATGACGGGCGTGGCGGGTATGGCGAATGCCTTCTACTTCTATGAGTTTATGTCCGAATTTCTGAGTGATTTCCGCCCCGGTTTGCTCTGCCAGCGACTGGATACGGTCTATAGAGATCAACTCCGGGTCGTAGTGAAAACAAAGTTGAGGTATGCCATTGTCTGTTTCGTCTGCTACATGCACTTTTTCAAGGCCTTCTTTATCTTCAAGACGTTGAATGAGTTTTTGCACACATCGATCCTTATCGTCCGGTACTTCGGGCAGTATAAGGGGTATTTTTATTTGTAGTTTTTTCATGATTGAATTTGTATAGTCTGTTTAGAAATTCTTGCATTTTAATCTCTATAATTCAATTAAATGTTGAATATACCGGAGTATTTCCATGGATTGGTATAGTGGGACATTGAAAACATCGGGATTATTCATTTTCAGAATGATTATAACTTTCAGTCTCCTTATAGTTATTCTGCTTCGTGCCGATTACCAAAGTAATGACACCACCTATAGCAGCAATCAGAGAAGCCATTAAAATACTGATTTTGGATACCTTGATAATCTCAGGATTGTCAAATGCCAGGTTGGTAATAAACAGTGACATAGTGAACCCTATACCGGCTATCATGCCCATACCAATAATATGCCGCCATTTCAATGAAGGATGCAGTTCTGCAATACCTATTTTCTGACCTATAAATGCAAACAATCCAATACCGGCAACTTTACCCACGGCAAGCCCTAATAAAATACCAAGTCCAAGAGAGCCCGAAACCACTTCCATAAACCCGACATCCAGTTTTACACCTGCATTGGCAATGGCAAAAATTGGGATAATGAAAAAGGCATTAAAATCAATTAATCTGTTTTCTAACCGGAGCAACGGTGGTCTGGCGTTTTCCGTGTCTTTTTTAATGGTTTTCAGTATTTGTCCTTGACGCTTATCCTGCATGGGGTCAAGGTTTTCAATATCTGTTTCTTCTAATTCTTTGATATTATGAGCGGTACGCTCCTTTAATACCTTACTGTCCAATTTGGGTTTTATAGGTATGGTAACCGCGAAAAGCACCCCTGCTATGGTCGGGTGAATGCCTGAATTCAGGAAGCAATACCATAAAGCGACTCCTCCCACAATGTACCAGAAGAGGTTTTTTACCCCAAAACGGTTTAACAGTAACAATAGGATGAATACACCTCCACCAGCGCTTAAGTACAGCCCACTAAGCTCATTGCTGTAAAAGAGTGCAATAACGAGTATTGCCCCCAAATCATCCGCTATGGCCAGCGCCACCAGAAAGATTTTAAGCTGTGCCGGCACCCGCTTCCCCAACAGGCCAATGATGCCCAAAGAATAGGCTATATCGGTAGCCATAGGGATTCCCCAGCCATTGATATTTTCGGTACCGTAGTTAAAACTTACGAAAATCAGTGCGGGTAAAACCATTCCTCCGATTGCTCCCATGAGCGGCATAGAAGCTTTTTTGAAGGACGACAATTCGCCCACCATTATTTCCCGCTTCAGTTCCATGCCGGCCACCAGAAAGAATATGGCCATCAGCCCGTCATTGATCCATTCCTTGATGGTCAGACCAAAAGAAAAATGTTCGGATAGTTCAAAGAGAAATTCATCTTTAAGATAGTGGTGGTAAGCATCTGCCCAAGGGGAATTGCCCAGCACCAGGGCAATAATGGTTGCGCCAATCAGAAGCAATCCTCCGGTGGTCTCCCTGTCCAGAAACTTACGGGCAGTCTCTCTGATATATGCTAATTGGGAGTTACTATTTTCTACTGACTGATCCATTCTTTTGCCTTTTTCTTCTCCTGAAGGTGAAAAAATCTGACTTCTGAATCCGTAAAAAAATCAGTGGCTTTGGCCGCCCACTCCTGCCATTTTTTATCTCCAACAAATGCCATTTTTCCATAATCTGATAGATGTGTGGTATCTACTTTTAAATCTTCCCATAAACCTTCCAACTCGTAGCCGTCAAAGTCTTCCAGTTCAAAGTAGAAATCTACCTTTTGGCCTTTTTCAATAGTGTTGTGGATGAGCGGGTGGAATCTTTCCACGTCTTTTTTGGAGATTTTACCGCTGATTTTAGCGGCAATCAAGTTTTCCTCTTTTGTTTCCATTATCTGCATCATCTTACTAATTGTTCATGGGTTTCTAAGTCTGTTTATGTTCAAATCATTGTTGTTTGCAGCATGTCCCTCCTCCACATACCGGTGTTTCATTTCAACTGGACGCATTAACATCTTAAAATCGCTTTAGACCTGTTTTCGGATCGACTCACCCGTTTTTATCCGAAACGCATCCTCAATTTCCGAAACGTATATAATCCCATCTCCCGGCTCAGGTGTTTTGGCCTTGCCAATTATCAACTGTACCGCTTTATCCATTTCTTCATTCTGGCAGACCAGCTCCAGCTTTACCACCGGGCTATCGGTAACATGAAAATCAAGAGAGGGTGAGGCGCCCTTTGCTTTGTGGGCTCCTGTACCCTCTGCCTGTGAGATAGTCATGCTTTGAAAACCAGCCTCGCTCAAGGCTTCAATGACTACCTGTGCCCGCTTGGGCTTGATAAATGCTTTTATTTCTTTCATAATTCCTTTATTTTTATTGATTGTAGCGCATTGGCAAAAAACCGGTATTGGCCTGCTGCCAATGCGCTGCTAAATTCATTTCAAGAGGCTTTCTCAATGGTCGTGGCCTTCATGGTTTTCTTCTGACTCCCCATGCTCCTCGCTATTTTCGTGCTGGTGTGTGCCTTCCTGTTGCTTCGAGTTACAGCCGGTAGCCATAAAGCCTCCGGCTATTATGAAAGAAGCAATCCACAGTTTTAAAAAACTCGTCTTCATAATGGTATGTATTTAATTTTAAGATAATTAATGACTATGCGATGTCTGGCTTTTCTTCATCTCTGAGATCAGGTAATAGGCATTGTTCCAGGCTACTTTAGCTCCTTTGGGCAGTGGTTCCAACAGGTTTATTTCCACCCAACCCTCATCGGCAATACCGGTTCGTATTTCCACCGGTTTAAAGGCCCATTCCGTCTCACCGTCTTCATTGTGCTGTTCGGCAATGAAGATATAGGGTTTGCCTTCTTCCTCGATAATAGCACTTTCCGGCAGGGCTTTTACAGCTTCACTTTCTGTGTGGATTTTACCGTTGATGTACATCCCTGGGATCAGGAATTCTTTCTTTTGCTCAATTTCTGCGTGGACGTGAACCGCCTTTGGGTTTTGTTCAAATTGTTTACCCACCGAATAAATTTTGGCAGTAAGGCGGGAACCGGGCACGGACTCCACAGTAAAAGAAACTTTCTGCCCTTCTTTCACTTTGTACACATCTTTTTCGAATACCATTAGGTCAGCATGAATATGTTTGGTATTGACAATTGTGAACATTCCCGTTTGCGGCTGAATGTACTGACCTACCTGAATCAGAACGTTCTCGATATAACCATCTATGGGGCTTACCACAGGCACCTGCTCATATACATCGCCATTCCTGATTTTCTCTACATTCAGGTTCAACTGGCGCAGTTGGGCTTCGTAGCCCTTTACTTCTCCTTTCATGGATTGATAGTCAGACTTGGTCTCCTGAAAGGTTTTGCCGGAACCTACTTCTTCTTCGTACAGCTTCTTTTGCCGGTTGTATTCCTGCTCAAGGTATTCACTGCGGTTGTAGGCCGTGATGTACTTGGTTTGAATCTCGGTTAGATCAGGGTGAGACAGGTAGGCCAGCACCTGGCCTTTACTGACCTTATCCCCTTCTATCACTTTGATGGAAGTGATATTGCCTCCAACTATCGCTGTAACGGTGGCCTCGTGTTGTGGTGGCACTTCCAACTGGCCATTGGCTTCTACCACGCCCGATATGGGGCGAGTGGGCATAGTGTCCACTTTCATCCCCAGGCTCTTAAATTTCAGGTTGGACAAATGAACTTCGCCCATGCCTTCTTCCCCGTGGCCTTCGTGCCCGCCTTCTTCATCGCCATGCCCCTCATGGCCGTCTTCTTCACCGTGGCCTTCGTGCGATTCGTGCTGCTCACCTTCCTCGTGATTATGCCCATCGCCATCGGTTTCGTTGCCACAGGCCGAAACAAAACCTGCTATAAATAGCAGTGCAAATAATTTTATGATCTGATTTTTCATGTCGTTTATTTTTATCCGTTACCGGTTTTAGTTTGTTGTTTGTAAATAGTATTCGAGTTCATAGCGGCTGTCCAGGTAATTGCCCAGGGCATTCCATGAATCCACTTCTATGCGGATAGCGTCCCTTATGTTTTGCAAAAAACTTACATAGTCTATTGCGCCTTCTCGGTAAGCCGTTATCGAACCTTGTCTTTGCTCGCGTGCCAGCGGCAATGCCTGGTCACGATAGTAAATCCATGAGTTACGCCATTTCAGGTATTCTTCCCGCATGGATTGGTACTCGGCATTGAGTTGTAGCTGATTTTGCCTGAGATTTTCCGTGGCAATTTCGCGCTGGATTTTAGCCTCTTGCGTACGGCCCAGCTCGGGCCCAAAAAACAAGGGGATTTGTATGCCTATTTGGTAGGTGTAAAACCCGGTTTGCCCCCCAACTTCTTGCCAGCCATACTGTCCTTGTAACTTGGGCAAAAACTCCGATCTTCTTTCCTTTATTCGAGCATCGGCCACTTTTATTTGCTGTTGATACACATTAAGCAAAGGGTGAGTACTTAGGGAATCCAAGTCATAATTAAGGATCCCGGTCAATTGCTCACTGGGCACATCCGGTACTGTATAAAGGGTATCGCTGACCAGCCATAAGTTGAGCCGCTGCAAAGCGCCCAGGTAATCGCGATAGGCCTGTTCCTTTTGGATGCGCACTTCATTGGCCTGGTTTTTAGTGGCCAAATAGGCCAGTTTAGAAGTTTCTTCTACTTCCAACCTCACATCTGCCGCTCGTTCTATATCGGTAAAGAGCGAATCCAAACGGTTGTACACCTGGTAGGTGTTTTTAGCGGTGTAAACCTGGCCCCAGGCCAACTTCACTTCTCGTTTAAGCTCTGTTAATGACAGGTCGAGAGCGCTTTCGGCAAGGGCGACCCGTTCCTTTTGCAAGCGCAGTCGTGGAGCAATTCCAAAAACATCAATATTTTGTTGTTGAACCCCTATCCGCGTATAAACTCCATCAGTATTGCTGCTTGCTTCTTCCGCTCCCGTGAAAATTTGGGTGTTCCCAAAATCCCATGCGGTTTTCTTCAAGGCTTCCTCACTTTCTATTTGCAGCCTTTTGGCCTTCACTTGCGGGAAATACTCAACAGCCCGATTTTGGGCACCTTCAAGGGAAATGCTTTGCAAGGTATCCGGGTTTATTCCCTGTGCGTGTGCAGATTGGGAAAAGCCAAGAAAACTACCTAAACCAATGAGTAGAACGATGGTGTTCAGAGCTGTTTTATGCCCCTGGTTTCCGATTTTCTTTTCCCTGCGTTTCTCAACGAAGGTATAGAGTACAGGCAGTACAACCAGCGTAAGAAGTGTAGCCGACAGCATTCCACCAATTACTACGGTGGCCAAAGGCCGTTGCACTTCCGCTCCGGCAGATGCCGAGAAAGCCATAGGCAGGAAACCGAATATATCCGTGGTTGCAGTAAGCATGATGGGGCGAATCCTTTCTTTGGTACCGGTCAAAATTCGATCCTTTAAGCTGGTCACCCCTTCTTCTTTGAGGGAATTGAAGCGGTTGATCAGAACCAAACCATTCAATACAGCTACACCAAACAGCACGATAAATCCAACACCGGCTGAAATACTAAATGGCATATCTCTCATCCACAAGGCAAAAACGCCCCCTATGGCTGCCAGGGGAATGGCCATGTAGATCATAATGGATTGCGAAAATGACTTTAGTGCAAAATAGAGCAGCACGAAAATCAAAAAGAGTGCAATGGGCACTACAATAGTGAGCCGTTTTTTGGCACTCTGTAAATTCTCAAATTCGCCACCATACGTAATATAATAGCCAGATGGTAAATCCAATTGATCATCCAATTTAGCCTGTATGTCATTTACTACCGACTCCACATCCCTGCCTCGCACGTTTACACCTACGTAAGTCCTACGGTAGGTATTGTCGCGGCTAATCTGCATCGGGCCTGGTTGGTAACTTATGTCAGCTATTTCTTTGATGGGAATTTGTGTTCCGTTCTCAAGGTCGATATACAGGGTGCGCAGATCGTCTATACCTTGGCGGTGGGCCTCATCAAAACGGATGACCAGATCAAAGCGTTTTTCGCCTTCAAAAATCACCCCTGCCTTTCCACCTGCAAAAGCAGAACTGATGTAGGCGTTCACCTTTTCAATGTCCAACCCGTATTGTGCCATTTTCTTGCGGTTATAGCGCACGGTCATTTGAGGCAAACCCGAAGTTCGTTCGGCATTCACATCACCTGCACCCGGCACGGTCTCAATAATATCGGCCATTTCCTGAACTTTGGTAGCCAATACATCCAGGTCTTCACCATAGAGCTTGACAGCAATGTCTTCGCGCACTCCCTCCAAAAGTTCATTGAATCGAAGTTCCACAGGTTGTGTGAACACAAGGTTGACACCAGTCAACCGCTCTTCAAGCAGTTCCTTGATTTCGTCAATAAGCCCTTCCTTCGTTTCTGCCGTAGTCCACTTATCCCGGTCTTTTTCCAGAATGAGGTACATATCGGCAATATCCATTGGCATAGGGTCGGTAGGAATGTCGGCCACACCTATGCGAGCTGTTACGGTTTTGATTTCCGGGAAATTCTCCAGTAAGAGGTTTTCAATTTTATAGGATAATTCTGTAGATTCACTGAGCGAACTTCCTGGCCTTATCAATGCCTGCATGGCGATATCACCTTCATCCAGTTGGGGCACAAATTCTCCTCCCATTCGGGAAAAGGTATAGCCTGCTATGCCGAGCAGAACAACAGCAACGATAATTACCATTGTTTTAAACCGGAGTGCACTTTTGAGTAAGGGCAGATAGGCCCAATGAATGCCACCAATGACTTTATCACTGATTTTTTCCAGCCAGCGTTCAAATCGCCCAAACCAGTTCTTTCTGTTTTGGATGGGTTTCATGAAAAGGGCAGACATCATGGGAACGTAAGTGAGGCACAAGACTATAGCACCTATCATGGCAAATCCAAAGGTATAGGCCATGGGCTGGAACATTTTACCTTCCACACCTGTGAGGAAAAGAATAGGGGCAAATACAATCAGGATGATAATCTGTCCGAAAAAGGCTGAACCCATCATTGTGCTGCCGGACTCATAAGCTACCTCATCCATTACACTCTGGTTGAACTTGATTTTCCCTGACCGAATACGTTTCTGGATTTCGTAAACTGTTCCTTCAATGATAATCACTGCCCCATCAATGATAATCCCGAAGTCAATAGCGCCCAGGCTCATCAGGTTGGCCCAAACGTTAAACTGCTTCATCAAAATGAAGGCAAAGAGCAGAGAAAGCGGAATGGTAGTGGCCGTAATGAGACCCCCGCGCAAACTTCCCAGGAGGATTACCAAGGCGAAGATTACGATCAGTGCGCCTTCAATCAGGTTGTTCTTTACCGTATCAGTGGTTCTCCCTATAAGTGCGCTACGGTCGATAAAAGCATCAATCGTGAGCCCTTCGGGAAGCGATTTTTCTACTTCCTCCATGCGCTCTTTCACGTTTTGGATAACGGCATTAGGGTTGGATCCTCTCAGCATCATTATTATGCCTCCTACGGCTTCTTTACCATCACGGGTGAAAGCCCCGTAGCGCACCTGGTGGCCAAAATGAACTTTCTCGGCCACGTCATCAATGGTGATGGGAATACCATTTTCGTTTCGGATTACAATACTCCGTATGTCGTCCAGAGAGCGCACCAGTCCTTCCCCGCGAATGAAATTGGACATCCGGTTTTTTTCGATGTAAGCACCGCCAGTATTTACGTTATTTCGGGCAAGGGCACCGTAAACCTCTGAAATGCTCACATCCATGGCGTTGAGCTTTTCAGGATTAATAGCCACTTCGTATTGTTTGATGTAACCACCAAATGAGTTGACCTCCACCACACCATCAAGCAAGGTGAGTTGTCTTTTTACGATCCAATCCTGAATGGTTCGCAGTTCCATCGGGCTGTAGACTGTGTCATAACCCGGTTTCGGTTGGATGGTATATTCATAGATCTGGCCCAAGCCTGTAGAAATAGGGCCCATAGTTGGGTCGCCAAACTTTTCAGGGATGGTCTCCTGTAATTCATTCAGTTTTTCCTGTACCAATTGGCGGGGCAGGTAGGTGCCCATATCGTCTTCAAAAACGATGGTGACGACCGACAGGCCAAACCTTGAAACGGAACGGATTTCTTCCACTCCGGGAAGATTTCCCATGGCCAACTCCACAGGATAAGTGACAAACTGCTCGATATCTTCGGTAGCCAGGTTTTCTGATACGGTCATTACCTGTACTTGGTTGTTGGTGATATCCGGCACCGAACCGAGGTTAACCGTGGACATGGAGTAGATACCTACTCCTATGAGGGCCAGCGTGAGCAGGCCCACAATAAATTTATTCCTTATGGAAAAGGAAATGATTTTGTCTATCATAATGCTTTGATGTTATTTTAAATGGACAGTGAAGTAATGATGTATCCGTTCGATAGTGGCTAAGAGCAGGATTATACAAGCAATGGCAATTAAGAACCACTTTAGCACTTTTTGCCAGGTAACTTTCTCGCTGCCTTTTTTCTTTTTACTCAACTGCCCTTTTCTTGAATTAAAAATTCTTGCTACAGATAATGCCGTTTTCCGGCCTGATACAAAAAAGGCTTATGAAATCAGGATTATTGAAATAGCTGCTCTATCAGCTCCTCTGAGGAGATGAAAAGGCATAACTATCCTGAAATTGCCCGGGTTTAGGCCCTTGGAGGAATAAAAAGCTCGAAGAGGTCGAGGCTTTTGAAATTTTGATGATAAAAAGGGTAATGCGATGGATTGCCAAGTGGATTGGCTTCGCTCATTGCATTGGGGAAGATAACATGGATATGGCAACAATGGCAGGAGCATATTGGATTACATAAGTCATTGGAAGATGACCCGTTATCGTGCCCGGAATGGGAATCACTGCTCATCACAACCTGCTGATTTTCAGTAGAGGAATTATTGCTAAGATCATCCGCGCAGGTTATGAACGAAAGACCCAGAAAATAAACTGCCAATATGTAGCATAGCCATTTCACAGTCGGCAAAAATAAGGAAAGGTCTTGAGATTTCAAAAAGTAGCTGCTGGAGGCCCGAAGGTCTCAGAATGAGGTTTCTTCAACTTTTAGAGACGCTTTTATTTCTTCGCGAATATCCTTTCTCAAGTGATACCAAAATCCTTTCTTGACCGGGTTGCCTAAGGTGGCTAAGCGTTTGTGACAATAGGAAGCCTCTGTATCGGACAATTCCAACCTTCTTTCAATGAGGTATTCCCGGTATTTGTAAACGGCTGAGATCAACTTATGATCCTTGCTCTTGGCAAAGCTGATAAAGCTTTCAAAAATAAGGAGCCGCTCTAATTCTTCTGTTAACTCCATCAATTCTAAGCCTTCGGCTTCATGAGGGGCCTTTACTTTGCGGACTATCCCCTCTTCATCCTCTACTATAATTTCTTTGGAAGCAGCTGTGCCTTTCCGTTTTTTAACTCCTTCCAATGTCCATTCGCGGTCTACGTAGCTTAATCCATGTTCAAGCCATAAGCCATCTGATTTATTTCCTTATCATCCACCGCTTTTGCCACTCAGACAAGGCAGTCAGCATGAAGTATTCAATATAGTTCTCAGCAACTTTGTAGCAATCTCGTATCATTTTCAGTTTGTCCTTTCGTAAAGCTTTAAGCTGATAGGGTAAAAGCACTTTTTCTATTCTTGAATTGCGATCTTCTGGAAATTTTATCCCTAATCTTTGAGCTTCCCTTGAAATCTTTAAAAATAAGCCAATCTCATCGGCTCTACTATCCTTGTATAATGCACGATGAGTATTTAAATGACGTGCTTTGATCATATTTTCAAAAGAATCGTTATAGTTATCAAGTAGCCGAATTACAAAATTGTCGGTTTCCGGAAGATGCTTCTTTACATTCTTATAGCTGCAATTTTCAGGAGACAAATTAAGTTGATAAACGTGAGCTACCATCAATCTCATAACATCCAAAATGGAACTTAGCTTATGGTAAAGTACCTCCATATGATACTTAATGTAATCAATCTGGTCAACACCGTTCTTTAGTAAATACTTAGAATCCGGAAATCTTCTAATCATTACTTCCACCTTCTGTACATCACTAAGCAAGCCACTAAGGCGGCTCCAGTAATTTTGGGTTTCCAGTGTATAGCGATCAAGCATACTTAATAGATGATAGTTACTATCTGTCCTATCAAATTTGGGGTCTCTCTTTACCCTATCAACAGCAGCTTTACATTCATTAAGAAACTTTTCGGCCACCTCTGCCCAGATAGCTTCGTTATCAATTTGTCTCGTAGATCCTTTCATCCTGGGCGTTTCTTTATCAAACTTTTATGACACAATTAACCTGCCTCCACAATTTTCTTCTCCTCCTCTGTCAACCCAACCATAATGTCACCTCTTTCTATTATTCCTCCGTTGTGACAACTTCTTCCATACTGCTCTCAAATCATCTACCTCAGATTTTTTGAATCCGTGATGTTTGATCAAGAAAGCCTCATCCATTATATCCAGTGCCTCTTCAATTTTTCGCTGACGAATCAGAGAATCAACCTGATCAAAATCAATATCTAAATCAGCCAACACAGGGATTTGTATCTCTTCAATTTCTGTGGGCTCAAAGGTCATTACGCCACCTCCATAGCTTCTCCCTGTTATCTCTGAAAAGGCAAAGGAAAGGGAGTTCAAAAATGAAATGGCGGCCATACTTCTATTTACTCCTTCTTTAAACCTAACCCTGTGAATAGTATCTGTAGAAGAAGCACCTGTTTCATTCAAAATGAGTTTAGGGTAATCGCCTACTTGTCGCAACGCAAAAGCATCCGGTACCCATAATGATGGAGTGATGTACCACCTTCTTCTTATCCGGGTTTTGTAGCCAGTATGAAATCCTTGTTGCTCACCATACTCAATATAGTTTTGACAGACCTTCGGTAGCTTCTCAAAATCCTCATTGGGTGGAATGAACAAATGGATGGCATTTTGAGCTTTTGAGTTATTAGAAAAATCTGTTTCAGAAAATGTAATACCCTTCAATTGGTTGGATTTACTGGCTACGGGAATGGTGTATTTTTTCAATTTCCATGCTTTCACTTGTTCCTCGTTCATCATAAAGAACTCATTTCTACCAGTGACCAAACCAACGTCTACCTCCATGATGTCTCCACAGGTAGTAACTCGTTTATCTTTCCGCAATCCTCTTAAAAGATTGATTTCACCCTCATTGAGAAAGTACTTTGTCCATTTTTCAGTGGTATGATCTATAGGCTTGACATTGGAGCCGTTAATCGCCTTGAAATTGATTGACTTCAATTCGTCCAGGTTTTCACATTCGATTACTCTAACCCCTTTTCCATGATATACTTTCTTTTCGCAAAGTAGTAATACAACTTCTTGTTGAATACTGGCAAAGACCAATTTCTTGAAAGTGATAATTGTAATACGTTCAAAAAACTTAGAAAGAAAAACCCTTGTTTCCGCTGCATATTTCACCTGGAACAATTCGGCAGGAACTACCATAGCTATTCTGCCATCATCTTTCAGTAAGGAAGCGGAAACGACTAAAAAGGGAACCCAGATATTTGTGAGTTTATTGGGGCTCAATCCAAGATCCTGCATCATTCCAATAGCCAGTTTCCTGTGCTCTTCGGGAAAGCTTTGATAGCGGATGAAAGGAGGATTGCCGATAACCACATCATACTTTTCAACTACATTGCTGCTGATATAATGAAAAAAATCATGATTAACGATGGTATTGGAATTCAGACCCAAATTGGCAGCTCTGGCTTTGGCCTTTAGTGATTCTTCTTTCAGCAATTCTATCCCTTTGATTCGGCCTTTTAAGTCTTCTCCTTCAATCCCCAGTTCTTTGAATCGAAGTATGGCCGATTCAATAAAATTTCCATCACCACAACTCGGTTCTAAAATCCGCTCAGTTTTTTTGTCAATGCTCCATTGGCATAAAAAATCAGCAATAGCCTGAGGCGTATAGTAACCACCTCTTAATTTTTGAGCGCTTATGTTTTTTTTTATCTGTCCCATTATTCCTCTATGGCTAATTCTGTGGTGAACATATCATCGTACTTAACCAGACTAAATTCCTCCTCACTGATCTCATATAAAAGGTTGATGTTTCGAATTAATTGATCAAAGAGCGTGTCAGCTTTTCTTTGGAGTACCGTTCTTTTGGATCCGTAAGCCGCACTTTTTAATTGTGCCCTCGTTTTGATCAGGGATTTTACCAGTTTAATAATGGTGTTATATTTTTCTTTTTCGGAAGTATTGTTGAGATCAATCTGTCGAATAGGAATATTTTCAATAAACTGCTTGCCGTGAGAATAATAAGCACCTCTAAACTCACTTGCTCCTGCCTTTACCATATTTTCAAAAAGAGGATGTGATAAAATACCTAGGAAGTACAGTAGTGAATAGTCAGATCGGTTAGTTAATGCGTAGTACGGACCGTTACCTCCACCAGTGAATTGAAGATCATTATTGTCAAGAGCATAGGGAGGGCTGGTTGCTAAAACAGACCAAACAAGTTTTGGCGTGTTGTGAAATCTTGTCAGGCTTTGAGAACGTCCAAATTGATACCATTTGGGGTTGTTCCCTTGCAAGCTCCTTTTCTCCAATTGCGGCTTATGCTCCTGTAAATAAGACCAGGCAAGCGGAAAGTTGCTTTCAAAATACTTTTCACTGAATAAATGGGCTCCATCATTTTCAACTGAATAAGGAAATATAATCCGGGCATTGGCTGCTATGGTATCGAATAAGCCAAATGACAAGTCGTAAATAGCCGGGAGGCAGATGTTTTTTTCAACTTCCCATTGTCTCCCACTCTTGGTAAAGCTATATGTATTTGATGTTTCGCTTTCCGGCTCAAAAATGTAAATCTTATCAGCACTGGTTTGTAAACCCACACATATTTCTGCCAACTCTTTTAACGGAACGGACTGCTCAGAACGAAGTTTGTTAAAGACTTTTTCCGTGTCCGGTGAAAGAAATATCCATGGATCAGTATTGAAAGCATCTGTTCGGTACGAAACAAAGGCATCTTGTTTCTCGAGCAATTCAGGTGTGATTTTTCTAACTCGCTTAAATTGGAAGTCTGTCTTTTTAGCTTTTTGAAGGATTAAGATAGCCGTGTATGTCGAACGATCCGGAAATACCTGTGCAACTCCAAAGTGCGTGATTTTTGAAATTTGACTGTTCGTTGTTATAAACTCCCGTAATCCTTTGCCACCTTTGATAAGAAAAAATTTATGCGGCACAATGTAGCCAAGCAACCCATTTGTATTTAACAGAGCAATGGCTCGCTGAATAAAGACATAATATTTATCTATAGTCTCCTTCTTGGCAACACTGTATCCAGAGGTACTTGATTGGTAGAACTTTATTTCCTCAGGAGCATATTTTACGAGATTTTGTATGCGTACATAAGGAGGGTTACCAATAATTGCATCAAAACCCTTTGTTTCCTTCAAAAAAGGAAATTCTATTTCCCAATCAAATGGTTTGACATTATGCAGCAGTTGGTTGTTTTCCAGCGCATCTGGCATAAACTCAAAGAACTTGGAATCAACCAGTGAATTCCCACATTTAATATTTCCTTTGAGATTTGGCAGGACTTTTTCTGTATGTTGATTAATGAAGTTGTCAACCGAAGCTTTATCTTCTCCCTCCAGAAGCTTCAGAAGCAAACTGAATTCAGATACTTCAGTGGCATAAGGATTTATATCAACACCATAAATATTCTGCTCAAGAATATTTCGCTTAGCTTTAAGAGTAAGTGCAGATGTGGTTTCATCCAGTTGGTAAACCAACTCATTACTACTCGCATTTTCTTCAATCAGTTTTTCCAGAACCTTTTGCTGCATGAAGTCATAAGCAGAAATAAGAAAGGTTCCTGAACCACAGCATATATCTGCAATTTTAATTGTGCTAATCTCATCAAAGGTTTTCCCAGTCATCAATGGGGACAAGGCGTCTTTTATGATTTGCTCTACAATGAGTTTAGGGGTCGGAACAACACCATTAGATGCAGAAACTTCCGGTTCTTCCAGAATAGAAAGTTGTCTTCCATCTTCGAGAACAATACGGCTTCCCAAAAACCTTTCGTAGATCTGGCTTAATATTGTCGGGTCAACAACTGAAAAGTCGTACGGGCTTAATGGGTAATAGAGTTCATTAAAAATTTCGATTAGTACTTCAGAGTCAATGTCAATTTTAAGCGAAAGAGTATCTTCAATAAAATCGAACAGGCCAGAATTGAATTTTTTGTCCGACTGTTTAAAAAGATTCTTTAGTTCATCATAGCTTTTGATATTTTTCAGCGTTTCAAACTTTTCAATCGTTCGGTCTTCACAAATTCTTAGAAAGATAATACGGTTAAGCAGCCGTTGAATCAAGAAGTTAATGTCTTCATCATCCAGGCTCTCATTTTTCTCTATAGCAGTAATGGCCAATTTTTGCCGCCAATCTTCTATTTGTTTTAAGAAATAGTCATCAAAAGTTTGTCCTTTTCGCTCATAAATGGAAAACAGGTCGTCTAATTGACCAGAATTTGCTGAATTAAACGAAACCAGCTTCTGAATTTCGTCAAAGGCTTCAACGTATTCTTCAAAATTGAAAATTCTAACTCGGGCTACCTGTTCATTTTCCGAAACATCTGGTTTGAACCTACAATCATAGGTAATGAGGTGTTCAAAATTGGTTAGAATCGAAATACCAAGATTCGCGTTCCAGCCATATCTTCTCGTTTGAAAAGCAGCTTTGGCAGATTTTAAAATGTTAATCGAAGGCTTTTTGACTTCTACAAATAGTTTTCTGGTACCGTTGATGCGTAGCGTATAATCAGGATTCTTTTTGGTTGTTTCGTCTTCTACCTCAATATATTCTTCCTGAATAACATCCCGTAAGAATTGCGTTTTTCCTTTATAATTGTCCACATCCCATCCAAGACACTTCAAAAGCGGATCAATAAAGTCATTACGTACTTGCGTTTCATTGTAAGCTGTTTTAAGGCAACTCACTCTGTCTGATCGATATTTTTCTACCAGTTCTTGAATGGTCATTGCTTGTCAAAATCTAATTTACCTTGCTGATGGTTTTTGGTTTTTAAATACTTGATTTTCTCCTCCGCCACTTTAAGGATTTCATGAGAGTTTTCCTCCTGCATTAAATCGTAAGCCACTTTATCACTCAGCAAAATCAAACCAAGTGTTTCTGTATCTTCTTTGAATAACTCTGCCAGAACAGGGATCATTTCTTTGTTAGCAGATCGTTCACCTCTTTCAATCTTGCTAAGTGTGGACGGGTCAATATCCAGTATCGCAGCTACCTTTCGGAGAGGGAGTTTCTGATTCTCCCTTAAGGATCTTATATGTTCTCCGAATGATGCTTTAGGTGTCATCTGACATTGAAGTTCTAGAAAAATGTGTCAGGACATTAATTGTCCAAAAGTACGCGTTTGATATTATAGTCTCAAGGAATAGTTCAACAAATTCAGTAAAACTGCCTTACCAATACGAAAACCAGGTAGGTAGAGTCTCGTATCTGCTCGGTTTCATTTTAAGTAAATGGGAAAAGCGAAGAAAAATATATCAACTGGACTCAGTTCTTCCCAATCCCAACAAAAAATCCTCCCAGAGGGAGGACTTTCGTACTACAGACGTCTCAGTCTGTTCCAAATTCAGGCCGAATTAAGGGTGAAATGGAGGGCCGTTAAAGCGCAATGCAGCCTGAATCATGTCTTATTGGTTATCTACCAGCGTATAAAATCCGGGGAATTGAGTGGATTTCTCCAGGATTCCATGCTCTTTCATGTAGTTGATGTAGTTTCTTGCCATCCGTTCCTTGATTTCGAGGTGCTGTGAGATCAGTTTTCCGAGATCCTTAGATGACATGGATCGTTTTTCACCGTACAGTTCCTTGGCCAAGGCTTTTAAGTCAACTGAATTTCGCTTCACGGTTTCTTTTGGGCTCTTTTCACCAAAGAATTCATGGCGACCTTTCTCTTTGTTCCATCCAAACTCCATAATTGGTACATCCAGCGGACTGCCATCGCGCACTTTTAAGGCTTTGATCAGGGAAGAGTCGGTGTTTTCATCCTTTTCAATCAAAAGAATACCTGCTGCCTTACGCTGCACTTCACTTCCCAGGTGTCCACGAAGCTTCATTCCGGAGGGAGCCATGTGGAGAACACAGACCACCACCGTATTGTAAATGGCAGCAATGCGAATCAGCTCTTCAATCAAGGCTACTGAGCCTTCTTCCTCATTTACTCCAGGTAACAAATCCCCAATTCCGTCAATCACCACCATGTGGATTCCACCGAATTGATAGAAATACTTATCCATGGATTCCATGATGAGTTTCATCCGCTCTGCCCGAGAAATACCCACCAAACAAAAGGCTTTAAACCAGGAAGGAGGTCGCTTCAAAGTGGAGCGATTTACGATGTAGGTTAGGTTTTTATAGAGCTGATATTCGCTCTGCTCTGTATCATAGAGCAATACCCCTTGACCATTGTTGTTCTCCCGCACCATGGTTCCCAGGGTGTCTATATCTAAACCTTCTGGCTTAATACTCCCTGAAAGAATACCACCTAAGAAATTGGTTTTACCACTTCCTTCGGATCCAGCCACACACATAATGTTTCCCGGCGCTCCAACGGTTACGTCATTGATCTTGATCAGTGGCTCTGGCTCTACCGGTGGTCGACTAAAGTCAATCTCACAGGTGCGCATGATGGCCATAGAATCTTCATAAGCGAAGTCTAGCATTTCACGGAAAAGCATTCTAAGGTCATCCCCTGTGTGTCCCAGTGCAAAGAAGTCTGAAACATCCTTTTGGTCTTTTTCTCCTGATAGTGGCAGTCGAAGCGATTTCAGATTGAAAGCCTTGTACTGATGCTTCAGAGATTCCATTGACTTAAGTCCAGTTTCATCAACATCATAGAGCAAAACCAGATGCTTGAATCGGAAGCTGAAAGCGCGAAGTAGATTCTTTGGTATATGTGCGGTTTCACTGTTCATGGAAACGGCATTAAAGCCATGAGCAGACAGGGTGATGACGTCTTTCTCACCACCGGTAAAAAACAGAATGTCCCCACGGATCGGCAGCTGCTCTTTTCCAAAAACATACTGCTCTGTTTTCTCACCGGTAAATAGAAAGCGTGGCTTAGAGAAAGGTCGATACAGCTTGGTAAAGCGAATGCTCTGGTAGCCAAATATGGGTTCAGTATCGGTGGAAACAAATTCGTAACGATTGCCCGTTTTGCCAATGCCTTGATAGGAAGCTACGGATACCACACTGAACCGATCGAGATCTTCTTTAGTTACGCCGTATTGTTTCCAAAAGGCCAATTCAACCGGAGTGAAAGCTTTCACTTTGAGAGGAAGCTCGTTCTGAGCTGTTTCAAATCCTTCATGGATGCTGGGTAACTCACTGGCTCGGCTCAACATCCCAGTGGACTCATCTACCAACTGATCAATTTTTTGAGAGGTGGTTTCCAATGCCAAAGAAAGCTCCTGATTGATGATCCGAAGGATTTTCACAAACTCGTCTTTGTGCTCACAGGCCAAGCCAAAGATTTTACCCACAAAGAAGAAACAATCACCACTGTACTCGGCATCGCCAAAGTCCTTGAACTTGTACATTCTGGATCGCTTATCGAAGAACACATAGCACGAAGCTTTGGTGTCTTCATAAAACGGACTCTTGAATGCTTTGCCGGTTCCTTGCATTCGGCTCCCCAGGAAATGCTTGAAGACGTCATACCCATTGTTGGTAGCGTCCAATATGTTCTGCTTATCTAATCCCATAGCTACCATCTTTAAAGAATTGATGGCATTGCGCCATTGTGATTGCGATTGATAAACTCTTCCAGGTCGTTCAAGGCCAATTTCCTTTTTCCGCCAATGTGATGATAGGCAACCTGGCCTTCCCGCATGTACCGATACAAGGTGTTGCGGGAAACCTCCAGGTAATCGGCTGCCTCATCTGTGGTTAAAAATTTTTGCTTCGGCTTGGGTGCCAAAAGCTTTGCCTGGAGCTCCTTGAAATTGCGCTCCATATTATCCAGACGCTGCTTTATGCGATCCAGATCCTCTTTGGTTTTCTTATCTGTGTTCCACATAGTTCTCGTTTTGATGCCTGCAAGACTAAGGGGAGGTGAGAAGAAAAATGTTAGACTCTAATAGAGGTCTAATACTTTTTTCGGTCTATTCATCTTCACAATACAGTTTGAAAACCTCCATCAATTCTCGGGTGTAGGAGCTTTCCGGTTTCTTTCTACGCTTCAGTGCTCCGATGGCCTGTCGAGCGCTGCTCAAGTCTAAATTGAAAAGCCAACCAAAGAGCTCTATCAAGTCCTTTTGGTGAATAACCCCAGCCAGGCTTCCGATGGAGTTGCTCTTGGTGAGGGCGACAATGAGTTCAAGAAGATCTGCTTTGCTTCTGTTCCAGGTGAGTTTGCTTTTTCCCATGCCATTGGCAAAGAGCGAGAGCTGGCCTTTTAGTATTGGGTTGTAGCCGTTGAAGGGTGCGTGTCCTGGTAATTGAGCATGGAGGTCGCGGATAGGGAAGAAAGTGTCAATATGCCTGATCCTGTGATTGATAAGCTTAATACAGCGAGAGATCAATCGCTTTTGAACCTCTAGAAATCGGAGCACAGTATCTCGCACCAATTCATCGTTCGTATACTCGACTTGGTATTTGATTTTGAAGGTGACTTTTACCAGCCAATCATCCTTCTTTTTCTTGGGGAAGTAGCGTTTCTCCTGAGATTTCGCATCGAATAAGAGCAGGTTCAAAGCGCGTACCGCCCCAACAGCATTTTCACTGTCACTGGTTACAGTGTCTATCTGATCCTGGAGGCATCTTAAAAGTCCTTCACAGTAATGATCGTAGTCCTTGAGAGTCGCGTATCCATTAAAATTCAGGTCAATTATTTCGGTTGTTTCAAATAGGTTTACTGGTATTTGCCCGGTTCTTTTCCCGAGCTTAATCTCGGCCTTGGATATTTCAGCCAATATGGTTTCAAGAGAGTTTAACATGTTGGTTGATTAATTATTCAGGTTGTGCTAAACTCCAATTGGAACCCTGTCAGCCAAGAGAGGTAATCTCTAGCAAATCCATCCTTGGCAATGCGGCAATGGTATATATATACCTATTGCCGCATTGCCATACCGGATATGGGTTTGGAAATTTCCGATGCAAATAGTTGTTTATCAATTCATTGCAAAATCGTTTTAGTCCATATTAAGCATTGCCAAAAGCACCTGTTTTGGCAATCGGTGGTTCTCTTTCAGCTACAGTCTCCAATCGGAGGGTGTGATTGCCTTGAGCCTGTGACTGTTAGAGTCCAATTCCTATGTCATTTGATTTCCGAAGCAATGACGATTCTCAGCTATGAAGCGGTTACTCTTCACACCAGGTCAAAGGGGTGCGCAATTAAAGCGCATTTGATGGAATAATTTTCAGTTACTTCCAAGGAGATATTAAGAATTTAAAGTTGATTAATTCGCACAAAATGATAAGCCCATCCAGGCCAAATGAAATCATTTGCATGACTCTGATTTACCTGCCAACCCAGGCAGGAGCTGTACCTACTTTTATAGCCTTTGACCAGTATTCAAGGCGTCTGCCGCCTTCATTCTTCAGGCTTTTGCAGTCACCACCCTTGCTCCGCCCGCATGAATGGCTGCGCCTAAGTTTACCTGTGTTCACTCACGAAAACCACTTTCTAGATCATTCAGTAATGATCATTAAGTATTTGCTTAAATAAGAAAACTATTTGTAACTTTGTTGCGTCACTAAACCCAATAGGGAGATATTATGGAAAACAATCAATCGTGTATCAGAGTGTTTGCCGACAAGGTTCAAATCGACAATTGCAAAGAAATACTTCAAACAAACGAAAAGGCATTCACACAACTGAGTGGACTTTTAGCATTAGCAGGAAACGAAGTAAGGTTGAAAATCTTATTTCTATTAGAAGAAGAAAACGAACTCTGCCCTTGTGACCTTTCAGACATTTTAGGAATGAGCATTCCAGCTGTTTCACAACACCTAAGAAAACTAAAAGACGGAAACGTCATTCAAGGAAGAAGAGAAGGACAAACCATTTTCTACTCTTTGAAACAAGAGCAACTGACTATACTTAGACCATTCTTTAAACACATCATGAACAACTCAGAAAAGGAAACGGTATGAACAAAAAATCGAACAAACTTGTCGGAGCGGGAGTGCTTTCGGCAGTTGCAGCTTCACTTTGCTGCATTACCCCAGTGTTAGCACTTATTTCAGGAGCAACAGGAGTGGCATCTACATTTTCATGGATGGAACCAGCAAGACCTTTTCTCATCGGAATTACTGTTTTAGTATTGGGTTTTGCCTGGTATCAGAAACTCAAACCAAGAACAGCCGAAGAAATTGAATGTGCTTGTGAAGAAGACGAAAAGCCTTCATTCTGGCAATCGAAAGGATTTTTAGGTATTGTAACTGTGTTTGCAACCTTGATGCTTGCTTTTCCAAACTATGCACACATCTTTTATCCTTCAAATGACAACAAAGAAGTTATGATCGTCAATGCTTCGGACATACAAACGGTAACTTTTGAGGTAAAAGGTATGACTTGCAATGGCTGTGCTTCACATGTAGAAAATGACGTGAACAAATTACCTGGCATTGTTAAAGTGGATGCGAGCTACGAAGAAGCGATTGCAAAAGTAGAGTTTGATCAATCCAAAGTGAGCCTTGCTCAAATTGAGGAAGCCGTCAACGGCACAGGTTACAAAGTGGTTGGCAAGAAATAGTATTTTTTTGCCTTCCGTATTTAAGAACTTAATTAAATATTTATACAAAAAAAGAGAATTTGATTCTATTGAGTGCTATATTCCTGATTGGAATTACTCAGGTTAATGCTCAATGTTGCAAGCCAACTGACCATAAAGCACAAACAACAAATAAAACCCAAGAAGCTGGCAAAGTCCTAGAACTGAAAATCACGGGAATGACTTGTGACGGTTGTTCCAACCATATTTCCAATGCGCTAAAAGAAGTGGACGGAATTATTGAACAAATGATGGAATACCCAGGGGATTTGGCAACTATCATCTACAACCCTGAAAAGACAACCCGGGATGTAATCATTAAAGTGATTGAAAAGATAGGTTATAAAGCTGAGATTCTGAAAGAAGCTCCAAAAAAGAAATCCTAATGATGCAAGAAACAATAAAACTCGACATCACAGGCATGACCTGCGACCACTGTGCCACAGGTATTGAAAAACTTCTTTCGAAAAACGAGGGAGTAAAAAAAACCAATGTAAGCTATCCTAAGGCCACTTGTGAATGTTCTTTTGACCCTGCTAAGACAAGCAAGGAAGAAATCATCAACACCATCAACAGCACAAAAAATTATCGGGTAAAAATTGAACTCCCTGAAAATGGGAATAGTGCAAATAATCAATTTGATTTAATCATTATCGGTGGTGGCTCGGCTGCATTCTCGGCAGCCATAAAAGCAGAGAGTTTGGGTTTAACTACCCTTATGGTAAATGGTGGATTGGACTTTGGTGGTACTTGCGTGAACGTAGGTTGTGTGCCTTCTAAAAATCTTATCCGTGCAGGAGAAACGGCCTATCACGCTACGCATTCCAACTTTGCAAGCATTAAACCCAAAGGCGTGGACATTAATTTTGGCCAAGTCATCAAAGACAAGAATAAGTTAGTCGCCACGCTTCAAGAGAAAAAGTATATGGATGTAGTGAGCGACTTTCAGCATCTAACCATGTTAAAAGGTTGGGCGAAATTCAAAGACAATAAAACAATTGAAGTAGATGGAAAGGACTACAAAGCTCTCAAATTTTTGATTGCCACAGGAGCTACTACTAACATCCCCAAAATTGAAGGGTTAGACAAAATTGACTACCTGACCAATGTTTCGCTTTTCGACCTGGAAGAAAAGCCAGAAAGCCTTACCATTATGGGAGCAGGTTATATAGGTTTGGAAATCGCCATGGCTTACAACCGCTTGGGTGTGAAAGTCCGCATCATTGAATTTACGGACAGAGTATTAAGAACACAAACACCCGACATCAGTGAAGCATTGGAACACCAAATGCGAGAAGAAGGCATTGAAATTTTACCTAATTTTAGAGCTGTAAAATTCGAGGAAAACGGAAGCGAAACCATCATTCATTGCAAATGTCCTGATGGCTCATTTACCAAAATCATAGAAAAAGGAAAAGTAGTCATTGCCACAGGAACGAAAGCCAATACAAGCCAATTGGGATTAGAAAACATTGGATTGAAACTCACTCAAAGTGGTCACATTGCGGTGAATGAAAAAATGGAAACCAATCTATCCAACATTTACGCAGCAGGTGACGTAACCAACACCCCTGCCTTTGTCTACACAGCTGCATTTGAAGGTAAAATTGCTGTTGAAAATGCTTTCTCAGGAACGGACAACAAGGCAGATTATTCTTCATTACCTTGGGTGGTATTTACTGACCCTCAAATTGCAGGTGCAGGCGTAGATGAAGTACAGGCAGAAGCCAAAGGTATTCCGTTTGAAGTTTCAAAATTAGAGCTTAAAGACGTGCCGAGAGCCATTGCAGCAAACGACACCAGGGGATTTATTAAACTGATTCGCAATACCGAAACCGATAAACTGATCGGTGCAAGGGTAGTCGCACCCGAAGGTGGGGAACTTATCCAACAATTAAGTATGGCCATCAAATACGGGATAACAGTGCAAGACCTGGCAGATAGCTTCTATCCGTATTTGACTTTGGGAGAAGGCATCAAATTAGCAGCTATCACTTTCGGAAAAGACGTGTCGAAATTGAGCTGCTGTGCGAGCTAATCACTTTTTAATTGCATGTCCAGTCAAAGAAAAAGTGAAGTTGATTGATTTAAATTTGGATAATATTTATTTGGTGAGAGAAATGAACCTTTAAAGTCAAATAGTATATTTGGACTAGTTAAGTCGAGGATTTGGGTGTAAAACCCTCCTGCACACGAATAGCTTGCTTAGCGGCTTGACTTTGACATAATGGCCTCGGTAAATATTTGAAATTGAGCATATTGGAGAGCTAGGTTCAAAACCCTCTCTCTCCGCAAGAATCCCGCACAGCGCAAGCTGCTGCGGGATTTTTTTATACGCCACGACTCTGAGCGCAGCTCAAGGGAAGGGCGTATAAAAAAATACCTAGGCTTCGAGCGTGGCGAGAAGTCGGGATTCTTGGTTAAGGTATCCTGCTTGGGATCAGCAAGCGCAGCGCAGCTAATCCGTTCTAAGAGTTAAGTTGTAGATCTAATTGCAAATTAGATCTAGAGAGGCGTATAAAAAAATACCTAGGCTTCGAGCGTGGCGAGAAGCGGGGATTCTTGGTGTAAGTATCCTGCTTGGGATCAGCAAGCGCAGCGCAGCTAATCCGTTTTTGGATTGAATTGCAAATTCAATCCAGACATAGAAAAATGAATTTCAGCATTCGCAGCGCGGCTAATCTGTTTTAAGAGATCGATCTAGTAGTAAATTAGATCGAGAGATGTGGCAGAAGTAAAAACAACAAAAGTGCATCTAGCTTTTAAGTCAAGTAGTTGTGCGGAATATTGCTGACTTGAGTTCGTGAATAAAGTCCCTATTAAATCGCTGAAACGTTTTTTATCATACGTTTCATTAGTTGATTAAGCGTTTGTTTTTCCTTTTCAGAAAAGCCATTTTGAAGTATATGGGACCAATCTGAAAGAACCTTTTCAATCTCCGGAATTACTTCTTCTGCTTTGGTGCTGATTTTAAGGTAAAAACAACGGTTGTCTGTTGGGTGTGTCTCGCGGATTAAAAAACCGTTTTTTTCTAATCCTTTAATAAGGCTAGTTACACTTCCTTTATCTAATTGAAAGTACTCCGCTATTTGTTTGGGGAGTACTTTTTTCTTCAAGTAAATGTAATAGAGGGTTTTGGCTTGGCTATGACCGAGTTCAAGAGTTCTAAATTGGCTTTGAAAGTGAATGTTTGATACTCTATTGAGTAAGCCTATAATTCTTTCCAGATGCTCGTCATATTCCATGTGAGAAATGCTATGTTGGTTTCAAAGGTAATTGAGTTGGTCTAATATCGCTCTGAGACGGCTAGTCTGGAATTCTAATCAAAATGTTAAGAATTAATAATGCATCAGAGCGGTGCAATAAAAGATGCTATACTTAATGCGATGTGTTTGGCTATTTCGGCTTTTTTAGAACTAAGCACTTTATTGAATAAGTAGCTATTTTTTTGTTAATCGGGTGATTAGTCCGGCGTCAATGATCGCAAAAAGTTAAGTTGTGATTAGTGTTGTAGTCATGCTGCGATGGCTGATTTTAGAAATCAATCATGCTAAATGATTGACGAGATTGGGTTTTAGTTGGAATTCCAACTAAAAAATTTAGATTTGTCACGAAAAAGGTTAAAACATAAAATTGCTTTGATTAGTAATGGGCTTTTTTTAAGAAATAAAGAATTATAAGTAGTAATGATGGAGGCAAAAATATTATTGGTAGGCAGGAGTACTGAGGTAATGAGTATCCTTAGCGCGGAGTTGAAGAAGTTTGAAAGGGATGTGGTTTATGCAAATTCTGAAGAGCTTGTTAAGGAGAAACTTGAAGAAAATGAAATTGATTTTGTGGTGGTAGGAGCTGGCTTACCGGACGAAACAAGGAAGGGGATGGAACAGATGATCCAAGCATTATTTCCGAAATTACCAATATATATGATCGAACGTACTCCAGATGGAAACCCTGCGAAAATGATTGGTTTTACTAATGAAAAGGCGGTTATGTGGAAAGTTGAAAAGGTGCTAGGGTCTACTTTAAACTCCAGGTAATAGATAATCAGCACTTATATTTTATATGATTTTGAAGGAGAATGAGGAGTTATATTGTTCTCCACGTGGTCATCATTTGCTTTTACCTTTAATGGCCTTGTTCGAGATAAGGATACCAGCAATTGCTACTCTTATCTTGATACGAGTTCAGGTGAGGGTTTTAGCTTGACTTAGCTCACCAATAAAGCTTTTACAGGTCTAGAGCGAAACTCTTTGCTGGCTGTGATTTATGTTTTGAAATCAGAAGAGACAATAGTGAGATTGGTTTTGGAGTAGCCATAATTGCAAAATCAGCTTAGTGAGTATATTGAAAATTGATGTTGATAAAAGTTGTAATACATCAATATTTGCATCTTTAAAAAGATTGATATGTGGTTATTATTTGTAAACTCTATAGTTGGATCATTGTTAATAATAAATGAGCCCTGTATGGATATTAAGAAAAGGGTTGAGGTTCGAGTAATAGGAGAGAATTATGTCTATAACGAAGATGCAGACTATTATACACGTGTAGATAATCAAAAGGCATTAAAGGTTACAGAGGTGGATTATGAAAATAATTATTTATGTGCTCTTAAAGTTTATAAGCCGGAGATTATTCAAGAGTTTAAGATTAATGATCTACAAAAGGATACTGCATTAATATCTTACTATAAGGTGAAGCTAGCACCTGAATGCATAGATTCAAGGACTTTGGAGTCGGGGCTTAATTTAGGTGACATCACTATTGTTAAAGTAGATGAAGAGCATAAAAATATTATTGCGAAGTATAAAAATGAGAGGAAGTCTGATATTCTTGTGGTTTATTTTTTTAGATAGAAATTAGTACGTATCTCAAGGGGATTTAGATTCAGCCTGAATTACAAATTCAGGCTAGCAAAGGATAAGCTTGCATCAAGATAGGGTTCAACTCCTATTTGAAGGAGAGGTGAATTTGGAATTGAGTCTGGCTGAGTTGAAGGAACTCTGATTACTTCAAGCTTTTTCTTGAAGAATTAAGTTGCGCCTAAATTTTCGGAATCTAACCCATGTGCGCTTGAAAATCTCTTAACGCGCCTATATTTTATGTACATTGCGCTTAAATATTTATGCCGAAGCAATTGAGCGCTCATTTTTCATTATCTGCGCCGGTTTTTAATGGAATTGAATTAGCTGCTAGTTCTATGATTGTTGGCTATGCCGCAATCATAGAAAAGCTGTCTCTTCCTATACCAATGCCGGACCAAATAGCTGTTATTGGTTCCAAGTCTTCTATAAAAGCCACTGAAGACTCAGAACTCATCATTTTGCCCAAGGTGTATCAGCCGGAGGATCATGGTCAAATGGCCGAAATCGAAGCGCTTTATAAACACCTTGTGTTCGCTCTTAAGTATGAGGGGGTAAACCTTTTGGTGTTTGCTGCTTTATCAAAACACTATAGCAGTGATCAGCTTTCTCAGCTTGTGGGCATTGAGCCCACTGGACAATATTCCAGAAGGATATGGTTCATCATCGAGTGGATACTTGGCTATGAGCTTCCTAACACCCAGTCCATTTCTAAGTCGAAGAAAAGCTATGTAGATGCTCTGGATACAAGATTGCAATTCGCAGTGGAGGGTGAGAAGTCTTCCCGCCATCTGGTGATCAATAATCTCCCAGGGACAAGAGGGTTTTGCCCCTTAGTCCGCAAAAGTGAACGGTTACAGGGCTTTGTTCAGGAGAATATAGCTCAGAAGAAAAACGAATATCTAGAAGGGATTCGAAAGGATATTCTACTTAGAGCATCTGCTTTTCTAATGTTGAAAGATTCAAAAGCCTCATTTAGCATTGAGGGTGAAAGCCCTAAAAGTAAAAGAGCCGCCTTATGGGGTAATGCGATAGGACAGGCTGGGATGAAATCTCTTAATCGAAATGAATTGATCCGATTACAACAATTGGTAATCGAGAATCCCAGGTTTATTTCAATGGGTTATAGGCAGGAGGGGGGCTTTGTAGGTGAGCACGACCGGGATACCGGAGAGCCCATTCCAGATCATATATCAGCCAGGCATGAGGACCTAGAGCAGATTATGGGGGATTTTATTGAAACTTCTAAAATTCTGATCAAGAGCAGTATTGACCCTGTTGTTGCTGCCGCTGCCTTGGCATTTGGATTTGTTTTTATTCATCCATTTGAAGATGGAAATGGACGGGTTCACCGTTATTTAATTCATCATGTTTTGGCCCAAAAGCAATTTTCGCAGCAAGGCATGATATTTCCAGTTTCGGCGGCTATTCTCAATCGGATTGACTCCTATAGAAAGGTGCTGGAACATTTTTCACACCCATTATTGCACTTTATAGAATGGGAGCGCACAGAAAATAACAATGTTGAAGTCTTAAACGATACTATAGATTACTATCGTTATTTTGATGCTACTCATCAAGCTGAGTTCTTATATCAATGTGTAAGGGAAACCTTGGAGACGATTATTCCTGAAGAGCTTAGCTACTTACATCGATTTGAGGAATTTAAGTCCTACTTGGATAATGAATTTGAGATGCCAGATAAATTGGTGAGTCTATTAATCCGGTTTTTAGAACAGAATGGAGGTGAGCTTTCTAAAAGAGCCCGGGAAAAAGAGTTTAATTCACTTACAGATGCTGAGGTTTTTGATATAGAAAAAAACTACCGTCAAATTTTTTCAAAAGATTGATTTTTAAGGGTTGTAGGGAGGGTTTTGAGTAATTAAATGCCGATCTAATTGCAAATTAGATCGAGGTTTAGATTCAGTCTGAATTGCAAATTCAGGCTAGCTAAGTCATTCGATAAAAAAAGACCGAACTTGACTAGCTTGAATTTGCAATTCAAGCTTCGCAATTCAAGCTTCGCGATTTTTGTTCAAGCTTTAAAAAACCAATTGAACCATTAATTGCGCAGTCAAAAAGTTCAGTTGCGTAGCCTCAGGATATTCACGGTAATTCACCGCTGCCAGTACTTTCAAATCATTGCCTTTTAAATAGCGACTCAAGGCCAATCCATAGGCATTGGAATTACCCAATAAGGCATTCTGATTATTCTCAAATTCATTGTACACTGCACTGTAGCGCAGGTCTATGCCATAGCCGCCTTTGCTCACATAGCCCAATTGTCCATTAAAGCCAGAGCCCAAATTGTAGTATTCGCTAATCTGAGTAGCAAGCAAGGGATCTTCGATACTGGGGTTGAGGTAGGTGCCCTCCAAATTGGTGGCGCTGGCCTGTCCGTACTCCGCATAAAGGGATAATCCACGGTACTTCATTAATAGATCGGCAAACCATTGGCGGTAGTCCGGATATTGAACTGCGCCGGCCCCATCATAAAGAACCAGTGTACCATGACCTTCACCAACGGCATCGCTGGCGCCATCATTGTAGCTTCCGGCTAGGCCAATAATCATCTTTAGGTCTTCTTCATGATTTAGATCGGCTAAGCCCTCTAAACCTCCTTCAGAGAAATCGCCCAAAGGTAAAATGTCGATGCGGCCACTGTATTTAAATCCCCCTAAATCTACATCACGAGAATCCGCGCCAAAACTATTGATGCCATCCCCCGAAGTTAGGGATGCCTGTGGAATCACGCGGAAATTCTCAGTGCCTAATTTCAGGTCCAGGAATAAGCCTAATTCACGACCGCTTCTACTGAAGGACTCGCTCAAGAGGCTGCGATCAGCAAACTGGAGATTGTTCTCCATAATTAACATCTCACGGTTATTGCCAATATTTTGCTTTTGTCCCATGGTGATGGTAAGGGCCTGCCAGGGATGATAGGCAACCCAAACATCCAATAAAGGATTGGTACGACTAAAGTCTAATTGAAATAAGAAACTAAGCTTCTCTTCCTTGGCCTGACCTGAGAAATTGAAATAGGTGCGCTTGGAATTGAGTAGGAAATTGCCATCCTCAGTATCTACCTGCTGCCACTCGATATTGGGCTGAATAAAGCCTCCTATTTTAAAGCGGTAGTCGCCATCCTGAAAATTGAAATTCAATCCTTCACCTAATTCAAATGAGGCTTGGTGATCATTAGGCTTTAATTGAGCCTGTAAGGCCTGGCCTGCAAATAAGGCCGCTAAGAGTATATATGCTTTTTTCATGATTTAGGGATGCAATTTTTTGTTGGAGAGGTATCGGTAATAAGGTAATTGAGCGCCCGCCTTGGTTTCAAATACCGAGAAGGAAACAAAGCTGTTGGGTGCTTCGGGTTCTAAGACTTCTATAGCCAGATTCGCATGCTTCTGATCCAGATACACCACAAAGCTGCCGGCGGGAATCTCCAAGGTTTCGGTTTTTAGTTCACATTGTAGTTCCTGGCGATGTACACCTTCATATTCTTCTGCTTCTTGCTGATATTCGCTAACCGTGTAGCTTTCTACCTCCAGGCTTTGTGGACTGTCCAGATTTTGCACTTCCAGGCCCAAGGTTTTAAGTCGTGCTACCAAGGCGGTGTTTTCCGGAAGGAGAATGTAGGCGGTAGGGCGGGCCCGACTAAGTTTAGCCGTAGATTGCCAAGCATCGCGCACTAGGCCGCGCAATGAAATGCTATCGCTACTTTCTACGTCGATCATATAAATGTCTCTTTCTTCCTTGAGGCGCTCGGTGCTTACTACCGCCGGACTTTGATCTTCTCGAGCATCGGCGATTACGGCGCGTAATTCTTCACCATGCTCATAGCTACTTTGCAAATAGGATAAGGCCACGGTGAAGGTGCTGAGTACTCGTCTTTTAAAGGAAGTACGACCCAAGCCAACGCCCCGGATTTCAATCAGGCTACTTATACAATTGGTAAGGGCATAGCTGGTTGCACTGGAACGTGCATTATGGGACCCCTGATTAAACTGAATGGCGCCCATCACTTTGGTGCTCGAGAAATAATCATGGCTACTCATGTTCTTCGCTTTAAGCGCATCGGCCGCAGCCTGCACAAAACGATCCTTGGTGTACAAGCGAAGGTTTTTAGGCACATTGAGGTTTCCTGAATAAAGAAACATCACATCATAAGGCACCGTAACTCCGTAGGAACTGAGGCGTGCATAGTCTCTGCGAAAGGGTCGGTATTCGTGGAAATCGACAGCCACCTCTGGGGCAAAGGCATTGAAAGCATTTTTAAGAACCGTGCTTTCTGGCGCATTTAATTTGGTTTGATCCCGATTTAAATCCAGACCATTGGCGGCATAGCGACTGCCTTTATTCATCCCATCAATATTGGCCATAGGAACAATCGCGAGCTCCAAACGATCCAGGAGCTTGAAGTAGTCTGGCTTATCCAATATTTGCTGTATAAGCCATAGCATACCTTCCGTGCTGGCCGGTTCATTGCCATGCAAGCCACCTTGCATCCACACTTTAATGGGCTGGCCACTCACATTGGCTTTTTTCAATTTCACCAAAGGGATTTTTTCACCTTTCTGGCTTTCGCCGATGAAGCTCAGGCTCATGGTCTCCGGATATTGAGCGGCTAGCTTTTGCAGAAAGGGCATCATGTCCTCATATTCCGTAAAGCCACGCTTACTCTCAAAAGCCGGAGTGCTAATTTCAATCTCAGGATCCGCAAAATAGCGCTCTGTAAGTTCCTTCGGTTGGGGACTAAATTGGGCCCTCAGCGTAAAATGGAAGAGGACTGCAATGATGGATATGGAATAACGCCAAGTCATCTTAAAAAGAGAATGTGGTGATTACCCGAGCGATCCATTCGTCGCCATCCATGGGCATACTGTAAATATCATTGGAGCCGGCAGCGGCATCCACATAGGTAAGGGAAGCCTGAATTTTAAAGCCGTAGCCCTTGCCGAAGTATTTGCTTAGGCCCAGAGTGTAATAATTGGGACGATTGTAAAAAGTGCCATTGTTCAAGAAGCTGTGTTGATCGGCTTCGATATGCGTAAAGCGACCATCAATGGAGTAACGCGAAGGGAACATATAGCCAGCCTGAATATTGAAAGCCTGGCCCAGCATCAAACGGCCTTTTACATAGTTTTCTACATCCTGTACTCCGTCCACCTCAAAGGTGCGAGAAACAGTACCGTCATTTCGTACCCTTTGGCTGATGTCATCCGGCACTGTAGCGCTGGAGGCGGCATATTCAGCAATCACTGTAATACCACGGTATTTAAACATCAGGTCAGCACCGAATTTGGCATAGTCCGGCAGCGATTCTTCATTGTCATTGTTGAGATAAATGATTTCGCCGCTTCCACGACCTCGTCTACTGCTCATCCCGTAATTGATATTGTAATAGCCACCAATCACCAGTTTAGGACTGAGTTCTCGTACTACATCCGCCTGACGGAATTGACCAAAATAAGTGAAGAGTCCAAAGGGCAGGTAATCCAAACGACCGCCAACTTTGAGGCCTCCATGATCATTGCCCACCACATTTACTCCATCACCATTGGTTAGGGTGAGGTAGGGACGTAAATAATGTCCGCCATTAATCCTCCAGGTCGCATCGGCGAAAAGCCCGAATTCGCGAATACTGGCAAAGGAAGAGGTAAGTCGGCTGCGTTCAACCAGCATCAAGGTATTGGAACCCATCCATAATTCGCGATTATCGGTAGGCGTGGCTTTTTGGCCGAAGATGAGGCGTATCCGGCGATTAAAATTGTAGCCCACCCAAGCGTCGAAAAGAAAGCCAGCAGCTTCATCGCCAGTTTCAGAGTTTCCACTAAAATCGGCTTGAAATCGGTATTCAATTTTCTGCTGGGCCGCTTCACCCGAAAGGCGTAAACGCAAGCGACGCATACGAAAGCGCTGTACCCCTTGATCGATTGCCGGATCGGTAAAGGATTTGTACTCGTAATAAGGCTGGAAGTAACCCCTAAGATTTACAGTGTAATCCTTATCTCCCGTAAAGGTGAGGCCATCGCCCAGTGTGTACTGGTTTAAGCGGGGATTTTGTGCCCAGACTTGAAAGCTGAGCCCGAGCAGCAATATGGCCGTTCCGCCCAATTTTAGCAAATGGGAACTTTTCATTCGAAAGTGTCTTTTACAGTTAATTGCCCGTTCTCCATCATTATCTGACCCCGCGCGATTACGCTTTGTAATTGCAGTTGATCATCGAGAATGCAGAAGTCGGCATCAGTGCCTACCTTAATGCGTCCTTTATTGGCCAAGCCCAGATTTTTCGCAGGACCGGTAGTAATGGGTTTTAAAGCTTCTTCCAGCGCTAATCCACTTTGATGCAAGGCGCGCATTTCGTGGAAGTTCTCCGCAAAGGAAGCAGCACGTACCCCAATAAAGTTTTTGTTTTCATCCAATCGATCCAAGCCCGCATTACCATCACTGCTAAAGGTCATTTGCTCGATAGAGAGACCTTGGTCCATGGCGTAGATTACTGATTTATGGGGATCAGTATACTTGGATGCGCCGGTGGTGATGTCGATCATTCCTCCCATTTTGCCAAAAGCGATCGCCTGGTCGAAGAGGGATTTGGTTCGTCCCACATGGGTTGGGGAAATATGCTGAATGGGAAATTCATATTCTTCAACCACCCGGAAGAGTAGGTCCATTTGATCCTTCAAATTTCCGAGGTGGATATGGAGAATGCCCTTTTTATTGGCGATCATTCCACCCACCCGTATTTCGCGTAATAAACGCAGCAAATCCAGTTCGGAAGGATAGGAGGAACGGATATCGGCAATAGCTATTTTGCAACCCAAGACCTTATCGATAAAGATCATTTCCTCTTGCATCCGGCTCATGATATGGATGGGGTCCAAACCATAATAGCCGCTGTACATATAGGCAGAAAGGCCTTCCATTTCCAAGGACCTAGCCTTGGCATAGAGGCTTTTAATGCTGCGGGTAGAACCATCGGTACCCAGCAGGCCCACCACAGTGGTGGTTCCGCATTGTACGAGGTCGGTCATTTTTACTTCGGGGGTCATGGAGGAAAAGCCCCGCTTACCACCCGCGCCAATAATATGGATATGCTGATCGATAAACCCGGGGGTCACAATTTGACCTTGGGCATCCCAGCTTTTAAAATGCTTATTAGCTTCGATCTTGGAGTCGATGGCCAGTATTTTCCCCTCGCCAAGCAGGATGTCCTGCATGCCTAAATCTTCGGGGGCAAATACATGTGCATTACGTATTAGTAACATAATTAGATAAAATGGTATATCAACATCACCACCAGGGCCAGCCCCAGGGGAATGAGATTTCGTTTCACAATTTGTAGAGTAGAAACCCCGGCAATATCTGCCGTGGCAATAAGAACCCCGGCTACCGGCGACACGGTGCGGCCCATAGAGGCGGCCAGGTTCATGGGTAAAATCATTTGGCTGGCCTTCACTCCAAATTGCTTGGCGATTTCAGGTACCAGCGGGGCGAAAGCAAAAAAGGCGGCATTTCCACTGCCCATGAGCATGGAGGCCAGGAAGATCATTACGGTCATTACTACGCCCACTCCAATCGCCTCAAAGCCTAAATTTTGGGAAGCGTAGAGCAAGCCATCAATAAAGCCCATGGCAATCAGACCCTGCGAGAAGATATCCGCGGCGATAATCAGGGTAACCACCGTCTTAAAAATATTGCCCATTCCATTCCAGAAGGTTTTCAAAGAATCGAGAACCGGCTTGAGTTTCCGCTGACGAATAAACTCGAATAGTAAAGCGATGAACAAACTGATGAACATGGCCGTGGTGGTGTCCAGTACAATGGGTTTGGAAAAGATCTGAAAGAAGTCGCTAAAAACTACTAGCAGTATCAATGGCAATACCGGGATAAGAGCATAAATGCGCGGTGCCTTTTTTTCTTCAGCTTCCGAAATACTTTCTGCAGATCCCGCAGTGTTTTCGGCTTCCTCCGGATTCTTGCGATCGAAATAACGGTTCACGAAATAATAGGCCACCGCCACAATCAAAGAGAGGGGGAGCACTAAAGGTATTTGATGACCGAGGAAAAATTCAATGCTATTGTCTTCCACCAGAGAAACGGCGCTGGCTGTAATAGCCGAGGCTGGACCAATTCCAAAAGCGGTACAAGCGGTAATCACGGAAACTGCGGATAAGCGGCTTACCCCTAAATTCACCAAAATGGGGAAGATGGAAGCCATCAATAAAAGGCCCAGGCCCGCTGCCGATGGAATGCAAACAAAGAGCAATTGCCCAATGGGTATCACTGCAGCTGCTGTGGCATGAGGATGCTTTCTTAAAAGCGAAAGCGGTTTCATGGCGATGCGCACCAAAGCTTTGGAAGCGCCAATGGCATCAGAATAGGCCACAAAGCCACCGATCGACATAATCATCAGGCCCACCTTGGCATTGGTTCCGGCAAAGGATTCTTTAAGTAAACGGAAGAGATCCAGACCTTTGGAACCGGTGCTCTTCATGGGTTCGGGAACCGGGAATTGCAGAATTAAAGCCAGGGCCAGCATAAGCAAGCCGGCAATTAGTAATACCGCATGGGGATGGTATTTGCGCAGCAAGAGCCGGGCAACTACCACAATAAAAAGAAGGGCTAATATGGGGCCTAAACTGTTCAAGGTCGACTGTTAAAATGGACTACCGTCAGTGCGAGTGCCAGGTGAAAAGAGCACGGTGAAATTATCGCCATGTTGCTCAAAATCACCGGTAAGGTCCGGGTTTCGGGTATAGGATTCGTTTGGATTATTGGAGAGCGGCTCAATGTCGAAGCTCAAAACTACCTCGCCATTAGCATCTTTTAAGGTCATGATGTCACCAGCATTGTTGAGGTTTAAGTCTCCACTAGTTGAGGTTTGCACAATAGCGCCACCAAAATTGCCGGTAGGGGTACCACCACCAAACACAACTATAGCTCCGCCCGCCGGTACGATGGTATTAGGAGGGAAGGTGTGATTTGGGGTTCCGGCCGTTAAATTTTCGGTGTCAAAAATTTGGTAGCCACTGAGGTCCGCCGGTTGCGAAGAAAGATTAACGAATTCGAGAAATTCATCTTCATTTTGGGCATAGCTGCCATCGCCATTGGCATCACCTTCTAAACCACTATTGGAAGGATCATAAAGAATCTCATTTAAAATGATTTGTGATTCCAGGGGTACATCATCATCCTCAATCGTAATGGTGATTCCGGCGGTAGTTCCTGCAGATCCACCTGAAATAGAGGCGATGCTGATTTCAATACTTTCATTGCCTTCCTGTAGAGTGTCTTGCACAGCCGTTATTAGGATAGAAGCAGAGAGGCTGCCGGCTGGAATGCTGATTTCGGTATCACTCAATAGATAGTCTACTCCATCTCCAAAGGCAGTGCCTCCAAATAACAGGCTAACATTAACATCTTGGCTAGTAGTGGCGGCCAAAGTAGCGCTCAGGTTTATACTTCCATTAGCTTCAATCATGCTGGGCATATCGGCCGATAGAGCCACTGCCGGACCGGTATACGGAGCGGGTCCATCAACATCATCAGTAGCGCAGGAGCTTAATCCGAGGACCAGCGTAGAAAGGCCCAGGCCTGCAAATTTTATAAGGCGCATAGCTTCAAATTAAAATGAAAATGGGGAGCGAAGCATTCCGCTCCCCAGGGGTTCTAGTGTTTAACGAATAATTGGCTGGCACTTTCGCCCTCGCCAAAGGCACGCAATAAATAGGTGCCAGGGGCCAGGTTGGAAATATTCAATGCATCAGCTTGCTTAGTCTCCATAAGCAGCTGGCCGTTCAAGGTATAAAGTTCAATTTGATCAAGCTGAACCGGAGATTTTACCTGGATTTGATCATGAGCAGGATTGGGGAAAATTTCCATTTGGAAGGCCTGATTTAATTCCTTCAAACCAATATCCTGATTGCTGATGTGAATGGTGTCGGTCCCACTAATTCCGGTGCCATCATTGGCAGTGGCAGTAACTACTACTGATCCGTTTGAAACTGCGGTTAATAAACCAGTAGCGCTAATGGTGGCGATGCCATTTCCGGCGGGTACCGACCAGCTTACAGTTGTGTCTGCTGCAAAATTGGGCATAACCATAGCCTCCATTTGAAGGGTGCCAGCCAAAGTGATAATACTGTCTGCGCCCCCCTGGCCTTGGACATCAATGGAAGAAACCACAAAGTTGGTGTCGAATGGCGTACCATCTACCCGGGTACCGGGTGAAAACAATACTGAGAAGTTATCATTATGCTGTTCGAAAGCACCGGTTATATCCGGATTTCGGGTATAGGATTCGTTAGGGTTGTTAGACAGGGCATCGGAATCGAAGGTTAATACTGTGGTGCCATTCGCATCTCTAATGGCAATCACCTCGCCAGAGTTGTTGAGGTTTAAGCCATCTGCACTGGTGTCGGCTGATAATACAATGGCACCGCCAAAATTCCCCACTAAAGGTCCGGATCCAAATACTACGATTACCCCGTGTGGAGGCACCCAGGTATTGGCGGGGAATACAAATTTTAAATTTCCAGAAGTGGTGTCGTCCCAAATTTGATAACCACTGATGTCAAAATTGGTACTGCTGGAATTGTAAAGTTCAATGAAGGAATCCCCCTCCTGATCATAGCTGCCATCGCCATTAGCGTCGCCATCCAGAGCATTGTTAGAAGGATCGTAGAGCACTTCATTAATAACCAGCTGCGCCTGAGTTTGAATGCCCAGGAAGAGCAGGCAAGCAAGAGTAAATATTTTTCGCATAGTATATAATTTAAGAGGTTTAGAATGAGACAGGGACATTCCTATCCGTTTGATTTTTCGAAGGAATCCCAATATTGCCTACTTTTAGCATACCAATTATGGAATAATAAGCATACCAATATGGAGAGCCTTTTAGAGCGTTTGGAACGGAATTTCAGAGAGAAGTCGCGCAGGCATGCTAGTCTAAATAAGAATACCAAGCTCTACCAGCGTTTGCATAATTTGCTGAAGGATGGGATTATCAATAATGAAATTCCCGCTGGTAGTACCCTGCCCGCCAGTCGGGTATTGGCAGACCGTTTGGCGATATCTCGCAGCACGGTAGTTAAGGCCTATGAGCTCTTGCGTTTGGAAGGCTATACCGAATCCAAGGCAGGATCAGGAAATCAGGTGAAGTTATTACAGGAACCACGTAGCTTGCCGGAGAAAGTGGAGATTGATGTGCAGGCCTATCCCGAAATATCGAGGATGGGCCAGTCTTTTCAAAAGAACGTAGGCCTTATAAATAGCACCGACGATAAGAGTTTGGCCTTTCGACCAGGCTTACCGCCGCTGGATATTTTTCCGGTTACCCAATGGAAGAACCTTTCCAATTTATACTGGCGGCACATTAAATCTTCGGCTTTATCCTATTCTCCCTCATCCGGGATTGATCAGCTTAAAAGCAATATCGCCAGCTATCTCAATTTAAGTCGACGCATTAAATGCGAGCCCCATCAGATTATTATCGTTTCGGGTTCTTTACAGTCGCTATATCTATTGGGCTCCACCTTATTGAATCCTGGAGATGGTGTTGTCATGGAAGAGCCAACCTTTCCCAATGTGCATTCCATTTTTAAGGGCTTGGGAGCCGATATTCATGCTGTGCCTATTGATGATGGGGGCATTCAGGTAAAAGCTATGCCGGAAGGAAGTGAAGCTGCCACGATTAAATTGGTGCATAGCACACCTTCCTGTCATTATCCAATCGGGACTCCCATGAGCCTGGATCGCAAGCAGGACTTAGTGGCCTGGGCTCGCCGGAATAAGGCGATAATTATTGAGAACGATTACGAGCATGAGGTGCATAATTATCGGGAATATCGATCTTCTATTTACAGCTTGGATACCGATCAGCGCACGGTATACCTGGGGACATTCAACCGTTTATTACATCCTTCCATTCGGATTGGATACATGGTTTTACCCGAATATTTGCTGCCTCCGGTAGAAGCACTTTTAAAGCACTCGCATCGCTTTGTGCCGCCTTCCATTCAGGTGGTATTAAATCAATTTATAGAGAAACATTATTTGCATAACCATATCCATAGCTTGATGCAGGTGGCTGATGAGCGCCTGGCACTTTTTACCGAGCAGTTTGAAAGCCATTTTAAGGGCAAGTTGCGTCAATTGGCCAATCCGGTTCCCAGTTTGCATACCCTGGCCCTTTTGCCAAATGGGGTGAAGGATACAGAGGTGGTGGCCCATTTTGCTCAACACAATATTGTGACCCATGCTTATAGTAAGTGCTTTGTGAATAAGGAAAAGCAGAATGGTTTGATCTTAGGTTACTCCTCCGTGCGCAAGCCCATCATTCGCCGAAAACTTAGTCAAATGGGAGCTCTTTATGCTAAGCTATAAATTGGACTGCTAAAAATACTTTAATTGGACTGCTGTTTAGGGCTCTTTCAGCCGATATCTTAGCGCTTCGAATTTCTCTATGCGACAAGTATTTTTACTATTCTGCTTACTAACAGGTCTTTGGGCCTGCGATAAAAATGAGGTAATCAGCCCACAAACCGTGCAGGGTCTGGAAGGTACCGGTTTGTACCATTTTAAGACCTACCCGAATTTGGCCGCAGGTGGACTGCCGGTTTATTACCATGTACCTGCTGATTTGCCTGCCAATGCTCCGGTGCTTATAGTTTTCCATGGAAATGGTAGGGATGCAGAGTACAGTCGCGATCAACTCATCGCTAAAGCCAATCGCTTAAAATTTGCTTTGGTAGTACCGGAGTTTTCTTCCGATGCTTATCCCGGAGGGGATAAATACAATTTGGGGAATATTTTTGAGGATGGAGATCATCCTTCCGAATCGACCTTAAATCCTAAAGAGGAGTGGACCTTTTCGGTAATAGAGCCCCTCTTCGAAAACTTTAAAACTCGCACTGGCTTAGTGACCACTCAATTTGATGTATTTGGGCATTCGGCTGGCGCCCAAGTAGCGCATCGTTATTTGTTTTTCTGGAATGATGCACCGGTAAATCGGGTGGTAGCTGCGGCGGCAGGATGGTATACTCTTCCGGATACCAGTGTCCAATTTCCCTATGGTTTGGGCACTAGTCCGGCTGAAAATGCAGATTTGTCCACTTTTTTTAGTCGGCCTTTAACCATTGTAATTGGTACGGCAGACAATGATCCTAATGCCGCTAGTTTAAGGCAAACTCCTCAGGCAAGAGCCCAAGGCAGCAATCGATTAGCACGCGCCCAATATTTCTATCAGCAGAGTATTCAGCAAGCCCAGGCTATCGCTTCGCCCTTTAGCTGGCAGTATCGTGAATTGCAAAATGTGGATCACGATTTTGCCGCGACCTCTGCCTTTGCGGCGGATCTTCTCTATTAAGTATAGCATTACATGAATTCAGGTGAATTGATGAAGAAGCGGGCCGGCTTGGTAGCGGGGCCCTTGGCTTTTATCTTCCTTAATTATTTCTTTAAGGCTCCACAGTTGGAGGCTGAGGCTCAGGCGGTTTTAGCTTGTGCTGCTTGGATTGCCATTTGGTGGATTACCGAAGCGATTGCTATTTCGGCCACCGCCTTATTACCCATTGTACTTTTTCCTTTGAGTGGCGCCATGCCCCTAAAGGAGGCGGTAGGCGGGTATAGTCATCCCTATATTTTTCTCTTTATCGGCGGCTTCGTTTTAGCCCTATCCATGGAGAAATGGAATTTACATCGCCGTTTGGCCTTAATGATTATTAATGCGATTGGCAGCAGTCCACCCCGAATAATATTGGGCTTTATGTTGGCCACCGCTTTTCTGAGCATGTGGATTTCCAATACGGCGACCACCGTAATGATGTTGCCCATTGGTTTGGCGATCATTCGCTTGTCTAGCGATCAGAATGATTTTAGCAAGGCCTTAATGTTGGCCATTGCCTACAGTGCTTCGATCGGAGGAATAGCCACCATTATTGGAACGCCTCCCAATTTGATATTGGCGGGGGTATTGGAAGAAACCTATGGAGTGGAACTTAGCTTTATGAAATGGTTTGTTTTTGGACTTCCCTTCGCTTTGATTTTGCTCTTTATCAGCTGGTATTACATCAGTTATAAGGCCTTTCGCCTAAAGGATTTGAATTTAAGCGGGGTGAGTGAAAATGTGGAGGAGCAAATTCAAGCTTTGGGGCCATTAAGCGCTCCCGAGATACGCATCTTGATCATATTTGGATTAACGGCTTTCGCCTGGATTAGTAGATCCTTCTTATTACAACAGTGGATTCCCGCTTTGGATGATGCCATAATAGCCATCGTAGCAGCCCTGATTTTGTTTATCGTTCCGTCAAAAATGGGCGCTGGTCCCATCATGGACTGGGAGGATATGAGAGGCCTCCCCTGGGGTGTCTTATTATTATTTGGAGGGGGAATATCTCTGGCCATAGGCTTTGCCCGTAGTGGCTTAGCCGATTGGCTGGGGCATCAGCTCAGCAGTTTGGAAGGAACCGGCTTTTTACTGCTACTCTTAATTCTGGTGGTATCTGTAAACTTCTTAACGGAGATTACTTCCAATTTGGCTACTACTTCGGTGGTGCTACCCATATTGGCGCCTTTGGCTTTAAGCCTGGATTTGCATCCTTTTAGCTTGATGGTTGCGGTAGCAATCGCTGCTTCCTGTGCTTTCATGCTTCCGGTGGCCACACCACCCAATGCTCTCGTTTTTGGCAGTGGCGTGATTCAATTAAAGGACATGCTGCGCACCGGTATTTGGCTTAACCTGCTATCAGCTTTCTTGTTGATCTTCTTTGTTTATTTCATCTTACCCTGGTTTTGGGGTTTTGACCCTGGGGTGCATCCGACAAGTTTCGGTTGAATTGCAAATTCAACCTAGCTTCATAGCCTAAGTTCACTCTAAAATCACATCCTGGATTGAATTTGCAATTCAATCCCAACTAAATCACCCCTTCCTTGACTAAAGTCTTATACTCCTCATCACTAAAGAGCCTAGACCGAATTATAAACCTTTCTCCATATGGGATTTCCAGGGAAAAGCTGGAGCCCCGGCCGCGGGTGCTGTCTAAGGTGAGGTGGGTATGCTTCCAATACTCATATTGATCGCGCGACATGTAAAAGGGATGTTTCAGGATATGCCCAAGCAAGACATCACTTTCGCCGATTTTAAATTCACCGCGCTCAAAGCACATGGGAGCGGAGCCATCACAGCAGCCACCACTTTGATGAAACATTAAATCACCATACTGAGCTTCGAGTTTATGAATGAGTTCTAAAGCTGCTTCCGTAGCACCAATGCGTTCAATTTTCATAAGCTGTTTTTTTGAAATGAAAAGCCCCGACACGGGCGGTCGGGGCCAGTATGAAAATGGCTATCTACTAAAAGAAGCCCAGTTTATTCTTGTCGTAAGAAATCAACATATTCTTGGTTTGGCGATAGTGATTCAGCATCATTTTATGCGTTTCACGACCAAAGCCTGATTTCTTATAACCTCCAAAGGGAGCATGTGCAGGATAGGCATGGTAGCAGTTTACCCAAACCCGACCGGCTTTAATTTCACGAGGTAGTTTGTAGATCTCATGCGCATCGCGAGTCCAAACGCCAGCACCTAAACCGTAAAGGGTGTCATTGGCAATTTCAATTGCTTCTTCCATGGTTTTGAAAGTGGTTACAGAGGTTACCGGACCAAAGATCTCTTCCTGGAAGACCCGCATTTTATTGTGGCCTTTCAAGATGGTAGGCTGAATGTAATAGCCTTCTTCCAAACCTGAATTAAGATTGGCGGCAGCTCCTCCGCAAAGCACCTCGGCACCTTCTTGCTTGCCAATTTCGATATAGGAAAGGATTTTCTCGTACTGATCATTGGAAGCTTGAGCACCCATCATGGTATCTTCCGCTAAGGGATGGCCCATTTTAATTGCTTTGGTACGAGCTACCACTCGCTCCATGAATTTGTCATAAATGTCTTCGTGTACCAAAATCCGTGAAGGACATGTACATACTTCCCCTTGGTTTAAGGCAAACATCACTGCGCCTTCTACACATTTGTCGAAGAAGGCATCATCGGCATCGGCAATGCTCTTCATGAAGATATTGGGTGATTTACCTCCTAGTTCCATGGTAACCGGAATCAGGTTTTCAGAAGCATATTGCATGATCAAACGACCGGTAGTAGTTTCACCAGTAAAGGCCACTTTGGCCACTCGTGGGGAGGTGGCGAGGGGTTTTCCGGCTTCAGGGCCAAATCCGCTTACTACATTAATTACCCCGGCAGGAACTACTTCGGCAATTAACTCCATCAAAACCATAATGCTGGTAGGTGTTTGTTCAGCGGGCTTAACTACGGTAGTACATCCGGCTGCTAAAGCGGGAGCAATTTTCCAGGTAGCCATTAAAAGCGGGAAGTTCCAGGGGATAATTTGACCTACCACTCCTAAGGGCTCCTGCAGGTTAATGCTTACCGTATTTTCATCATGCTCGGACATGGTGCTTTCATCGGCACGAATAACGCCGGCGAAATAGCGGAAGTGATCAATACAAAGGGGGATGTCAGCAGCGCGGGTTTCGCGCAAAGCTTTACCATTGTCCAGGGTTTCAACCCGCGCTAATAATTCGGCATTGGCCTCCATAATGTCGGCAATCTTTAAAAGGGTATTGCTACGTTCAATGGCACTGGCCTTACTCCAGGTGGCAAAAGCCTTGTGGGCAGCGTCCAGAGCAAGCTCAATATCCTGTGCATTACCTTGGGCGGCATGGGATAGAACTTTACCGTCAACCGGACTAATATTTTCAAAATAGGCACCGCTGCTAGGCTTTATCCACTCACCACCAATAAAGTGATTGTACTGATTTTTAATTTGGGGGCGCTCCACCGCTTGCTGTGGCGTATTCATTACATCCATGTTCAATGTTTTTTTGATTAGACCCTCTCAAAGTCAAAACATTAAAACAGATTCAATTTGCTGCGCGTCCCTTTCAATTTGCTCAAAGTCTAAAATTGAAAGCCCTTTTGTCTGCGTCTAAACTTTTTTGCTCTGCGTCTAAAATGCTTGAGCTACAGTTAATTATTGTAGATTTGACAGTATAGCTAAAGGAAGAATTTTATGCCGAACTATTTGCAGCAGCCTTCGCTAACCCAGTCGCGGGATTTAAAGAGCTTGGTCGAGAACCGCACCACTTACAGCCACAATCAATTTGAATTAAATGTCTTTGAAACACATTTAAAGGCGCATGAGGTGGAGTTGCAGTTTCAAGACTTTGTTTTTACCTCCATGTTTAGAGGGAAGAAGGTGATGCATTTAGAAGGTAAAGGCGCATTTGACTATCTGCCAGGTGAATCGGTAATCATCGCACCGGGTGAAAAAATGGTCATCGACTTTCCGGAAGCCTGTGAGGAGAATCCCACCCAATGCCTGGCAATTGAAATCGGTGATGATCTGATTTCAAAGACTGCAGACCTCCTCAATGAGAAATTCAATAAACCCCAGGCCTGTGGCGATTGGAGTTTAGATATGAAAATCCATCATCTTTTAAATGGTGAGGATTTAGCTAATGCCCTCAATCGATTGGTACATCTTTCGGTTAATGAGCAGGCCAAGCTTAAAGATGCCTTGCTGGATTTAGCCATGCAGGAAATGATCATCCGATTAATGCAAACTCAGGCGCGTAGTTTATTGATCCGCGATTATAAGCGCAGTTCGGTGTCTAATCCTATGTCTGCGGCGGTGGACTACCTGTCTCAACATCTTACCGAAAGTATTGCCATGAAGGATATTGCCGCGAAGGCCTGCATGAGTCGCGCGAAATTCTTTGCCAAGTTTAAAGAGATGTATGGCGAAACCCCGGCTCGTTTCTTACAGCGTTTACGATTGGAAAAGGCCCGCCAATTACTCCTTAATACCGAAGCCAGCATTAGTGAAGTAGCGATGAGCTGCGGTTTTGAGAATCTATCCCATTTTACTACCGCCTTTAAAAAGGAAACCGGCCAAACTCCCGGCCAATATCGCAAAGTCGATTGGGCTTCTTAATCCAAATCAAATAATCATCTAGCTTGAATTTGTAACTAGCTTGAATTTGTAATTCAAGCTAAAGTCAATATCGGTCGAATTGCAAATTCGACCTAGGCTAGTCTACCGTCTACAATCTATCGTCTACCATCTCCAAAATTTAATCATTTGATTAAATCTCTTGTTTAATTCCTTTTTTCTGCTTTATATTTGCCTAAGATTTAAGGTAATGGCCCCCAAAACGGACGAAAGCACAGAGTTGAAAATCAAGGAAGCAGCACGAAAGGTCTTCCATAGCAAGGGATTTGCAGGGGCCAAAACGCGAGATATCGCGGAGGAAGCAGGTATCAACCTGGCGCTCTTGAATTACTATTTCCGCTCTAAGCAAAAGCTTTTTGAAATCATCATGCTCGAGTCCATGCAGCAGTTTATGCATTCGATGTCAGGTGTTTTTAATGATATGGATTCGACTTTTGATGAAAAGCTGGAGCTGATTGCCGAGCGCTATCTGAATCTCTTTAGTCAGGAACCCGACCTCCCCATTTTTATGCTAACCGAGTTAAGGCAGGGCCAAGGGGCGGAGGTGATCAAGCATATCAATCTCAGGTCCATTTTATTGGAATCGTATTTCGTAAAGCAGTACGCGGAACTGCAAGCCCAGGGCAAAATAGGGCCTATGCCTTTCCTGCAATTTGTACTCAATTTGATGTCATTCTGCGTCTTTCCTTTTATGGCGGCGCCCATCATTAAGCATATTGGCGGATTAAAGGATGCGGAGTTTACAGCAATGGTAGAAGAGCGAAAGCGCCTGATTCCAATATGGGTGCAAAGTATGCTGCGGGCCGACTAATATTTTTTTGACTGTGGATTAAACAAATGATTAAATCAAAATACTAAGATGAATCGAAAAGTGAAGATTAGCCATTGGGGGCTTCTGTTCTTTTTGCTGTCGATTGGACTGCAAGGGCAGACCCTTTCGCTCGACTCTTGTTTGCAGTGGGCGCGGCAAAATTATCCTTCCATCAAACAATTGGATTTAATAGCCCAGTCGGAGAACTATTCCGTTTCCAATGTGCGCAAGGCTTATTTGCCCCAATTTCAGTTGGCGGGTCAAGCTACCTATCAGTCGGATGTAACTTCCTTACCGATCCAGATTCCCAATATGAATATCCCCGAATTGAGCAAAGGTCAGTATCGGGTATATGGGGAGCTCAATCAATCCTTAACCGCGCTCTTTACTACTTCAGGCAAGGAAGATTTAACCCGTGCCCAAATGGCTGTTCAGGATAAGCAAGTACAAGTGGAGCTATTTAAAATTCGAGAGCGAGTTATTCAATTGTATTTCGGGATTATGCTTTTAGAAATTCAGGAGGATCAATTGCAATTGACTCGATCTGATTTGGAGGCCAGACAAAAGGAAATGCAAGCCGCATTGGACAATGGAATAATCACTTCCGTGGATTTAGCGCAAATCAAGGCAGAAATGCTAAAGTTGGATCAGAAGCAAATTGATTTGCGATCTATGGATAAGGCTTACCGCGCTATGTTTAGTCAGATGATTGGTCGCTCCGCCCAAAATGCTCAGTTCGAAAAACCCAACAACCGCGAGCAAGCAGTGGAGATTAATCGTCCCGAACTGCAATTGTTTGGTCAGCAACAAAGGGCAATCGACTTACAAAGGGATTTGGTGGATCAGCAAAAGCTTCCTCAAATCAGTTTGTTCTTCCAGGGTGGTTATGGTCGCCCTGCTTTAAATATGCTGAACAATGATTTTGATCTCTATTATATCGGTGGACTGCGCTTGCAATGGAACTTCAGTAGCTTTTATACTGCCGGCAATCAAAAGAAAATTCTAAAGCTGGAGCATTCGAAGGTATCTGCTCAGCAAGAGAGCTTTGTGTACCAAACTCAATTGCAATTGGCCCAAGAGCTGGCCGATTTGGAGCGCCTGGATTCGGTGATGAGCAAGGACCTAAGTCTGCTGGAATTACAAGAAGAAATTCTGGAGTCCAGTGCCGTACAATTAAAGGAAGGTACGCTGCAAACCAGCGAGTATTTACGTCGCTTGAATAATGTGAGTCGTACTCGTCAGGATTTGGAGCTTCATCGCCTGCAAAGGTTAATGGCCGAATATCAATATGCCAACACTCAGGGAAACTAAAACAAGAATCTTAAGCCATGAAAAAAATAACACTCTTTATCGCCAGCCTCTTACTATTCACGAATTGCAGTAATTCTGAGGCCGAATTTGATGCCACAGGCAATTTTGAAGCCGATGAAATCATTGTTTCTTCCGAGGCCAATGGCGAAATTCAAAAATGGGAATTGCAGGAAGGTAGCTCTGTTACAGAAGGACAGGTTTTAGCCTTGATAGACACCACCGCTTTGCATTTACAGAAAAGGCAGTTAATGGCTCAAATCGCGGTGGCCGAGTCGCATACCCAAGGCGTAGCACAGCAAACGGCCGCCTTACGAGCCACCCTTGGCAATCTATACTATGAAGAAAAACGCCTGAAGAAATTATTGGCCGCCAATGCCGCTACTCGCAAGCAAATAGATGATATCAATTTTCAGATCATTCATACCAAGGAACAGTTAGTAGCCCTGCAGGATAAACTGGAGGATGCCAATGAATCGGTTCGCCGGGAGGTAAGAGCTCTGGAATTACAAATTGAGCAGATTGATTTGAAGATAGATAAAGCCGTGGTTCAAAGTCCTATTGCTGGTCGAATCCTACAGACCTACAGCTTTAAAGGGGAATTGGCGGCCGCCGGAAAGCCTCTGTTTAAAGTGGCGGCTCTCGATCCTATTTATCTACGTGCTTATGTAAGTGGTGATCAACTGGCGCAAATCAAATTGGATATGCCGGTGCAAGTTTTAACGGACAATGGGGATGGCGATATGCATCAGGCAGAAGGACGGATTAGCTGGATTAGCGATCAGTCGGAATTCACTCCTAAAAGTATCCAAACCAAAGATGAAAGAGCCAATCGGGTATATGCCATTAAAGTGCGTGTGCCGAATGACGGTCGCTATAAAATTGGCATGTACGGCGAAGTAAAGTGGACTGACTAATGGAAGTGCGCGTAGAACATATTTCCAAGCGCTATCAGAAACCGGAAGTTCAGGCCTTAAAGGATATTTCCTTCGAAGTAGAAAAAGGCGAGCTCTTTGGTTTGATTGGTCCTGATGGAGCAGGGAAAAGCACCCTCTTTCGTATCCTTACCACCTTATTGCTTCCAGATGAAGGTCAGGCTGAAGTGGCGGGTTTTGATGTACGGAATGATTTGCGAGCCCTGCGCAGTGCGGTAGGTTATATGCCCGGTAGATTCTCCTTATATCAAGATTTAAGCATCGAAGAGAACCTGCGTTTTTTCGCCACTCTTTTCGGAACCACCATTGAGGCTAATTACGATTTAATCAAGGATATCTACGTTCAGATTGAGCCTTTTAAAGATCGCAGGGCCGGGCAGTTGTCTGGAGGGATGAAACAGAAGTTGGCCCTTTGCTGTGCTTTGATTCATCGACCTAAAGTCTTGTTTTTAGATGAGCCTACTACCGGGGTGGATGCCGTTTCCCGTAAGGAGTTTTGGCAAATGCTAAATGGGCTTCAAGCCGAAGGGATTAGCATTTTAGTTTCTACCCCTTATATGGATGAAGCCAGTTTATGTGACCGGATTGCGCTTATTCAAGAAGGGCAAATATTGAGTATCGATCAGCCGAAAGGCTTACAAGAAAAATATCCTAGACCCTTATTTGCTTTGCGGGCCCAAGGCATGAATCAGCTTTTGGATAGCCTGCGTGATAATCCTGAACTCGCTTCGGTCTATGCTTTTGGTGAATATCATCACCTGAGTTTTAAAGAACATAGTCCACAGAGGATGGAAGCCTTATTGGCAGATTTAAGGAGCCAGGGCTTTCAGGATCTCGAAGCCCATAGCATTGAGGCCGGGGTGGAGGACTGCTTTATTGAACTAATGCAAAAGAGCGATGGAAGTAGTAATTAAAGCCGAAAAGCTCAGCAAGGCCTTTGGGGATTTCATTGCTACCAATGCTATTTCCTTCGAGGTGTATAAAGGCGAAATATTTGGCTTTTTAGGGGCCAATGGTGCAGGCAAAACCACTGCCATTCGCATGCTTTGCGGCTTGTCTAAGCCCAGTTCCGGAGAAGCCACTATTGCCGGATTTGACATTTATCGGGAAACCGAATCCATCAAAAAGAACATTGGCTATATGAGTCAGAAGTTCTCACTTTATGAGGATTTGACGGTAGCCGAAAACCTTCGTTTTTACGGTGGAATTTATGGCTTGGGCCGAAAGGAATTGAAAGAGGCATCGGAGGCCGTTATTAGAAATTTGGGTTTGGAGCAAGAACGCAAAAAGCTGGTATCCTCCTTACCTCTGGGATGGAAACAAAAGCTGGCATTCTCGGTGGCCATTATGCATGAGCCCAAATTGGTATTTCTGGATGAACCTACCGGAGGAGTAGATCCGGTAACCCGTCGGCAATTTTGGGATTTGATTCATCAGGCTGCAGCCCGAGGGATTACGGTTTTTGTTACCACACATTATATGGATGAAGCGGAGTACTGCGATCGAATTTCCATGATGGTAGATGGTGAAATGAAGGCCCTGGATACGCCCAGCAATTTGAAAAAGCAATTTGGGGTAGATAGCATGGATGCAGTGTTTTACGAAATGGCCCGTGGGGCGAAAAGATCCGATTAAGATGAAGCAGTTTATCCTATTCATCCGCAAAGAATTCTGGCATGTGTTCCGGGATCCTAAGACGATGCTCTTGCTCTTCGGAATGCCCATAGCTCAAATTGTGCTCTTTGGCTTTGCCCTCACCAATGAAATTAAGAATGTAAACATTGCTATAGTAGATCAGTCGGGCGATTGGGCTGCTCAGGAGCTCATTCAAAAAATTCAGGCCAATCGAAGTTTTTCTCAGGGATTGCTATTGAATAGTGAGGCTGAGGTGGAGGAAGCCTTTCGTCAGGCTAAGGTTAAGGTAGCGGTAATGATCCCGCCTAATTTTGGTTTAGATCGCCGTCGGCCCGAAGGCAGTCAGATTCAGATTATTGCCGATGCCTCGGATCCGAATACAGCCACCACCTTAACGAATTATGCTACCGCCATTATTCAGCATTATCAAAAATCCGATCTCCTGCCTGGTCAAGGGCCCTTGCAGATTGAAACCCAAACCAGGATGATCTACAATCCGGAATTGAAAGGAGCCACCAATTTTGTGCCGGGGGTAATGGCATTGGTGCTCTTCCTGGTGGGCGTATTAATGACCTCCGTAAGCATTGTGCGTGAGAAGGAAACTGGTACCATGGAAGTGCTACTGGTTTCACCCTTTAATCCCATCTTGGTGATCATCGCCAAAGCAGTGCCCTATTTCTTTTTATCACTGGTAAACCTTACGGTGATTTTGATTTTAAGTGTGCTGCTGATGGATATGGAGATCGCCGGAAGTTTAGGCCTGCTCTACCTTTCCAGCGCGCTTTTAATATTGACGGCCCTTTCACTGGGTCTGCTTATATCCAATTCTACCGCCTCGCAACAAACAGCCATGCTCATTTCCTTAATGGCGATGTTGCTGCCCACCGTAATGTTAACCGGATTTATGTTTCCCCTGGAAAATATGCCCTGGCCTTTACAGGTGATTTCCAATATCGTGCCTTCTAAATGGTATTACATCATTGTGCAGGCCATTATGATAAAGGGGCAAGGCTTGGCGTCCGTCTGGCGAGAGATGTTGGTTTTAATGGGGATGACTACCGTCTTTCTCACCCTGAGTATTCGCAAATTTAAAACCCGACTGGCATGAGAATTTTGAAGTTTCTCTTACAAAAGGAGTTTAAGCAGATCTTTCGCAACCGCAGTATTCTGGCGATGATCTTGATGATGCCGGTAGTGCAATTGCTGATCATGCCTTTGGCGGCTGATTATGAAATTAAGAACATTCATATCGCCCTGGTGGATCTCGATAAAAGTCCCTACTCAGAGGATTTACAAGAGGCCATATTAGCATCCGGCTATTTCATAAGTGTGGGTGATTTTAACAGCTTTGAAGAGGCTAATCAAGCATTTGAAAAAGGAACGGCGGATCTCATTCTCGAAATTCCCGCACATTTTGAGAAGGAGATTTTAGACTTTAAGAAGACTTCTCTAAACATCTCCGCCAATGCCATTAATGGCGTGAAAGCCACCGTGGGGAGTGCATATCTCAATCAGGTGATAAATCGTTTTGCCCAAAAATTACAGGCTAATATATCAGGTGGTATTCAGGTGGAAAGCCTGAACTGGTATAATCCCTTTTTAAATTATCAAGCCTTTATGGTGCCAGGGATATTGGTGCTATTGGTGACCATGGTGGGTGTTTATATGACCTCCCTCAATATTGTAAAGGAGAAAGAGGTGGGCACCATTGAACAGATCAATGTGAGTCCGATTAAGAAATACCATTTCATTTTGGGTAAGCTTATTCCTTTCTTGATCATTGGCTTCTTTGTTTTTAGTTTGGGCCTTTTTGGCGTAGCTCGATTGGTCTATGGCATTGTGCCCATCGGTTCCCTATTAGCTTTATATAGCTTCTTATTTCTGTATTTGATAGCCGTTTTGGGGATTGGGATGATGCTTTCTACTTATGCGGAAACCCAGCAACAAGCCATGTCTCTGGCATTCTTCATTATGATGATATTTATCTTGATGGGGGGCTTGTTTACGGCTATCGAAAGCATGCCGGAATGGGCCCAATGGGTCGCGGCTTTAAATCCGGTTACCTATTTTATTGAGGTGGTGCGTTTGGTGGTTTTGAAGGGCTCGGGCTTTAAGGATCTGTTACCACAGTTTGGGATTATTGCACTAATGGCCTTGATTTCCAATTCCTGGGCGATCTTAAATTATCGGAAAACTACCTAAGACCTGCTTTTGGATTTCTAAAAATCGCCTTGTATTTTCACCTCAGTTTCTGAGGTATGAGTAAATCTTACATCAAAGGATTTTTAAAGGATATTCTCCTGCATTTGATCGCCGAGAAGGGGGAGAGCTATGGCTATGAGCTTACGCGGATGGTGGAGGAGCGTACCCAAGGCATCATCAAATTAAATGAAGGAGCCTTATATCCGGTATTGCATAAACTGGAGGAGCAAGGGCTCTTGGTGTCTGTTTTTAAAACCGATGGGAGTCGGCCGCGTAAATATTATCGTTTGGCCGCCACCAAGGAGAGCAAGGAATTACTATCTGAAATGGAAAGTCAGGTCCAACTATATATCGGTGCCCTGGCCGCCATTTTTAAAAATGAGCAGGAATGGAAGAGCGCAGACTAAGTCAGGAAGAGCTTATTGAGATTTACGATTTATGCAAGCGTAAGGATATTCGTTATCTCGAATTGCGATTGGAATTGGTAGATCATATTGCCTCGCGGGTTGAGGAGCTGTGGCAAGAACAGCCCCAGTTAAGTTTCAAAGAGGCATTTCATAAGGTCTATAAATCCTTCGGCATATTCGGTTTGTCGAAGGTGGCAGAAGAACATGAAAAGGTGGTGACCCGACGCTTTTGGATTACAGTGTGGAAAGAATTAAAACTTTGGTTCAAAATACCACAGGTACTACTTACCCTTTTGATTTTTGGAACGCTCTATCTCCTAATGTTAAACTGGCCTGTATTAAGTCAGGTTATTTACGTGATCAACTATGTAGCCATCATTTCACTGGTCATTTATATTTTTCGGGAACGCCGTCAGATGTCTAAAACCCTGGGAGGCGATCAAAGTATGATCATGGGTAGCCTGTATCAATCGGGATGGTTGTTTTACCTGATCTATTTTACCCCATTCAATAATTGGATTCTCTTTAATCAAGATGGTTTTTTCAATCTACTCCTTACCGGCAAAGGCATACTAATCAATGCGCTCTTAAGTTTCTTTAGCGCTTTAACCATGGTCTGTAGTGCGAAGCTCCTGCGTATGGCTAAGAGTGAAACTGTATCGCTCTTAGAACGCCAATCTCATTTTCAGAGAACGGCACAAGCCTGAAATCTTAATTAATTTCCATATCCATTCCATGAATTTGAAATGCTGCAATTTCTTATGCATGCATAATTTTTATATCTTAGCGCAGCTTCAAAATAAAAGCGCTTGAAACCCGAAGAAACAGTTGATTTTCACATCAAACGTACCTGGCAAAGTATCGCCAAGATGTACAATGAAGTAGCCGCCGGATACGGAGCCACCATGGCCACCGGATATGTGCTACTCAATATAGATAAAGAATTAGGGACCCCCAGTACTGCTCTGGGCCCCAAAATGGGAATGGAGGCCACCAGCTTCTCTCGCATTTTAAAGAGCATGGAAGAAAAAGGACTGATTGAACGAAAGCCAAATCCGGCGGACGGGAGATCTGTCCTCGTTTTTTTAACCCCTTTCGGGATTGAGAAACGCCGTGATGCCAAAGCAGCTGTTATTGGATTTAATCAGCAGGTTTTTGATCGGTTTAACCCTTCCGAATTGGAGACCTTCTTTAAGGTGATCACCGGAATTGAAACCATGCTGCAGGAGAATAAACTCGCAACTCAAGAACTAAAGTAATTGTATGAAAAAAACTATTAAACACGCAACGGTAATCGGCTCCGGAATTATGGGAAGTCAGATTGCTTGTCATTTGGCCAATATTGGTGTGCGTGTACTTTTGCTCGACATTGTTCCGCGCGAATTAAACGAAAGAGAAGAAAAAGCAGGACTTAGTTTGGAAGACAAGGCCGTGCGCAACCGGATTGTAAATGAAAGCCTGACTAAGGCAGTGAAGATGAATCCGGCTCCTCTTTTTGATAAGGCTTATGCCTCCCGAATTGAAACCGGTAACCTCGATGATGATTTGGCGAAGATTGCCAAAACCGATTGGATCATCGAAGTAGTGGTAGAGCGCTTGGATATCAAGCAAGGCTTATTTGAAAAGGTAGAGCAGTACCGCAAGCCGGGAACCTTTATCTCTTCCAATACTAGTGGAATTCCTATTCACCTAATGACGGAAGGTCGTAGTGAGGATTTCCAGAAATTCTTCCTGGGAACTCACTTCTTTAATCCGCCCCGTTATTTGGAATTATTGGAGATTATTCCAACCCCAAAGACGGATCCAGAGGTAGTGGATTTCTTCATGCACTATGGCGATCGCTTCTTGGGGAAAACTACCGTGCTCTGTAAGGATACTCCCGCTTTTATCGCTAACCGGGTAGGCATTTTCGCCATTATGGACCTCTTCCATAAGGTGGGAGAAATGGGCCTGAGTGTAGAGGATATCGATAAACTTACCGGACCGCTGATTGGTCGTCCAAAATCTGCCACCTTCCGTACTGCGGATGTTGTGGGTTTAGATACCTTAATTCACGTGGCCAATGGCTTAGCTCAAGCAGTTCCTCATGACGAGAAGCAAGAGGTGTTTAAACTACCGGGCTTCTTGCGAAAAATGCAGGAAAACAATTGGTTAGGTTCCAAAACCGGTCAGGGTTTTTATAAGAAAGTAAAAGGTGAGGATGGTAAGTCGGAGATCTTGTCTCTCGATTTGGATACCTTAGAATATACTCCTCAAAAGCGTAGCAAATTCGCCACCCTCGAGCTCACTAAAACTATCGACGATGTGCGTGAGCGCTGGAAAGTGTTAATTGGTGGCAAGGATAAAGCCGGTGAATTTTACCGTCGTTCTGTAGCCGGAGTTATGGCTTATGCGGCTAATCGTATTCCAGAAATTGCAGATGACTTATTCCGCATTGATCAAGGTATGCGCGCTGGTTTTGGCTGGAAACATGGTCCCTTTGAAATTTGGGATGCTATTGGATTCGAGAAGGGAATTAAACTGATTGAAGCCGAAGGATTGAGCCTGGCTCCCTGGGTGAAAGAAATGCAAGCCGCCGGACATACTTCCTTCTATAGCGTGAAGGAAGGTCAGGGCTACTATTACAATATTGGCGATAAGAGCTATCAGGCTTTACCTGGTGGAAAGAGCTTTATCGTATTGGATCATATCCGCCCCAGCAAAACAGTATGGAAGAATAAGGAATGCGCCATTGAAGATCTTGGTGATGGAATCCTCAATATTGAGTTCCGCTCCAAAATGAATTCCTTAGGTAGTGGAGTTTTAGCCGGTATCAATAAGGGTATTGAGCTGGCCGAGCAGGATTATCAAGGTGTGGTGATCTCCAACCAAGGGGATAATTTCTCCGTGGGTGCCAACCTGGCGATGATCTTTATGATGGCCATCGAGCAGGAGTATGACGAACTAAACTTCGCAATTAAGTACTTCCAGGATACCATGATGCGGGTGCGTTATTCTTCCATTCCTGTGGTGGTAGCTCCTCATCAAATGACTTTGGGAGGCGGTTGTGAGATGTCGCTTCACGCGGATGCGGTACAAGCTGCAGCCGAAACTTATATTGGATTGGTTGAGTTTGGAGTAGGTGTAATTCCTGGTGGTGGTGGTACCAAGGAATTGACTCGCAGAGCCGGACTTCGTTACGTAAAAGATGATATTGAAACCAATGCCTATCGTGAGAATTTATTCAGAATCGGTCAGGCGCAGGTAGCTAAGTCGGCCAAAGAAGCCTTTGATATGGGCTTATTTGTAGAAGGTCGGGATGGCATTTCCATGAACCGTCATCGTTTAATTGCCGATGCCAAGGAACGTGCCCTGGCTTTAGCGGAAACCGGCTATCAAATGCCTATCCGCGAACGCGATATTAAGGTATTAGGTCGCCAGGCCTTAGGAATGTTTACCGTAGGTGCCCACACCATGTTAGAAGGGGGCTATATCACCGAGCATGAAAAGAAAATGGTAGAGAAACTCGCTTACGTTATGAGTGGCGGAGACCTTTCGGAACCCACATTCGTGTCGGAGCAATACCTCCTGGACCTCGAACGTGAAGCCTTCCTAAGCCTCTGCACCGAAAAGAAAACTTTGGAGCGCATCCAACATATGTTAAAGACTGGGAAGCCCTTGAGGAATTAGTGGAGAGAATCTAGAATCTAGAGTTTAGACTATAGACTTTAGACGATAGATAATAGAGATAGATCCTGATAATGCATCGATTTAAGAATTTAAAAGTTTGGCAAAAAGCAATGGAATTAGCAGAGCGCGTATTTGTGTTAACCCGAGATTTTCCTGAGGAGGAGAAGTTTGGTTTGATAGCGCAAATCAGGCGTTCGGCGGTTTCAGTTCCTTCCAATATTGCGGAGGGAGCAGGACGGAATTCCAATCAAGACTTTGCCCGCTTTTTAAATATTGCGAATGGGTCTATTAATGAACTTGAAACACAATTATTATTGGCAGAGCGCTTAGGCTTTGTTGAAAAGGACAAGCTCGAAGAAACACTAAGCTTAGTAGCCGAAGTTCAAAAGATGAACTATGCTATGACCAAAAGACTAAAAAATGAATCGGGTTTAGGATCTGTCTAGATTCTAAGCTCTAAACTCTAAAATCTTTCAAATGAACGCATACATAGTAGCCGCAAAACGTACTGCCGTAGGTAAAGCTCCTCGGGGTGTATTTCGATTTACGCGTCCGGATAATTTGGCGGGCACCTTAATTCGGGAAATCCTGAAGGATATGCCCCAATTGGATAAGGAACGCATTGACGATGTGATCGTTGGGAATGCTATGCCCGAGGCCGAACAAGGAATGAACATGGGACGCCTGGTCTCTTTGATGGGATTGGATACGGTGAAAGTTCCTGGAGCTACCGTAAACCGCTGGTGTGCCAGTGGATTGGAGTCGATTGCCATTGCCTCCGCTAAGATTCACGCGGGTATCGCTGATTGCATTATCGCCGGTGGGGTAGAAAGCATGAGCTATGTTCCTATGGGGGGGTATAAGGTGGTGCCTAGCTATGAATTAGCCAAACAGCATGCCGACTATTACAATAATATGGGGCTTACTGCCGAAGCGGTGGCTCAACAGTATAAGGTTTCGCGTGAGGATCAAGATCAATTTGGATACGAATCCCACATGAAGGCCTTAAATGCTATCGCAGAAGGTCGCTTTAAAGATGATATTGTGCCTATTGAGGTGGAGGAAATCTACCTGGATGAAAATGAAAAACGTCAGGTGCGAACCTATACAGTGGATACAGATGAAGGTCCTCGCAAGGGAACTAATGTAGAAGCCATGGCAAAATTACGCCCGGTATTCGCGGCGCGTGGCTCTGTTACTGCAGGTAACTCTTCACAGATGAGTGATGGGGCGGCCTTTGTGGTAGTGATGAGCGAGAAAATGGTAAATGAACTAGGATTGAAGCCCATTGCCCGCTTATTGAATTATCAGGTGGTTGGCGTTGAGCCTCGCGTTATGGGTATTGGTCCGGTGGAGGCTATTCCCAAGGCCTTGAAGGCGGCAGGCATGAAAAAGGATGATATTGATTTGATCGAATTGAATGAAGCCTTTGCCTCACAGTCCTTAGCAGTAATTCGCGAATTGGATTTGGACCCATCCAAAGTAAATGTAAATGGCGGGGCCATCGCGATGGGGCACCCCTTAGGTTGTACTGGTGCTAAATTATCGGTACAGATCTTTAATGAATTGAAAAAGCGGGATCAGAAATACGGCATGGTGACCATGTGCGTAGGCGAAGGTCAAGGTGCCGCGGGCATTTACGAACTTTTATAGAACCAAGAATACGCTGATTTGTAGGAAACCCGGGCTTGAGATACCCGGGTTTTTTTATGCTTTGTAAAAAATAATTGCCGGTACCTGTCCCTTTTGATAGCTCATCTCCGTATTAGCTAATACAAGAATCAAAATCTCTTACAATGAAGAAATTAGTATTAGCTCTATTAAGCGTTTTTAGCTTAAGCGTGGCTGCCCAATCTACCCTTACGGTTACCGTAACGGACAATGGTGCACCCGCACATGGCGTGAATGTATTTTACTATAGTTCGGACGCAAAGTTCTTTGCCAATGGCGCAGCTGCTGGCCCTACTATTGAAAATTTCGATTACCCTCTCTTTACCAGTGGTAACGGTGTAGCCACCTTTAACCTTTGGAATGTAAGCGCGGGTGATACTGTGTTTTATGCTACCAAAGATTGTAATGGCAATGTAATCTGGGGTGCAAGTATTTTACCTTCAGCTGGTGCCAGCATCACTGGTACTTTAGCATTAAGTTGCTTACCTGGTGATTGCGATGCGATTTTCAGAACGGATTCTTTCCCCGGTGGAATGATCCTGGTGGAAGCGTATCCTTTAATGGAATACAGTCAAACCAGTTTACCTACTAACGGTCAAAGCATGTGGACCGTAAATGGAACTAGTTCTACTGGTTTCCCCGCTGCAAACTATGATAGTATTTCATTTTTCGGTGCTGTTAGTCCGTTTACCCTTACCTATTCCCGTGTAGATAGTGTATGTTCTCCAATAACCTATACCTATTCTGGAAACGGCGGTGGCGGTACAGTGGTAACCTGTAACGCAGACTTTACAGCCGATACCGTAGGTGCGTCTCCTGCTGGTTATACCATGATGTATCGTGATGCTTCTACTACCAATGGTACTATTATTAATTACAACTGGCAGTTTGGTGATGGAACCGTTGCTTCGGGTCCCAATGCAATTGCTCCTACCCATACTTATAGCAGTACTGGTAATTATGCTATTTGCTTAAACATTACTTCCGTTTTAGGTAATGATACCTGTACTTCTACTTTCTGCGATAGCGTGTATGTAGGTGGAAGCACCGGTGGCGGTGGTACTCCCATTATGTGTAATGCTTACTATATGGTAGATACACTTAACTCAGGTTTATTCCAAAATCAGTTGATCATTTGGGAAAGTTCTTACTCTAACGGAACCATTCTTAGCTATAGCTGGGACTTCGGTGACGGAACCACTATTAATGCTCAGTACCCAAGTCATACTTATGCCAATACAGGAGTGTACAATGTATGCTTAACCATTACGGCTGTAGACGCTCAAGGAGACTCTTGCATGAGTACTTTCTGTGACTCTATCGGATTCGATTCAAATGGTAACCTGGTATACAAAGGTCAAACTGGTGGATTTACCATCAATGTAATTGATCCTGCTACCGTTGGATTAGAAGAAAATTTGCTTGATGAAAGCTTAGCGATGTATCCTAACCCTGCTAATGAGAAGGTGACCCTGAGCTGGGATCCTGCTTTGAAGGTGGAAAATGTATCGGTATTATCCTTAGCCGGTCAAGAAGTGCTTAGTGTTAGTCCTTCTGAAGCAGCTAGCTTAGAGATTAACGATCTTCCCCGCGGAGCTTACCTGGTGCGTGTTCATGCCGCAACCGCCAGCAAAACGCTTCGATTGATCGTACACTAAAATCATCAGCCCTTGGAAAGAAGGCGTCCCGGGATAACCGGGGCGCTTTTTCCATAGCTGGGCATTTGGGTCAAGGTTGTGAACACGAGATGTATATTTTGAAAAGGTCAGAGCCGAAGGGCATTGTTAATTTTAAGCCGCCAATTCAAATATGATCTCTAAAACTCAGGCCAGAGTTGAGGTTTGTCGGAAAAACAAAATGACATTCCTTAACTTGGAATAGAATGGATAGGAAGCTGACCAAAATAATTAGTCAATGTCGGAAGAATGATCGGCAGGCGCAGTTTGATTTGTATCATCACTGCTTTGACTATCTATTGGCCATTTGTTTCCGCTATAAAAAGCAAAGAGAAGACGCAGTCTCCTTACTCAATGACGCTTTTTTAAAAATATTATTGAACCTGGATTCCTATGATGAGAAACAGGATTTCTTGCCCTGGATATCCAGTATAACGGTGCGAACTGCTATTGATGAATATCGTCGCGAAAAGCGGTATAAAGAGCAAACGGATTTGAAAGAAACGGATGCTGAATTAGAAGAACCCCATTTAAATCCCGGACTGGTTAAGGTGGTCGATGAAATGTCGGCCGAGGAAGTTAAGGAGTTGATTTATCACTTACCAGAACCCGAACGAATGGTGTTTGTCCTCTACGAATGGGAGGGCTATCAGCATAAGGAAATAGCTTCTAAACTCGATTGCTCAGAACGGAGCTCCAAGCGCTATTTAAATAAAGCCAAAGAGCTGCTACGAAGAGAACTCAGCCATAAACAAGCATTAAAGAAAGTGATCTGATGGCCGATTGGGATAAATTAAAAGATAAAATTGGTGCAAATGCCGATGGTCCGACCCCTGCGGACTGGGAGGCTATGCAGGCGAAAATTGCAGCCCAGCCGGCTTTAACTCCGGCTGCCTCAAAAAATATTTGGTTTAGCTGGCTGGTTGCCGGATTAATTGGCTTAATGATAGGCATGGGTTCCTGGTATTTCTGGCCGCACTCTTCAGGGGAGAGTGTAGTTGGAAATAGTGACTCTAGCCTGGAATCTCCAGTTCAAAATAATTCAAAACAAACTACTGTGGGAATACCTGATGCCGACCGAGATGTAGAAAGGCAGGAAGGACCAAGCATGGGATCGTCTGAATTAGAGATTGATCCAAACCTGAAGGAAGAAGGACAGGAGTCAGGTTATTCCGCAGTAGCTTTTAGTCCTGAAGGGGAAACTCAAGACGAGGTGGCTGATCAGGCAGAAGCTGCAGTTGCTGCTATGGATGTACAAAATGGCGAAAGCACGCCAAGCGTATATGAAAGCAATAATCCGCCCTCTTCTGAAAAAGCCAATGAAACAGAGGAACCCCTAAATGAAGAGGTTCAGGGAAAACCTTTTGAAAAAAGTGCTGCTTCCTCTGAAATTGAGGGTAAGCCTGAATTGAATTCTGATGAAACTCTGACAAATCTGGATTTAAATCGGGAATTTAATACAGCTCATTCGGACGACAAGTCTGAGAAGGATTCACAAATGGCAGGTAATTCTTTAGATGATGAAGAATCTGCTGAGCCTACAAAGATTTCCCAAGCGGAAAAGGCTGAGGATGCCGAAGAACCGCTTCTTGCTCCCGATGAGGAAGATGAAGAGTTTATACGCAGAGAAAGTGGCTTTGAATTGAATCGCATTAGTGTATTAACTGGAGTTCAAAATGATTTGAAGTCCAATTCACTTTGGGCCTATGGTGCATCGGCAGAATTACAATGGCAAAAGCGACATCAATTCTTCAGCTTAGGTCTCGGATATTATAGGGTGGAACAGCCTTATTCTATAAATGTGCCATCGCAAAAAATGCGAATTGATAGCATCTGGCAAACCAATATTCAGGACCGCGAGGTAATTGAAGTGAGTCGCCAATGGGTTATTGATTCCTTTCAGGCCGGGCACTATGTCTATGATACAACGCGTAGAATCGTTAGTGACACTACAATTAATTTAAGTGTAGATACAAACCAATACCTGACGAATATCGTAAACCAAAGAGTAAGGGCTTATTATTATGCCGAACTGCCACTATTGTATGGTTACCAAATGGGTAAAGGCAATTGGCAGTTTCAACTGGCCGGAGGGCTGGCATTACAACAGGTTTTGGCCTATTCCGAAGATGAAAGCGGTAGTCAATCCCTATTTGGAATGAGCGCCTTATTACAACCTGGTGCGAGCTGGCGATTTAGTGATCGTTGGTCAGTTCTGGGACGCGTACAGCTTCGCTATCCTCTGCAACAAGATTTTGTGCTGTACAACAGGAATGAATTACGGTATTCTTTCCAGTTGGGTGTATCCTACCACTGGTAAGGATTTGTAGATTACACAAAGGATACTCTGCAATGGAGGTGCTTCTTGTAAAAGGGGCACCTTTATTTTTTTGAAAAAGCTCGATCATAAACTATGCATGCATAGTAAATTTTAGTATTTTTGGGCAAATCCAAAAAAATTCTCGCAATGGCAGATGTCGATACTAAGTCCTTTTTAAAGGGTGGCGAATTTCTAATTCGTGAGGTAAGCAGTGATGAAATCTTTATTCCGGAAGAGTTTTCAGAAGAACAGAAGATGATGGCTCAGGCCACTTCCGATTTTATCGATAAGGAAGTTGCTCCGGAACGCGAGCGATTCGAAAGCAAGGATTATAAGTTTACCGAAGACATCATGAAGAAGGCTGGCCAATTAGGCTTGCTGGGAATTAGCGTGCCAGAAGAGTATGGCGGTCTGGGAATGGATTTTAATACCTCCATGTTGGTCTGCGATCGTATTTCAGGTATATCAGGTTCCTTGTCCACCGCCTACGGTGCGCATACCGGAATCGGTACTCTGCCCATCTTACTCTATGGAACAGAGGAGCAAAAGCAAAAGTACCTGCCAGGACTAGCCACCGGCGAATTAATGGGAGCCTATTGCTTGACGGAGCCGGGAGCAGGATCAGATGCCAATAGCGGTAAAACCAAAGCCGAATTAAGTGCAGATGGTAAGAGCTATAAAATCAATGGACAGAAGATTTGGATTTCAAACGCGGGTTTTGCGGATGTCTTTACAGTATTTGCCCGCATTGAAGACGATAAATATTTAACTGCTTTTATTGTAGAGAAGGGTAATCCCGGAATGTCATTCGGGGAAGAAGAGAATAAATTGGGTATTCGTGCCAGCTCCACTCGTCAGGTATTCTTCAATGACTGCGAAGTGGCAGTTGGAGATATGTTAGGGGAGCGTAATGGTGGATTTAAAATTGCCATGAACGCCCTTAATTACGGTCGTATCAAATTATCAGTAGCTTGTTTGGACGCCGCCCGTCGGGTTACTACTCACGCGGTATCTTATGCCAACGAGCGTAAACAATTCGGAACTTCTATTTCCACTTTTGGCGCTATCCAGCAAAAGCTGGCAGACATGGCTACCCGTACCTGGGTTTCGGAATCAGCGACCTATCGTGCTGGCCAAGATGTAGAAAATAATATTGCTCGCTTGATGGAAGCCGGAATGGATCAAGGCGAAGCGAAATTGAAAGGAGTAGAGGAATTCGCTATTGAATGCGCCATTTTGAAAGTATTAGGATCCGAAGCGGGAAGCTTTGTTTCGGATGAAGGTCTGCAGATTTACGGTGGTATGGGCTATAGTGCCGATGCGCCATTAGAAGCGGCTTATCGCGATATGCGCATTGCTCGTATCTATGAAGGTACCAATGAGATCAATCGCCTGCATTCGGTTGCGATGTTGCTTAAGAAGGCCTTAAAAGGAGAGCTCGACTTAATGAGTCCAGCCATGGCTGTGGCCAATGAATTAATGGAGATTCCCTCTTTCGATACGCCAGATGAGGATATCCTTTTTGCTGAAGAGAAAGAAAGCATTTTTAAATTGAAGAAGTCTATTTTGATGGTTGCTGGTAAAGCGGTAGAGACCTTTGGAATGGATCTGGAAGCGGAGCAGGAGATTATTATGAATGCAGCCGATATGATTATCGAAGTATATGCTGCAGAGTCTGCTTTATTGAGAGCAGAGAAATTAGCAAAACAAAAAGGTGAGGAAGCGGTAAAAGTGGAAATTTCCATGGCCCGTTTATACCTGCACTGGGCCCAGGAAGCTGTGGCCAATAAAGGACGTGAAGCTATTTACAGCTTTATTGAAGGAGATGAGCAACGTATGATGTTGATCGGTTTAAAGCGCTTTACTAAGCCTGCTAATCCGGTAAACGTTAAAGCATTACGTCGCGAAATCGCCGCTAAAGTTATCGATTCGAATAGGTACCCTTTCTAGTATACTTTTTCATAAACAATGGGTATCTAAGCCTCTGCTTCGCGCGGAGGCTTTTTTTTTTATCCTTTATTAAATGTCGGTTCAACACTTAATTGCTAAATTGATATATCTTTGCTAAATAGGTATATTAAAATGGAGGAAAGAGTTTGTCCAAATTGCGGAGGAGAAGAGTCCACTAAAAGTGGAATTGTTAAAGGTCGACAACGCTACCGCTGTAAGAACTGCAAATACCATTTCACCGTTTCTCGCCTGGGGAAAAAGATTGATGATTATTACGTAACCAAGGCCTTGCAGCTTTATTTAGAGGGCCTTTCATATCGGGAGATTGAACGCATTTTAGGCGTTTCACACGTAAGTGTAATAAACTGGGTACGTCAACATAAAGTGAAACGACCGATGAACTCGAATTACCATCCTACCTATCGCATTTTAACCCACGATGAACTAATCAAGTTTTACCAGAACGCTGCCAACTTGAAAGGAGCGGGGATGGTTTTAACCGAATTGGGTGATAAATACATGCTTATTCGCTGGGAGCGTTTCAGAGACTGATACTTAGCGCATCGATATTGTATTCTTTAGCGAAAAACTATACCATTTTTCATTCTGAAAGAGATTTGTAGAACCTTGGCAATACCAAAGCGCGAAGCTATGGTACCCATAACCAAACTCTTAGACGATGAAAAAAACATTACTCTTAGTGCTGCTTTTGATAGGCTCAGGTTCGCTAATGGCACAAGGTTTTGCCGATTATAATGGCGGACTTAAGGTGAAGCTAAACGAAGATGGCTCTAAGTATTTCCGACTATTAACCTGGCATCAGGTATGGTTGCGCTACAATCAAAACAATGAAGGTAGCTTGCGCGCTGGCGCTCCTCAGGATGCGACCACCGATGTGGGTTTGCGTCGTTCACGCTTTCTGATGTTTAGTCAGCTTAATAAGCGTTTCTTAATTGTTACCCATTTCGGAATTAACAACCAAAACGCAGTGAGCGGCGGTTATTTGGGTATTGATGGCAAGAAGCCTCAGCTCTATATGCACGATGCCTGGGTAGACTATACCGTAATCCCAAAATATTTAAATCTGGGTGGTGGCTTGCATTATTGGAATGGCTTAAGCCGGATGACCAATGCCTCTACCTTAAACTTAATGGCTTATGATGCCCCGATCTTAAACTGGGCTACCATTGAAGCCACTGATCAATTTGCACGTAAACTGGGCATCTTCGCTAAAGGTAAGATTGGCAAATTGGCCTATCAAGTGGCGGTGAACGATCCTTTCGAAACTAATACCGCTGGTGCTATTGCGGTAGATCGCGCCAATTACAATCCTCAAAACAGTGCTAAAGTATATGAGGGGTATTTTCAGTATGAGTTTTTCGATGCCGAAGGAAACCTTTTGCCCTACCGTGTTGGTACTTATTTAGGTACCAAAAAGGTGTTCAATATCGGAGCGGGATTCATGAGTAATCCTGATGCCATGTGGTATACCAATACTGCGGGCGATACTGTAACCAGCGGAATGAATCTCTTTTCTGTGGATGCCTTCTTGGACTTACCCTTGAAAAATGGCGGGGCCCTAACCGCTTATGCGGCTGGTTACTTCAATGATTTCGGTCCTAATAATGTACGTAGCATTGGTATCCTAAATCCCGCGGATGGTTCTACCATTAGTGCAGGTTTACGCGGAAACTCTTTCCCCACTTTAGGAACCGGAACCAGCATCTATACCCAGCTAGGTTATATGTTGCCTAAAAAGCGCGATGACCTGATCTGGCAACCCTATGTAGCTCTGATCTACAATGACTTTGAAGGGGTGCAAGATTCCAATGGCGATAAGGTGCCGGTAAGTGTTTTCGACTTAGGTCTGAACATGTACATGGCTGGGCACCATTCTAAATTGACCCTCAATTACCGCAGTCGTCCGGATTTCACTAATGCCGACGATGTGACCCGAAAATCGGAGATCACCCTGCAAGCAATGATTTATCTATAAGGAGCAAAGATTCTGGAGTGATCGAATGCGGAGGCAGGCCAATTTATCACCTGCTTCTCATTTAACTCCAATCGGCTCTGCCAAAAAATTCTAATACTTAATTAGCATGAAAGATCACACCGAAGCGCATAAATACTGGCGCGAAAACCTCAAGCTCCTTGCTATATTATTAAGCATTTGGTTCCTGGTGTCCTATGGGGCCGGAATCATCTTCGTCGATTTCCTTAATCAGTTCCATATCGGCGGATTCCCGCTAGGGTTCTGGTTTGCACAACAGGGATCCATCATCACATTCGTGATTTTGATCTTCGTTTATGTTCGGAAAATGAATAAGCTCGATGCCAAATACGGCTATACCGAGGAATAATCTAAAAGCTTAAGGAAATGGATATTCAAATTATGACCTACATCATCGTAGGGATCACTTTTGCCTTATATATCGGTATTGCGATTTGGAGTCGCGCCGGTTCTACCAAAGAATTTTATGTGGCCGGTGGTGGGGTTTCGCCTCTGGCAAATGGTTTAGCCACCGCAGCCGATTGGATGAGTGCGGCGTCATTTATTTCTATGGCTGGTCTCATCTCTACCCAAGGCTATGATGGCTCGGTTTACCTGATGGGATGGACCGGTGGCTATGTGCTTCTGGCCTTATTACTGGCGCCCTATCTACGTAAGTTCGGAAAGTTTACCGTGCCCGATTTTATTGGCGACCGCTATTACAGTAATACTGCTCGTACCGTGGCTATCGTAGCGGCGCTCTTCGTGTCCTTTACCTATGTAGCCGGACAGATGCGTGGAGTAGGGGTGGTATTCTCTCGCTTCCTCGAAGTGGATGTAACTACAGGTGTAATTATCGGAATGGTAACCGTACTGATCTACGCCGTACTCGGTGGTATGAAAGGGATTACCTATACTCAGGTGGCTCAGTACTGTGTATTGATTTTCGCCTTTATGGTGCCCGCCTTCTTTATCTCCTGGATGTTGACCGATAACTTCATTCCTCAAATTGGAATGGGGGGTAAACTTGCAGATGATACCTATCTGCTGGAAAAGCTCAATCAGCTCAACCAGGAACTAGGATTTGCCTCCTATACCGATGGCTCTAAGAGCAAGGTAGATGTATTCTTCATCACCGCAGCCTTAATGCTGGGAACAGCCGGATTGCCTCACGTAATTGTGCGTTTCTTTACTGTGCCTAAGGTGCGCGATGCTCGTAAATCAGCAGGATACGCATTGTTGTTTATCGCCATTCTGTACACTACAGCTCCAGCTATTTCCGTATTTGCTCGTACCAATTTGATTCAAACCGTTGAAGGTAAATCCTATTCTGAGTTACCACAGTGGGTTTCCAACTGGGAACAAACGCATTTACTGGCCTGGACCGATAAAAACGGTGATGGAAAGGTTCAATACCGTCCTGGCCCTGCGGTAACCGGAAAGGCTCCTGAGTTTTCCAATGAAGTAGGTGAGCAAGGAAACCTAATTGTAAGCAATCCCGATAACAGCAACGAAAATGAGCTATTTGTGGATCGTGATATCATTGTATTGGCTAATCCTGAGATCGCGAACCTCCCAGTGTGGGTAATTGCTTTAGTGGCTGCCGGTGGTTTAGCCGCAGCTCTTTCTACCGCTGCTGGATTGTTATTGGTAATTTCTACTTCTATTTCTCACGATTTATTGAAGAAGCAATGGATGCCCGATATCTCAGAGCGTGGTGAATTACTTTCCGCTCGATTCTCAGCCTTTATTGCCGTTTGTGTGGCCGGATATTTCGGAATCAATCCGCCCGATTATGTAGCGGCGGTAGTGGCCCTGGCCTTTGGTTTGGCTGCGGCTTCCTTCTTCCCAGCGATCATCCTGGGAATCTTTATGAAGAAGATGAACAAAGAAGGGGCTGTGGCTGGAATGATCGCCGGCTTGGCCTTAATGATATTTTATATTCTTAAATTTAAGTTCGGAGTATTCGATGGCGGTATGGCTGCCACTGCAGGCCTAAAAGATAGCTGGTGGTTCGGTATTAGTCCGGAAGGATTTGGAACTATTGCCATGCTCTTTAATCTGGCGGTGAGTTTGATTGTGATGCGATTTACGCCCGAAACCCCCGAAGATGTTCAGGAGTTGGTGGAAGATATTCGTATCCCTTCTGGCGCTGGAGATGCACAAGCACATTAATAAAAAAGCTAACCAAACCTAAGCTTAAGAAGATTGCCCGGCCGTACCCCTCTTATATTGGCCGGGCGATCCTTCTTTATGAGAATTGTCAGCCACACAGTTTTTGGAATTTGCAATATTTGAAAGATGGAGAAGCTATTAACCAAAAATGCCCTGATTGTAGTCCTGAGCCTTACGGTAATTTCTCCGCTCTTTTGGTCCTTCTTCGAGGGATCTCTTTCGTTTATTATTTACCTCTTTAGCCTCTTTGTAATCTGGGTTTTCTTCTTGTATCGAACTGCTAAAAAGATTGAGAATCCCTGATGACCCTGCTACTCATTGTCATAGCAACCGCTTATCTGGGCTTCATCTTTGGTGCCGCCTGGTATTTTGAAAAGCGACTCAGTAATGTAGGCTTCCGCCGATGGATGCCCTATATCTATGCTTTGGCATTGGCAGTATATTGTACCGCCTGGACCTTTTACGGTAGCATCGGGCGGGCTGCCGAATCGGGCTTCGATTTCCTCTTAATCTATATTGGGCCTACCCTGGTTATGTTTCTGTGGTATCCCATTGCTCGTAAACTCTATTACCTTAAAGTGAATCAAGGGATTGGCTCTTTGGCCGATTTACTTTCATCGCGCTATGGTAAAGATGCCGCCATGGGGAAATTAGTGGCCGCCTTATCCCTAATTGGTGTATTGCCATATATCTCTTTGCAGATCAAAGCCATCAGCGAAAGCTTTACCATCTTAAGTGGAAGTGCCTCTCCCATAAATACGGGCTTTAGCCTTAGTGATCCGGCCCTCTATGTAAGCCTGATTATGTTTGCTTTTACCATATTCTTCGGTACCCGTTATGTTCAGAATAACCGTCCTAAAGCCGGGCTGATTGGTACCATTGCTTTTGAGAGTTTATTTAAACTAGTAGCCTTTTTAGTTGTGGGCCTGATTGGCTTGAATAGTTTTTTACGAGACGATCGCTTCTATTCCGCTCTCGATCGATTTACGCATCAATCCTTTGAAATGCCTACAGCAGATTGGGCTTCCATTTTGCTGATTTCGGCATTTTCCTTTATGCTTTTGCCACGCCAGTTTCAAATGGGGGTGGTCGAAAATACTAGCGAAAGAAATATTTCAAAGGCCCTCTGGCTGGTGCCTTTGTACATGCTCATCCTCAACCTATTGGTCCTTCCTTTTGCTTTGATGGGCCCCGAATTAGCACCCGGTGCCAAAGCAGATTTCTATCTTTTAAGTCTTAGCCTGCAAAGCGGAGGTCCGGCCACTGCAGCCCTGGCCTTTTTAGGAGGACTCTCGGCTGCTACATCTATGATTATTGTTTCGACCCTGGCCCTGGGAAATATGTTTAGTACCCATGTACTAGTGCCTCAAATTGTGTGGAACAAAGACAAGCCATTGGATCGACGAATAATTGGTTTAAGACGCTGGGCCATCTTTGGGATTTTGATTTTGGCCTATTTCTATTACCACTACATCGCCGTGAAGGAGTCGCTGGTAAGTATTGGTATGGTGTCCTTTGTGGCTATCAGTCAATTTGCTCCGGCCTTCTTTGGTGCTTTGTTTTGGAAACAGGCGCATCGTAAGGCGGCTTTCGCCGGAATAGCCACTGGCTTTGCTATTTGGTTCTATTTTTTGGTGCTGCCCGAAATTTTGGTCCTTCTTAGTGGTGATCCACAACTTTTAGGCTGGGCCTCTCCTCAGCTTATCGCAGATGCCATGGGGGTGAGTGTGTTAAGCGCCGCAACCATCTTTAGTTTATTGGTAAATACCAGCATTTTCATTGCTTGGAGCTTGAATTTAGAAGCCACGCAAGAAGAAGAAAATCAGGCTACCTTATTTGTGAAGGCCAGTAGCTTATTAAGCGGAAATGAAGCCCCTGAGATTTACCGAGGTTCGGCGCCCTTCCCAGATATAAAAAGTCTCCTTATCAATTTCTTGGGGAATCAACGTACGGAAAAGGTACTCGATCGATATGCCCGACTAAATAATATTGATTGGAGCATATCTCCTACCGCCGATAGTCGGGTGATCAGTTATGCCGAACGATTGCTCTCCGAAGCTATTGGTCCAGCTAGCGCCAAAATTATGATCTCCTCGGTAGTGCAACGCGAAGAATTAAGTCGCTCTGAGGTATTGGGGATCTTAGAAGAAAGTCAGAAAGTACTACGCCTAAACCGCGAATTGAGTACTCGTAGTGAAGAGCTACGCAAGGCCACTGAAGATTTACGACAAGCCAATTATAAGCTTCAGGAATTAACCGAATTGAAGGATGAGTTCTTGTATACCGTAACTCATGAACTGCGCACTCCTTTAACCGCCATTCGTACCCAGGCAGAGTTGGTGCACGATGATCCGGAAATGCCAGAAGAAGACCGTCAGCGTTTTATTGGCAATATGGTGCAAGACTGTGAGCGCCTAACCCGCTTGATTAGCAATGTGCTGGATTTAGAAAAATTTGAAAGCGGCAGTCAGAAGCTTTCCTTGAGCCGTGTTGATCTGGGGCAATTAATAGAGGATACGGTAAAACAGTTTCAGGCATTGGCAGCTAAAAAGGGACATAGCCTGCGCTGTGAAATATCAGCACCTCTTACAGCCACCTATGCAGATGAAGATCGGATTGCTCAGGTTTTACATAATTTAATTGGCAATGCCCTTAAACATGCTCGTCATGATAATGGAGCGGTTTGGGTAACTGCCTATCGTTTGGATCAGGATTTAAAGGTGAACATCCATGATAATGGCAATGGAATTCCTTTAAGCGATCGGGAGCTGGTATTTGATAAATTTTATCAAGTACGAAATCAAACCCGCCGGAAACCCAGTGGCAGCGGACTGGGCTTGGCTATTAGTAAGAATATTATTCAAATGCATAAAGGGAAAATATGGATAGAAGATAACCCTGGAGGAGGAGCAAAGATTAGCTTTACCCTGCCATTGTATCTGCAAGAGGCGCAAATGAAGAACTCGAAATCCCACATTGATGCGTAGCAAGATTTTAATAGTTGACGATGAGATCAATATCCTAATGTCTCTGGAATACCTTTTTAAACGCAAAGGCTATGAGGTGTATATCGCCCGAAACGGTAACGAAGCCAAGAATCTGGCCGATCGTTACCAACCGGATTTGGTACTCCTGGATATTATGATGCCAGATGTTGATGGATATGAAGTATGTGATTATCTCAAATCAAAATCTAGCCCTCCCAAAGTGGTCTTCCTTTCCGCGAAAAGCAAGAAAGACGATGTGCAAAAAGGCTATGGACATGGCGCCGATCTCTATCTTCTAAAACCCTTCTCGAACAAAGAATTATTACAACATATAGAAGAACTAATCTAAAACCATGTCATACCAAACCGAATATCAAAACAGCTTGCAAGATCCGGAGGGATTTTGGGCCCGACAAGCACAAAAATTAGACTGGTATCGCCCAGCCGATGAGGTACTGTCTACCGACGAGGATGGACTGTATCGCTGGTTTAATGGTGCGATGACCAATACCGCTTATCTGGCCCTGGATTACCATGTAGAAAATGGTCGGGCCGATCAAGTGGCTATGTATTACGACTCTCCCGTTACCCAAACTAAAGCCCAATTTAGCTATCGCCAGATGCGAGATCGCGTGGCGAAGATCGCAGGCGGTTTAAAGAAACTAGGGGTTGGCAAAGGAGATACTGTGATAATCTACATGCCCATGATTCCCGAAGCGGTAATGTCGATGCTTGCTTGTGCCCGATTAGGAGCGGTGCACTCTGTAGTTTTTGGCGGCTTTGCTCCTCATGAGTTGGCTATCCGTATTGATGATGCCCGTCCAAAAGTATTAATCACGGCCTCTTCCGGTATTGAGGTAGATCGCATTATTCCTTACAAGCCTATGGTAGACAAAGCTATGGAACTGGCGGAGTATAAACCTGAGAAGGTGGTGATCTTTCAGCGGAAGCTTGGTGCTTTGGTGCCCAGTAAGGATTACGATATTGATTTTGATGAAATGGAGGAGCAGGCCGAGTATGTTGGTTGTACGCCGGTTTATGCCACAGATCCACTCTATATCCTATATACCAGCGGAACCACCGGAAAACCCAAAGGGGTGGTGCGCGATAATGGCGGGCATGCGGTGGCCCTTCGCTACAGTATGGAAGCTATTTATGGTATTAAGCCCGGTGATGTGTATTGGGCTGCCTCTGATATCGGCTGGGTAGTTGGACACTCTTATATCGTGTATGCCCCCTTATTAAGTGGAGCAAGCACTGTTTTATTTGAAGGGAAACCGATTCGAACTCCCGATGCCTCTACCTTCTGGCGGATTATTGCAGAATATAAGGTGAAGGTGATGTTTACTGCACCTACCGCTATTCGGGCCATCCGTAAAGAAGATCCCAAGGGACAGTTTATCAAGCAATACGATCTATCCTCCTTAAAATATCAATTTCTGGCAGGCGAGCGCTGCGATGTAGATACCCTAACCTGGTTGCAAGGTCAGTTGGGTATTCCCGTAGTGGACCACTGGTGGCAAACCGAAAGTGGATGGCCAATGCTATCAAACTTCCCGGGAATAGAATTGCTCGAAGTGAAACCTGGCTCAGTTAGTAAGCCAGTTGCGGGCTACGATTTAAGAATCCTCACCGAAGCGGGAGATGAGTCTCCTGCCGGAGAAGAAGGCTACGTAGCAGTGAAATTGCCTCTGCCTCCAGGATGTTTACCTACCCTTTGGAATAATGTGGAAGGCTTTAAGTCTTCTTATCTGGAGCGTTTTCCCGGCTATTATTTTAGTGGAGATGGCGGCTTTAGGGATGCCGACGGATTTACCTATATCACCGGTAGGGTAGATGATATTATCAATGTGGCCGGACACCGTTTATCGACGGTTGAAATGGAAGAAGTGGTGGCCGCTCATCCTGATGTGGCGGAATGTGCTGTGATTGGTGCCGATGATAGCTTGAAAGGGCAGATTCCTTTAGCTCTGGTGGTTTGTCATCAAACCGGAAGGCCCTTTATTGAAGTTGCGGAAGAAATTGTAGCTTCGGTTCGTTCTGAGATTGGAGCGGTGGCTGCATTGAAAAAGGTGTATCAGGTGCCTCGCTTACCGAAAACCCGCTCTGGGAAAACCCTGCGTAAATTACTCCGCGCCATTGTAAATGGAGAGGAGCTTAAGATACCATCAACCATTGATGATCCGGCCATTGTGGAGGAGATCAATGACATTGTTCATCCAAGTGTTAAACAAATAACCAGCTAAGAATGGAAGCAAAATTCCGAATTAATTCATTTGAAGAATACGAGGAGCAATACAAGCTCAGTACAGAAAGACCCGAAGATTTTTGGGGGCAAATAGCCTCCAACTACCAGTGGCAAAAGCCCTGGGATAAAACCCTGGAATGGGAATTCGATAGCCCTGATGTAAAGTGGTTTCTTAATGCCAAGCTCAATATTACTGAGAACTGTTTAGATCGTCACCTGGAAAAGCGTGGTAATAAACTGGCTTTGATTTGGGAGCCGAATGATCCTAAAGAACGCTTTGTGCGGATGACCTATCGCGAATTGCATGAAGAGGTTTGTCGTACGGCCAATGTGCTTAAAAAGCATGGGGTAGGTAAAGGGGATCGCGTGGCAATATACATGCCCATGATACCCGAATTAACGATTGCCGTTTTGGCTTGTGCGCGCATTGGTGCAGTGCATTCCGTGGTATTCGCAGGTTTCTCCGCTCATGCCCTGGCCGATCGTATCAATGACTCATCTTGTAAAATGGTAATTACTGCCGATGGTATTTACCGAGGTGCCAAGGAGATCCCTTGTAAGGGAGTGGTCGATGAAGCTTTGAAAAGCTGCACCAGCGTAGAGACTGTTCTGGTGTCTGAGCGTACCCGCTGGAATGTGCAAATGAAAGAAGGTCGTGATTACTGGATGCATGAGGAATTATTGGACGTAGATCGTTTTTGCCCCGCTGAGCCCATGGATAGCGAGGATATGCTCTTTATCCTCTATACTTCCGGATCTACTGGTAAACCCAAAGGGGTAGTGCATACTTGCGGTGGATACATGGTGTATGCCGGTTATAGCTTTGCTAATGTTTTCCAATACGATGAGAGCGATGTGTACTGGTGTACTGCCGATATTGGCTGGATTACCGGGCACTCTTATATTGTTTACGGTCCTCTTTTAAATGGTGCTACCACTTTGATGTTCGAAGGGGTGCCCACCTATCCTGATGCGGGTCGTTTCTGGCAGGTATGTGATAAGCACGGTGTAAATCAATTCTATACTGCTCCCACCGCCATTCGGGCTTTAATGGCCAAGGGTGAGGATCACGTATTAAGCTATGGACTCTATTCCTTAAAAGTGTTAGGTACCGTGGGTGAGCCGATTAATGAGGAAGCTTGGGAATGGTACCATATCCACGTAGGGAAAGAGAAATGCCCCATTGTGGATACCTGGTGGCAAACTGAGACTGGTGGAATCATGATTTCGGGATTAGGTGGACATAGTCCTATGCGACCTTCACATGCGGGATATCCTTTACCGGGAATTCAGCCTGTGCTGCTCGATCAAGAAGGAAAGGAGATTGATGGCAATGATCAGGAAGGCTATTTAGCGATGCGCTTCCCTTGGCCATCCATGTTGCGCACCACCTATGGTGACCATGAACGTTGCAAGAACACCTATTTCTCTCATTACAATGGCTATTACTTTACTGGTGATGGTGCTCGTAGAGATGATAAAGGCATGTATCGGATTATCGGTAGGGTAGATGATGTAATCAATGTATCTGGTCACCGTTTTGGAACGGCCGAAATTGAAAATGCTATTAATTCTAATGACCATATCGTTTCGGAATCTGCGGTGGTAGGTTATCCTCACGATATTAAGGGGCAAGGAATTTATGCCTACGTGATTACCAAGGAGCCACCTACCCATCCTGATAAGCTGAGAGCGGAAATCGTGGAAACGGTAGTAGAAGAAATTGGTAAAATCGCCAAGCCCGATAAAATCCAATTCGTGAGTGGATTGCCCAAAACTCGCTCTGGAAAGATTATGCGTCGAATCTTACGTAAGATTGCAGAAGGAGATACCTCTAATTTAGGCGATACTTCTACCTTATTGGATCCAGACGTAGTGGATGAAATCAAAGCCGGGGCTTTGTAGATTTAAGCTCCCTTATATGATAAAAGCCATTCTGAATTTTCAGGATGGCTTTTTTTATGCCGCCAAAAAATTACTCAGCCAACCCACAGAATTTTCCTTCGTATACTAATTAGGTGCTTTAGGATACATTCCAAAAGCATCGCCAGAATTACCTTTGTAACATGAGATGGCTCTACGCTATACTAATCAGTTTGGGTACCCTCGCCAGCAGCCTCTATAATTCGATAGTTTGGATGCAGTTTGAGGTACAGCAAGACTATTATGCCACTCAACTCTGTGTGAAAAAGGAAATCAAGGATAATGATTGTCAGGGTCACTGTCAGTTGAAAGCCTTGCTACAGGCCGGTGAGGAACCGGATAAGCCTGCCTTGCCTGAGTACAAAGAAGAGCTTTCTTTATTCTTGACGGACTTCGAGTCTGATCAAAATCCAATAGAAATTCATAGCCTCACTTTAGATTATCCTTTAAGCAAGCAAGCATTGCTTTCCAGCGGTGCATTGAAAATGATCTGGCGTCCTCCGATTGTATAGGTTCCCTTCATAGAATCCCTATATAATCAACTCTAAATCAGATCAAATAATGAAACTTAAATATTTCGTAGCTGCCTTAGCGCTTGCTACTTTCATGACCTCTTGTGAGGACGATACCCCTAGTCAGAATCCTAATACCACTACTTCTGAAGTTCCTGTAATTCTGCATTATGACTTTAAATACGGAACTACAGATTTTGCCTTAAATCAGGAGTTTACCAGTGATAGCGGTTATACCATTCGCTATACCCTGGCAACTTTCTATTTGGCCAAGCCGGTAATTATGGATGATGCAGGAAATTCTACCGCTTTGAATCCTGAGTATTATATCATTCGTCCAGATGTGATGATGAGCAATATGGGAACCATCGAAGCGGGTCATGCCCATATGTTTAATGTAAGCATTGGGGTAGATGCCGAAACCAATACGGAAACTGGTGGAAATGGTATGCAACCTACTGACTTCAGTGATGTAAACCATCCTTTGGCTCCTCAGCCGGAAGGCATGTACTGGTCTTGGGCTTCGGGCTATATCTTCGTGAAGATTGAAGGTGAAATCGATTATGAAGGTGACGGCACTTATGACCAAACCTTCAAGTATCACTTAGGTACCGATCCTTTCCGTAAAGATCGTAGTACCATGCTACACACTTCGGTAGAAAAGGGAGATACCCTGGATATTACCATGACCGTGGATTATCAGCAGTTCCTGCAAGGAATCGACTTGCATTCTGAAGTACTTACCATGTCTATGGGCGATGCCCGTCCTTTGGCAGAGAAAATGATGAATCAGTTCGATGCCGCTACCAGCTTTGAATTGGGTAGCGATCATGGACACAAAAAGTAAAATAGAATTTGGAGCATTCCCCATCGCGAAGATCATAGTCGCGATGGGAATGCTTTTTTTCTTGGCTCAGGCTTGTCAGCCAGATACCGAATTAAACATTCAATCGGAGCCTAGCCCGGTACGGATTAGCATCAATCATTTTCCGGAAATGCCAATTGGAGAAGGGAAGGAGCTTACGGAAGAAGCAATTGCTGCAGGTAAGGCTTTGTTTTTTGATCCTATCTTGAGTCGGAACCGGGATTTATCTTGCAGCTCCTGCCACTTAACTCATCTGGCATTTTCGGATGGTAGAGCGGTGGCGATAGGAACGGAGGGAAGGCTGCATAATCGTAATTCGCCCACCTTATTTAATGTGGCTTGGCAGCCCTATCTATTTATGGATGGGGGAAATCCTACTTTAGAAAGTCAGGTGATTGGCCCTATTGAAGAGCATCGGGAAATGGATTTACCTTTTTCAGAGGCCATAGCTCGGGTGGCAGCGGTAGACTATTATCAAGAACTGTTTCAAAGGGCTTTTAAGGAGGATGTGAATCCGAAGACCCTGGCATTGGCACTGGCCACTTATGAAAGAGCTTTGGTCTCCTACAATTCGCCTTTTGATCGCCATGAATACGCTGGAGACGCATCGGCCCTGAGCCCAGCCCAAAAAAGGGGCTTAGCGCTTTTTAAAAGTGCGGAGCTCAATTGTGTGGCCTGCCATGTATTACCTCTGACCACTGATTTTAGCTTTCAGAATAATGGCCTCTATGAGGTTTATGTGGATCCCGGTCGGGCTCGAGTAACCAATAATATTCCCGAGCATGAAGGGCAGTTTAAAGTGGCGACCTTGCGTAATATCGCCTTAACTGGCCCCTATATGCATGATGGTAGTTTGGGAAGCCTGGAGGCAGTGGTAGATCACTATGCTTCAGGGGGAAGTAATCATCGCTTAAAGAGTTCCCTAATTACAGGTTTTAGTATCAGTGCTCAGGAAAAGGTAGATTTGATTTCCTTTTTGGAGGCATTGACCGATACCACTAGCTACAAAGCTTATATGCCTTAAGAATCGAGGCGATCTTTAACGTAGGTGATTTCGGTTTTACCGTGAGCTGCCGGTTTACCTTGATCGTCGAGGTTTACAAAAACCAGTTTATCAATCTTAAGGATGGGCTCGCGAGTTAATTTATTGCGGACCTCACAGCGCATGGTAATAGAGGTTTTGCCGAAGTGGGTGGCTTCAATCCCTAGCTCAACGATATCCCCTTGCTTGGGAGCCGAGATAAAATTGATTTCAGAGATATACTTGGTTACTACATGCTTGTTCTCCAATTGAACGATGGCGTAGATTACCGCTTCTTCATCGATCCAGGAAAGTAAGCGACCACCAAAAAGGCTTAGGTTAGGGTTAAGGTCTTCGGGTTTTACCCATTTGCGGGTATGGAAATTCATAATCGTAAAATTTTAGGGAGTCAGGTATTTAACCCAACTCCCTTTGCTATTGTTTTATTTCAAGAAGGCACTGTACATCCAAACGCTTTTTTCTTGTTCGCGGATGTAGTCACTCATTAGGGCATTGGTACCCTCATCATTCATTTCACCGGAAAGGTCGAGGATTTCGCGCTCCAGCTCCAATAAAGTTTTGTAGCCGGAAAGTACTGCTTCTACTGCCGGACGAGCTTCGCTGATATTAGCGGCTTCGGCAATTTTGGCTTCTTTAAGATAGTCGGTAAAGGTGTGCAGGGGCGTGTAACCTAAGGTGAGGATACGCTCGGCAATTTCATCCACCTTTTGGAAGGAGTCCATATAGAGCTCTTCGAACTTCAGATGCAACTCAAAGAATTTTTCGCCTTTAATGTTCCAATGCAGGGCACGGCTATTGGCGTAGAAAAGCTGGTAATTGGCAAGGAGGATATTCAGTTTATCAGCCAGTTTGCTGGCTTCATTGATAGGTAAACCGATTTGATTATTGCTCATGACTATGGTTTTTAAATTCTGTTCAAAGATAACTATTAGCTATCGCAATTGTGAAGTTAATAAGGATAGTCGATAACTATATGTTATTGAGCGATGAATTTTCCGAGAAAGCCATTGCTAGCCCTTTGGTTTGGGCTTTACTTAATCTGATATTCTACATATAAGCTTGCGGTCACTTTTACCGTGCCTTTACTGATGGCTATTGACTTGAACTTAGCAACACTATTAGCGAAATTATCCGCTTCTTGTTTAAGGAATTGATTGGCATCAGGCTGAGAGGCAGTGATCTCAACATTGCCAATTTTCAGGATTTCTTTTTTAGTTTCTGGAATTTGCTCCAATAGTTTATCGGATAGAGTGCCTGATTTTTTCAGAGCATTGAGATAGGCTTCATTTTTTAAGCTGTCAATCTCGGAATGTGAATAGCTTAATCCGCCCAGGTCGAGCTTGCGATTCTCTAAGAGCTCGGTATAGATCTCATCCAATTTATCAATATCCTTTACCGTGAGGAAAATCCGAGTGGAGCTCTTATAGCCCTCAAAAATTTGGGAGCTGTTTTGCCAGCGGTAGCTCTTATCCAAATCTACTGCAGTGGTGAGAATATCATCCTGATCTACTCCCAGGGCCAGTAATCTATCATGGAGCTCATTCGACTTATCAATTAAACACTGCTTGGATTTTTTAATGGAGAAGTCAAGGCATTCCAGTCTAATATAAAAGGAAGCTTGATTAGGTAGGGTTTCTACTTCCCCTTCTGTTTTAAGGAGAATGGTTTTGAATTTGGAAGGGGGAGGTGTTGAGCTGTTTTGACAGCTAACTAGAAGGAGGAGGCTGAATAAGGTGATGAGGTTTTTCATGTGACCGGATTTTCTAAGTGAAGAATTCGTTGATATGCTGTCTAAAGCTAATTATGAGTGAGCTCTCAATTTCGAGATTTTAAAGCAGAGTATCTTATGCTAGAGACAAAAAAAGCCATCAACCCGAAAGCTGATGGCTTAAAATTTATTTGCTTTTGATGCTTAGCGTACGCCGTGCATCAATTTGTTTAGTGGTTTACTGAAGAAGGCGATTACCACCGCAATTCCCAGCAGCACAAAGCCAATATTAGAGAATACCCCAATATAGGTGTCGAAACCGGCAGCCAGGTCCAACTCACCGCCGCCACCTTCTTCTACTCCGGTTAAAGCTGCAATCTTACCGGCTACGAAGTTGGCAATGGCATAACTCAAGAACCAGCCACCCATCGCAGCTCCTGCAATTTCTTTAGGTGCTAATTTGGTTACCATACTTAAACCGATAGGTGATAAGAAAAGCTCTCCGGTGGTATGCAAGAGGTATAAGAGTAATAAGGTGATTAATGGAACTTTGTAGTCAACAGCAAATTGGCTGAAGAACAAGGTTACCAGGAAGCCTAATCCCAGCTGTAAAATACCGTAAGAGAATTTCATTGGGATGCTGGGGTTCTTACCAATCTCTGTAAGCTTAACCCACATTACTGAAAAGATCGATCCGAAGATGATAATAAAAGCGGGGTTAAAGAACTGTGTCATCGAAGCTGGCATTTCCCAGCCAAAAATGAAGCGGTCTACATTTCGATCCGCAAATAAGGTAAGTGAGGTTCCGGCTTGTTCGAAGCTGGCCCAGAAGGCAATATTAATAATGATAAAGATGACTAGAGCAATCATTCGATCACGCCAAATAGGGCCTTTATCAATACCCGCTTTAATTAAGCTGTAGGCTACCGCAATAAAGACACCTAAGAGAAGGAAGTCCATAATTTGGTTTTGCCAGATTAATAAGTAACAAGCGGGGATGGTTAATAAAGATCCAACGATAATTACCGTTAACCAGCTAATTCCACCAAAGGCTTTTTCACGAGCGGCTGGACGAATATCCAAGCCATCGGCGGCAGCGTAACGATGACGACCAAACCAGAAGATAACCAGAGCCGACAGCATTCCGATACCGGCCATAAAGAAGCCGTATTTAAAGCCGTAGGTTTCTCCAATATAAGCGACCAATGTGGTGGCTAAGAGAGAGCCGATATTAATACCGATATAGAAAATGGTGAAACCAGAATCTCGGCGAGGATCGTTGTCTTCATAAAGCTTTCCTACAATAGTGGAGATATTCGCTTTGAAGTAGCCATTACCAACAATAATGGCGCCCATACCCAGCAGTAACCAGGTTTCGTCGCCACCCAGAATCATAAACTCCCCAATGGCCATTAAGACCGATCCTAACAAAATCGCTAAACGATAACCCAAATAACGGTCGGCCAATCGGCCTCCTAAAACCGCTGCGGCGTATACCAGTCCTGTGTAGGCTCCGTAGATCAGAGAAGCTTCCGCATCTCCTTTCATTAATGATTTTACCAGATATAAGGTAAGCAGTACGCGCATTCCGTAGTAACAGAAGCGTTCCCACATCTCGGAGAAAAACAGAATGTATAATCCGTTAGGGTGACCCTGTTTCGTTAGATCGGTGTTTGACATTTTTAGGATTTTAATTTGACCGTCGAATTAACAAAAATTAATCCAAAGGTGATTGGCTTTTTAAAGGTTCTCCTCAATGAACTCAGTCATCTTGGTGTACAGGTGATTACGGGTATTGCCCCCGTAGATTCCGTGGTTCTTATCCGGATAAATGAAAAGGTCGAATTGCTTATCTGCTTTAACCAAAGCGCTAATCATGCGCATCGTGTTTTGAACATGCACATTATCATCGGCGCTACCGTGCACCAGGAAGTAGGCTCCTTCTAATTTATCTACGTGATTAATAGGACTATTATCATCATATCCATCAGGGTTTTCCTGCGGAGTACGCATATAGCGCTCGGTATAAATATTATCGTAAAATCGCCAGTTGGTTACCGGAGCAACTGCGATGGCCATTTTAAATACATCGGCCCCTTTGGTAATGCCTAAGCTGCTCATATAGCCACCATAGCTCCATCCCCAAATACCAATGCGCTCACCATCTACATACTTTTGCTTGGCTAACCATTTGGCGGCAGCTATCTGATCTTCAGTCTCCAGCTTTCCTAATTGCTGATAGGTTTGGGTACGGAAATCACGTCCACGGGCTCCGGTACCGCGATTATCTACACTTACTACAATGTATCCTTTGGCGGCTAAGGCCTGATACCAGAATCCGTTAAAGGCATCGTAGCTGTCCTCCACGGTTTGGGATCCGGGTCCACCGTAAACAAACATTAATACTGGATAGCTTTTAGAAGCATCAAAATCCAGAGGCTTAATCATCCAGGCATTCAATTGGGTGCCTTCCTCATTGGGGATTTGAATAAATTCTTTGGGCGACAAACGGAACATGTCCATGCGTTTTTTGGTGCCCTCATTATCATTTATCACCCGCACTTCTTTTCCGTTCGAACGATGTAAGGTCTCAAGAGTGGGGGTGCTGGCGCTGGAATAGCGGTTAATGTAAAACTGGAAGCCACTGCTGAAGGTCGCATCGTTCCAACCCTTTTTAGTGCTGAGTTTTTCTTTGCCGCTTCCATCTAATTTCACACGGTAAACGCTACGGCGGATGGGTGACTCTTCGGCACTTTGATAGTACAAATAACCACTGCCCGGTTCATAGCCGTAAAACTCGGTTACTTCCCATTCACCTTTGGTGATCTGACGAACTAGTTCTCCTTCTTCACTGTAGTGGTAAATATGATTATAGCCGTCTTTTTCGCTGGTCCAGATAAAACTATTATCGTCCAGGAATCGCAGATTATCATGGATCTCTAAATAGGCAGGCGCCTTTTCTTCGTAGAGCTTTTCTACTTCCAGACCTTTCTTTTCAACTTCTACTTCCCATAAGATTAAATGATCTTGATGGCGGTTCAAAGTGGTGATCACCAATTCATCGGCTTCGCTGGTCCACTTAATACGAGGGTAGTATTCTACCGCCATGGGTAGTTCTACTTTAAAATCCTTTTGATTCTTTACATCGTAAATATGGATGCTCACTTTGGAGTTCACTTCACCCGCTTTGGGGTATTTAAATACATCTTGAGATGGGTATAAGGCTTGTCCGTACACATCCATGGAGAAGGTGGGTACTTCAGACTCATCAAATTGGTAATAGGCGATATACTGCCCATCGGGCGACCAGTGGAAACCTTTGTGGAAGCTAAATTCTTCTTCGTACACCCAATCTACGGCACCGGCGATTAAGGCATTTTCTTTGCCTTCACCAAAACTGATCGACTCAGATTTTCCATCCAAATCCTGCACATGCATTTTGTTTTGGTACACATAGGCCACCTTGTTTTCGGTGGGAGAGAGGTCGGCTAATTGTTGTTTGCCCTCAGCCTCTACCTTGCTTAAGCTGCCTTCCTTTAAATCGTAAATGAAATAGTAGCTCTTGGAAGAGTGACGATAGATGGATTCTGTTTCGGTGCCCAGCAATACCTTGTCTTCGGTGGCATTAAACTGATAGCTGTCAAATTTGATGCTTTGACCGGTTTTCTTTTCAATTTCTTTGGATGAAAGAAGGGTGGCTACTTTTTCACCACTTTCATAGCTGTATTTATCAATACTGCCATCGGCACCATTTAAAACGGTAAAGTGCAAACCGTCGTTCATACTGCGTAAACCGCTGGTACTACGTGCGTAAAAAGTACCACGCCAAACATCTTGAACAGTAACATCGCGATTTTGGGCCAGAAGGCTGCCTGGGGCGATGAGAATTACAAAAACAATAACTAAGTTGCGATAGAACATTGCCTGAATTTTAAGCGCGCCTAAATTAGAATATTTTAGAGAGACCTATGGACTATCGCCGGTTGGATAATGAGGACCTGAAACACTTTGCTTCCTTTTTGGAGGAGTCGGAAATAATTACAGATCTCGAGCAGCGGGAGCCTTATGGTCATGATGAGACCGAGGATTATCAATTTACACCCGATTTGGTGCTTAAGCCAAATAGCGCAGAGGCCGTAGCGCAAATTTTGAAGCACTGTAATAGCCGCCAAATTCCGGTTTATACCAGTGGCGCCCGCACCGGATTAAGTGGGGGAGCATTGCCCGTTTACGGTGGAGTGGTTTTGTCGACGGAAAAGCTTAACCGAATCCTCGAAATAGATGAGCGAAATTTGCAGGCTACTGTAGAGCCTGGTGTTATCAATCAGGTGTTCCATGAAGCCTGCAAAGAGAAGGGACTTTTTTATCCGCCGGACCCCAGCAGTTGGGGCTCTTGCACCCTCGGGGGGAATTTAGCCTTGAACGCCGGTGGACCCAAAGCGGTGAAGTACGGAGTTACCAATGCCTATGTTTTAGATTTGGAAGTGGCTTTGGCCGATGGGACTTTAATAAGAACCGGAGCTCGGGTGCTTAAGAATAGTACCGGCTATAATCTTACCCAACTAATGGTGGGTAGTGAAGGAACCTTGGGGCTAATCACCAAGGCCGTATTTCGATTGATACCCTATCCTCAACATGATCGACTGATGTTGATCCCCTTTCAATCGGCTGAAAAGGCTTGTGAGGCCGTATCGGCCATTTTTCAAGCCGGAATTACGCCCTCAGCCATGGAGTTTATGGAACGCGATGCGATTGATTATACCTTACAATATGTAGATGGTGTTAGCCTGCCCATTGGTCCGGAGGTACAAGCTCATTTATTGGTAGAGGTGGATGGGAATAGTACGGAGGTATTAATGCAAGAATGCATGGCCATTGCCGATATTGTAGAAGAGTTTGAAGCCGGGGAAGTTCTCTTTGCGGAAAGTGCGCAAGAAAAGGCAGCCCTTTGGAAGCTTCGGCGCAAAGTGGGAGAGGCTGTTAAATCGCATTCTGTTTATAAGGAGGAAGATACGGTTGTGCCAAGGGCCGAATTAGCGAAACTCCTGAGAGGGGTGAAGGAATTAGGTGCGAAATATGGCTTTCATTCAGTTTGTTACGGTCATGCCGGTGATGGCAACCTCCATGTGAATATCTTGAAAAATGAAATGAGCGATCAGGCCTGGAAGGAAGAATTGCCCAAGGGTATTCGAGAGCTCTTTACTCTGGTTAAGGAATTGGGAGGTACGATTAGTGGGGAGCATGGAATTGGCTATGTCCAAAAGGATTACCTGGATATCGTATTTAGAGAGGCAGAATTACAAATTCAGCGATCTCTAAAAAATCTTTTTGACCCCCAACAAATTCTCAATCCTGGGAAACTATTTCCAAATCAATGAGGGAACTAGCTTCTAGATAAAAAATAGGCTTATCGATGAAAAGCTACTGGATATCTAGAATTTACGGGCATAGTGCTGGCAAATTTGTACTTTAGGGATCGGAACATTATGAAAGCTACTTTACCCCTAGATTCGTCATTGTTGGAACTGCTGGGCGATCTAAATCGTGAGTATTGCGCGATTTTGGATGCTGAGTTTAATTTCCTCTACCTGAATCGCTCCTATCGTCATTTGATGGAGGAGATGGGGTACAATCCTAAAGGTGGGCTTTCACTTCTCGACCTATTTAATAAAGATACCGAAGGGCACAGTCGTATTTGGCTGGAAGCATTTAAAAAGCTTAATGCCGCTCAATTGCAATATCAGTTTTCTACCCTGGATCATTGGCCCAAGCAAGAAACGCGCATTGATGCCGAGGTTCAATTGGTTTTGGATTCTGGGGAGGTGAAATACTATGCCATTGGTTTTGATGAGCTCAGTGATACCTTCCTCGAACATCGTTTTAATCAGCTTAAGATCGAATTTCTGGCCAAGGCTATTAAGGTTCAGGAGGTAGATGAACTGCTATGGGTTTTGGTAGATGAATTGCTCTCCAAACTCTATTTGCCGGATGCAATGATTTTACTGCGCAAAGGCAATGTTCTGGTGCCAATTGCGGCTCATGGTAATCAGAGAATTGGAGAAAGAGAAGTAGCGGTGGGTATTAAGGTTCCCTTTTCAGCAGGAATTACCGGCTATGTTGCAACTTCTGCGGTTTCCTATATGACGGCAGATAGTCGTACGGATCCCCGTTATATTCAACAGCATTTCGAAGCAGGTTCTGAGGTAGCCGTACCTATTATGGTAAGGGGAAAGGTATTTGGAGTAATTGATTGCGAGAGCGATAAAGTCAATTATTTCCGTCCTATACATCAAGATTTGTTGGAGCGAGCGGCGGAAGTCTTAAGTGTGAGAATTGAGGAAATGACTTCTCGTGAGGAGCTTTCGCAATTGGAGCAAAGGCATTTGGCCATTATTAACTCTACCCCTAATAGCTTCTTGCTTTTTAATGATAAGTTCGAATTAATGTCTTGTAACTCCGCTGCATATCGGGCTTGGCGAAGGTTTACAGGGGTTAATATTAAAGAAGGACGTTCATTTCGAAGCTTAATCCCCAAGGAATTTAGTGCTCATTTTAAGCGAATGGCAAGTACCGCTTTAAATGGCCAGCATTCTGAAGAATATCTAAGTTGGAAACATCGGAACCGAGATTTCCAATTGAAAATAAATTTTGCCCCCGCTAAAGATCGAGAAGGTCAAATTTTTGGTGTTACCATGTTGATTGAAGACGTTTCTGCGCTATACAATGCCAACCGAACCCTGCGTGTCCAAAATTCGGATCTGGAAAAAAGCAATAAGGAACTCGATCAATTTGTATACAGCATTTCTCATGATTTACGTGCACCGCTGTCCAGTATCATGGGTTTGGTGAACCTGATTGAGAATTCGCAGCAATTGCCGGAAACCAAGCTTTATGGTAAAATGCTTTTGGATGCAACCGAGAGCATGGATAGTTATATCCGCAATACTCTCGAGTATTCTCGCAATAAACGCTTTGTAATTGAAGAAGAGGAAATTGACCTTGAGGAGTTAATCCGGGATATGGAACAGAAGTTTCGTTTTATTCCGGGTTACCGTGAATTAAAATTCCGAAAAGAATTCGAGGTTTCAACCATAAAAAGTGATTCTTATCGTATTGAAATTGTGATTAATAATTTAATTTCTAATGCGATAAAGTATCGTGATGTTTCGAAATCAGAATCTTGGGTCAAGCTTAAAGTTTCCAGTCGTGATAATCATTGGGAGATAAGCGTTTCAGATAATGGATTAGGTATCCCCAAGGCTAAGCAAGCCAATCTTTTTGATATGTTCTTTAAAGTGAAATCCGAACATCCCGGTTCAGGTTTAGGTCTGTATATTCTAAAAGAAGTTATGGATAATTTAAATGGGGAAATAATTGTAGACTCTAAAGAGAAAAAAGGTAGTACCTTTACTCTCCTATTACCCAAAAATAGATAATGATGTCTAAAGTTGTCCTCCTCATTGATGACAATCCTATTGACCTTATGATCAATGAAAAGACTTTGGAACGCTATGATTCCGAAGTTGAAATTTATAAGGCAAATGGAGGAGAACATGCTTTGGAAATGCTAAGGTCCGGAGCTTGTAAGCCTAACTGTGTTTTACTGGATATTAAAATGCCAGTAATGAATGGATTTGACTTTTTAGACGCTTTGATTGCTAGCGGAATGGAAATTAATTTTAATATACACATGCTTTCCTCCAGCATCGATCCATCCGATTTGCAACAAGCCGAACAAAGCCCGATCGTTAATAGCTATATCGAAAAACCTTTATCTTCAGCCAAACTCGAAAGAATCGAGCTTTAGTCCAGTCTGGTAATTTCCTCTTGAATAAGCTCGCAAGCCCAGCGAATATCTTCCTCCGAAATATTGAGTGGGGGCGCAATCCTGAAACTATGCGGACAGCTCAAGAACCAAAAGCTTAAAAGCCCTTTTTTCTGTAATCCTTGCACAATCTGCATTACTTCCTCCGCACTTTCAAAATCGATGGCGAAGAAAAGTCCGCGTCGACGAACTTCTTTGATGCGTGGATTTTGTAAAAGACTTTCAATCAGAGCTCCCTTTTTTTCAATCGAGTCCAAAAGCCTTTCATCTTCAATTACTTTTAAGGTCGCATCCGCCGCAGCGCAGGCCACCGGATTACCGCCAAAAGTGGTGATGTGACCTAACATTGGTCTTTCGCTAAGGCATTGCATTATTTTCTGATCACTGATAAAGGCTCCCAAGGGGAGACCTCCACCCAAAGCTTTGGCCGTGCAAAGGATATCCGGTACGATATCAAATTGCTCAAAGGCAAACCAGGTTCCACAGCGGCCAATGCCCGTTTGAATCTCATCCAAAATAAGCAAGGCACCTACCTCCGAACAACGCGTGCGCAGGGCTTGCATATAGGCTTTATCGGGAATACGCACCCCAGCATCACCCTGAATGGTTTCCACTAAAACGGCAGCGGTGCGCTCGGTAATTTGCTGCAGCTCCTCCATCTTATTGAAATTCAAAAAGCGCACATCAGGGAGCAATGGACGGAAGGCTCTTTTCTTGGTTTCGTTGCCACTTAGGCTTAAAGCACCGTGGGTACTACCATGGTAAGAGCCGCGAAAACCAATAAGCTCGGTTCTTTCCGTATACCTTTTGGCCAGTTTTAAGGCGCCTTCAATGCTTTCGGCGCCGCTGTTTACAAAGTAGGAACAGTTTAATTTTTCGGGAAGTATTCCGGCTAAGCGCTCGGCCAAGCGATTGGGTGTGGATTGCACATACTCCCCATAAACCATAATGTGGAGGTGCTTTTCAACCTGCTCATGGATGGCTTGCTTTATTGCAGGATGACCATGTCCTAGATTACTTACCGAAACCCCGGAAATAAAATCCAAGTACTTTTCGCCATTCGGTCCGTATAGCCAGGAACCTTCAGCTTTTTCAATTTCGATGGCAATGGGAAAAGGGGTGGTCATTGCCAGATGCTTGCGGAATATTTCTTCCTCTCTGTTCATAGGGCAAATTTAGAATTGCAGCGCAGTAAGCGCAATGCCGGGTAAAGAATAAATCAATAGAGGTAAAAGAGGAAGCTGGCGTAGATAAAGTATCGCAAAATACGGCTCAGGGCCACTAGTAAATAGCGAGCCAGGGGATAATCGAGGCTGCCGGCAATTATGGAAACAGGAGAAAAAGGCAAGGGGGTTAAGGCGGCTAAAAAAATTGCCAGGGCGCCAAAGGTGCGGAACTCTTCGCTAAGCTTCGTATAACGCTTGTGAACTAATCGGTCTATAGCAGGAATTCGATTGAGAAGCCTGCCAATTCCAAAAGAGATGATTCCGCCTACATAGCTTAAAAAGGCCAGAACAGTTAAGGATAGCCAGGGCTCTGGAAGTGACTGGCTCCAAATGATGAAGAGGTCCGGGGGTAATATGCCCAGCAAGCTTTCACTGGAAAAGAATAGCAGGAACACGCTCCACACTGGCATTTTTTCATTTAGCCAGAAACTCAGTTCATTTACATCAATGAGAAAGTAATTCACCGCCCAAATAAACCCCATGAAAATCACGAACGTCCAAATCAACTTCGCGATATTTTCACGAATAAATTGCTTACTGCTTTTGGGCTTTTCCTGTGGTTTTTGTTTTTCGGGCATAAGTGCACAAATTTAGCGCCTGCCAGCGTCCCTATGAAAAAGGCGAAAACTTTACATTAGCGCAAATTCCTTTTTTAAATGGCAAAATCCCCAAACTCAAGTAAAGCCTTTAGCTGGTTGTTTTGGTTATTGATGTTAATGCTGCCTCTTTTTCGACTGAAGGCTTTGCAAGATGAAACGCTGGTATCGCGCTATTTGCTTTTAGGTGTTTTTGCTCTGGGTGTTTTGCTACTGGATCGCAAGATTCTTAAAAGCACCTTTCCCCGATTAATAAGCATTCTTTTAATACTCTTTGGGCTTTTGCAATTAATCAGCCTGAGTTGGGCCTACAATCCTTCAGAAAGCTGGGGCGTAGCGGCAAGGGTTTTTGCCTTTAGTCCTTATTTCTTCATTCTTTATTATCAAATCAAAGAAGCGCAATTTGCCTGGCATGATTTGTTGAAGGGCCTATTAATATTCGCTATGGCAGCGGCCTTACCGGCGGCATATTACCTTTTAAAAGCCATGGGGAGCGGTGATTTCTTTGACGACATTTATCAAATAACCGGCACCTTCGGACATAAAAACTTGCTGGCATCAGCCTTAATGTTGAGCTTCCCCTTTGTTTTGGCTTCCTGGGCTTTATTAAAAGGAGTTTGGTCGCGAGTAGCGATGCTAATGGCCCTTTTAATGTTGATCGAAATGTTCGTTCTTCGGACCCGTGGGGTTTGGCTGGCCTTGTTCGGGGCGGCAGTTTTTAGCGCTTTGGTGCTTCAATTTAAAAAACCCGTCGACATCAAAATTCCGCGCAAATGGCTTTTCATTTTTAGTGGAGGGGCCCTGCTAATTTTACTAGCCTTATTTCTTTCGCCACAAATCAAGGCAGGTTTTACTAATAGCAGCAATGTTCAGAAACGTTTGGCTTTTTGGGAGAACAGCATGGAAATGATTAAAGAACATCCGGTTACCGGAGTGGGAGCGGGCAACTGGAAAATCATTTTCCCCAAGTATGGATTAGCCAAGGTGGATCATTCTACCATGCAGGGGATTACTCATATTCAAAGACCCCATAATGACTTTCTTTGGCTATGGGCCGAAACCGGACCTTTGGGCTTGATCCTTTATTTAGGCCTCTTTGTATTGACTCTTTTTCAATTGCTGCGAAACTTAGGTGCAGGCTTAAATAAGGAGCAGCAAATAGTAAATCTCGCCGCTCTATTTGGCTTGGTGTCCCTGGCGGTATTTTCATTTAGTGACTTCCCTCTCGAAAGAGCCAGTCATAGTTTTTTCTTGATGTTGATTTTGGCAATTGCTTGGGCCAGTGCTCCTAAAGCTAAGGAGCAAGGATATTTGGCCTATGCTTTAGTTCCTATGCTAGCTTTAAGCATATTCGTGAATTATCAGCGCTATCAGGGAGAGTCGAAAATAGATTTGGTCATGAAGGCTAATGCCGATCAAAATCCTAAAAGCTTGATAAAGGCTACCGAGGCGGCATTTGATGCGCAATGGTATACCCTGGATAATTATGCGAATCCCTTGCCCTATTATAGCGGTAAGGCTTATATGTTTACGGATCGCTTGCCACAGGCCAAGGTAGACTTGGATATGGCCCGAAACTTTGCACCTTATAATATCTTAGTATTGGAGGCTTTTACACAGTATTATGCGCGTCAAGGTGAGGATAATAGGGCTTTGGCTCTGGCCGATAGTGTTTTGGAAATATCGCCGCATTTTGAAATGTTGCTTTTAATGAAGGCCGAAATTCACTTGAAGCGTAAGGAGTATCCAGATGCATTGGGTACCTTAAATATGTATCCACCTACCAGTAATAATGAACGTTATATGCAGGATTTAGCCCAGGCTCTTCGCGGGAGCCTTGAGACTTATCCTCAACACGGTCGCTATGCTCCCATGATGGAACATTTAAAGCAAAGTGGGCAATTGGTAAATCCGGTAGATTATGTGCGGGCCTATCGGCAGAAGCGTGGTCTCCTGAATTAAATGCTCAGGCCAATAGCATTTAATATTCTCAGGCCTAAGATTTTTAAGCTTTTAGCATCTGCAACTGAGTAGAATTGCTGAGCCTTATCATGCTTACCTCGTTTTTGGTAGAAACGTGCCGCCTCGTAATACTTTCTTTGCGTAGCACGCTCATAATACTGTTTTGTGATAAGATCCTCGCGGTAAAAATGCTCGTACACATTAGTAACCTTATGCAAGTGTTCGTCAATATTACTGCTCATGCCACCTTCTTCGCGGTAATAAGTAAGGGCTTCAGGCCAATAATGCAATTGCTCTCCAGCGATAAGCAATTCGAGCCAGAGGTATAAATCTTCGGCGCCGTGGTAATCTAAATTGGTTTGGAAAGGGTGCTCTTGCGCTAGGTCGGTGCGGATAATACTAGCCGATGGCACCAATGGGCAACCCAAAAGAATTAAGTCCTTTAGCGACTGGATTGGGAAGGTGGGGCGCCGACTTTGCTTACGGCCAAAATTCTCCACGCTATGGTAGAGCACCGCAGTTTCTGGGGCTGATTTTAAAAATTCATAGCAGGCACTTAGCTTTTCCGGATGCCAAAGGTCATCAGCATCTAAGAGTGCACAAAACTTACCTCGGGCTTGAGCAATAGCTGCATTGCGAGCCGCACCCAAACCCAGGTTTTCTTGTTCAATAATTTGATAGGCCAAGAGCCCTTTGTCTTCAAACCATTGCTTAAGCATTTCTCCACTGCCATCGTTGCTGCCATCATTGGTTATAATGATTTCGTAGTCGCTGAAACTCTGCGACCAAACAGATTCAAGGCAGTCTTCGAGTGTTTCGATGGCATTGTAAACCGGAATGATAACCGAGTAAAAGGGCTGACTCATGAATTCCAATATTTACCTGGAAAAATTTGGCTGCGTAATTTTTTCAGAGGCTTTAATAATCCTATCCATTTTAAAAAGTCACGTAGGTAGGATATTACATAGGTAATAAAGATTCGCCAAACCAAATTGTTCTTATACTCTCCGAAAATGCGAAAATGCACTTTGTTTAGCGCCCGGTTTTCAGAGTTTAAACTGTGGTAAGGAAGATTGCCAATCCACCAATTGGCAAATTCATCCATGGCGGCATCGGCTTCCTTATTCGCATCTGGAATCCCCTCTCTTAAAAGTTGATTGATCGCTATAAGTTCTTTATAAACTGAGGCCTGCTTACGCGAGCGACTCCTTTGGGTTTGTGTATGGACTCTAAAGTAGTTGAGGATTTCGGCTTTAAAGGCCAGGTCGTAATGCAGGAGGATTTTAGCATATAAGTACCAATCACCATTTAAGCGCATTTGAGGGTCACCACCACCTGCTTCTAAATAAGCAGATTTGCGAAAAAGGGCGCCGCTGGCATTGGGAATGGGATTGTGGAAAAACAACCAATTCCGACAGGCTTCTTTGCCATTAATAATAAAATCCTCTTGCCAGGCCTTTGACTTATAAAGGAAGCGAAGGTTTTCTTCGTAGCTGTTTAATTCATGTCCCGCCTCATCAATCAACATTGATTGGGCATAAGCAATACCAACCTGCGGGTTTTCATCCAATAATGGTACTAAGGCTGCCAAGAGATCAGGATGGGCTAAATCATCACTTTCGGCCACCCAAATGTATTCGCCCTGAGCCAGAGCTACCCCCTTGTTCCATTGCTTAAAAGGACTGCCACTGTTTTGATCATTGAGGATAAGCTGCCATTCCGGATTCGCATCGGCATAAGCCTGGAGTATCCCGGCACTACCATCTTTACTGGCATCATCCAATAATATCACCTCATAGTCTTGAAAGCTTTGGTTTTTAATGCTTTCCAGGCGCTGCGCCAAATAGGCCTCATGCTGATAATTGGGAACAATGATCGTGAGCTTGGGCATTAACGCAGGTATTTCTTAAAGTTGGCCTTGAGAGCTAAGCCGGTAAACTTTTCGAGGGCTTCGATACTGGCGGAATCCTGAGCACGAAGTTTTTCATATTCCAGTTCCAGATAATGATCGCCAAGCTTTTGGGCAAAACTGCGACCTTGTTTCACATAATCCTGGCAAAGCTGATGGCAATAAGTCGGGTCTTTAAGTTCGGGGGCAAATACTTCGCCGTTGAGCTCATTTCGCTTTTGCAAGGATGCTACCACATCCTCTTCATTGCGGAGCAAGTGAATCACCTTAGCACCGGGAAAATTAGCCAGCCACATATCTAAGGTGAAGGTGTTCCGGGGATCTTTCCAACCCCATTTTTCATTGCGTAGGGCTTGACGTAATTGGGCCAATCTACCATTTAACCGGAAGTGTTCTCTAAAAAGTTCCTGGGCAGGAATCTCATGCCAGTGCAGCTTTTCAGGGACTTTGGGCTTATGCCAATCGGCGCCGCTTTTCCATAAAACTTGTTGATTGATACTAAGGAAGTGCATGGCCTCATAATTATGATCCTTCACCACACCCATAAAGATGCCGGATTTCTCCAGTACTTTTGTGAGTATGGAGGTGCCGCTACGGTGCATACCAATAATGATGAATGGAGGACGCATTGCATTCAATGAGTGATCAAAGAAAGATAATTTTTCTGCACTTGCCTAAAACAGGAGGCAGCACTCTGGTGAATATTTTACATCAGCACTACGGTTTGGAGCAATCTGCCCTCATTGCTGGTGATGATAAAGTGGCTTTGGCCGATGCGATTCAAGCGGGGATACCCTTTATTCACGGGCATTTCAGCGCCAAGCTTTTGAAGGCAGCGCCAAACTATTATAAGGCCACCATGTTAAGGGAGGCCAGCGATCGGGTAATTTCACGCTATGTGCATTTAGCCCATTCTAAAGAAGAGCGCCTGCAAAAGGAGTTTGCATCCTATTCGAGTTTCGAAGATTTTCTGCAAAGTACCTATGCCGATAATTGGCAAGTACGCATGCTTTCTGGTCAATGGCATGAGGGACATGTAAATGAGGAAAGCTACCTAAAGGCGGTAGATCAACTCTATGATTTTGATTGGGTGGCTACGGCCGATCAAATGGCGAAAGCCGCTCTGGACTTAAGCCTGAAGCTGGGTTTTGAGAGCTATTATCATCCCCATTTAAATACCCGCGCTTCCCAAGAATTGTGGCAGGAACTCAATGCAAAATACCGCGATTCAATTGCCGATTTAAATCGCTTTGATGCCCAATTAGTGGTAGAGGCAAGAGCGATTTTTAATCGGAATAAAAAGCTTCCTTTTGGTAAGGGTATAAAACTGAAGTTGAAGGGCCTATTCTCCTAAGACTGCCAAGAGCTTTTGATCTCTACCCCAGGATTTTGCCTTTGCACCGCCACTTCATTTTGCTGCCATTCTTCGCTAAGCACTTCAAAATAACAGGCTCTACCCAGGAAATCGGCGCGAATGCCATCCAAATAAATATGGGCATTAAAGAAAAAGCGTCCCGCCATTAAGGGCAGCTCAGGAATGCTTAATTGTGCCTTTTGCAGATCTCCTTTTAATTGATGTTGGAAGCTGCTGAGGTAATTACCACGACTGTTGAATAGATGTAGCTCTAAGCGAATTTCTTTGGCTTGCGCGGAACTCTCCCATGCCAAGTTAAGTAGGAGGCTTTCCCCACTTTTAAGAAGCTTGGATCCGTCTTTGGCTTTTACTTCAATCCGCTGGAAGCGAGCCCGGCCATCACCCTCGCGATCGGTACGTTCCGCCGGATTACTATCGGCGTTTAGCTGTTCCAGTCCGCCTAAGTATTGCTCAATCATTTCATTAGGCGCTCCGGTGGCTTGTAGTATACCTTGATTGATCCAGGCTACTCGATCGCAGAGGCTGTTAATAGCCCCCATATTATGACTTACGAAAACTATGCTGCGGGCCTGGGCCTTGGAAATGTCTTCCATGCGAGCGAGGCATTTCTTTTGGAAGTCGGCATCGCCCACCGCTAATACTTCATCGATGAGTAATATATCCGAGTCCAGATGTGCAGCCACCGAAAAGGCCAGCCGCACAAACATGCCGCTGCTGTAGCGCTTTACCGGCATATCCAAAAAACGACTTACTCCCGCAAATTCTACAATTTCATCAAAGCGCGCTTTAATGGAAGCTCTGCTCATACCCAGTATACTACCATTGAGGTGAATATTTTCTCTACCACTTAATTCGGGATGAAAGCCGGTGCCTACTTCAAGCAGGGAGGCCATTTTGCCATGCACCTTAATCTGTCCTTTCGTTGGTGCGGTAATGCGGCTAAGGATTTTTAGTAAGGTAGATTTACCCGCGCCATTGGCACCAATTAAGCCTAAAACTTCACCTTGCTCTAAGTCGAGATTGATATTGTCCAGAGCCAAAAAATGCTCCTTGCCCGCAATACGATATTGCTTGGAAATGCCTTGTATTTCGAGGGCCTTTTTCACAGGAGATCGGCCATTTTACGTTCTACTTTTTGGAAGTATATCCAGCCACTCAGGAAGAGTGCTAATGAGAATACAATGCTTAAGCTAATACCACTATTATTGGCCTGAAAGCCCAATTCGAATATTCCGGCTCGCCATATTTCCAGGATGCCCATCATGGGGTTTAGGTAGAGCAAGATTTGATATTTCTCATCCAGGGCGGTATACCATAATTCCGGACTATAAGCAATGGGGCTCAGAAAAAACAGCATTTGAGCAAAGAAGGGAATAATCTGTTGGAGGTCGCGGAATCGTAAGCTCAGCGCGGCAAACCATAGGGCCAGGCCCTGTGAAGCGAAAAAGCTAATGAAGAGAGCCGCTACAAAACTGCCCAGACTTAAAAGCGTGAAATGCGCATCGGCGAAAGCCACAAAAACAAACAGAATAAGTACGAAAATGAGATCTACGGAGGCCACTAAACTTTTGGAAAGCACTAAAAGTATACGTGGAAAATAGATTTTCTGCAGCATGGTCCGGGCCTGAATGAGGGAGGCTGCACCTTGACTCAAATTGTAATTGAAAAAGCCCCAAAAGATTAAACCACTAAGCGTGTAGCTTAAAAAAGGGATGCCTTGCGTGTTGGCCTGTAATGCGCGCTGAAACACTAAATAGAGTACTGCCAAAGAAAGTACAGGCTGTAGTACTGCCCAAAGGGCGCCCAGCATGGTTTGGGCATAGCGTACCTTAAAATCGCGACGTGCCAGGCTGACGCCCAAACTGCGGTATTGCATCAGCTCTTTCCATTGGCTGGCCAAACTTTGGCGGCCCGACTTTATTAGTATGTAGCTATTCTTTGCGATGTCACAAATATAGCGGCCTTGAAGCTTCTAGTTCCGGGCCAGCCTTAAAGTTCTTCGTTCTCCTTCGCGATTTAGGTGCAAGAGGTAAATGCCAGCCTGCTCCGGTAATTGGAATGAATAGTCTTCAGAACCTTCAATTTGATCTTTAAATAAGATACGACCCTGTAAATCGGTGAGCAGTACTTGCGTGCCATGTAATTCGTAAGGAGCATCTAAATGGACCAGTCCATTGGATGGGTTTGGATAAGCACTAATTTGAGTGTAGTCATTTTCTTCCAGGCCGATAGGTTCCCAGTATTGCAGGCAGGCACTGGTGTCAATGCAATTCCCATTGTCTACAATCACCGCAAATTGTCCGCTGGTATCGGGATGAAATTCGCGACCGGTTGCACCGGGAATCGGACTTAAGAGACTATCGCAAATTAACCATTGGTAGGTGGCTCCAAATTGATTGGCTCTAAAAGTGGTATCATTAACCAAAGTGGCTGATGAATCGATGAAATTCATAGTTAAAGCCAGGTACACTAAGGAATCACAGCCAGATGAGTTGGGGATTATATAGCGATCCCCACTGCGGGTATCGTGATAGGTAAAGCTATTGATCCAGGTATAGGAATTACAAGCCTGAATGGTGTCATAACCATAGCCTTCCTGGCAATAGGTAAGTTTAAGCATGAAAGATTCGAGGCCGGGACTTTGACCATTGTCTACAATATTTGGGTCGGGATCGAAATCCATGAGGCTTTCAAAGCGACCAGCCACATATATTTCGCCTCGGTTATTGGCCATGGCCAGGGCGGGATAGTCGATTTGGCTGCCACCCCAGGATTCACCGTAGAGGTAATTGCCTGCCGAATCAATCTGAGCAACGAAGATGTCCTGCAATCCTTTGGAAGTTTTCATATTGGCTCCCAGGCTAGGGTCGAGATCTATACTTCCGGAATAAGGTGCCGAAACAATAGCACCTCCTGAGCCATCCCGATTGAGGAAAAGGCTGTTTTTGCCAATTTCCGCATCACCCCACATTCGAGCCCAGTCGACCGACCAACTGGTGTCAAGTTTCCATACAAAAAGAGGGTTTTGGTTACCTACCGCACTTAGGTTAAGCACGGAGGCAGTATCGGGGTCAAAATCTTTGGTTCCGGTGAAATAACCTGAGAAATAGAGGGTTTCGCTATTTTGCATTTGCATCTTCTGCGGTATAATTTCACTGTTGAAAGCCGAAACAAAGAGGCCAAATGGATTGAGCTTTAAAAAGAAACCATCCCCAGAATTGGTATTGAGCCAATATTCTTCCCCGGCAGTAGTGTCGGGGTCAAAGTCGACCGAATCATTAAAAAAGCCCTGGGCATAAACGTCGCCATTATCAGCGATTTTTACGTTCAAGGCCTGGTCTTCGAGGGCAGAACCTACAGAGCGAACCCACCAAATGTTTCCTCCCGGATGCAAGCGCATGATGAAAACATCTCCTCTGCCCAGTGAGTTTACCGGAGCGTAACCACCTACACTGGGGTCCATATCGGAATTGCCCCAGAAGAAACCGCCGATTACGATATCACCATTATTGTTTACATCAATATCGTTTGGGCTTTCTAAGGAGCGATCCCCAAATACCTTGGCATACATTAAATCTCCATTGGCTTTAATTACCCATAGAAACACATCGGCATAACCAGCGGCGGTAAGGTTAACTACTCCAGGTCCAGGGTCGAAATCGAGGGTACGGGTAAATTCACCCACAGCATATACATTGCCATTGATATCGGTATCAATAGCCGTAATTTTTTCCGGATTATTATTGCCCAAAGAATGAGCCCATTTGAGATTGCCATAAGCATCGTATTTGGCAATAAACATATCGTAGATTCCAACCGCAGTATCGATTCGGGCATGTGGGCCATGATCAAAATCGACAATGCCTGAAAAAGTTCCGGCCACAATGATATTCCCAAAGGCATCCATTTGGCTGTCGATGATATTGAATTGATCATTTTGAGTAAACCAGGCTAATTGCAGGCTTTGGCCCATTACACTCAAACTAAGAAGGCAGAGAAGTAAAGTTTTCTTCATACGAAGGGCATAGGGAATTAAACCGCTCAAGTTAAAAAAATGCCGCTACACTTCGGCTTGGCAATGAGTGCTCGTTCTATATTTGTTTTTATGTCCATCCTAAGCACTGCCATTGAATACCTGAAAGGAGTAGGGCCGGCTAAAGCGGATTTACTGAAAAAGGAATTGCAGATCTTTCGCTATGCCGATTTATTGCAATTGTATCCTTATCGCTATGTAGATCGCAGCCGTTTTTACAAAATCAAAGAACTTGGAGGTACCGCCGCTGAGGTGCAGATTAAGGGTCGTATTACCAATATGGAAGTGCAAGGCCCCAAGGGTCGCGGTGGTCGTTTGAAAGCTACTTTTCAGGACGATACCGGAGAGGTAGAATTGGTTTGGTTTAAAGGGGTGCAATGGATTCAGAAGTCCTTAAAATTGCATCAGGACTACGTGCTTTACGGTAAGCCCAATTTCTTTAATGGCGGATTAAGTTTTCCGCATCCTGAATTAGATTTGGAAGCCGATTTTAAACGCAGCCCTTTGCGGGGATTGCAGCCACTGTATCCTAGCACAGACAAGCTCAATCAGAAAGGATTGAATAATCGGGGTTTGGCCAAATTAACCAAGGTGCTCTTACCTCAGTTAAAAGGGGCCTTGCCGGATTTCTTTCCGGCTCATTTTCGGGAGCGTTATGCCCTAATGCCACGGGAAGAAGCCTTAATGCAAATTCACTTTCCCAGTAGTATTGATAAAGCGGAGGCGGCACGTACACGCTTGAAGTTTGAGGAGCTTTTCTTTTTTCAAATGGAAATGGCTGCTCAAAAACGTCAGCATCACCGGGACTTTCAAAGTTTCGCTTTCGCGGAAGTCGGCGCACACTTCAATCATTTTTACGAGAAGGTTTTACCCTTCGAATTAACGGGAGCCCAAAAAAGAGTGCTCAAGGAAATTCGGCAGGATATGCGCTATGGCAAGCATATGAATCGCCTCCTTCAGGGGGATGTAGGATCCGGCAAAACCATGGTAGCTTTAATGGCGATGTTAATTGCTATTGATAATGGTTTTCAGGCTTGCTTAATGGCACCTACCGAAATTTTAGCCCAACAGCATTATCAGGGTATTCGCGAATTATTGGAAGATTCTCCTTTGGAAGTAGCCTTGTTAACGGGCTCGGTAAAGACCGCTGACCGGAAGGTAATCCATGAAAAATTGCAATCGGGGGAACTTCACATTTTAATCGGCACCCATGCCTTATTGGAAGATAAGGTGAAGTATAAAAACCTGGGCCTGGCGGTAGTGGATGAGCAACATCGTTTTGGCGTAGCGCAACGGGCCAAGCTTTGGAAGAAAAACAAACTACCGCCTCATATTTTGGTAATGACGGCTACTCCCATTCCACGTACCCTAGCCATGAGTATTTATGGCAATTTGGACCTTTCGGTGATTGATGAATTGCCTCCGGGTAGAAAGCCTATCACCACAAGCCATGCCTTTGATAAAGATCGCAATAAGCTCTTTGGCTTTTTAGAGTCGGAGATTGAAAAGGGGCGACAGGTGTATATCGTTTATCCGCTGATTGAAGAGTCGGAGAAAATGGATTATAAGGATCTGATGGATGGTTATGAAAGTATTTGTCGTGCTTTTCCTCGGCCTAAGTATCAGGTAAGTGTGGTGCATGGGAAGATGAAGCCCGAGGATAAGGATTTTGAAATGCAACGCTTTGCTTCGGGGAAAACTCAGATCATGGTGGCGACCACAGTAATTGAAGTGGGGGTGAATGTGCCTAATGCCTCAGTGATGGTGATTGAATCAGCCGAGCGCTTTGGCTTGAGTCAATTGCATCAGTTACGCGGCAGGGTAGGGCGTGGTGCCGAAAAGAGCTATTGCATTTTAATGACCGGTCCGAAATTAAGTCGGGATGCTCAGGTTCGAATGAAGACCATGGTGCGCACCCAGGATGGTTTTGAGATTGCCGATGTAGATCTCAAATTACGAGGACCGGGAGATTTAACCGGAACCCAGCAAAGTGGTATGCTCAATCTTAAACTAGCCGACCTTAGGCAGGATACTCCAATTATGGATTTATCACGTCGGGCCTTACAAGATTTATTCAATGCCGATCCCTCCTTAAAAGCAGCTGAGCATCAGAGTATATTGGAGGAGTTTGCCAAGCGAAAGTCCGGTAAAATCGACTGGGGACGTATCGCCTAAAAGCAAGCTACCCATTTTTTGGCATGATATTTTTATGTTGTTGATGGAACGCAAAAACCATCACAATGAAAAAGCTAATTGTACTCCTCTTGGGCCTCAGCATAGCCTCTTGTTCTTATGAAAGTAATGTGCCCGGACCGGTTGGTCCACAAGGCCCTCCCGGACCCGGATTAAGTTATCGTATTATTGATGCCACCGCTCTTTTTGAGAACTGGTTGCCCTTTAATAATCCTGGTGAAATCGATTATCAGTATTACCAGGAATTCAATGCCCCTGAGATTGATCAATATACCTTCGATAATGGATTGGTGATTGGCTATCAGATTGACGGCGGAACTACTTATACGCTGCCAAACACCATTAACTTCGATGGTTATACCCGCGAGTTTAGTTTGTACTATGGCGTAGGTTATGTAGGTTTTATTTGTAAAGATTCCGACCTACAATCTACTCCTCCTGATGTTGACCAATATTTCAAGGTGTATATCGTGAATCCTTCCAGTGGTAAGCGCGACCTCAGTGGAATGTCGCAAACAGAACTGGAATTGTATCTTCGCGAGATGAAGGCCGAAGGATCGGCTCGTGAGATCAAGCTTACCCGAAAGAAATGACCTTAAATAAGTGCTCTTTATATAGACCGATGTTTTTAAGCATCGGTCTTTTTTTTGTGTTGCTATCGGGCCTGCGGGCTCAGGATTTTAAAAGTCTGCATTTGGTGGCGCGCTTCGACACCATTGAAGAAAAGGTTTTAGGAACTGTCTACCATCAAGTAGCAGTAAATGAGGAAGTAGATCAATTGGTGCTCAATGCCATTCGCATGGAAATTAAATCCTTGCAATTGAATGGTGAAGATTGGGATTTTGTGCAAAATGATACCGCTCTTTTCATTCCTATAAAGGAAGGTGCCAGCGGTGAGCTTCAACTGCGAATTGAGTATGAAGCAAAGCCTAATAAAGGAATTTATTTTATTGGCTGGCAAGATGAGACACGCCGGGCCCGCCGACAAATTTGGACGCAGGGTCAGGGCATTGATCATCGACATTGGATTCCTCATCATGATGATCAAACTGATAAAATTCTCTTTTCAGCTGAGTGGATTTTTAATTCCGATTATCAAATAATGAGCAATGGTCTACTGGATTCCATGGTGACTAAAGAAGGCGAGAACCATTGGTATTACAGTATGAATAAGCCCATGAGTTCCTATCTGATCGCCATGGCTTTAGGGAACTATGTTGCCAGTGCTCAAATGGTAAAGGGGAGGCCTCATATCTTATATCATTATCCTGATCGAATTGCAGATAGCGCTTGGTACTATTATCGACATCAACATATTGCTTCTTTTTTGGAAGAGGAAATCAATTATGAATATCCCTGGCGTAATTACAAGCAAGCACCGGTAATGGACTTCCGTCATGGGGCTATGGAGAATACCTGTGCGACCATTTTTGGAGATTTTTTTCTGGTGGATTCCATTGCCTTTAATGATCGTAATTACACCTATGTAGATGCCCATGAGTTTGCGCATCAATGGTTCGGGAATTTGGTGACTGCAGAGGGCTCTGAGCATCATTGGCTACATGAAGGTTTTGCGACTTATTATCAGTGGTTAAGTGAAGAAGAGCTTTATGGTTCCAATCATTATGATTGGGAGTTGTTTAAGGCTCGAGAGTTAATAGAGGGGGCCGCCGCTCGTGATAGCCTTCCCTTGGCACATCCCAAAGCGGGAGTGGAGCGCTTTTACCAAAAGGGGGGCTGGCTATTGCATATGCTTCGGAACTATGTAGGCGACTCGGTATACCGCATGACGATTGACGATTATTTGCATCGTTATGCTCACCAAGTGGTACAGAATGAAGATTTGATCGCCCTATTTGAAAAGCACAGTGATAAAGACATTCGATCCTTTTTCGATCTATGGCTTTATGGAAAGAAGGAACCATCCTTACGCATTAGACACAGTCCTATAAAAGAGGCTCTGGTAACTGATTTAAGTGAAGCCATGCCTCAAGAATTGAAGTTCGCCTTTTTGGTGAATGGGACATGGCGCTTTCAAAATCATCAAATACCCAAAGGGCGCTCAATGATTCTGATCCCGGATTCATGCACGGCCTATTATTTGGCGAATGTGGATGATTTGCTCCTGAACTTGCAGGATGAAAGCATGACTCAGGAACACTATCGTATTGCCTTTGAAGCCAATAATCAATTGTCGGCCCGTTGTCGCTATATGCGCGAATGGCCACAATGGGAGGAAGATTTAGATTTTATTAAGTCAGTAGCTGAGGATAAGCAGAATTTTCATTGGCTTCGCGCCGAAGCGATAAAAGCTTATGTCCGTATTTCAAAAGATAGAAATCAAGAAAGGGCATTGCTAGAAAGCCTGCTCCGCAGCACGAAGGATGTACAATTGCAAAAGGCAATTATGACTTTGGTTTTGAAAGAAAAAATGGACCTTGATGCTCAGATTTTGGCAGATTTACGTCAATACGGGGGCTCCTATGAGTTGAGGTCTTCTGCCTTACAAGCCAGTATTGATCCCGATAATTTGGCGACTATGAAATGGCTCAATGATACGCATTGGGCGGAGCAACCGGGAATAGTAGGACACGAACTTTATTTACAAACGCTCTTTTATCGATTTGCCTTTTTTAGAGATCAGGAGGCCTTGGTCAAAATGTTGGATTTTGCCGGACCATTCTTCGATTTCAATACCCGTATGAATGCCTTGAGCTATTTATCCTATTTACCGATTGATGCCGATTTGTATTGGCAGCGATTGTTTGAGGCCTTTCAAAATAAGAACTGGAAACTCAGTAAAATGGGGCGTGAGAAACTCCTCGATTTACAAAGCAAAGAAGCCACCCAGTTTAAAAAGGCTTATCGCAAGGCCAAGCGCGATTGGGATGATTTTCAAAAGCGAAAGGCAGAGCGTACTTTTGAGAAGGAATAGCTATGCCTGCCAATCACAATCGACTTAGCCAGTTTCTGGTTTTACTGGGGGACTTTGCCCTCCTCAATGCTGCATTTTTCGGAGCGGCCTGGCAGCGCTTTCGGGATTTGCCTTTTTTCGATACACCTTATTACGACTATTACCTACAGCTTTGGTTGATCCTAAATTTGCTGTGGTTGGTATTGAGCTTTATTTTCCGAACCTATGATTTGGCTTTAAAGCCCGAGCCTCGTCAATCGGTATCCAAAACCTTTAATGTTTTTATCGGTCACCTTTTTGTAGTACTTCTTTTATTGGTGGCCTTGCAGCGAAGTGAGCAGTACAGCCGTTTGTTCTTTGTGTATTTCTATAGCGGTGTGGCCCTCACTATTTTACCTTGGCATTTCTTTTACCTTCGTTTTTTACGCTCCTTCCGACGAAGATCACGGCCTTTGCGAACCGTAGTTTTGGTGGGTGAAGGACGGGCCTTTGATGATTTCATTCAGTTGGTGGGGCGCAATCCGGAATTAGGAATTGCCGTGTCTCGAAGCTTTCGCATCGATAAATCGGATAGCCTGGAAGATCTGGAAGCTTACCTGGAACAATCTCCCGGTGAAGAATTGTTTGTGGCCTTAAATCCTGGTCATGCCGCATTTGGGAAATTGTACCGTTTGGCGGATCAGCATGTAATGAATTTCCGAGCCCTGCCTGATTTGGGTATGCCTCCCATGAAGAGCATGCGCATTGATTTTTACGATCATCTACCGGTATTAAGCTTCCGGCCCGAGCCCTTACAGCAATGGCATAATCGCTGGTTGAAGCGCAGTTTTGATATCCTTTTTTCCTTGCTCTTAATCTTGATTTGCCTGCCTCTCTTATTTCCAATTCTAGCGATTGGGGTAAAATTATCAGGACCCGGTCCCATTTTCTTTAAGCAGAAACGCAGTGGTTATCGTGGGGAGGAATTCGTGATTTACAAGTTCCGAAGTATGGCCCTGAATGCCCAATCGGATACGCATCAGGCGAAAGCCGAAGACCCCCGCATTACTTCTTTCGGACGATTTATTCGGCGTTGGCATTTGGATGAATTGCCCCAGCTTTTTCAGGTTTTAGGAGGAGAGATGTCGATGGTAGGACCCAGACCGCATATGATTGCTCATACCGAAGAATACCGCAATCTGGTAGATCGCTATATGCTCAGGCATTTGGTGAAACCTGGCTTAACCGGTTTGGCGCAGGTGCAGGGCTATAAGGGGGAGCATGATTTGCCCTCCATGGAAGCCAGGGTGCGTGCTGATGTGTATTATCTGGAGAATTGGAGCCTGCTGCTCGATCTGAGTATCATCTTACGAACGCTGGCTAGTTGGTCTAAAACCAATTAAAAAAGCCAGACCCTAAAGAATCTGGCTTTTCCATATCTAGACTTTGCAAGTACTTATTCCGAAAAGGCGATAAAGCGGGCAAAAGCTAATGATGCTGGTGAGGACGAAAATACCTGCTAATATCATTAATACGATGCCCAGGGTGGAGCCAATAATGCCACTAAAATACAAGTAGGCTACTACGGCGGCGATAATTAGGCGAATAAGACGGTCGGCGTTGCTCATGTTCTTTTTCATAACATTTCATTTGGATTGTAGAGCTAAACTAGAACCTTCGCCAAGTTTGTGCAGTAACCGCAGTTACTGCTCCAAAACCACTATGCCTTCTTTGCGCTGTTCTACCTTTCCTTCGTTTTCGAGCTTCTTAATTACGCGACTAATAACCTCACGGGCACTACCCAAATCACGGGCAATTTCGCGATGCGACATTTTTATGGGCTGACCTTGATGGGCCTGCGCATGATCGCTGAGGTATTGCATTAGACGTTGATCCATGCGACCAAAAAGCAAGGATTGTATAGTCTCCAATAGCTCCGAATAGCGCAATTGATATTGATTGAAAAAGAGCTTATTAAAGTCCTCGTATTGCTTGGTCCAGCGTTTTACGGCATCTCCCGGAAGCAGCAATACATCGCATTCTTCGGTAGTATAGGCTTTTATTTGACTGGGTGAATTCTCTAACACTGCGGAGAAGGATAGAGCACAGCTTTGGGCCGAACGGATGTAATAAAGAAGGAGCTCCTTTTCGTCGAAGTCGGCCATAACCTTAATACTGCCTTTAATTACTAGGGGAATCACCTTTACATATTGGCCTTCGCGCAATAATTCGGTGCCGGCGGTGTAATTGGCATAGGTGCCTTCGTGGCTGATTTCATCAATTAATTGAGGGCTAAGACCGGCTAAACTTTGTTTGAGTTGCTCGCGTAATTGCATGGGCATGGATTTGCTATCCAAGGTAGCTGTTCTCCTTGCCTCAGAAAATGATATTAGTCAGATGTGCTGGGTTCAACATGAATAAGCACATCCTGAATTTGTGGATATACCTGAGTAAGATGATCCTTAAGCTTGTGTGCGATAGCATGACCTTCTCGAACGCTTAATTCTCCATTCACTTCAATGTGAAGATCTACCAGATAGCCGGAGCCATATTTGCGGATGAAGCATTTTTCGGTTTCCAAGACCTGATCAACCTCCAAAGCAGATTGGCGAATGGCTGATTCGAGTTCAGGGTAGAGGTGTTCGTCCATTACCTCTCCCAAAGCCGGACGAAGGATGAGGTAGGAATTGTAAATGATTAAAATACTGGTGAGCATGGCAGCAATTTCATCGGCCATAGCCCAGGCCTCGCCACCCCATAGACTAATACCTACCCCTACCAATGCTACTACAGAGCTCAATGCATCCGAACGATGATGCCAGGCATCTGCTATTAAGGAGGAGCTACCCGTTTTTTCGCCTTGTCTTTTTTGATAGCGATAGAAGCCTTCTTTTATGGCAATTACGAATAGGAGCACATAGAGGGTAAAACCTTCCGGAACAGGATTTTCGCCTTGCAGAGAATCGATGGAGCGCAAACCAATAATTACCGCCGAGCCAATTAATAGGGAGGTGATACCAAAGGTGACCAGGGCTTCAATTTTTCCGTGACCATAAGGGTGATTATCGTCGGCCGGTCTTTGGGCGTATTTGAGTCCGGCAATCACCAATAAGGAGCTAAAGAGGTCGCTAATGCTTTCGGTGGCATCGGCCATTAAGGCGGCGCTGTTTCCGAAAATACCGGCCAAACCCTTAATGATGGCCATAAATAGATTTACGGTAAAGCTGAGCCAGGCGGCAGATTTTGCTTTTTGGCTGTCGCTTTTCATGGCCGCTTGCGAATTAGGCCTTGTTGCATGGTGATTTCGTACTCCTCCGCAATTAACTGCCAATTGTAGCGCTCCTCAATCCGACGGCGATTTTCCTGAATACGCTCCTTAAATACGGCCTCCGTATCCATGTGGTCCAGGTGATTTGCTACATCAATATGATCACTGAAGTAGGAAGCGTTTTCCCCCAAAACTTCATAATTAAAGCGATTGCGATGTGCCACAATGGAACAGCCGCAAGCCATAGCTTCTAAGAGGCTGGGATTGGTGCCGCCTACACTATGGCCATGGAAGTACAAATGACTGTAATAGCGTAGGTTATTGATCTTATCCTTTTTGTAGGTGCCCCGAACAAAGCGGATGCGGGCATCCTTAAATTTTTCTTTGAGGTATTCACCATAGGGGGTGTCGTGATTCCCAACTACCAACATCAGGCGTTGACTTTCACTTTGCACCACGCCTTGCAGGATCATTTCTATATGATTCTCCGGTTCGAGGCGGGCTACCAATAAATTGTAATCTCCCGCATCTAAGCCATAAGCGTCCAAAATTTCAGGATTTCCCTTTTTGAAGATATCCGCTCCATAGGGAATGAAAACGGTGTCATTGGGGTATTGCGATTCCAGGTATTCCTGAATCACTTTGGAGTCGGCAATGAGGATATCACTGCGCCTTGCGGCCCATTTCTCAGCGTATTTTAAAAATTTCTGAACTCGAGGGCTGTACTTGCTGCGCTTCCATTCCAAGCCATCCATATTGCAAAGTATGAGGCTGCGCTTAGGGAGCAGTCTTTGCCATACGGAGCTGCTGGTATATCCTAAAAGGAGGATGGCATCAAACTTACGTTGGCGACTGTCGATCATGCAATTGAGGTCGTAGATGAATTGGCCAATGGTGCCAAAGCGATGTTCGGGATCGTATTTGTGGATGATCTCAATGCCCTGGTAACTTTTCTGGTCATAGGGATGGCGATGCGAATTGTAGACCCATACTTGATGCCCCATTTCTACTAACCTCAGCCCTAATTGCTGGGCGCATTCTTCAAATCCACCATAAAGGTTGGGGATACCACGGGTGCCGATGATTCCTATCCTCATGCGCCCCCTTTTTGATTTTTTAGGTAAATGGCCAGAATGCTGCGGGCGGCCTTAGCCCAGCTGAAGTTTTCTTTAAGCCATTCGCTGTGATCCTCTTTTTGCATTAAGGCCTTATTGATAGCCTGCCTTAAATCTTCAGGGTCTTCTACTTTGGCGAAGTTGGCCTGGTCTTCAAAAAGCTCTCGATTAATAGGATGATCATTCACCACAATTTGACAACCAAAATGCAAGGCTTCCAAGCTGGATAAGCCAGTGCTTTCATAGTGTGAGGGCAAGACGTGCACCTTGGCTTTATTGAACATGGAGGCGCATTCTTCATGATTACGTGCTCCTTGGAACAATACTTTGGGCCCGGCTTCGCGCTTGCATTTTTTTAGATAAGCCTGATGGGCCGGAGCCGCATCACCGATGATATGTAATTTCCAATCGCTGCCTTTTTGGGCTTCGATCAGGGCTAATTGATTTTTAAGAGGTTCAATGCGAGCCACACATAATACATCCTTTTTCTCCCGTGGAGGGTTTAATGGCGGAAGATGCTCAGTACCTAATTTTACTACCGAATGTTCACCTTCATAAGTGAAGTCTTTGCGTAGTATTTCCAGTTCCGCATTACTGGCCGTAATGAGGTGATCGCAGCGATTGAGAATCTTTTGGATGCTACCGCGTTGTCCTTCCATTAAGTAGTCTAAGCCGGGCAGTTTATCGCGGCCCTTTAAGCTCCGGGCAATAAGTTTTAGGTATTCCAAAGCATGCTGTCCGAAGGTTCTTTGCAAAAAGGCTCTCAGGCCGGATGCTTTACGATCAGCTTGTTTATAGTCGACATATATGCTGGATACCACTAATGGAATACCCGATTTTAAAAGGGGCAATACATTAGCGGGTCGGCTTAAGCCAAAAAAGTGAATTAGGTCGTATTCTTTGGGATTTTGATGGCCATCCCAAAAGTCGCATTTAACGCCGGCCTTAGTCAGAAATTGACGATTTTGCTCTACATGGACTGTATCTCCCCCAGCTTGACTGTAGAGGTTGGGACGGGATACAAAGAGAACTTTAATCGCTTTCATTCGGCTCTTCTAAGCTAGCAATTTGATCAGAAACCGGAACCAGTTTAGCTCTTAATTGTGCTGCGATTACTCCGCCCACTAAACTTTTAATTATTAGACCTGGGATAAGGTGAATAAGGGTGTTCCAAAGGTCGGCGCCAGGCATATAGTAATAGAGCACTGCGAAGCCCGGGATCAATAATAGGAGATGGGCTCTCAGGAAAATTAGAATGGCGCGGAAAAAGTGAAATTCTTGTCGGCCACTGGCATAGGCGACATATCCGGCGCAAGCCACAAAACCCCACAAAAATCCAGCGGTAGCCCCGTATAATTTAGCAAAGCCTGAAGTGTGATGTCCAAATACCGGTAGGCCCAAAGCTCCCAATGCCAAATAGGCCCCTACCACTATAATGGCGGTCCGCCAGGGTAAGAGACTGGCCCCGATAAATATAATGAGGGTTTGCAGGGTAAGGGGGATAAAGCCTAAATCTAAACTCCAGGGCGCCAGAATGAGGATGGTGACTAATACGCCCAGGGCCAGTTTATAATTGGTGTTTTTCAGCATGATGAAGGGCTAGGAGTTGTTTGCTCTTAATTTCAAAGCGCCAAGTTAATAAGCTGGAGGCGACTATCAAGCCTAAGGCCAATCCATACCAAATTCCAAGTGGACCCCATTCTAGTTCAAAGCCCATATAGTAGGAGCTTCCGAGGGCAATTACCCAATAGGAAAACATGACAATTAAAGTGGGGATCCGAGTTTCGGATAGTCCTCTCAAAGCTGCCAAAACCGCCACTTGCATACCATCAAAAAGTTGGAAGGCTACCGCTACAATAAGGAGCTGGGCGGCCAGATCAATTACCACCGGATCATTGGAATAGAAGGTGGGCAGGAGGTGGCGACCAAAGAAAAATACCAGTCCGGCGATGGACATTAAAATGAGCATCAAGGCAAAATTAGTATGAGCCGCCATGCGCAGGGCAGGTATATTCCCGGCTCCCAATTGATTACTAACCCGCACATTAGCCGCGGCGCCAATGCCGCTAGCTGCCATATAGCTTACCGAGGCCAGCGAAATCGCAATTTGATGGGCCGCAAGAGACTCGGCACCAATCCAACCGGCCATTACGGCAGCGATTGCAAAGGCCGAAACTTCGAAGATGAACTGTAAACCGGATGGCACGCCAATGTCCAAGAGTTTTTTGAAGTGGCTCCATTGGGTTTGGGCCCATTGAATACCTTGGGTGTAAACCTTAAATGCGGGTTTACGGAATACGTAGATCGCCATGGTGAGGGCCATGATAATCCGCGCAATTAAGGTGGCTAGACCGGCACCAGCTAATCCCATGGCCGGAAATCCAAAATGGCCGTAGATTAAAAGATAATTGAGGCCAATATTGAGGAGATTGGCACCCAGGCTAATCAGCATGGCCATGCGGGTATCGCTCAAACCTTCGGCAAATTGCTTGAAAGTGAGGAAGGTGAGTAAGGGAACCAAGCTGAGACAGATAATACGGTAATAGGGGCGGGCGGTGTCCAATACCTCTTGCTCTTGACCCATATAATGCAGGAAATGCTCCAGTCCTAATAAGAGAAAAAAGATAAGCAGGGCAATCCCGGTGTTGAGGTAAATGCCATGTTTGAGGTAACTGCGCGCTTTTTCAGGTTTCTTTTCTCCATCGGCATTGGCTACCGGAGTGGTAAGGCCAAAAGCCAGGCCAATTCCAAAAACCATGGGAACCACAAATACCGAATTGGCGAAGGCACCAGCAGCCAGGGCTACCGTTCCCAGAGCTCCTACCATGATGCTATCGGCCAGGCCCACCATAACGTGACCAATTTGCCCTAACATTACGGGCCAGGCGAGTTCTATGTTTTTTCGGAAGTGCTCTTTATAGGTCATGAGAGAAAAGAAAGCCTGCAAAAGTAGTTAAATGAAGTCCCTTGCGGCCGGATTAAGGTTTTAAGAAATTGCTAATGGCAGGTCTTAGACGAAGGGATTGAGAAAAGCTTAATGCTAGCTTTTAAATTTCTTTTTTTCATTGATACTTTTTTCTTGATACAACCGAAGGCTTCTAGCCCGAGCTCTTAAGTTCCTTTTATACTGTCGATACTTTTCTCTTGATACAACCGGAAGCGAAGCTGTAGCTCTCAAATTCCATTGAAAATTAAAAAGGCATTTGAAAAAGTATCCAAAAGATCAAGGAAGCTTGAAGGCGATTCAAAATTACCTGGACCTTCGGTCGGTTCTTTAGACCACAGAAGCTTGGGTCGTTTATGGCTTTAAATTTTGGGTGGATGCACTTAATGTTTCATTTTTTCTTGATAAAAAACGAAGCAAAAAATCAAGGCTCCTGAAAGGCGATTCCTTTGGACCGTCGCTTCTTGGGTTGGGCCAGTTGGATTGATGATTTTATTTGGTTTGGGAATTCTCTTTCAATTGAGCTGGAGTCCTAAGTACTACCCTGCGAAGGGCTATCGCTGCTCAGGTGCCGGGAGCTCCGAAATATTGTTTTTTGGTAGAAGTAATATTTAGTGAAGGATTCCTCTGAACACCATGTGCTGTAGCTACTAACATTTGGAAGATCCGGCCTTTCCTCAGTGATAGTTCTGAGCTTCGCGGAATTACGTCCGCCGGCGGCTGAAAGAGCATAAAGCGAAAAGCGAAGAACGGTTTTGAAGAAGGCTCGGAATCAAAAATCACCTAGGGAAAGGCCTAGGGTTTCCCGCCTACCGGAGCTGAAACAGCGGCGGGCAGGTTGGATAATTTTGGCCGATGCAAAAAGTATCAAAGAGCATTTTTTTAGAAATGAAGTCTTGGAATAATGGATTGGTTGATACTTTTTTCTTGATACAACCGAAGGCTTCTAGCCTGAGCTCTCAAATTCCATTGAAAAATAAAGAGACATTTGAAAAAGTATCCAAAAAATCAAAGCCCCTGAGAGGCGATTCCTTCGGACCGCCGCTTCTTGGGTTGGGCCAGTTGGATTGATGTTATTCTTTGGGTTGGGAATTCTCTTTCAAATGAATTTGAGTCTTAAGTACTACCCTGCAAAGGGCTATCGCTGCTCAGGTGCCGGGAGCTCCGAATTATTGTTTTTAGAAGGAGCAATGTTAGGTGAAGGATTCTGCCGAACTCCGGAGCTGGAACAGCGGCGGACAGCTTGGATAATTTTGGCCAATGCAAAAAGTATCACCTAAAATGAAACAAAAAATCAAGGCCTCTGAAAGGCGATCCTTTTGGGCCACTGATATTAGGGCAGTTTAGTAATGCAATGAACAAAGAGTGTTTAGCGGTGCTTTGGAATAAGTGCCATCAATCAGAGCGAAACCCATCTTCAAAATACTCAATCCGGTCTATTTCACCATTTGGTAAAAAGTAAATCCACTTACCCTGTTTCTTGTCATTTTGATACTCACCCTCCCCTAATTTTTGCCCGATAGTGAAAGGGCTGTTCGTGTCTGAATAATCCATGAAATACTCTACCCAAGGGCCTTGTTTCATACCAAGGGAGTCGAGCTGGTTCTTTGATCCATCAATGCAAAAAGAGTTTCCTAAACTGTCTTGAATCAGTATAAATCCTTCTCCCCAATTGATGGTGTGGGGTTCAAGGGCAAATGTGTCCTCAGTTAATTTGCACTGAATATTTGTAACTGGAAGTTTCAGGTCGATTGTGCTTTTCCAATCCTTGTAGCCTAAAGCTTGGATATGGAGTTCATACACTCCTTTTTTTAGGTTTTTGATAGTAAAATGACCTTCAAAATCTGTTAGACTGGAAATAAAAACGGAATCATCTTGAATAAGTCTAAGCTTAGCCATTGGAATGCCATTCATTTCAATGGAGTCTATAATCAATCCTTTTAATTCTAAGGTTTGGCTAAACGAAAAGCAAGGAAGCGCAAAATAGAGGCTGAGAAGAATTAGATAGTTTTTCATTTGAATTTTAGACTTTGTCGATAGATCCGGTTCAGCCATTTTTATTTAGCCTGCAATTCTTGAATTCGATCTTTATAATATTGATCATCACTCAATTCCGCAGCCTTTTGGACATATTCAAGAGCTTGGGCAAAATCACCACTAGCTTCGTAGTAATCGGCCATGGAATCGTAAGCATTGGCACTTTGTGGATAGTATTCCATCGCTAATTCAAAAAACATTTTGGCTTTTTCCAGTGCTTGCATATCCATATTCATGTAGCCAGACATATTCAAAAGCTCTTCTGGATAAGGAGGCATAGCATAGCCGAAGTGTTCTTGGAGTTTCTTTTCTCGGTACTTAATAATTGAAAACAATTCTTCTTTGGGTGTGTCGAAGGAGTTGATTCGATCGGTGTTTTCCATTTGGTACCATTTAAAAATGGAAATCATTCCATCCATAATTGAAGGCAGGGGAACGGTACCGTGGATGTCGTTAGGGTAAAACTTCCAGTCAAAAGCCAAGCCAGCTGCCGCATTATCTTGAAGCAGATTTCTAAAGCTGATATTAGAGCGAGCGAACAAGGTGAAGTCAGAACTGTCTTGCATCACATTGTTGATAGTGATTTGCGAATTCTGCATGTGCAATTGACCACTCAAAGAAAGGAATAAGGCTTTGTTCTTATACTTATGATATCCCAATTGCTCTTTAGCACTTTTCAGTAGTTTTTGATTATCCCAATCCAAACTGGGGTCTATCGCTAAGTAGTTCGCAAATAGATCTGGCTGCTCTATTAATGTAGCGATGGTAAACAGCCCACCATAGGAGTGACCGATTAAGGTACGGTAGTTCGTAACAGGATACTTGCTTTCAATAAAAGGAATCAGCTCCTTTTGGAGGAACCGCCGAAATGTATCCGCCTCCCCATTTTCTTGATTAAAGGGCATGCCATATTTACTGCTGATCTTCGAAGGCGTTAAATCACGCACCCGGTTTGAGCCACTCACAATTCCCACCAATACCATTTCCGGTGTGAAGCCACCGCTGTAATAATTTTGAATCTCATTTACCGTGGGCAGGAATACCTCACCGTCTAAAATATAGGCGACTGGATATTTTTGATTTTTAGAAGGATCAAAGCCAGAAGGTAATTGGATATATACCTTCCGAGACTCATTGAGTATCTCGGAATACAAACTGTCGAGTATTCCTGTCTTTTCCAGAAATACTGGATTTTGGTCTACCTGAGCCAAGCTTAGTTGGGATAAGAATAGTAGGAGTCCAAAGCTTAGGGTGCTTATTAATCCTTTAGTCATGGTATTGATTAAAGTTTTTGTTTTCAATTCGTGTTGTAATGCTCTAAACCTTTTGGACAGCGAAGCCTTGCTAGAGGTAAAGGACTTTTAGACTGCCCAATTTCGGGTTTTTTAGAAGCTTAAAGTGTTAAGGTGCTTTGATACTTTTTTCTTGATAAGAAAGTATCCAAAAAATCAAGGCCCCTGAGAGGCGATTCCTTCGGACCGCCGTTTCTTGGGTTGGGCCAGCTTGATTGATGTTTTTCCTGGGGTGGAAATTCTCTTTCAAGCGAATTTGAGTCCTAAGTACTACCCTGCGAGCGGCTATCGCTGCTCAGGTGCCGGGAGCTCCGAAATATTGTTTTTTGGTAAAAGTGATATTTAGTGAAGGATTCGATCGATCACCAGCTAAGCTTGGAGTTAAGAAAATAGAAGGCAAAGATTTTAGTTCATGATAAAACCATCGTAGGATAACCCCTTGCTTTATTAATCCTTAAGTCCTTCCAAAACACTCTTCAAATGAGCGGATATTAGTTCCTCTATCATTTCATTAACAAAATGAATGGTTTCCTCTTTTCCGGTAAGGATATATTCCTGATAGCTAGTTCCAGTTATTATTGTAATCATCCAAGTATGGAAAGAGGCCTTGCTTAAATTGGCATGACTAACTTTTGGGATCCCGAGTTGCTTAACTCGTTTTGCGAAATTTTGGAAATTGGAAGCCTCAATGTTGCCATAGTAGGAACCATCGATAAGCTTCACATCAATGGAATCATTGGATACCAAGAATTCATATTTCTGCTTTCTGTCATAGCTTCCAACATTTTCGATGACAATAATCTGTGCGAAATTAGGTGTAGCACTTAGGATGAAAAAGATGCAGTATAAAAGGCGTTTCATTTTAGGAAATATTGGGCTCAAGGTCTATGTATAATGCTATGAACGGTAAATGACTGATTACTAATAAGGCTACCGCTAGTCTAGTTGGATGAAAGGGGTTTATCTTAATCATGCATTACTCTATAAGGTAAAACCTCCATATTCCAAGTCTTATCATTTTTAGTTAAATGCAAGTAAAATTCAGTGTTGGATAGTTTTAGGTGCACCACTACATTATCTACTTTCTTATTGATTTGGCAACCTATAATTATGGGAGGACTTGAAAACTCTTTCGGACTAGCATTTGGTGGACAATTAATCCAGCTTGAAAGAAAGTATGATTTATCGAGATAGTCTTCTTCTAGAAAAATCCGTAGTACACTGGTATAGTAAGGGTTGTCGTAGATCACCTTAGTAGAATCAAAACTTAGGGAGGGGCTGTAGTGCAGTGATTTCGAATTTCGACCGCAGGTTTTCAGCGAATCTAAGGAGCTGAGGTAAATGGAATCTTTAATGCAAATAGGAATAAGGTTTGGCAGAATTAGATATTTAGATTCCTTTGGATTGCGATTTGACTTCCAGCTGTATATGGTATAATCAAAAGGTTGGTAAGCCATTTGAAAAATGCTGTCTACAAAGCTTGCTGTGCGCTGTTTTGCGCTGGAATCTTTTTCTAAAGACCATTTATGCCAGGATTGAAAAAAGGATTCAAAGATTTGCTGATCACCCTTTTCGAAAGAAGCATTTAGTTTTTGAGCAAAATCACGGGGACTGGCATAGATTTCTTGATGAAGGGATTGTCCGCAAGTAGTTTGAAGTAGGAAACAGGAGAGAATAAGGCCTAAGAATAATTTCATCACGGGTTCAGGATCAGGCTTTTGATTTTGAATAAGGAGGCATTTGTTTTTTTTCAAAGTATCTCAAGCTAAAGATAATTTAGAAGTGGGCGCCATAGCCTTATTGCTAATAGGTCTGTTATTTTTCAGGTTCAAGTTTTTCAGTGATAAGCTTTATTTCGCTGCAGCCAATTCGAATGACCTTCCCATCCTCAAAAAATAATATTATATCGTCCTTATCTTCGGGATTAGACTGTAGTCTTAAGCTGTCATTGATCATTCTCGATTCAGAAGGAAAAAAAGTGATGTCGCTCAGTCCTATGGCATCCTCCTTTAAAGCTTGTTCATCTCCTTCAACATAATATTGGTAGGACACATTCATGCAGTGAAAGTATAGGACATCAGGTACTTTAACTTTAAGCCAATCGCTTTTTGTTTTCTGAAATCGGATTAGGATATCATCACCCGTTTTTGTGAGCCCTTGAAAGTCGAAATTATTGTGAAGGTCAAGATGAGTTCCTGCCAGTAGAACGGCATAATTGTCTTCTATTTCAAAATCTGTTTTCAAGTTTCTAGGCTTTTTTTCTTTTCAGTGCAAAGAACCAGTAAAGAAGGCTTAGAAGAAAAATTAGGATGAATAAAAAGGAGGATAGATTTAGCTTTCCGCTTTGCCAGATCATCGTTTCTGATTGCTCAGTCTTTAAAGCAATTGGATTTATGACTAAGCCTATTAAGGAGGTGATCATGATTAGGCCTAGGAATAATTTCAAATGGAATTTGGACATGGTGCAGCTTAGGGTTTAGCATGCAAGGTAAGTTCTTAATTTTAGTAAGGATAGAATCCTGGAATGTCCTCAGGACCTTAGGGTTCTGGGTTTTATTTGATACTTTTTTCTTGATACAACCGAAGGCTTCAAGCCTGAGCTCTTAAATTCCATTGAAAATTAAAAAGGCATTTGAAAAAGTATTCAAAAAATCAAGGCCTCTGAAAGGCGATTCCCTTGGACCGTCGCTTCTTGGGTCGGGCCAGCCAGATTGATGTTATTCTTTGGTTTGGGAATTCTCTTTCAAATGAATTTGAGTTCTAAGTGCTACCCTGCGAAGGGCTATCGCTGCTCAGGTGCCGGGAGCTCCGAGTTATTGTTTTTAGAAGGAGTAATGTGTAGTGAAGGATTCTGCCCAACTTCGGTACTGGAACAGCGGCGGGCAACTTGGTTACTTTTTGGAAAACGCAAAAAGTATCACCCAGAACGAAACAAAAAAGCAAGGCCCCTAATAGGTAATTCCTTTGGACCGCTGCTACTTGGGGCGGACCAACCTGATTATGGATTTTCGCTTGAGCATCAATTCTTGCGCAATATTCCAATTGGAAAGAACTCTCACTCAAAAAAATATGAAATATCATTCCGCAGCTAAATAGCTTCATGTATATTTGCAGTCAAATAGCTGCACAATGGAAACGCGTAGAGATGTATTTCAAGCCATAGCCGATCCCACTCGAAGAGCCATCCTTAGCTTGGTGGCAGCCGGGGCCATGACACCCGGTACCATTGCCGAAAATTTTGATGCTACTCGTCAAACCATATCCCGGCATATCCGCATCCTAAACGAATGCGATTTACTGGAGCAAAAGCAACAGGGGCGTGAAATCCTCTATTACTTCAATCCGGATAAGATGAAGGAGGTAAGCGATTTTATTGAGCCCTTCCGGAAAATGTGGGAAGCGCGTTTCGATCAGTTGGAAGCAGTGATGAAGCAGTATCAATCCAAAAGTAAATCCTAAGCATGGAATTAAAAACACAAGTGAAAGCAGGGCAAGGGCAACAGGAAATTGTAATTAGTCGGCAATTTGATTTACCGCTGGAACTCTTGTTCAAGGCTTTTACTGAAGCTGATCTTTTTGCCCAATGGATGGGCACCAAAGTCCTAAAATTGGAAGCCGAAGATCATGGTAGCTATCGATTTGAAACCACAGATCCTAGCGGCAAGGTGGTATTTAGCGCCAATGGCACTTTTCACGAAATTGAAATGAACCGCAAAATTGTTCGCACCTTTCAAATGGAAGGTACTCCTTTTCCTGCCCAATTGGAATTCTTAGAATTTGAAAGTCTCTCTGAGCATTCCAGTCTATTGAATATGCAAATCATCTTTCGCTCCGAGGCTTTTAGGGATCAATTGCTGCAGATGCCATTTGCATCCGGTTTAAGCATGGCCCACGACCGTCTTCAAAATTTAATGACTCAGTAATTTAATTAATATGAAAAAGAGAGATAAAATTATTTATTGGATCGCTACCATTTGGCTAAGCCTGGGTATGGTATCTTCTGGCCTGGTACAAATCCTACAAATAGATGAAGAAAAAATCATGATGCAGCGCTTGGGCTACCCCGACTATTTCATGATTATCCTGGGAGTTTGGAAACTATTGGGAGTGATAGCAGTCTTAATACCCAAGGCCACTTTATTGAAAGAATGGGCTTATGCCGGTTTCTTTATCGCCATGTCGGGGGCAATAATTTCCCATTGGGCCGTCAATGATCCGGCAATGGAATTTTTCGGCCCCAGCTTATTATTGGTCTTAACGGTACTTTCCTGGTATTTCCGCCCGGAGTCGCGCAGGCTTAAAGCTTAAGCCTCAGCCTCCAACCTTTGCATTTCCCTTTCGAAGAAAGCCTCGGCGGTTTCCATCAAAGAGGCTACTTCATTCACCAATTCTTCTTCTTCCCCTTCCAGCTCATCGAGCCATTCTACGTCGTCGCCGTAGATGTCCCAAATAAAGCGGGGGTATTGTGTGTGGATAATGTAGAGATTATCAGGGGTATCGGTATTGTCGGCGAGTAAAAAGTGAGGTAGTTCCATGGCTATGGGGTTGATACTGAAATATATAAAAAATTTCAGTAGCGCTGTTTTTTATTTTCGGGCAAATTTTTGGACATCATCCGCGCTAACTTCTTCGGCGCTCAGAATGATTAATCGTTCTATAACATTTCGCAGTTCTCGGATATTCCCGGTCCAGTCGAGTTCCATTAATGCTTTCATCGCATCTTCGCTAAAAGGCTTAGGGGCATTGCCGTATTCGCTGGCAATTTGTTTAGCGAAATGCTCAGTTAAGAGTGGAATATCTTCTCTACGATCATTCAAGGCGGGCACCTGAATCAGAATCACGCTTAAGCGATGGTAGAGGTCTTCACGGAAACGACCCGCGGCAATCTCTTCTTGCAGATTTTTATTGGTGGCCGCCAATACGCGTACATCCACCTTTATTTCCTTATCGCTGCCCACCGGACTTACCCGACCTTCTTGCAAGGCGCGTAATACCTTGGCTTGGGCCGAAAGACTCATATCCCCGATCTCATCTAAAAAGAGGGTACCACCATTGGCTTGTTCAAATTTACCGGCACGGTCTCTCACTGCCGAGGTAAAGGCCCCTTTCTTATGGCCGAAGAGTTCACTTTCGATCAGCTCCGATGGAATGGCGGCACAGTTTACTTCGATCATCGGGCCTTTGCTACGTTCGCTCTTCTGATGCACCCAATGGGCTACCAATTCCTTACCGGTTCCATTCGGGCCGGTAATTAAAACTCGGGCATCCGTAGGCGCTACCTTTTCGATAATCTCTTTGATGTCTTCCAATGCCTGACTGGTGCCAATCATTTGGTACTTGCGGCTTACCTTCTTGCGGAGGGTCTTATTCTCTTTTTCGAGGGTATTGCGATCTAAGGCATTGCGTACTGTATTAAGCAGGCGATTTAAATCGGGGGGCTTAGAGATATAGTCATAAGCTCCTTTACGCATGCTGTCTACGGCGGTTTCCAGGTCACCATGACCGGAAATCATCACCACGGTAGTCTCTGGATATTTGGCTTTAATATGCTCTAAAACCTCAATGCCGTCCATGCCGGGCATCTTAATATCGCAGAGCACCAGGTCGTGTTCTTCGTTTGCAAGCAGGTCGATGGCAGCTTTGCCATGCTCTGCTTCGGAGATTTGATAGGATTTATCTTCGTCCTGAAGGATGTTTCTCAGGACATTACGTATTGCTTTTTCGTCTTCTACAAGGAGGATCTTTGCCATTGCTCCGCTTCGTTTTCGAGAGCGTAATATAAGCCTTCTTTTAAAGCGTAATTGCATTGTTGCAAGAGACGTATCCCAAAGCGTTTGATGATAAAGTTGATCTCAATACAAGCCATCACAATCATGTCGGCTCGCATGGGGATCATACCCGGAGTATTCAAACGTTCCTCGAAGGTAGATTCCAGCATTTTCTTGGAAATCTGCATGTACTCATGCATGGAGAAGGTATAGCTGGTTTCGTCTTCCTCAAAGCGTGAAGTCTTGAAATTCTCTGCACACATCTGAGCCAGGGTATCGAAGCTTCCGCTGCTACCAATTAGTACCCTGGGGAATTCTTTACCACAGGCTTCCTTAAGGGAGATGAGCTTTTCATCGAGGTAATCGTCGATAGCATCAATTTCTTCCTTTTGGATAGGATCGGCAGGTCGAAAACGATTTAGCATTACACTGCTGCCAATGGGGAAGGAGGCTTGCCAAACGGGTTTTTGATCACGTAGCAAAATGAATTCGGTACTGCCGCCACCGATGTCCATAATCAGGGTAGGCGCTTCTTTAAATTCGATGCCTTGCTGTACCCCTTCATAGATGAGGCGGGCCTCAGTATCTCCTGTGATTACATTGATGCGGATACCCAATTCACTTTCGGCTCGAGCCACTAAATCCGGACCATTGGGGGCAGTGCGTACCGCTGCGGTGGCTACCACATAGAGGGCTTCAGCTTGCCATTCGAGGGCGGTTTCGCGATGCGATTTAAGGGCGGCCATGGCACGCTCCATCGCTGCATCACTAATGCGGAGCTCATCATCAGCATCTTCCGCTAAGCGAACCGGAATCTTAGTATTAAAGAGGGTACGGTTCTCTTCCTGAGAGCGGATCAACAAATTAAAGGTGTTGGTACCGCAATCAATTATGGCAATTTTCATTCTTCAGGTTCTGTGTTTGGGGCGTTTCGAAACCAAAGGTCTCTTTGTGGGAATGGGATGCTAACCTTATTATCACGGAATTTCTGATCGATTTCGTAGCGCATTTCGCTTTTGGTTTTTTCGATCTGAAATAAATTCCGGGAAAAGAAATATAAATGGAAGTCCAGCGAGCTTTCGCCGAAGTCTTTGAAGAAAACCATGGGCTTGGGCGCTTTTAATACATCGGGGTGATTTTCAGCGACCTCCATTAAAAGCTTCTCCACCAATTTAGTGTCGCTTCCATAAGCAACCCCCACAGGGATGGAGAAACGAGTGACATGATTGTTCTGACTCCAATTAATCACATTATCGGTGGTGAGCTTTACATTGGGAACAATCAGAATAATTTGTTCACGGGTAAGCAGGGTAGTGGTGCGTAAGCCCACATCCTTAACCTGACCAATCGTACCATTCACCTCTACAATATCGCCGGCGGTTACGGTTCTTTCGAAGAGAATGATAAAACCGGCAATCATATCCCTAAAGAGGTCTTGTAATCCCAGACCTAAACCAATCAGTACCCCACTGGAAGAAGCTAAAAGTACGGTGACATTAAAGCCCAGGGAATCGATGGAGGAGATGATGGCAATGATGAAAATGATATAGGTCCCGATGGAATAAATCGCATAGGACTTACCGCGATCCAGACGATCCAATTTTTCCAGTCGTCGCAGGTATTTTTTAAAGAGCCAACGCATGAGGATGGCTACTAAAATGACCAGTACCACCCAAAGAAGATTGGCAACAGTAAGGGTCCAGTCGTTAACCTTTAATAATTCTAATTCGAAAAAGTCCTTCAGAGAATCCATCAGTGCTTATAACGTGTCCAACGATAAAGTTCCTTGAAGGTAGGTTTTTTCCCATACATCAAGATTCCAACTCGGTATATTTTGGCGGCCAACCAAACGCTGCCAAAGAAGGTGATGGCCAATATACCCATGGATAAAAGCAATTGCCAGGTAGGCACATCAAAAGGTACTCGAGCCATCATTACCAAGGGCGAGGTAAGAGGGATCATCGACATCCAAACCGCTAAACTTCCATCCGGATTATCTAGGGCCCTCAAGATTACAATTAGGCTTAAGATTAATGGAATAGTCAGAGGCAGCATAAATTGCTGGGAGTCGGTTTCCTTGTCGACCGCCGAACCAATAGCCGCGAATAGCGCGCCATACAGCAGGTATCCCCCAAAGAAATAGAAGAGGAAGCTCAATAGGACTTTGGTGAAGGGGATGGATTGAAGACTGCGGTAAATATCAAAAGCGGCATTATCGGGCAGGGCATTCATGCCTTCCATCTGCACGGCAGTTCCGCTGCTTAAACTGGGATCAATGAATACCGCCGTGAAGATGGTGAATATCAATAAGCCCAATCCTATCCATATCACAAATTGCAATAAGGCCAGGGCGCCGATGCCGAGGATTTTACCCATCATTAATTCGAAGGGGCGAATACTGCTGACCATCAATTCCATAATGCGATTGGTCTTCTCTTCGATCACTCCGCGCATAATTTGAGCGCCGTAGATAAAGATGAAGAGGTAAATCGCGAAAGCAGCGACATAACCAATTCCCATTTTAGCTAGGGTGGCATTTTCCGTTTCCCGGCCTTCCTCAGTATTGATAATTCGCAGATTGACCTGAGTTTTGGTGCGGGCCACCACTTCAGGATCTACGCCTTCTGCTTTAAGCTTTTCCTTTTGGATATATTTTTCGAGGCTGCGCTCTAAATAGCTTTCTACAGAAAGGCTCAAATCACCCGCTCGGAATACCCGAATATTGCGAGCGATAAAATCAGGATCACCGCCTTCGCTCATAGGAACATGCACAAAGGCATAGTCCTCTCGGCCTTCTACTAATGCCTTAGCGGTTTCAAAATCAAAATCTTTAGGATTCAGGTATTTGAAGCTGATTTCTTCATTCCCTTTATCGTAGATGTCCATTAAATAGGACTCATCCAAAATGGTGATCACCTTTTCATCTCCCGGCAGGGTGGCCAGATAGGCGGGTAAAAACATCACTGCCGCCATCAATATGGGGGCTAGCAGGGTGAGAATGATAAAAGAAGGTTTGCGTACGCGGGTTAGAAATTCCCGGCGGATTATGAGGCCAAGGTTTTTCATGCGTTACGGGTGCTTTGAATGAATATTTCGTGCAGGGAGGGAATTTCTTCTCTAAACTCAATCAGACCAGAGGAAAGTAAGCTTTCCAATAATTCAGCCCGCTTGTTTTCTTCCGGATGTATACGATAGGCCATACCGCCCAATTGGGCATTGAGCTTTTGCACCTGCCAGTTTTTGCCGGTAGGAATTTGCCATTCTTTTTCAGTTTCCACCTGATACCAACCACTTTTATATTGGGCCTTAACCTCATGTAAAGGACCTCCCAAGAGGCGGCTACCTTTATTAATAAGAACAATGTCTTCACAAAGCTCCTCTACTGATTCCATACGGTGGGTAGAAAATATGATGGTGGCGCCTTCCTCGCGTAAGCGAAGTATTTCCTGCTTAATATGCTCGGTATTAACCGGGTCAAAACCGGTGAATGGCTCATCTAAAATGAGTAATTCCGGTTCGTGGATAACGCTGGCAATGAACTGTACTTTTTGCGCCAGTCCTTTGGAGAGCTCTTCTACCTTAGTTTGCACGCGATCAGTTAATTCAAAGCGCTTCAGCCAGTAAGCAATGCGCTCTTTGGCCTGGCTTTTACTTAAACCCTTTAATTGAGCCAGGTAGAGCAATTGCTCTCCAATTTTCATTTTGGGGTATAAGCCGCGCTCTTCCGGCAGGTAGCCAATACGGCTGATGTGTTTTCCCGTTAAGGCTTCTCCTTTGATGAGAACCTCACCTTCGTCGGGTGCTAATATTTGATTTAAGATGCGGATGAAGGTGGTTTTACCTGCTCCGTTGGGGCCCAGTAAGCCAAAAATGCTACCCTCTTTAATGTTGAGGTCCAGGCCCTTTAATGCCTGATGCGAGCCATATGTTTTACGTATACCCCGGGCTTCAATCATATTAGCTGAACATTTCTTTTACTTTATCGAAGAAAGATTTTTCGCTGCGATCAGGTTTTGGCTGGAAGGCCTCATTCTCTTGCATTTCTTCGAACATTTTCTTGTACTTGGAGTCCATGTGTTTGGGAGTCCAAACATTAACGTGTACCAGGATATCACCTGTGCCATAGCTTTCTACGCTGGGTAATCCCTTGTTTCGCAATCTTAGGATTTTTCCACTTTGGGTACCGGCATCCAGTTTAATGCGCGCCTTCCCGTTAAGGGTAGGGATATCTACCTTGGTGCCTAATACTGCATCCGGAATGCTGATGTATAATTCGTAATGCAAGTTTTGACCGTCGCGTTGCAGTTCATCATGCGGTACTTCCTCAATCTGTACCAGCAAGTCGCCATTTACGCCGTCTAGTGGTCCGGCATTGCCCTTTCCTGCTACTTTCAATTGCATGCCTTCCGCTACCCCGGCAGGGATTTTCACCTCTACCACATCATCCTTGCGAATCATGCCATGCTCATCGGCACCAGCCGGTTTTTTGTCGAGGGTTTTACCTAAGCCCCCGCAATTGGGACAGGTGCTGGCAGTTTGCATTTGACCTAAAATAGTGTTGGTCACGCGGTTTACCTGACCACGACCCCCACAGGTATTACAAGTGCTAAAGCTTAATCCTTCGGCAGGTACCAGCCGCTTGATGCGTAATTTCTTGGTAGCGCCATTAGCGATTTCTTCCAAAGTGAGTTTTACGCGTACCCGGAGGTTGGAGCCTTTGAATACCCGACGACCACCGCCGCCGCGACCTCCAAAACCACCAAAGCCACCGCCACCTCCGAAGGCGCCGCCAAAGATGTCTCCGAATTGCTCGAAGATATCATCCATGCTCATGCCGCCTCCGAAGCCACCACGACCACCACCGGCCGCGCCGCTCATCCCGGCATGTCCAAATTGATCGTAACGTTGACGTTTTTCCTTGTTGCTAAGTACCTCGTAAGCTTCTGCCGCTTCCTTAAACTTAGTTTCCGCCTCGGGGTTATCGGGGTTTTTATCAGGGTGATACTGAATGGCCAGTTTGCGGTACGCCTTTTTAATGTCGGCATCCGTGGCATTCTTCGATACACCTAATACTTCGTAATAATCTCGCTTCGCCATGCTCTTTCTTATTCACCAACCACTACACGGGCGTAGCGGATGATTTTCGTTCCCAAGTGAAAGCCTTGCTCAATCTCATCCACCACTTTGCCCTTCATGTCTTCGCTCGGGGCGGGGATGCGTGTAATGGCTTCCATTGTATCTACATTAAATTCTTTACCAATGGTGCTTTCCATCGGTTTCAGGCCCTTTTGTTTGAGGGTGTTCTCAAATTTGTTGAAAATCAAAGAGATTCCTTCCTGGTCCTCTTCATTTTTCAAATTGCTCAGGGCGCGCTTAAAATCATCGATAATTGGCAGAAGGGCTGACATTAATTCTTGATTGGCACTGCCAAAGAGTTCCACTCTTTCCTTTGCGGTGCGCTTGCGATGATTCTCAAAATCGGCATAGAGCCGTAATTTTTGATCTTTCTCCGCCTTAAGCTCCTCTTCCAATTCTGTAATTCGAGCCTGTAATTGCTCTTCAGGGCTCAATTCTTCTTGTGTTTCAACTGATTCTTTATCAGTGTTTTTAGCTTGGGTTTCCGCTGAGTTTTCTTTGGGATCCATGGCTTCTTTATCTGGGTCTTGTACTGTGTTCTTAGTACTCATCCTGCTCAAATTTGTGCCATTAAAGGCAAATTGTTTGCCAAGGGGGCTAAAGTGTCAGAGTGGCACAGTGCATAAAAGCTCAGGCTTTATGTCCTACATTTGGGCTATGAGCCGCAAAAAGCCTGGATTAACCGGAGATATCCCCTTTAGGACTGTGAGCCGACTTTGGAGCTTGGTCGGGCTTTTTTGCTTTGGATTCATCAGCCTTCAGGCACAGCAGGATAGTTTGCAAATTTTGAGGACTGAGATTAAAGCCGATTCATCCGAAAGAGCAGCCTTACAGGTTGAAAGTGATCACAAACTTTCGATTCTAAAGCTCGAACAACAAAGGCAATTACAGGAGCAGGATTTGGCCGAACTCGCTAAGGCGGAAGCGGCGCAACGGAAATTAGCCTGGTGGATAACGGCGATGGCCCTTTTAATTCTGGTTTCAGTTTACAGTATTTACCGCAGTAGAAAGGCCGCAGCTCAGAGGCAAAAGGCCCTATTGGAGACCAAAGCCGAGAAACTCAAATTGGAAGAAGCTTTGTTAGCCAATCAAGTGGAGCAAAGTCAGCTAGAACAGGATTTATTAGAAGCAGAGCAAGCACAAAACCACGAGCGGCGATTGGAATTTGAAGCAGTACTAAAGCAGCAACAGCACGCATCCGGTATCTTAAAGGATTTTGTGAAAGATCAGATTCAAGACTTGGAACCGGAGGAAGCCGAACCTCTGCGCGAGATTTTCCTGCAAATGACCCAAGAACGCTTCCGCAACGAACACCTGGAAAGGTATCAAGAAGAGCTGTCGAAATTAAGTCCTGAGGTAGCCCATCGTTTACAACAGCGATTTATCGACCTAAAGCAGGAAGAAATGGAATTGCTGGTTTTCATTTTAAATGATTTAAGCCTCAGTGAGATTGGGGAGATCTATCATCTGGAATCGGCCAGTATTAATAAAAGGCGCTATCGACTCCGTAAGAAATTAGAGCTAGAGAAGGGGGAAGACTTCAAAAGCTTTATTGAAAACTCCCTTAGCGAAGAATGAGAAAATTAGTTCTAGGAATAGCTTTGCTGTCGCTATGGGCTTGCAGTAAGGACGAATTAATGCCTTCTCCATTACAGGAGGCCGAGGCCCAGGCATTAATGGATTCCCAGCCGGATTCTGCAGTAACCTGGTTAGAGACTCAGATTCGCTTGAAGCCGAAAAAGCAAGCGGCTTGGACCTACAAGATGCTGGGTACTTATTACATGCAGAGTGGCGATAATGAGCGGGCGACCAGCTATTATTTTGAGGCTTTGGCTAAATATCAGGAGGCTGAGGATACTGCTGGGATGGCGGCGATCTACCTGAATCTCACCAATGTGGAGGATCGCTCTGAACAGTGTTGGGAATGGCATCAAAAAAGCATTGGCCTTTACCGAAGTATTGGTAATTATCAAGGGGTAGCCAAGAATTATGTGAATCTGGGTACCAGCTATATGGATAGCAATAAGCTCCAAAGGGCGGCAGACTTTTACCAAAAAGCTCGTGATTTAAGTCAGGAACATAAGATTGAGAAAACCCTGGTGAGCTCTTCCCTCAACCTGGCCATTTTAAGGCATAAAATGGGGGATAAGGCGATTGCAGTTCGGCTGATTCACCCGGTATTACAGCATTATCAGGAAATTAATAATCGCATTGGATTAGTGTATAGCTATTTCAATTTGGGGCAATTTTACTGGCCAGAGCAGGGAGACTCCGTACGGTATTATTCCACAATGGCCATTGAGGTAGCGGGGAGCGATTATCCCCAGCTTCAGGCTTTGGTTTATCAAACCCTTCGAGAGCTGGCCATTCGCGAAAAACAATATGCCAGGGCGCAGATCTACCATCATAAGTTTGATAGCATTGCGGATCTTCAAGTACAGGTAAATGGAGCTAATTTGGTGACTAAGGTGGAGGCCGAATTTGAATTGGCTCAAAGTAGGCAAGAAGCTGATTTTTTATATGAGGAACTGAAAAGGCAAAAACGAATCAATCTTTTCATTGGGATTTTAGCCTTCGGTGTTTTACTCTATTTAGGTTTTTTCCTTTGGAGTCTGCGTCGTAAATCTAAAGAAAGTAAAATCTTGATGGAGCAGGATCGTGCTCTGATTAAAGCCCGCAATGAACTCAATCGAGCGCGGCTTTTAAAGTTGGAAACCGAGGAGAAGGTGATGCGGCAAAAGCTGAATCAGCAAAGGAGTGAGCTTTCGCAGATGGCCGCCCGTATTGTAAAGCACAAGAGCTTAATTCAGAAAATGGAAGGCCTGGCTTCGAATTGGAAGGGTAAAAGAGCCTCACCAAAATTCCGCGATTTTGCCCGCTCTTTAAGGCAGATCATGCGCGAGCAAGATGCAGCTCCCCTTTTAATTAAGGAAGCCTTTATCGTATACCAGCGCTATTTAAAAGTCTTTAGCGAACGCTATACTCAGTTGACAGATAGTGATTTAGAGTACATCATCCTTTTTGATTTGAATCTCTCTACCAAGGAGGTGGCGGCCTTTTTGGAAGTACAGGATCAAACCGTAAATATGCGCCGCTATAAATTGCGCAAGAAGTTAAACCTGGCTAAGGGGCAAGAGCTGGAGGCTTGGTTAAGAGAAGTGCGGAGCAACATTTAATAATAGGTTCTAAAAGAAAAGAGCCAGCTAAAAGCCGGCTCTTCCCTGTAAACTATCCTAAGAAAAGATTAGTTCCCCTAATACCTAGTGTTTCACCAAAGTACCTTGTCTTAGTTGTTGACCACCTTCCAGACGGATGTGGTACATACCCTGCGGCAGAGATTGCAGCGGCAGTTTCAGGATGGGATCGTTTTGGATGAGGCTTTCGTTCCAAACCTCTTGTCCAGAGCTGTTAAATAATTGCACACGAATCGTACCTCGCATTTCAGTGGGTACCTCAATATTGAGGATCGATTCTACTGGATTTGGATACATGCTGAGGCTTTCGATATGGAAGTGAGACAGGCCAATATTCACGGTAAAGCTTTGCACCAAAGTATCGCTACCACAAGCATTGCTTACAATGAGCTGCACATCTACCGGGCCATTTTGACTGTAACTGCTGTTGGTCATCATGCCGGTATCTAGCTGTCCGTTACCGAAATCCCAATGGTATTGATCGCTTAGGCTGCTGCCCGATGCGTTCACAAAAATCCATTGCATACCTAGGCTGTCTACAATGCTATAGGTGAAGGCTGCATTAGGCAGGGGCACAGAATCCGTTTGGAAACTGATCGGACCTTCCCAGTCGGAGCTATCCGTGCCATTGCAAATGTTCTGATAGTAAACTTCATAAGCATGCTTAGCTAGCAATTGATCTAGACTTACCAGCGAATCAGTTCCACTAATAAATGTTCCACTTCCTGGATTAAAGCCGCTAAGGCCGTATTCCACTAAGAGTGTGTCCCCAAGGTCTCCAAATTCGAGTACCACACTATCGCAACTGGAAAATGCCACTTGATTGAAGAATGGACTGGCACAATTATTATCCTGTAATTCAGTGATGCAGAAGTCATCAATAAAAAACTCATTTGAACCACCAAAGCTTCCTGGGGCAACAAAGCTTAAACCAGTCAATTGAGCAGGTGGGAAAAAGGCGTTCTGACTGAAGCTCCAGCCGATATTTTGATCTTGACCATTAATTTTAATGTAGCAGGTATCCAGATCGAAATCGATAATCTGATCCACATCAAACCATACTCCAGTGCTGTAGTTAAAGGTACCTACAGTATTGGGTGGCCCAAATCCGTTTGGAGCTAAAACATTGGCCGTACCTCCAAAGAAATCCAAACTAAAAGCTAGATTGGAATTTTGATAATCCTTGAAGAAATTGATGAAGCCGGAATTTCCCATTGGTACATAAACCGCCATGGAAACTTCAATTCGTCCACTGTCAATGGCATTGAATGGAACCCCCGTGCTGCTGGCATCCAGTCCAAAAGCAACTACGTGCATAGATTGGGTTCCTGAGCTAGCTTGTAAATTGCTGATTTCGGTTACATCATTAATACTCAAGGATTCAAAAAGGGTGGATTGGCCATCAAAGGACCCTAGATTGTAAGCCTCAAAATCATCACAAAGGGTAGGACTTACCGAGATGTCGATAGGGCCTGCCCAAAGACTGGTGTCTCCTGGTGCGCAGATGGAGCGTACAAATACTTGATTGGGAACATTGGCCGCTTGTAAGCCTACCGTTGCAGTAGTGGCCGAAGTACTTACTCGGGTACCACTGCCTATGCTAAAGCCTTTAATGCCATATTCGTATTCATATTGACCGGTAGTTCCATTCCAGGAAACATCTGCAGAGGTGGCAGTAGAGGATACCAAATTCAGATTGGTGGGCTCAGCACAGCTGGGTATGAGCTCATAGTGCAATTCATCAATATAGATAGGCTCGAAGGAGTTCAAAACTCCGTGTTTGAATGCAAAGTTCTTATCGGTCATATTGTATCCGGTGGATGCATCAAAGCTAAGGGTATAGGTGTTGAAATTCGTGTTTAAGTGAATGGTGTCCAAGGCCTGGAAGCTACTGATGTCACTAGGATTACTAATGGTACCCACAATTAAATCTTCACTGGGGGCGCTGCTATTTCGCGCTTTAAAGCGGATGCGTTTATCACCGAGATCCATATCACTGAAATTCGGACTTACCAGAATCAGGTCACTAGGGAAGAAATCATTGTAGATTTGGACACTTTGACTGCCGCTGGAAAATTGATTTCCAGTTACTTCAATACTTCCGGCCGCTGAAAGCAGAGCCTCGTAACAATCGGGAGTATTGCCAATATTGAAGTTTTCGAAGTCTTCAAAATAAGGTGCACTAAAGGAATTACAAGGGGTTTTAAAACGCTGGGGCCCTACCCAGTTTGAACTGTCACCAGGGCCACAAATTCCACGAACCACAAATTCGTAAAAGGTATTTGCACTCAGGCTATCCAGAAGCTTTTGAGCATTGCTAGATGTGGTTTTAGTACCGCCTGTAGTACTAGTACCTTGATAAAAGCCCTGAGGGCCAAACCAAATTTCATAAGATCCGGCAGCACCCACGGCCGACCAGCTTAAATTGGCAGTACTGTCATTCTGTAAGGCAGCAGCTAATCCCACTGGATCCGGACAAGTGGGAGCTTCGTCAATGCTTACCTCATCAATTGCACAATCACCGCTATTTGGGCCATTGCTTACGATGATAAAACGAATTTGCGTGGTATCCGGATATGTTGAGATATCGACCCCTAAATTCTGAAATGGCGAAGCACTGTTATTTTGAGAGCTGCCACTAATTCGCGTCAATTCACGCCAAGTACCACTGGAGTCAATTTGTACGATCAAGGCAGGCATATTAGAGCCAAAGCGATGCACTGCAAAGTTTAGGAATGGCTGATTGAGGTTGGAGACATCGATGCGTGGACTCCGAATAATGGCACTATCGCCAGAGAATCCAAAGGAGCCATGACTGTAGATATAGTTTCCGCTTCCAGAAACGTCCTGATCGGGTCCGGTGCTAAAACCGGGAGATGGACCATTACCCACCGTCCAGCGGTATTGACCGCCATTAACCGGACTCCGCCACCAACAATTGTCAATGGTGTCGCCAGCATTATCGAATCCATTACCCAGAGCCCAATTGGTACCATCGAAGTTCTCAAGATAGGGTGCGGTAATTTCAGTACAGGAAGTGCTAAAGCTTAAGGGGCCTAACCAGTAGGTATAGGTTCCATTGCTACAGGAGTCTCTTAGATAAACTTCATAAGCGGTGTTTGAACTAAGATTGGAAATCACATAGCTACCACTATTGTTATTGATCGAATCCCCGTTTGTGTTGGGATCAAAGCCGGCAGGACCCCATTTAATTTGACTGTGGATACCCATTCCTGGAGTCCAGTTTAAAACAGCACTATTTGTAGTGATGGCACTAAGGCTAATGCTGTTAAAAGAAGGAGGGCTACAGGCTGGTACCTGCTCATAATTGAAATCATCGATGTAAATGTTTCCATAGGAAGCACTGCTCTTACTCAAAACAATGGCGATATAGGAATCGTTGCCATTATAGCCATTGCTGGTGCTGATTTCACTGATGTACTCTGTATAGCTTGGAAAGTCACGGGTTGGACTGCTGCTCGGGATAAAGATGCTGTCCAGTTGCTGGAAGCTTCCGGGGTTTAAAGGATTGTCTACAGTGCCAATAAGGAAGGAGGCATCTCCTCCAGTAGCAGCAGCCATAAAGCGAATCTGTTTATCAGCGAGATTCAGATCCGAAAAAGCAGGGCTAATCAACATAGTGCGGTGATTAGCATTGGTACTTCCGCTAAGGAGAAATTCTAGATGTTGAGTTCCACTAAAGGCGCTGCTGCCGTTATTGTAAGACTTTACTTGCGTTCTGTTTCCACCATTTCCTACTAAGCTCGGCGTCCAACAGGTGGGCTTATCATTGAGTGCTTCGTTTTCAAAGTTATTGAAGTAGGGAGCCTGAAAAGGATTGCAACCAGTGCTGAAATAAAAGGCCAGGCTGGAATCGGAAAGGCTATTGCCACAGTCGCGGAAAATGTAGAGCTCATATTCCGTATTAGGCTGGAGGGGGTGAATGGTAGCTGGGGCTGTACTTAATAACGAGTCTCCCGTGCTGGTAACGGTACCTTGATTATAACCACGTGGTCCCCAGTAAAATCGAAAGTTACCGGAATTGTCATTGAAGTCAATACCCACGCTGGTGTCTCCGATCGAAACCAAAAAGGGGTTGGTTACTTTTTGGCAAGGAGGAATGGTATCGTACTCCACGTCGTCAATAAAGAGGGTGGTAAAGGTGCTTTGGTTTCCATGTAAGAAGGCCAGGTGACTATCTTGCAGGTTGTATCCATTGGCCGCAGTTACAGGAATGATGTACTCGCGGTACTGAGAGGTTTCTGTGAAATGAATGGTGTCGAAGGCTTGGAATGCCGACAGATTACTTTGATTTGGCATCGATCCGATCACCAAAGTTACGCTGGTGTCATTGGTGCCGGCCATAAAGCGAATTTGCTTTTGCCCAAGAGTGAGGTCCCCAAATTGAGGGGAGATTAGCATCGTGGTGTCGCCAAATTCATTGAAGAGAACCACATGATTAAAGCCGTTAAAAGGATCGTAGTTTTCTACTTGGGCAGCGGAACCAAAGCCCATGGTATTTACTAAACCGGATTCCCAGCATTGTGGACTTTGAAAGAGGGTGTCATTTTCAAAACCAGTGGCGTATCCAATATAATAGGTATTACTGCATGCGGCGGCAGCTTGTTGTATGCTGGAAGCATTTGGATGAGCCGGTTTTTTAGTTTCTGTTTCCCCGGCATCTTTCTCCTTCCTCTCCGTAGGAGCTTTACTAAGCTTTAGCTGTACCTGCCAGGTACCCCAGGCGAGGGTGCTAAGCGTCAGGGATGCAAAAAGCAGGGTGACGATCTTTTTCATGTATAGGGCTTTAGAATTTTAAATCGAAGACCAATTAAGAGTATAGGCTTCGTTCCCCCTATTTTTTAATATAGACAGAATGTATATGGTTGAATTAAGTATCTGATAACCATGTGTTAAATGGGTAGAGTTACGGAGGGGGGAAGTAGTTGATGCCCTTTCGAAAAGGAACCTTGAGAAGCACATTAAACCAGTTTAATTCCAGATTGATCGCTCTAATTCTTCGGTTTATTCAGTTGATGAGTCATTCGAAAAGCTAAATCTTTAATGTCTTCTTTTCGAGCAATTACTTCGATCCAATGTTTTGGAATTCCATTATAGCCGTAGTAAATTGCTGCCAGACCACCTGTTACCGCAGCAGTAGTGTCAGTATCCTCCCCTAGGTTTACGGCTTGTAAGACGGCTTCCGAATAAGAGCCGGTAGTCAGCAAGCACCAAATGCTGGCTTCCAAACAATGGATTACATAACCTGAGCTTTGAATTTGATTTGCTTTTAGCTCAGAAATATCCGCTTTTAGCAAACGATCAAAGTAAGCAGTTTCCTTTGGGTTTAATTCCAGCTTTTTGAAAAATTGAGGTAGATAATTGGCGACTTCAGAATAAGTTTCTTTGGGATTTGTTCCTTTGATAAGGAGCCTGGCGAATTCTACATAATAAAAGCAGGCTAAAACAGACCTTAAGTGGCCATGGCTTATGGATGAAACGGCTTTAGTTAAAAGGTATCTTTCGTTAAGGGATTTATCCTGTAGGTAAAAAGCTAAGGGTAAAATCCGCATTAAAGAGCCATTGCCATTTGAGTTTTCGCCAAAGTTTCCAGCTAAGTCTGGGCGAGAGGAATTCCGTAATCGTGAAAGAGCTTCTTGAGTGGAAACACCAATATCAAACACAGATCCTCTTGCAGTCCAATAGCCTTTCTGATACCAAAGCAAGAAATTATCGGCCACCTTTTTAAGGTTAAACTCCTTGGTTAAAGCTTCGGCAAGGCAGAAGCTTAAGGAGCTGTCATCGGACCATGTTCCTGGTTCTTGCTTGTGAGTACCAAAGCCGATCATGTCGGAAGCGGGGTTTATCAGCATGGCCTCTCTGCTTAGAAACTCATATGGTACACCCAAAGCGTCTCCTACTGCAATGCCGAATAGGGCAGATTGAATTTGATATTCTAAGTCAGGCATAGGTTTTATAAGTCTCAGGAAGGTAGCTAATTGATTAAAAAAAAGCGCCTCAATTGAGGCGCTTTCTAAAAGCTTAATCCTTTTCTTATTTCTTCATTTTCTCTAGCACATTTCGCAGGGCACGACCACGGAGGTTTTTGGCAAGGATGGTTCCATCGCCGCCAATTAGGAAGGTGGCAGGAATGGATTGAACTCCGTAAGTGGCCGCTGCAGCATTGCTCCAACCTTTCAGATCACTCACATGATTTTCCCAGGCCAATTTATCTTGTTCGATGGCGGCAATCCACTGACTCTTGTTTTGATCCAGAGATACACTTAAAACAGTAAAGCCTTCTCCTTCCTTAAAGCTGGTATTTTTGTAATCATTATAGGTTGCAACCACATTTGGGTTTTCGCGGCGACAAGGTTTACACCAAGCGGCCCAAAAGTCGATTAGTACTACTTTCCCTTGGAGGTCTGATAACTTTCGCATTTGTCCATTGGGGTCCTTCATCGCAATCTCCGGAGCTTTACTGCCAATGCTTAAGCCGCGGCTTTGCTCCTCATCCGGCATCTTATTCAAACCTTCCACAAAGCTTAGTCCAACAAAACTTAAAGCGGCAAGTCCGATAATGAATAGGGGTTTTCTAAAGATGTTCATCTCCTCTTTTTAGTTAACTCTTACAATTTGCGCGCCAATTGCCCGGAGGCGTTCATCGATATTCTCATATCCACGGTCGATTTGCTCGATATTGTGGATGGTGCTGGTGCCTTCAGCGCTTAAGGCTGCAATCAGCAATGAGATTCCGGCACGGATATCGGGGCTGGTCATGGTGGTTGCCTTAAGTGGCGTGGCCTTGTCCATACCAATAACGGTAGCGCGGTGTGGGTCGCAAAGAATAATTTGTGCACCCATATCTATAAGCTTGTCGACAAAGAACAGTCGACTTTCAAACATTTTCTGATGAATCAATACTGAACCTCTGGCTTGAGTAGCTACCACCAGGGCGATACTCAGTAAGTCTGGCGTAAATCCAGGCCAGGGAGCATCCGCAATGGTAAGGATGGATCCATCTATAAAGGTCTCTATCTCGTAATGATCTTGTTGGGGAACAATTAAGTCATCGTTTTCACGCTGCACCTTAATCCCCATTTTACTGAATACGGCGGGAATGACTCCCAAATCATCGAAGCTTACATCTTTGATTCGCAATTCAGATGAGGTCATGGCGGCCATCCCGATCCAGGATCCGATCTCAATCATATCGGGAAGCACGCGGTGTTCGCAGCCTCCTAACTCACTTACACCTTCAATACTTAATAAATTGGAACCAATGCCCGAAATCTTAGCCCCCATGCGATTCAGCATTTTGCAAAGCTGCTGTAAATAGGGTTCGCAGGCGGCATTATAAATGGTGGTGGTGCCTTCGGCCAAAGCCGCCGCCATTACAATATTGGCAGTACCGGTTACCGAAGCTTCATCCAAAAGCATATAGGCACCCTTAAGTTTTTTGGCTTCTACACCGTAAAAGGATTCGCCGGGCTTATACCGGAATTTGGCGCCTAATTTTTGGAAGCCTTCAAAGTGGGTGTCCAATCGACGACGACCAATTTTATCACCACCCGGTTTAGGGATATAACCTTTTCCGAAGCGAGCTAATAAAGGTCCTACAATCATAATACTTCCTCTTAGGGAAGCGCCCTTGGTTTTAAACTCATCCGATTCGAGGTAGTCTAAATTAAGGTCATCGGCTTTAAAGCTGTAAATACCATGTCCTTTGCGCTGCACTTTCACTCCCAGATCAGCAAGTATGTCAATTAACTTATTGACATCTACAATGTCGGGGATATTAGAAATAGTAACCCGCTCTGCGGTTAGAAGGGTGGCACAGATAATTTGCAGGGCTTCATTCTTAGCTCCTTGCGGAGTGATGGAGCCGCTTAGGCGTTTTCCGCCGGTGATTTGAAAAGTTCCCAAGGAATTATTTTTTCTTGTTGATTTTTCGCTTCGAACGGTTGTTGCGTTTGTTCTTGTGGTTGTGTTTGTTTCCACCGTGATTTTGCAACAATTCTCGTTTTTCGGAAAGATTTACATCTGAAACCTGCAATTTGTTGTTCGACATCTCCTTGAGGTTGTTCAGAATTACATCGTCTTCAACATGGTCTTTATTCCAAACGATGTAATTTTTCTTCATCACATTGGCCAGGGCTTCGGTGAGAGCCGTTTTTTCCTCTCCGGCTTCCAGTTCAACGGCGTAGTCGATCATTTTACGGGTAATATTTCCGTAATGACGGTAACGGCGACTGGTTTGCGGATACTCCACAGGCTTGGGCTTTTCCAATAAGCTTTCAGGTGCGGGAGGAGGATAGGGAGAGTCTACGTCCAATTTGAAATCAGACATAATATATAAATGGTCCCAAAGCTTGTGTTCAGGATCATCATCTGTTTCGTAAACCTGAGGATTCAGGTTCGCGATAATGGCGATTAGATTACGAGCTTGTTTATTGCGTTCGTCCCGATTTTCGATGGTCAGCAGGTAGTCTACCATGCGCTGAACATTACGACCATACTCAGGGATGATCATGCGGGGTCTGCTAGTATTGTATTCCATAGTCTATTGAGAAGGCAATATAAAAAATCAGATTGCAGAGTATTGCCTTTGAAGTCTTAAAAGTACAAAGATAGGTATAGATTGTACTTTGAAGGTTGGCAATGTCACTTAGTGGGCTTGGAACCCATGTTTAAATACCTGGGACCAGACTCTTTAACTCTTAAGTGCAATGGCCGGATCTGGCCATTGGCCGAGCTAGGGCTCAAGTTTAAATCTTCTCTAGTTTCGCAAACTTGAGTAGCAGTTTTTTCTCCCCTACATTTTCGAAGTGGATGATGGCCTTTTTATTGGCTCCCGTGCCTTCCATGGATTTTATTTCGCCCATACCAAAGCGGGGGTGCTTTACTCTTTGTCCAGCATCGAGGTCAGTATGGATTTCGAAATTGCCGCTCACGGTATTTTGATCACTCAACTTTTTCATGCCGGCAGGAGGCCGAACAGGGGTTCGGGGACTATTGCGCTGGGGACGAGCACTGCGTCGATCAGTTCCAGACATCGGGCTGCGTTGTGCAGCGGAGTTCGGGCGCTTTTGGCGAAAGCCATGTAATTCTTCTGGGGATAAGAAAGGACTAAATTCCGGAGTGCTTTGGTTGAGGTATTTATCATCGATTTCCTCCAGGAATCGCGAGGGTTCGCAGTCCACTAATTTGCCCCAGCGGTAACGCATTTGAGCAAAGGATAAGTAGGCTTGTTTTTCGGCCCGTGTTAGGGCGACATAAAAGAGTCGGCGTTCTTCTTCCAGGTCAGCGCGACTGTTTACCGTCATCATACTGGGGAAGAGGTTTTCTTCCATCCCCACGATAAAAACTACCGGAAACTCCAATCCTTTAGCCAGGTGAATGGTCATCAAAGAGACCTTATTGCGATCATTGGGATCATCTTTATCCTGATCGGTTAACAAGGCTACATCTTGCATGAAGCCTTCCAATTTGGGATTTCCTTCTTCGATTTCTGCCTGGCCTTCCACAAACTCTTTTACGGAGTTCAATAATTCTTCAATATTCTCTACTCGACTAACTCCTTCCGGGGTTTTATCCTCTCCCAGAGTGCGCATCAAGCCAGAGGTCTTGGAAATCTGATTTACAACTTCAAAGGCATCGGAGTTTTCGGCTAAAATGCGGTAGCTATTGATCTTGGTAACATAGTCTTTCAGCTTGTTAACTGCCCCGCGATTAATACCCAGGTCGGGGAAGAAATCGATGTTTTCCAGGATTTCCCAAATGGCACGATTCTCCTGATTCGCTTTAACAGTAAGCTTTTCAACGGTGGTGTCCCCAATGCCTCGTTTGGGATAATTAATGGTGCGGCGTAAAGCTTCCTCATCTTTAGGGTTAATGGCTAATCGGCAATAAGCCAAAAGGTCTTTTACTTCCTTGCGTTGGTAAAAGGAGAGACCTCCATAGATGCGGTAGGGGATATTCTTGCGACGAAGATTATCCTCCATGGCCCGTGATTGGGCGTTGGTACGGTAGAGAATGGCAAAATCGGAATAGTCGAAATGCTCATTCATCTGCCTTTCAAAAATGGTGCGCGCTACCCAGGCTCCTTCATCGGAATCACTTACGGTTTTGTGAACCACAATTTGGTCGCCGCCATCATTTTCGGTGAATACATTTTTAGGGAGCTGATTCTTGTTTTTCGCAATTAGGCTATTCGCTGCTCCTACAATGTTTTTGGTGCTGCGGTAATTCTGCTCCAGCTTATAGACTTGCACATTGTCGTAGTCGCGCTGGAAATTTAAGATGTTCTGGATGTTCGCTCCCCGGAAGGCATAGATACTCTGAGCATCATCACCTACCACGCAAATGTTCTGAAAACGATTGGCCAGGGCTTTTACTATGAGGTACTGGGCGTGGTTCGTATCCTGATACTCATCTACCATGATATAGCGAAAGCGATCCTGGTATTTGGCTAATACCTCCGGGAAGTTCCGCAGGAGGGTATAGGTGTTGAGTAGGATATCATCGAAATCCATGGAACCCGCCCGAAAGTTCTTTTCATTGTAGGCATTAAATACATCCCCCAACTGCGGCATACGTGCAGCGGCATCTTGTTCCTGAAGGTCTGGGCTATTGAAATACTCCCGAGGGGTGATCAAACCGTTTTTAAAGGCTGAGATTCTGCGGGCTACATTGCCAGTCTTATAAATCTCTTTATCAAGGTTCAATTCCTTAATCACATTATTAATAGCCTTTTTACTGTCTTCGGCATCGTAAATAGTGAAGTTGGAAGGGTAACCTAAAAGATGACCTTCAACCCGTAAAATGCGGGCAAATACCGAGTGAAAGGTTCCCATCCAAATATTCTTAGCTTCAGAGGGACCGACGATTTTACCGATCCGCTCCTTCATTTCGCGAGCGGCTTTATTGGTAAAGGTCAGGGAGAGGATATTAAAAGGGTCCACACCTTTATTCGCCATGAGGTAAGCAATGCGCATGGTGAGCACACGGGTTTTTCCCGAGCCAGCACCGGCAATAACCATAATGGGGCCCTCGGTAGCTTCGACCGCGGCTTTTTGAGGTGGGTTGAGTCCCTGAAGGAAGTCCGTCACAGTAAAATTGATTTGAGGGGCAAAGGTGCAGATATTATGCAAAGGCGGCAAGGGCTTAATGAATAAGCTCCATCCTAGAAAGACCTATTAGTTGATCGCATGTTGGAAGCCGAAATGTATACCTGCATTGTAGTAGTTGTAGATTTCGGAAGTGCCGGTGATCCGAAAAGGTTCGAATCGAAACTGAGTAATATATAAGTCAATGCCGATTAGAATTTTCACTTCATCGTTAACCGGGATGGCAAAATCAAGGCCAGCTTTCACAAAATCATTTAGGGATGTTTGACCTCCAAAAAGCCTTTGTGTAGGGGTTCTAACTCCTTCGGGTAATTCAGTTAATAACGCATAATTGACACCGTAGGCAAAACTTGGTTGGAAAAATATCTTGCTATCAGATTCACCGAACCGGCGATATACCTCCAGCATAAGGTTTAAACAGTTGAAGGCTCCACTAGGGTTGGCAATTATAGACTGAGGAACTGAACTAACATTATAGAGGTAGGGGGCTGGAACCTCACTCCGCATGTATCCACCAGCAAGGCTTAAGCCGATTTGAGTTTTTTTAATAAAGTATTCATAGGTCTGGTTTATACCTATTCCCATTCCGTGTAAGGAATAGTTGCCGCCAGTTATAAGAGGTGATCCGATAGGTGAATAAACGGAAAGCCGGGTGCTCATGTAGATTTCGTGATCAATTTGAGAATAGCTCTTAAAGGATAGAATAACTAGGCTTGGTATAAGTAGTAATCTCAGCATTTTATTTGGTTTTAAGTTTCAATGTAGCTTTTTCGTAGGAGTATTTATATAGTTAATAATGGGGTACCTCCATGAGAAAATGGTTTTCGTTTCAGATAGTTATGCAGGGTTGATTTTAACCTTATGTTTGAGATTGATGCATTTCCTAATTTCGCGATCTGATTACTGCAGATCATGGCTCAGTCCTTAAAATCAATACTTCTAATTTGTTTCCTGTCTTGCCTTTCATGGGCATGTACCCAGATAGCTGAGCCTAATGATTCAAGTTTCGATACGGAGCTCAGTGAGAGTTTGGAAAATGAGTTTGACGTCTTAGAGGATACGACAGAACAGGAGGGAGAATCTATACCTGAAGATGTCTTGACTTTGATTAAAAATTCAAGTCAGGATTGGCGGCCAGGCATCAAGGACTTTGAGAATTTTTCGATCGGGGATTCGGTGCCAGCTTGGTTTGTGAATCGTTATATAAAAGGAGTGCCGGTGAAACCGGATGGCGAGCGTTTGTATCACGAATCCTATTTACCCTTTTATTGGGATGCCTTTTGGGAAGGGGATAGTCTATGCTTCTTCAGTTTGGTAAAGGAAGATGAGGTTTGTTGCATCACTTTATATGGATTTACCAGTACCAAGGATAGCCTTCATATTATGGATGCACAAGTATTAGCACTTAGTGGAGGCGACGGAGGTTGGGTAGAAGCAGATGTCTTGGAGGTCCTGAATGACACTTCCTGGTCGCGCTTAAAACAAGAAAGTTATACCGATTTTGATGCCGATAGTGCGGGCTTCGTGACGATGCATTTTGACACCTTATTCTATGAGGCTTTTTTTAATTGGCGGGGAATATTCTTCGAAATCACACGAGATAGTGTGCATAGCTCCAAAATTGTGAAGCGGTAATAATGATCGGAAAGCGGGGAAATAGACTTCCTTAGCTCAGGCTACACATCGTTTTCTAAGTATCTGAGCAAAAGCCTAAAACATTTTTTCTCAAGGGCTTGCTACGTTGTTGAATTGTTCTACATTTGCAGTCCCCAAAAAAGTGGGGTAGCGAATTTATTAAATAGCTTATATATAAAGGTGTATGCCAACGATTCAGCAATTAGTACGGAAAGGACGTACTAAGATTACTAAGAAGAGTAAGTCTGCAGCCCTGCAGTCTTCACCACAGCGTCGTGGAGTATGTACGCGTGTGTATACCACCACTCCTAAGAAGCCTAACTCAGCCATGCGTAAAGTAGCGCGTGTACGCTTAACCAATGGAAATGAGGTGAATGCCTACATTCCTGGTGAGGGTCACAACCTGCAGGAGCACAGCATTGTGTTGGTTCGCGGTGGTCGTGTGAAAGACTTGCCAGGTGTGCGTTACCACATTGTGCGCGGTGCATTAGATACCGCTGGTGTTAATGGTCGGATGCAACGTCGTTCTAAGTACGGCGCGAAACGTCCTAAAGCGAAGAAATAATCCTGTTAGAGAAAAAGACTCATGAGAAAGGCAAGAGCTAAAAAAAGACCCTTATTACCAGATCCCAAGTTCGGTGAGCCACTGGTAACTCGTTTTGTAAATATGATGATGTTGGATGGGAAGAAGAGTACTTCCTACCGCATTTTTTATTCGGCCATTGATATCGTTTCCGAGAAAACCGGAGAGGGTAATGGTTTAGAATTATGGAAAGAAGCCTTAAATAATGTTATGCCTCACGTAGAAGTACGTTCTAAGCGTGTGGGTGGTGCCACTTTCCAGATTCCTGTTCAGATTCGTCCAGATCGTAAGATTTCTGTAGCCATGAAGTGGTTAATCATGTACGCTCGTAAGCGTAATGAAAAAGCTATGGCCAACCGTTTAGCCGCTGAGATTATGGCCGCTGCTAAAGAAGAAGGTGCTGCAGTTAAAAAGCGCTTGGATACTCATAAAATGGCGGAAGCTAACAAGGCTTTTGCTCACTTTGGCAGATTCTAAATCCCTCAAATAGGAAAGATAAATCATGGCAAAAAGAGATTTAAAATACACTCGTAACATCGGTATTGCAGCGCATATCGACGCGGGAAAAACCACCACCACCGAACGTATCCTTTATTACGGTGGGGTAAGTCACAAAATTGGTGAGGTGCATGATGGTGCCGCTACCATGGACTGGATGGAGCAAGAGCAAGAGCGTGGTATTACCATTACCTCTGCTGCCACCACCCTTAACTGGCCTTACCGTGGTGATAACTACCATATTAACATTATCGATACCCCCGGACACGTTGACTTTACCGTTGAGGTAAACCGTTCTCTTCGTGTGTTAGACGGATTGGTATTCTTGTTCTCTGCGGTTGATGGTGTGGAGCCTCAATCAGAAACTAACTGGCGTTTGGCTAATAACTATAACGTTCCACGTATTGGTTTCGTAAACAAGATGGACCGTCAGGGTGCCGACTTCCTGAACGTTTGTGGTCAGGTGAAAGAAATGTTGGGTTCTCATGCACTTCCTCTTCAGTTGCCTATCGGTGCTGAAGCTGATTTCAAAGGAGTGGTTGACTTGATCAACTTCCGTGGAATCGTTTGGAATGAAGAAGATATGGGAATGACTTTCGAAGAAGTTGAAATCCCAGCTGATATGTTAGACGAAGCTACTGAATACCGCGAGAAATTACTTGAGGCCGTAGCTGAGTTCGACGATACTTTAATGGAAAAATACTTCGAGGATCCTGATTCTCTTACTGAGCGTGAAATCCTTGACGCATTACGTGAAGCGACTATCGCTAACAAAGTAGTGCCTATGATGTGTGGTTCTGCCTTTAAAAACAAAGGTGTACAGGCCATGCTTGATATGGTAATGGAGTTAATGCCTGCTCCGGTAGATATTGAAGCTATCGTTGGTACTAACCCTGATACTGAAGTTGAAGAGAAGCGTAAGCCTTCTTTTGATGAGCCATTTAGTGGTTTGGCATTTAAAATCGCTACCGACCCATTTGTTGGTCGTTTGTGCTTTACCCGTGCTTATTCAGGTACCCTTCCTTCCGGTTCTTATGTATTGAATACTCGTACCGGTAAGAAGGAGCGTATCTCTCGTATCTTCCAAATGCACGCGAATAAGCAAAATCAAATTGATGAGCTGGGTGCAGGAGATATCGGTGCATTAGTAGGATTTAAAGACATTAAAACTGGTGATACCCTTTGTGCAGAGAACGCTCCTATTGTTCTTGAGTCAATGGACTTCCCAGAGCCAGTAATTGGATTGGCAGTAGAGCCTAAGTCTAAAGCTGATGTGGATAAATTAGGTATGGCCTTAGCTAAATTGGCTGAAGAGGATCCAACCTTCCGTGTACACACAGATGAGGATACTGGTCAAACTGTAATCTCTGGTATGGGTGAGCTTCACCTAGATATTATCATCGACCGATTGAGACGTGAATTCAAGGTTGAGGTGAACCAAGGTGCTCCTCAGGTATCTTACAAAGAAGCGATCAACGGTTCTGTAGATCACCGTGAAGTTTACAAGAAACAAACTGGTGGTCGTGGTAAGTTTGCCGATATCATTGTAACCATTGAGCCTAGTGAAAGCGAAGAACCAGGATTGGTGTTCGTTAATGAGGTGAAAGGTGGTAACGTACCTAAAGAATTTATCCCTTCAGTAGAGAAAGGATTTAAAGAAGCTATGTCTACTGGCGTTTTAGCTGGTTACCCTGTAGATAGTATTAAAGTAACCTTAAAGGACGGATCTTTCCACCCTGTGGATTCGGATCAACTTTCATTTGAGGTTGCAGCCAAAATGGCCTTCCGTAACGCAGTTCCTAAAGCCAATCCGGTATTATTAGAGCCTATTATGAAGTTGGAGGTATTAACTCCAGAAGAATATATGGGTGATATCGTAGGTGATTTGAACCGTCGTCGTGGTGTGGTAGAAGGCATGGGCGATCGTAATAATTCAAAAGCGATCAAAGCCAAAGTGCCACTGTCTGAAATGTTTGGTTATGTAACTGACCTTCGTACCAATTCATCTGGTCGTGCGACATCAACTATGGAATTCTCTCACTTTGCAGAGGCTCCTAAGAACATCGCAGAGGATGTGATTGCTAAGGTTAAGGGTAACAAAGAATAAGTTTATTAAGAAGATGAGTCAGAAAATCCGCATTAAGCTTAAGTCTTACGACCACAATTTGGTGGATAAGAGTGCTGAGAAAATCGTAAAGACTGTAAAGAGTACCGGTGCGATCGTGAACGGTCCTATTCCGCTTCCGACCAACAAGCGTATCTACACAGTATTGCGTTCTCCTCACGTGAATAAGAAGTCACGTGAGCAGTTCCAGTTGTCTTCCTTCAAGCGTTTGCTCGACATCTACAGTTCTTCATCCAAGACCATTGATGCCTTGATGAAGCTGGAGTTGCCTAGTGGAGTGGAAGTAGAGATTAAAGTCTGAGTTTAGAGTATTAATTTAAATAGATTGTCAAATGCCTGGAATGATCGGTAAAAAGATCGGGATGACAAGCCTCTTTGACGAAAACGGTAAAAACTTACCGTGTACCGTCATCGAAGTGGAGCCCAACGTGGTAACCCAGATCAAGACCGCTGAGAAAGACGGTTACGAAGCCGTACAGTTAGCTTACGGCGAACAAAAAGAGAGTCGTGTACCTGCTGCTATGGTAGGACACTTCAAGAAGGCTGGAGTAAGCCCTCGCAAAAAAGTAAAAGAATTCGATACCAGCTTCGGAGAAGTGGAATTGAAGGAAGGTGTAGCAATTAGCGTAGACCAATTTTTTGCCGAAGGACAATTCGTTGATATCTCCGGTGTATCAAAAGGAAAAGGTTTTCAGGGTGTAGTAAAGCGTCATGGCTTTGGTGGAGTAGGTCAAGCTACCCACGGTCAGCATAACCGCTTACGTGCTCCTGGTTCAATTGGTGCCGGTTCGGATCCATCACGCGTATTTAAAGGTATGCGAATGGCCGGACGCATGGGAGGAGCTATGACTATGGTAGAGAACCTCCGTGTAATTAAGGTAGATGCCGATAAGAACCTTTTGGTTGTTAAAGGGTCGGTTCCCGGTCCTAAGAACTCAATCTTAATTATCACCAAGTAATGGAATTAGCAGTATTAAATAAAGAAGGTAAGGATACCGGACGTAAAGTGACCTTGGCTGATGACATTTTTGCGATTGAGCCTAATGAGCACGCCCTGTATTTAGATGTTAAACAACATCTTGCCAATAAGCGTCAAGGTACTCACAAAGCGAAAGAACGTGCAGAGATTTCTCGTACTACTAAGAAGTTCTTCCGTCAGAAAGGTACTGGTAATGCCCGTGTAGGATCATTAAAGAGTCCTGTACAACGTGGTGGTGGTACCGTATTCGGTCCCCGTCCTCGTAACTACGGTTTCAAACTCAACAAAAAGTTGAAAGCTTTGGCCCGTCGTTCTGCTTTAGCACAGAAGGCCGCTGACCAAAATATTGTGGTTTTGGAAGCCCTTCAAATGGACAAGCCAAACACTAAAAGCTACGTACAGATTTTGAGCGCCTTAGGCCTCCAAGACAAAAAATCTTTACTGGTGCTTGGTGAGTCAAATAAAGCTGTATATTTGTCGTCCCGAAATTTTAAGGGTTCCGACGTGATAAGTGCTTCAGAATTAAACACTTACGCTGTAATGAAGGCGCAAACTGTGATTTTATCTGAAGATTCGTTGGAGAAGCTTGAAACTGTTTTAAGATAGTAAACCATGGGCATTTTGATCAAACCAATCATCACTGAGAAGGCTACCGCTGATAGCGAAGACAACAATCGTTTTGCTTTCGAAGTTGCGGTGGATGCCAACAAGGTTGAGATCCGCAAGGCAGTGGAAGAGCTCTACGGTGTGAACGTAGAAAGTGTAAAAACTATGGTAATGCCAGGTAAGCGTAAGTTCCGCTATACCAAACAAGGTATTACTCGTGGTAACACTGGTAAGTATAAGAAAGCCATTGTGCAGGTTCGCAGTGGTGAAACTATTGACCTCTATAGCGAAATTTAATCATGGCTGTACGAAAATTAAATCCGGTTACTCCCGGACAGCGTTTTAAGGTTGTAGGTCAGTTTGAAACTGTAACCGCCAGCAAGCCTGAGAAATCTCTTGTAAAAGGGAAGTCTAAGTCGGGCGGACGTAACAATAGTGGTAAAATGACCATGCGCCAAGTGGGTGGTGGTCATAAACGTCGTTATCGTGTGATCGATTTCAAACGCGAAAAAGACGGCGTTCCTGCAACTGTAAAGTCCATCGAGTATGATCCTAACCGTTCTGCTCGCGTGGCTTTGTTGTTTTATGCAGATGGAGAGAAGCGTTACATTATCGCTCCTAACGGTTTACAAGTTGGGCAGCAGGTAGTAAGTGGTAAAGATGCTACTCCTGAAATCGGTAACACCATGTTCCTGGAGAATATTCCTTTAGGTACAGTAATCAGTTGCATTGAGATGCGCCCTGGACAAGGAGCTATCATTGCACGTTCTGCCGGATCTTTTGCCCAATTAGCGGCTCGCGATGGTAAGTATGCTATCGTGAAAATGCCTAGCGGTGAAACCCGTATGATCTTGACTACTTGTAAAGCTACTATTGGTGCTATCGGAAACTCAGATCACCAATTAGAGCGCAGTGGTAAGGCAGGTCGTAGCCGTTGGTTAGGCCGTCGTCCTCGCGTTCGTGGTGTAGCGATGAACCCAGTAGATCACCCCATGGGTGGTGGTGAAGGTCGTGCCAGCGGTGGCCATCCACGTTCACGTACTGGTATTCCAGCCAAAGGGTACAAAACTCGTACTCCTAAGAAGGCTTCGAACAAGTATATCATTGAAAGACGTAAAAAGTAATTAGCTATGGCGAGATCACTAAAAAAAGGTCCTTTTATTCACCATAAGCTGGAGCAGCGAGTATTGGCGCAAGCCGATAGCGGTAAGAAGTCGGTAATCAAGACTTATAGCCGTGCCTCCATGATCTTTCCTGAAGCAGTAGGTCAGACTATAGCTGTACACAACGGAAGAACCTTTGTTCCTGTTTTTGTAACAGAAAACATGGTAGGTCACAAATTCGGTGAATTTGCATTGACTCGTACCTTCCGTGGACACGGTGGTAATAAGAAAGATAAAGGTAAGCGCTAAGAATAGGTTATGGGATCTAGAAAGAAACAATCTGCTGAAGCAAGAAAAGAAGCCCGTAAAAACGTGGCGATTGCTCAGCTGCGCAATTACCCAACCAGCCCTCGCAAGATGCGTTTGGTAGCTGATATGGTACGTGGAATGGATGTTGAAAAAGCTTTGTACCTCTTAAAGTACAGCCCTAAGCATGCCAGTATCCCCATGGAGAAATTATTGCGCTCAGCGATTAACAACTGGGAGCAGAAGAATGAAGGAGAGCGTATCGAAGATGCAGGATTATATGTATCTAGCATTCAGGTTGACTCCGCTCGTATGTTGAAGCGTATTCAAGCCGCCCCTCAGGGTCGTGCACATCGCATTCGCAAACGCAGTAATCATGTAACCATTGTGGTAGATGCTCGTAACAACGACGAAGCAGCCGCAGAATCTAACGAAGTAAACGAATAACCGCATGGGACAGAAGACTAATCCAATAGGAAACCGATTAGGATTTATCCGCGGCTGGGATAGCAATTGGTACGGTGGCCGTAATTATGGCGACAAGATCGCGGAAGATGCCAAAATCCGCAATTACTTGTACGCACGTTTAAATAAGGCCAGCGTTAGCCGTATCATTATTGAGCGTACCCTTAAACTGGTTACCATTACCATTACTACCAGTCGTCCTGGTATTATCATCGGTAAAGGTGGTCAGGAAGTTGATAAATTGAAGGAGGAGCTAAAAAAGCTCACCAAGAAAGAAGTTCAGATTAACATTTTCGAGATCAAGCGTCCTGAACTAGATGCCAAACTGGTGGCTGATTCTATCGCCCGCCAAATTGAAGGACGTATCTCTTACCGTCGTGCCGTGAAAATGGCTATAGCTGCATCGATGCGTATGGGAGCAGAAGGGATCAAGATTATGGTTTCTGGTCGTTTGAACGGTGCGGAAATGGCGCGTTCCGAAATGTATAAAGACGGACGTACACCCTTGCACACTTTCCGCGCAGACATTGACTATGCTTTGACTGAAGCTCACACTACCTACGGTCGTTTGGGTATCAAAGTATGGATCATGAAAGGAGAAGTATACGGAAAGCGCGACCTGAGCAACCCATTCGGTACAGCTAAGAAAAGCAATGGACCGGCTGGTGGAGCCAATGCAGGTGGCGGACGTAACAGAAGAAAAAGAAAATAAGCGGACCGCTTAAAATATTGAAAGATGTTACAACCTAAGAAAACAAAACACAGAAAGCAGTTTAAAGGCCGCATGAAGGGTAACTCCCAGCGCGGTGCCGAGATTGCTTTCGGTAGTTTCGGTCTGAAAGCGATGGATTCGGTTTTCATCACCTCACGTCAGATCGAGGCGGCGCGTATTGCAGCTACCCGTTACATGAAACGTGAAGGTCAGTTGTGGATCCGTATTTTCCCCGATAAGCCCATTACCAAAAAGCCAGCCGAAGTACGGATGGGTAAAGGTAAAGGTGCCTTGGATCACTGGGTTGCTGTTGTACGTCCCGGACGTATCCTCTTCGAACTTGATGGTGTAAACCAGGAGATCGCTCAAGAGGCATTGCGTTTGGCCGCTCAAAAGCTTCCCGTTAAATGTAAGTTTATCGTTCGCCGGGATTATACCGGTGCCTAATTAAGATTGAAAGATGAAGGCATCCGTAATTAGAGAAATGACCACGCAAGAAATCTCCGATCAAGTAGCTGAGGAGAAGATCAATTACGACAAGTTGCGTATGGCGCACCACATTTCTCCCTTAGAGAATCCTGTGGAATTGAAAGAAAAAAGAAAGTTGATCGCTCGCTTGAGTACAGAGCTTCGTGCCCGTACTGAAGAAAGCGCATCTTAATAAGACTGTTCAAAATGGAACACAAAAGAAACTTGCGTAAAGAACGTATCGGGGTAGTTACCAGCAACAAAATGGCTAAGTCCATCGTGGTGTCGGTAGAGAAAAAGCAAAAGCACCCTATGTACGGTAAGTTTATTAAGCTTACCAAGAAGTTTCATGCTCATGATGAGAAGAATGAGTGCAATATCGGTGATACCGTACGCATCATGGAAACTCGTCCCCTGAGCAAGACCAAGAACTGGAGACTAGTAGAAATCATTGAAAGAGCGAAGTAAGCGATGTTACAACAGGAATCTAGACTTAAAGTAGCGGATAACACCGGAGCCAAGGAAGTTCTGGTAATTCGTGTGTTGGGAGGTACCGGTCGTCGTTATGCTTCCGTTGGAGACCGCATCGTGGTTTCTATCAAGGAATCTACTCCTTCCGGTAATGCCAAAAAAGGACAAGTATCCAAAGCGGTGGTGGTTCGCACCAAAAAAGAGGTTCGTCGTCCCGATGGATCTTATATCCGTTTTGACGACAATGCTTGTGTATTGCTGAATGCGCAGAATGAAATGCGTGGTACTCGTGTTTTCGGACCGGTTGCCCGTGAACTTCGCGACAAACAGTATATGAAGATTGTATCATTAGCCCCTGAGGTACTTTAAACGAAAGAACAATGGCCAAATTTCATATCAAAAAAGGTGATAAAGTAGTTGTTCTCTCCGGCGAAGACAAAGGCAAGGAGGGTACAGTACTAGAGATGCTTCCTAAAAAAGGAAAGGCGATCGTTGAAGGTATCAATGTGGTGAAAAAACACAAGAAGCCTAGCGCTACCGATCCTCAAGGTGGTATCGAAGAAGTAGAAGCTCCTGTTTATCTGTCTAAATTGATGTTGATCGATCCCGCAAATGGTGAACCCACTCGCGTAGGTCGTAAAGCTGACGAGAACGGTAAACTGGTACGGTATTCAAAGAAAACTCAAGAGATTATTAAGTAATGGATTTTTCTACCAAATTAAAAGATAAGTACCAGGAGCAGATTGTTCCGGCTCTTACCGAAGAATTCGGATATCAGAATCGCATGGAAGTGCCTCGCTTGAAAAAGATTGTTCTTTCTCAAGGTGTAGGTGAAGCTACCGGTGATAAGAAACTGGTAGAGCAGGCGGTTGAGCAAATGTCTATGATTGCTGGTCAGAAAGCGATCGTTACTTATTCCCGTAAGGATATCTCAAACTTTAAACTTCGTAAAGGCATGCCTATCGGAGCTAAAGTGACCCTTCGTGGTGAGCGTATGTTTGAATTCCTTGAGCGTTTATTGTGGTCTGCATTGCCACGTATCCGTGACTTTAACGGAATTAAGAATAACGGTTTTGATGGTCGTGGTAACTATACCTTAGGTATTACCGAACAGATCATCTTCCCCGAAATCAATATTGATAGAGTGCCACGCATTACCGGTATGGATATCACTTTCGTGACTTCCGCTGATACCGATAAAGAAGCGCTGGCCTTGTTGAAGAACTTTGGATTACCCTTCAAAAAATAAGACATGGCGAAAGAATCAATGAAAGCGCGCGAGCGCAAACGCGAAAAGCTGGTAGCCAAATACGCTCAGAAGCGTGCCGAGCTCAAAGCAGCCGGTGATTACGAAGCTTTACAAAAGCTTCCTAAGAATGCTTCTCCTGTGCGTCTGCACAATCGTTGCAAGCTTACCGGCCGTCCACGTGGATACATGCGCCAGTTCGGAGTTAACCGGGTAACCTTCAGAGAGATGGCCAACCAAGGTCTGATCCCAGGAGTTAAAAAAGCCAGTTGGTAAAAAGGTTTAGAGATGATTACAGATCCAATTGCAGATTATTTGAATCGTGTTCGTAACGCCATTTTGGCCGGACACAAAGTAGTGGAAATCCCAGCTTCTAATTTGAAGAAGGAGATCACTAAAATTCTTCAGGATCAGGGTTATATCCTGAACCATAAAATCCTGGAAGAAGGACCTCAAGGCACTATCAAAATTGCTTTGAAATATGATCGTATTACCAACGAGCCTGCTATTCGCTCTTTGAAGCGTGTAAGTAAGCCTGGTTTACGTACTTATACCGGCAGTGCAAACATGCCAAGGGTAATCAATGGTTTGGGTATTGCTATCGTATCTACTTCGAAAGGAGTAATGACCGATAAAGAGGCCCGTAAAGAGAATGTAGGTGGCGAAGTTCTTTGCTACGTATACTAAAAATTAAGAGATGTCACGAGTAGGAAAAGCCCCCATTAGTATCCCAGCCGGAGTTGAAGTAAGCTTCAAAGACGGTGTGGTTGCCGTGAAGGGTAAATTAGGTGAGCTTCAGCAGACTGTTTCTAACAGTGTGGAGTTGAGCATCGAAGATAATACCATCACTCTGAACCGTAAGAATGATGAGAAGCAATCGCGTGCCGACCATGGTCTGTACCGTGCTTTGATCAACAATATGGTACTTGGTGTTTCTGAAGGTTTCGAAAAGAAATTAGAACTGGTAGGTGTAGGTTATCGTGCAACCAACCAGGGACAACTTCTGGATCTTTCTTTAGGATACTCTCACAATATCGTACTTGAGGTTCCTCAAGAAGTGAAAGTGGAGACTGTATCTGAAAAAGGTAAGAACCCCATTGTGATCCTTAAGAGTCACGACAAGCAACTGGTTGGTATGGTAGCGGCTAAGATTCGTTCTTTCCGTAAGCCAGAGCCTTACAAAGGAAAAGGTGTTCGCTTTGTAGGTGAGTACATCCGTAGAAAGGCTGGTAAAACTGCTAGTAAATAATTAAGACATGGCACTGACTAAAACAGAAAGAAGAACCCGAATCCGCAGCCGGATTCGTAAAAAAGTAAGCGGAACCAACAGTATTCCTCGCTTATCGGTTTTCCGTTCCAATAAAGAAATTTACGCTCAGCTGATCGATGATGTGAGTGGTAAAACTTTAGCTGCTGCATCTTCTTTAGATAAAGAAATCAGCAAGGAGGGAACCAAGTCGGATATCGCGAAAGCCGTAGGCGCTGCCTTGGCCAAGAAAGCCACTGAAGCAGGCCTCGAAACTTGTGCCTTCGACCGTGGTGGATATTTATATCACGGACGGGTAAAAGCTTTGGCTGATGGTGCTCGCGAAGGTGGATTAAAATTTTAAGAAAATCCCATGATTAAAGGACACAAAAATATTCAACGCGTAAAGCCGAGTGGTCTGGAATTAACCGATCGCGTAGTAGGCATTCAACGGGTAACCAAAGTGACCAAAGGTGGACGTACCTTCGGTTTCTCTGCCATCGTTGTGGTAGGAGATGAAAACGGGGTTGCCGGTTACGGATTGGGAAAAAGCAAGGAAGTATCCGAAGCCATTCAGAAAGGTATCGAAGATGCCAAGAAGAATTTGGTACGTATTCCGCTCGTGAAGAATACTATTCCTCATCAGCAGGATGGTAAATTCGGAGGAGCCCGCGTATTCCTTCGTCCTGCATCAAACGGTACCGGAGTAATTGCCGGTGGTGCGATGCGTGCGGTTTTAGAAAGCCTTGGTGTACATGATGTACTTGCCAAATCTAAAGGTTCTTCTAACCCTCACAATGTGGTAAAAGCTACCTTCGACGCATTGCTTTCATTGCGTGATGCTGGTGCGATTGCTAAGACTCGCGGTATTAGCGTGGATAAAGTATTTAACGGTTAAGAAATTGTTTCATGGCTAAGATCAGAGTTAAACAAGTACGCAGCAAAATCAACCGTCCTGAGGATCAAAAACGTACCTTGGAGGCCTTAGGTTTGCGTAAGATGAACCAAGTGGTTGAGCATGAAGCCACTCCTCAGATTATAGGTATGGTGCGTAAAGTAGCACACCTGTTGGAAGTGGAAGAATTGAACTAAGCTAACGCATAGAAAGATAGTATAATGAGCTTGAATAATTTAAAACCTGCGGATGGTTCTGTAAAGAACACGAAGCGCATCGCTCGCGGTGAGGGAAGTGGACATGGTGGTACTTCTACCCGTGGTCACAAAGGTGCTAAGTCTCGCAGTGGATATAAGTCCAAGATTGGTTTTGAGGGTGGTCAGATGCCATTGCAGCGTCGTGTACCCAAGTTCGGATTTAAAAACCCTAACCGCGTAGAGTATAATGGTATTAACCTCGATACTTTACAGTCTTTAGTAGACAACGGTAAAGTAAGTGGTGATGTAACCGTACAAAACCTTATCGACAATGGATTGATCGCTAAGAGTGATCGCGTAAAGATCCTCGGACGTGGCGAATTGACCGCTAAGTTAAACGTAGAAGCACATGCTTTCTCAGCCAGCGCTAAAGCAGCGATCGAGGCTCAAGGAGGCGAAGCTAAAACTGTATAATACCGGAACATGAAGCGATTTATCGATACGATCAAGAATATCTGGGCAATCGAAGAACTAAGGGAAAAGATTCTTTTAACCTTAGGTCTTTTGCTTATTTATCGCTTAGGTTCCAATGTGGTTCTTCCTGGCGTTAATACCGAAACCCTATCCTCTTTGCAAAGTCAGGCTGATGGTGGTTTAATTGGTATTTTGAATGCCTTTACCGGTGGAGCCTTTGCTAATGCCTCTATTCTGGCATTGGGGATTATGCCCTATATCTCTGCCAGTATCGTAATTCAGCTTCTTGGTATGGCTGTTCCTACTATCCAAAAGATGCAAAAGGAAGGAGAGAGCGGTCGTCGTAAACTGAATCAAATTACTCGGATTCTAACCATTGGTATTACCATGGCTCAGGCTCCGGGTTATGTTGCCAACCTAATGGCGCAAGGTGTTGAAACAACCGTGAGTGGTCAAACTTTCTGGTTGTTGAGTATCGTAGTGCTTACTGCAGGTACCATTTTCGCTATGTGGTTGGGTGAACGTATTACCGACAAAGGAATTGGTAATGGTATCTCCCTCCTTATTATGGTGGGTATTATCGCCAGTTTACCACAGGCTTTCCTACAAGAGCTCGTTTCCAAGTTGGAGCGTAGCGGTGGTGGTCTGGTACTCTTTGTGGTAGAGATTGCAGCTTTAATTATTGTAATTCTATTGGCAGTTGCCCTGGTACAAGCGGTACGTCGAGTTCCTGTACAGTATGCTAAGCGTACTACTGGAGGTCGCACCTTTACCGGAAACATGGCACGTCAGTATATTCCTCTTAAGGTGAATGCTTCAGGTGTAATGCCGATCATTTTTGCGCAGGCGATTATGTTTATTCCGGTAACCATCCTTAGCTACACCGCGGCTGGTGAAGATGCGAGCGGCGGATGGTTAATTACAGCCTTTAGTGATATTCAGGGATTCTGGTACAACTTTGTGTTTGCCGTACTGATTATCTTATTTACCTATTTCTATACTGCAATTCAGGTTAACACTAATCAAATGGCTGAAGACCTGAAGCGCAACGGTGGTTTTATTCCGGGCATTAAACCGGGTAAAGCAACTGCAGAATTCTTGGACACGGTACTGTCTCGTATCACCTTACCGGGATCCATTTTTCTGGCCATTTTGGCCATTTTACCAGCCTTCGCAATGATCGCTGGTGTAAATACCCAGTTCGCATATTTCTACGGAGGTACCAGCTTGCTCATTATGGTGGGTGTAGTATTGGATACGCTGCAGCAAATTGAGAGCTACCTGTTGAACCGTCATTATGATGGTTTGATGAAAAACGGAAAATTAAAAGGAAGAGCAGTTAGCGCATTCTAAGGAGAAGAACACTATGGCGAAACAATCGGCAATTGAACAAGACGGAACCATTGTAGAAGCATTGAGTAATGCAATGTTCCGGGTTGAATTGGAGAATGGACACGTTATTACTGCGCACATCTCCGGAAAAATGCGAATGAACTACATTAAACTTTTACCCGGTGACAAAGTGAAACTTGAAATGTCACCCTATGATTTAAGCAAAGGTCGTATTACTTACCGCTACTAAGATTATGAAAGTAAGAGCATCATTGAAAAAAAGAAGTGCAGATTGCAAGATCGTACGTCGTAAAGGCAAGCTGTACGTGATCAACAAGAAGAATCCCAAGTTCAAACAAAGACAAGGTTAATATTTAGCTGATATGGCGAGAATTGCTGGTATTGATTTACCGAAAAATAAGCGAGGCGAGATTGGCCTTACCTATATCTTCGGCATTGGCCGCAGCCGTGCTGTAAAGATCCTCGAAGAGGCCGAAATCGACCCAAATATCAAGGTTAGCGAATGGGACGACGATCAGTTGACCACCATCCGTCGAATTATTTCTGATAATTACACCGTAGAAGGTGAACTGCGTTCTGAAATCCAATTGAACATCAAGCGTTTGATGGATATTGGATGCAATCGTGGTATTCGTCATCGTGCCGGCTTGCCACTTCGCGGTCAGCGCACCAAGAATAACTCTCGTACGCGTAAAGGTCGTCGTAAGACCGTTGCCAACAAGAAGAAGGCCACTAAATAATATTGACGCATCATGGCAAAGAAGCAAGGAAAAGTTACTAAGAAGCGTAATGTGGTGGTTGAAGCAGCCGGAGAGGCGCATATCAACGCTACATTCAATAACATCATTATCTCGCTTACCAATACTCGCGGTCAAGTTATTTCTTGGTCTAGCGCCGGTAAAATGGGATTCCGTGGTTCTAAGAAAAACACTCCTTACGCTGCTCAAATGGCAGCCGAGGACTGTGCAACTAAAGCTGCAGAATACGGATTGAAAAAGGTAAAGGTTTACGTAAAAGGACCAGGTAATGGTCGTGAATCCGCTATCCGTAGCATCCACAATAGTGGAGTAGAGGTTACTGAAATTGTTGACGTAACCCCAATCCCACACAATGGATGTCGTCCACCCAAGAGAAGAAGAGTTTAATCACCGATTTAGATTAAAGAGTAATGGCTAGATACACAGGCCCCGTTTCCAAGATCGCACGTAAATTCCAAGACCCTATTTTCGGTCCTGATCGTGCCTTAGAAAGAAAAAACTATCCTCCCGGTCAACACGGTCCTAACCGTCGTCGCGGGAAGAAATCGGAATATGCTATTCAGTTAGCTGAAAAGCAAAAAGCAAAATACACTTACGGTATTCTGGAACGTCAGTTCGCGAATATGTTTGACCGTGCTTCACGTGCGAAAGGTATTACCGGTGAGGTATTACTGCAATTGTGCGAAAGCCGCTTAGACAATATCGTGTACCGTTTAGGGATTGCTCCAACTCGTCGTGCCGCACGTCAGTTGGTAGGTCACCGTCATATCACTGTTAATGGTGAGGTGAACAATATTCCTTCTTATCACGTGAAAGTGGGAGATATTATCGCTGTACGCGAGAAATCCAAATCACTTCAAGTGGTATCCGATTCATTAGCTACTCGTAAAGAACCATTAGAATGGTTAGAGTGGAATGAGTCTTCACACAGCGGTAAAATGCTGAGCGTACCTATGAGAGCTCAAGTTCCTGAAAACATTAAGGAGCAGCTCATCGTAGAATTGTACTCTAAATAATTAATAATCTTAATCCCTACCCTTATGGCGATTTTAAATTTCCAGAAGCCTGATCAGGTTATTATGAATCAAGCGACCGATACAGAAGGTCAATTTGAGTTCAGGCCTTTGGAGCCCGGATACGGTCTCACCGTAGGAAACGCTTTGCGTCGGGTTCTTTTGTCATCACTGGAGGGCTTCGCCATCACTTCTGTTCGCATTGAAGGAGTGGATCACGAGTTCTCCACCATTAAAGGTGTGGTAGAAGACGTTACTGAAATCGTTCTTAACCTTAAACAAGTACGCTTTAAGCGTCAAATTGAGGAGAACGAAACTGAGAATATCAATGTGAGCATTAGCGGCCAAGAACGTATCACCGCGGGTGATATCGGTAAATTCGCCAGCTCATTCCAGGTACTGAATCCAGACCTGGTAATTTGTAATCTCGATCCTTCAGTAACCATTACCATGGACATCACCGTTGAGAAAGGTCGTGGTTACGTGCCTGCTGAGGAAAATAAGAAAAGTGGTGCTCCTATTGGAACCATCGCTGTAGATGCTATCTATACTCCCATCAAAAATGTGAAGTACAGCATCGAAAACTATCGTGTGGAACAAAAGACTGACTTCGAAAAGTTGATCTTAGACATCACCACTGATGGTTCTATTCATCCTAAGAAAGCACTTACTGAAGCCGCTAAAATCTTGATCCAACACTTTATGTTGGTGAGTGATGAAAAAATCTCCTTAGAGGATAACTCCTCTTCTGAGGCTGATAAGTACGACGAAGAAATCCTGCACATGCGCCAATTGCTTAAAACCAAATTGGTGGATATGGACCTTTCAGTTCGTGCATTGAACTGCTTAAAAGCAGCTGAAGTTGATACCTTGGGAGACCTGGTGACTTACACCAAGAGCGATCTGATGAAATTCCGCAACTTCGGTAAGAAATCTCTTACTGAACTCGACGAATTAGTGGAAAGCAAGGGATTAAGCTTCGGTATGGATATCTCTAAATACAAATTAGACAAGGACTAGTTAACCGATGAGACACGGAAAGAAAATAAATCATCTCGGTAGAAAGTCAGCACACCGCAAGGCTATGCTGGCCAATATGGCAAACAGCCTTATTGAACACAAGCGTATTAATACCACCGTTGCCAAAGCCAAAGCTTTGAAATTGTTTGTGGAGCCGTTGATCACTAAATCAAAAACCGACAGCACTCACAACCGTCGTATTGTATTCTCTTACTTGAAGAATAAAAATGCGGTAACTGAATTGTTCCGTGAGGTTGCAGCCAAAGTTGGTGATCGTCCTGGTGGATATACTCGTATCATTAAAACCGGTACCCGTTTAGGTGATAATGCCGAGATGTGTATGATCGAACTGGTTGATTTCAACGAAATCTACACCAGTGCCAAAAAAGAAGCTACTAAGTCTAAGCGTCGTCGTCGTGGCAGTTCCGGAAAAACTCAGAAAGAGGAAACTCCGGCTGTTGAAGCGGCAACTGAAGAAGTAGTAGAGGAAACTCCAGCAGTAGAAGAGGCTCCAAAGGCCGAAGCTCCTGAAGCTCCTGCTGAAGAATCGAATGAAGAAGAAAAGAAAGGCGAGTAATTGAATTTCTTTTAACGTATAGAAAAGGGATAAGAGCATTAGTTCTTATCCCTTTTTTTGTGGATGATTGCTTTAGGAATTAACTTTGAAGAGTTTTTGAAAGATGGCCAATTTTACACGTAAGAAAGCAGTAGTAGTCCTGCAAGATGGAACTACATTTTGGGGAAGATCGGTAGGTTTAGATGGAAGCTCTACCGGCGAAATTTGTTTTAACACCGGTATGACCGGCTACCAGGAGATTTTCACCGATCCCAGTTATTATGGCCAGTTGATGGTTACGACCAATGCCCATATTGGTAATTATGGCGTGAAAGACGATGAAGTGGAGTCCGACTCTATTAAGATTGCCGGATTAATTTGTAAGAACTTCAGCTTCGATCACAGTCGGGTAGGCGCTACTAATTCTCTTTTGAAGTACTTCGAAGAGAATGGCAAATTGGTGATCTCAGATGTGGATACCCGCGCCTTGGTACGTCATATCCGCAGCAAAGGGGCTATGAATGCTATTATTAGCACCGAGACCGAAGATCTCGAAGCTCTGAAAGCTCAACTTAAAGAAGTGCCATCAATGGAAGGCTTGGAGTTATCTTCCAAGGTGGCTACCACCGAAGCTTATTATTTCGGTGAAGAAGATGCAGCGTATAAGCTTGCCGTTTTAGACTTAGGCGTAAAACGCAATATCCTGCGTCATTTCGCTAATCGCGGTTGCTATATGAAAGTGTTTCCGATGAATACTTCTTTGGAAGAAATGAAGGCCTGGGCTCCTGATGGATTGTTTATATCCAATGGTCCCGGAGATCCGGCTGCTATGCAGAATACGGTAAGCATTGTAAATGATATGGTGAATTCAGGATACCCGGTATTTGGTATATGCCTGGGGCATCAGCTGATTGCCATTTCACAAGGCTTAAACACTTATAAAATGCATCAAGGGCACCGTGGTATTAACCATCCGGTACTTAATATCTTAACCGGTAAGGGAGAAATTACCACCCAAAACCATGGCTTCGTTGTGAGCATGGATGCCGTTGAGGAACATGCAGAAATAGAATTAACTCACCGTCACTTAAATGATGATGGTGTGCAAGGCATTCGCCTGAAAAATAAACCGGTAAGCAGCGTGCAATATCATCCTGAGGCATTCCCAGGGCCGCACGATTCTGAATACCTTTTTGATCAATTCGTAGAACAACTGAAACAATCTAAATCCTAAAAAATGGCAATCATTTCCGGCATTCACGCCCGTCAGATTCTCGACAGTCGCGGTAATCCTACAGTAGAAGTCGATGTAATTACTGAAAGCGGCGCCCTGGGGCGTGCTGCAGTTCCCTCCGGAGCTTCTACCGGTGTACATGAAGCAGTTGAACTTCGCGATGGTGGAGATCAGTGGATGGGTAAAGGCGTGCAAAATGCCGTGGATAACGTGAATAAATTGATCGCTCCCGAGATTATTGGCATGTTCGTTACCGACCAGGCGGATATTGATCAGCGTATGCTGGATCTGGATGGTACGCCCAATAAAGCCAAATTAGGAGCGAATGCCATTTTAGCCGTTTCCTTAGCCGTGGCAAAAGCTGCTGCAAGTGAAACCGGCCAAACATTATATAACTATGTAGGAGGGGTAAATGCCCGCACTTTACCCGTGCCTATGATGAATATCCTGAATGGCGGGGAGCATGCTGATAATGCCATCGACTTTCAGGAATTTATGGTCATGCCTTTCGGTGCCTCGAGTTTCTCAGAAGGATTACGCTGGGGAACGGAAATTTTCCATCACTTGAAAAGTGTACTGAAGGAAAAAGGGTACAGTACCAATGTTGGAGATGAGGGTGGTTTTGCCCCCAATATTCAATCCAATGAAGAGGCGATTGAAACCGTATTGGTGGCCATTGAAAGAGCGGGCTTTAAAGCTGGAGAAGAGATTTACATAGCCATGGATGCCGCCGCCAGTGAATTTTATCACGCTGATGATAAGATGTACCACTTTAGTGATGGCGCCAAGCGCAGCAGTGAAGAAATGGTCGCTTATTGGACCGAATGGGTGAACAAATACCCCATTATTTCGATTGAAGATGGACTGCATGAAGATGATTGGGCCGGTTGGACACAATTGAATGCAGCTATTGGTGATCGCGTACAATTAGTTGGAGATGATTTATTCGTAACCAATGTGGAACGCGTTCAACAAGGGATTGATCAAAAAGCGGCTAATTCTGTTTTGATTAAAGTGAACCAGATTGGAACTTTAACAGAAACCATTGAAACGGTAAGTCTGGCACAAGCCAATAATATGACTTGTGTAATGAGTCACCGTAGTGGAGAAACAGAAGACTCTACCATTGCTGATTTGGCAGTAGCTCTTAATACCGGTCAGATCAAAACCGGCTCAGCTTCACGCAGTGATCGTATGGCAAAGTACAATCAATTGCTTCGTATCGAGGAGATGTTAGGCGAGAGCGCTAAATACCTCGGTACCCAATTCAAATTCATTAAAAAATAGTATTCGTAAATGGAAAATTTAAAACAGCACTTTTCTACTAAAATAGATTCGGCGGCAGCTGAGATCAAAGATTTCCTTGCTAAGCATGGGGATAAAGTAGTGGGTGAGGTGAAGATCAGTCAGCTTTACGGCGGTATGCGCGGTGTAAAAGCACTGATCACCGAAACCTCCAAATTAGATCCAGCCGAGGGTATTCGCTTCCGCGGATATTCCATCCCCGAATTGCAAGACCTTTTACCTAAGGCTCCCGGTGGAAACGAACCTCTTCCCGAAGGGATCTTTTATCTGATGTTATTCGATGAGCTTCCCACCCCAGAAGCTGTACAAGCGGTAACTAAGGAATGGCAAAAAAGAGCAGAAGTACCGGCTCACGTATTTAAGGTATTAGATGCTTTGCCAACCGATACCCATCCTATGACTCAGTTCGTATCCGGTATCATGGCCTTACGCACTGAAAGTGAATTCCACACCGCTTACCGCGATGGAATTAATAAAAAAGACTACTGGCAACCTACCTTTGAGGATGTAATGAACCTCATTGCTCGTCTTCCACAAGTTGCAGCTTATATCTACCGTCGTACCTACCATAATGGCGATCATATTGCTCCGGATCCAAGCTTGGATTGGGGTGGTAACTTCGCTCATATGCTTGGGTTTAATGATGAGGAATTCCGCGAATTAATGCGCATTTACCTTACCATTCACTCCGACCATGAAGGTGGTAATGTATCCGGTCATACCATTCACTTGGTAGGATCTGCCTTGAGTGATGCTTATCAGTCTTTTGCAGCTGGTATGAACGGATTAGCAGGACCATTGCACGGATTGGCAAATCAGGAAGTAATTCGCTGGACCTTAGCCATGCGCGACGAATTAGGAGGTGGCTTACCTACTAAAGATGCCATTGAAGCCTATGTGCGTAAGACCTTAGACGAAGGCAAGGTGATTCCAGGATTTGGTCACGCCGTATTGCGTAAGACGGATCCTCGTTACACCGCACAGCGTGAATTTGCCTTAAAGCATATGCCTGAGGATGAATTATTCCAGCTGATCAGCCGTATTTACGAAGTAGTTCCTAATGTATTGCAAGAATTGGGTAAGGTGAAAAACCCTTGGCCAAATGTGGATGCCCATAGCGGACAGTTATTGATGCATTATGGATTAACCGAGTATGACTTCTATACCGTATTATTTGGTGTGAGTCGTTCTTTAGGAACTCTGGCCAGTTTAATCTGGGATCGCGCTTTAGGTATGCCTATCGAGCGTCCGGGATCTACTACCACTAAATTGTTGAAAGAAGAATACGACGCTTAGTCCATTCTTTATAGATATAGAAAAAGGCTGTTCAAATTGAGCAGCCTTTTTTATTGGGCTAGAATTTGAAGTTTTAAAGAAATCAGTTGCCTGGAAGAGGTCAAATAATAAATCCCTGCCGGCGCATCAATGTGCAGGTCTTTGCCACTGATCTTGAAAGGGTGTTTTTTTCCGTAGGCATCTATAAGTACCCAGTCATCCGCATTTAGTTCTTTATTGATTCGAAAATGCCCGGTGGAGGGATTGGGATAGGCCGATAAAAGCGGAGCGGAAGAATACAGATCTCGAGATAGTCCTTTGGCCTGGCCGCGAGCTAAAATAAGGCTAGGGGCCTGATTGAAATCCGAACCCGCAGCAAAGAAAAGTCCTTGATTATCACAAACTAAGCCGCTACCAATGCAGGTAGGGGAACTTGAATGGCTGTCAATAAAGAGTCGATTACCAGCGGAATCACTTTCAACTACAATCATTTCGGTTTGGCCATTTTCCGGGGCAATTCGATAGCCGGTAAAGAGGTAGGTGTCATAAGGTGTAATTGCCATATCAAAGCAGGCGTCATTCTTAGTTACACCTGGTCGAACAAACACATCGGAGAGTACATTTAGATTAGTGTCTAGAAGGGTAAGCGTAATATCAAAATATACGGATAGAGCTGAGGCACCTTCGCCTCCAATAGCAATTTGCCCTTTAGAATTAATACCAATGGCATTACCTCCTCTTGTAAAACCGCTGGAGACAATTTTACGATTAAGCTGTTGTCCTTGATTATTAATTTTCGTGACGAGATAGTCGAAACGAGTGGCCAGCTCATAGTCGGAGGTATAAGCCCATCCGCCGGAAGGCAAGGCAATAATTTCTTGGGCCACGAAGGAGAGGGTATCAATTTGAATATGGCGATGTAGGATATTTAAAGCGGTATCCAGGATTAAGACTTGGGCACTTTGCTCGGCACCACTTTGGCTGCGCATTTGATTTAGCAAAGCAATTTGGTTTAGCGGATTGGCTGCAATGTCTTGACCTGCCAAAGTGGTGTCGCCAGAACCAAAACGCTTTTCTTGGAGAAGGACTCCGGCCGTATCAAGGACAGACACCCAGGCTTGGTTGGTGTCGTTCCAAGACCTTTCGCCAGCCACGAATAATTTTTCATGTAGGGAAATAATTTGCGAGGCTGCATAGTTTCCGGTAGTTCCGTATATCTTTTTCCAAAGAACCTGACCCTGGGGGTCGAGCTTATAAAGTTGCCATTTGTTACCGGGAAATTGGTTGGTATCACCATTGGCCAGGTAATAGATATTGCCATTGGGATCTAAACAAAGTTTGGCAGCAGTTTCCAATCTTTGATTAGGTCCAAAGTTCTGCCAAACAGCACTTTGACTATAAAGAGAGGAGCAAAGTAAAAGGAGAATCAGAATGCGCATAGGGCTAAAGTAATTCCTCCAAATGAATTGGCCTATTTCAACCCTTAAATATCGTACTATACTCTCTGAGTTTCAAAAAAATAACTTTACCTTTGCACTCCTTTTTCTGGGGAGTGAAATGGATCAGGAAAAGGCTTAGAATCAAAATGATGTAAAAATTCTTTCGTTGCGGGTTTCCCTAATGATCTTACCGGCGCGAAATACAAATGATTTCTGCATGTCAGAAGAAAACAAAAAAGTAGAAGAGGAAGTAGCAAATACTCCGGAAACTACCCAGGAGGCGGCTGCTGAGTCTGCTGCTGAAACTAAGTCCGAAACTGTTGAAGAAGCTCCTGCTAAAGAAGAAGCTCCTGAAGTAGTAGAGGAAAGCACTGAGTTTGATTGGGACGAATTCGAATATGGAATCGCTTCTAAAGGAAAAGCTCAGCGTGAAGAGCTCACCAAGTTGTATGAGGAAAGCCTCACCAGCATCGATGAGCACACCATTACCGAAGGAAAGGTAATCAACATGACCGATCGCGAGGCTATCGTAGATATCGGTTACAAGTCGGAAGGGGTTATCTCCCTGAACGAGTTCCGTTACAATCCAGATTTGAAAGTAGGTGACCAGGTTGAAGTTTTGGTAGACAAAACTGAAGACAAGGAAGGTCAGTTAGTGCTTTCTCACCGTAAAGCTCGCTCTATCAAGGCTTGGGATCGTGTGAACGAAGCTCACGACAATGAGGAAGTAGTGAAAGGTTACATTAAGTGTCGTACTAAAGGTGGTATGATCGTTGACGTATTCGGAATTGAGGCCTTCTTGCCTGGTTCTCAGATCGACGTGAAGCCAATCCGCGATTACGATGCCTATGTAGATAAAAACATGGAATTCAAGATTGTTAAGATCAATCACGAATTCAAGAACGTGGTAGTATCTCACAAAGCCCTTATCGAAGCCGACCTCGAAGAACAAAAACGCGAGATCATTGGCAAACTCGAGAAAGGTCAAGTACTCGAAGGTGTGGTGAAAAACATCACTTCTTACGGAGTGTTTATCGACTTGGGTGGTGTAGATGGTTTGATCCACATTACCGATTTGAGCTGGAGCCGTATCAACCACCCAAGCGAAGTGGTAGAATTGGACCAGACTTTAAACGTGGTAATTTTGGACTTCGACGAAGACAAAACCCGTATCCAATTAGGTCTGAAGCAGCTTGAGGCGCATCCATGGGATAACCTCGATAGCGAGTTGAAAGAAGGTGATAAAGTGAAAGGTAAAGTAGTAGTATTAGCTGACTACGGTGCATTCGTTGAAATCATCCCCGGTGTTGAAGGTTTGATTCACGTTAGTGAAATGAGCTGGAGCACGCACTTGCGTTCTGCTCAAGACTTCATGAAAGTTGGTGACGAGGTAGAGGCAGTTATCTTAACTCTCGACCGTGAAGAGCGCAAAATGTCTCTCGGTATCAAGCAATTGAGTACTGATCCTTGGACTGATATCACTACCAAATATCCGGTTGGTTCTAAGCACGAAGGTGCGGTGCGTAACTTCACCAATTTCGGTGTGTTCGTAGAATTGGAAGAAGGTATTGATGGTCTGATCCACATCAGCGACTTAAGCTGGACCAAGAAAATTAAGCACCCAAGTGAGTTTACCTCAGTAGGAGCTAAATTGGAAGTGGTTGTATTGGATATCGATGTTGAAAACCGTCGCTTAAGCCTTGGTCACAAACAAGTGGAAGACAATCCATTCGAAACTTATGCCACCTTATTAGAAGAAGGTAGTGTAATCGAAGGTAAAGTACTTCGCAAAGTTGACAAAGGTGCTGAGATCGTATTCGAAAACCTCGGAGTAGAAGCATTCGTTCCTTCTCGTCACATGGTGAAAGAAGATGGAAGTGAAGTAGCTGCTGATGAGCGTATCGATTTCAAAATCATCGAGTTTAACCCAGATGCCCGTCGCGTTGTAGCTTCTCATACCGAGCTTCACAAACAAGTGAAAGCCGATAAGCAGAAAGCGGATCGCGTTCAAGCTAAGAAAGCCGTTAAAGTGATCAACTCTAATGTAGAGCGTTCTACCTTAGGTGACCTTGACGCTTTAAGCAAGCTGAAAGAGCAAATGGAAGACGACGAGAAAAACGGTTAATACCGATTTAAGTCATATTCAACCCCGGTTCAGGTTTTATACTTGAGCCGGGGTTTTTTTATGGCTAAAATTGAGATATATTAGGGCTCTGATAGGATTCGGATCTGTTTTAACTTGAAAGTCAATCTCTTTTTTCTTCGTTTACTCTTTCTCCTGTTTAGCTTGAGTTTACAAGCTCAGCTTACGGTAGAGAAGAGTGTGGACTCCCTGAATGATCTTTACGCAAAAGGATTGTATGAGGAGCTTATTTATTTCGGTCAATCCAGTTTAGCGGAATGGCAGCCAGAGGATACACTGGATAAGGCCTATGGCCGTACCTTGTTGAACCTGGGTAAGGCTTATGGTCAATTGGAGGTGTATTCGGAAGCCTTGCATTACCATCGCCGGGCTTTGGCAGTCTATAAGCAAATATCAGATTCCCTGGGGGTAGCCCATGCCTATACTTATTTAGCTTCGGTTTATTACAGTACTGAAGATTCGGCAGATGCCTTTGAGAATTTGCGCTGGGCTCGATCTTATTATCCTGACTCAGTTTCCCATACCGAGGAAATGCGCTATGCCTATATACTGGGTCTTCTGTATAAAAAATTTGATACTCCAGAACGTGGTTTGGAGCTCATCGATAGCCTAATTCCCCATTTAAGAACTAATACTTATCTCTATGCCCAGGTAAATGTGGCTAGCATTGATATCATGGACTCGATGGAGTTTTTGGTTCGATACCCGGATATTCTACTTCATATTGAAAGATCAAAATTTTCTGTAGTCTATCGGATCAAGGCACTGGAGGAAGTACTGATGCGTGCAAATGAAATTGGTCGTAAGGACATCATAGTACGCTATATGCCCAAATTAGAACGACTGATGAGCGATGGGGGCAGAAATGTTTCGGTTACGCAAAAGGCTCGCTTTTATATGTTGAAAGCGGAAGCACTGGCCTATCAAAAAAATTATGTCGCGGCCTTTGCAATGATGAAGGAATATACCAAGCATCTGGCGCAAATGGATTCCATTCGCGGGGCTTCGGATCTGAAAAAACTGGAAACTCAGGTACGACTCAAAGATTCGGAGCTTAATGCCCAGGAATTGGAATTGGCTTTGCAGGACAGCAAGCGGCAAACCCATATTTTGATAGTAATAATTGTACTGGCAGGGATTATTATCTTCTTAATTTACCGTATCAATCGCAATACCCGGGAACGGAATAAGGCTATTGCTGAAGTGGCTTCCACCCGTGGTCGTATGCTTTCAATTTTATCTCATGATATTCGTACTCCATTAAGCCAGTTAATTGGTACTCTCGAAGCATTCGAAGAAGGTGATCTCAATATGGCGGATCTCAAGGAAATGCTGGGTCCCATTAAATCAGCCGCGGAGAGCACCAATAAATTATTGGATAATACGGTAGCCTGGATCAATGTGAATCGGGCTGATTTCAAATTGAACCCCATCAGTTTTGATGTGCAGGCTTTTTATGAGGATATCTGGACCCATTTTGCAGGAGTAGCCCGCAATAAGGAAGTAAGTCTAAAACTGGATATTCAATTGAAAAACTTGCATGCCGATCGTTTTCTGGTGCAAACAACTCTATTTAATTTAATAAGCAATGCTCTGAAGTTTAGTGAGCAGGGTGGTTGCCTTATACTAAAAAGCTATCAGCGAAAGGATCGTAAGGTATTGGAGGTATCGGATAATGGTCGTGGGATTAGTGAGGCGAATCTGGAAATTATTCGCTGGGAGATGCGTATCAGTACCCAGGGAACCCATCGTGAGAGTGGCGGCGGTTTAGGCTTAACGATTGTGCGGGATGCCTGTCATAAGTTGGATGCTGACTTCGAAATTGATAGTATTGAAGGCCAGGGCACGAATTGCCGAATAGTTTTCTAGCTTCGCAAAGCAAGATCCAAAAGATGCAAATAGCGGAAATCATTCGTGTTTTAGAAGATTGGGCTCCTTTAGCCTATCAAGAGTCCTACGATAATAGCAAATTACTTTACGGTCAAAAGAAAAAGGAGGTTCAGCAGGTATTGATTTCTCTGGACATTACCGAGGCAATTGTGGATGAGGCCCTGCAAAAAGGAGCGCAGATGATAATAAGTCATCATCCTTTGATCTTTGGTGGTTTGAAATCGCTTACCGGTAAGAATGATGCCGAAAGAGCTTTGATTAAAGCCATTCAAAATGATATAGCCATCTATGCTTTGCATACCAATTTGGATAATGTTGCCTCTGGAGTAAATGCGGAGATAGGCCGCCGATTGGGAATTAATCGCCCCAAGATTTTGGCGCCTCGTGCCGGTATTTTAAAGAAGCTGGTAATCTTCGTTCCTCAGGATAATGTTCAGTCGCTTAGCGAAGCTTTGTGGGCGGCTGGGGCCGGAAATATTGGTGAATACGATCAATGCAGCTTTCGCTCCGAGGGGAAAGGAACTTTTCGAGCATCGGAAAATGCCAATCCTACCTTAGGGGAGAGAGGGGCCTTGCATGAGGAAGCAGAATATCGACTGGAAGTTTTGGTGGAAGAAGCGCACTTGGCAGCAGTTTTAAAAGCCATGCAGGCAAACCACCCTTATGAAGAAGTAGCTTATGAAGTATATGCCATTGAAAACCTCCATCAAGACTTGGGGTCGGGTATGTACGGAGACTTGCTTGTAGCCCTTTCGGCTGAACAAGTTTTAAAGCAGATCAAGGATACATTTGGCGGAATCCTTCGCTATACGACGCCTCATAAGCCAGAAATTAAGCGGATAGCCTGGTGTGGTGGAAGCGGTAGTTTCCTCTTATCCAGAGCAAAAGCAATTGGGGCGGATTTGTTTCTAAGTTCCGACTTTAAATATCATCAATTTTTTGAGGCTGATAACCAGATACTTATTGCAGATATTGGTCATTACGAGAATGAACAGTACACTATCGGCCTGATTGCCGAATATTTGCGGAAAAAATTCCCTAATTTTGCCGTTCTTTTAACGGAAAACAGTACCAACCCGATCAATTATTTATAGCTCTATGGCTAAAGAAGTTACTGTTGAAGAAAAGTTACGCGCTCTCTACGATCTTCAGCTCATTGATTCCCGAATTGATAAAATCCGCAGCATCCGCGGGGAACTACCTTTGGAGGTAGAAGACCTTGAAGATGAGATTGGTGGATTGGAAACCCGTGTCGAAAAGTTAAACGTCGACATCGACGAGTTGGACCAGGAGGTGAAAGCCAAGAAAAACCTGATTAAAGACTCCGAGGAGAAGATCAAGAAATACGAGTCGCAGCAGAAAAACGTTCGCAACAATCGCGAGTTTGATGCACTTTCCAAAGAAATCGAATTCCAGGAATTGGAAATTCAATTGGCCGAAAAACGCATTAAAGAGTTTAAGGCTAAAATTGATAACAAGAAAGAGGCGATTGCTGCAGCTGATGAAAAATTAGCGGAGCGTAAATCGCACTTAGAATTCAAAAAAGGAGAATTGGATAGCATCTTGAAGGAAACTCAAGATGAAGAAGATCTTCTTTTGAAAGAATCCACCAAGCAGCAAAAGGTAATCGAAGAGCGCTTATTAAAAGCCTACACTCGTTTGCGTAATAGTGCTCGTAATGGCTTGGCCGTTGTGCCAGTAGAACGCGGTGCTTCAGGTGGTTCATTCTTTACCATTCCTCCTCAGCGTCAATTAGAAATCGCGGCTCGCAAGAAAATCATTACAGATGAGCATTCCGGTCGTATTCTGGTTGATCCCGAATTAGCACGGGAAGAAGAAGAGAAAATGGAAAAACTTTTTACTTCTAAAAAGTAAATCATATTGCATCTTTGAGGGATCCTTAGTGATCCCTTTTTTTATGCGACATTTTTACCTACTCATTTTTAGCCTGGCCTTGTTTTCAGGCACCGCACAAAAGGTGGAATTCAATAAGGCTATGGAAGACGGCATCAAAGCGATCGCCGAACTTCGCTATAGCGATCTCCATCAAATCCTGAACCGGGAGCGCAAGGCTAATCCTACTAATCGCGTACCCGATTACCTCGAAGCCGCCGCACTTTGTATTCGTGGTTTCTTCGTGGAGAATGAAGATTGGTATTCAGAGAATGAATCCCGGCTCGAGAAGCTATTTGCTCGGGTGGAGGATTTGCCGGATCAAGAGCCTTATAAGCGTGTGTTTTTAGCGGAAATGGCCTTAGGGCGGAGCGGTATCCACGGGAAGTATAAAAACAATATTAAGGCGGCCTGGGGTTTTTACCGCGCCTACAATTTATTGGATGATAACCTTCGCGAATTTCCCGATTTTATTCCCACGCTTATTCCTTTTGGGGTTCTGCAAACCGCGGTAGGTAGCTTGCCTTCGGATTATAAGTCGGTAGCTTCCTTATTTGGCTTTAAAGGCAATATTGAGGAAGGATTAAAAATGATTCGCAAGGCTTATTATTATAGCCTGGCTGATCCTAAATTGAAGTTTCATCGCGATTATTTTGGCTTTGTATATGCTTATGTGAATTATGAGCTTGAAACGGAGGAACAGGTTAGCTTATACACCTTAGGGATGGAAGTTGGAGCCTCATCCTTCTTCACTTATCTAGAAGCGCAACAAAAGCTTCGCTCGGGTGAAGCAGCAGAAGCTTTAAAGCTTTTACAAAATCGCCCTCGAGGTTCTGCTTATCTGGAAGTGCCCTTTTTCGAATATTACACCGGAAAAGTTGCCTTGATGATTAAGCCGGAACAGGCCTATAAGCACTTGCACTTGTTTTTAGAAACGGCCAAGGATCATGAGCATCGTAAATCGGCATATCGCTATTTAGCTTGGTATCATTTATTAAATGGTCAGAAGACAGAAGCAGAGGCCTATCGACAAAAGATAATGCAGGAGGCAGAGACCTTAACAGGATCGGATAAGCAAGCTTTGGATGAGGCATTGCGGGGCTTTAATTTGCATTTAATAAAAGCTAGATTGGACTTTGATGCTGGTCGCTATGCGCGGATCGTAGAAAATTTGAAGCCTGAAGGGGTGGAGGATTGCTGCCGAAAAAATTGGGAGCGACAAGAATACCATTATCGACGCGCTCGCGCCTTGCAGGAACTGGGTTTAATCGATCAAGCCATCCCCGCCTTTTTAAAGGCCATGGAGTATAAGGAGCCGGTAAGTTTTAGTTTGGCCAACAGTATTTTACAGGTTGCGATTCTCTTCGAACACAAAGGAAACTGGTCGCAAAGCAAGCGTTATTTCAAGGAAGCATTAGCCTTGGAGGGTTACCCTTTTCACGAAGGCGTGCAACAAAAAGCAAAAGCCGGATTAGAGCGTTTGCCTTAGATGAATTTCATAATTTCCCCTGCAAATCATAAACATGGATCAACTGCTGAGTATCACTTGGGACGCCGGTCGCGGAATTGACCTAGGATTTTTCACCCTCCGTTATTACAGTCTGCTCTTCGCCTTAGGCTTCGTGCTGGGATACTTTATTATGAAGCGGATTTTTAAACGCGAAGGCATTCCGGTTGAAAAGCTTGACACGCTCCTTACCTATGTCGTAGTTGCTACCATAGTAGGCGCGCGCTTAGGCCATGTATTCTTTTATCAGTGGGATTATTATTCGCAGCATCCCGGAGATATTATTAAAGTTTGGGAAGGCGGATTAGCCAGTCATGGTGCGGCAGTAGCCATCATTATCGCCATGATTATTTATTCGCGTAAGGTTTTGGATAAACCTACCCTATGGATATTAGATCGGGTGGTTATTACCGTGGCTTTGGCCGGATGTTTTATTCGTTTGGGCAATTTCGCAAACTCCGAAATTTATGGGGATGTATCTAATTCGGCCTGGGAAATGGTTTTCACCAATCCGGTTCGCGAACGAATTATAAATACCACGGGAGACGCGATTAGCGAACTTGAGTTTATCGAAAAAGAAGAATACGAA